>JAEYRD010000043.1 GCA_023435725.1 Pseudomonadota bacterium | reverse complement strand
ACGCCAAGGGCGGCGTGCTCGGCCGTAAGATCGAGATCGTCACCTACGACAACAAGAGCTCGTCCGCGGATTCGGTGCGCGCGTTCCAGCGCGCGGTGAGCGAGGACAAGGTCTCCGCCGTGATCGCGAGCTACATCAGCGAGGTCGTGCTGGCGCTCGAGCCCTGGGCCGCGCGGCTGAAAATGCCGCTGATCACGCCAGGCGCCGCCTCCAACGAGATCACCAAGGCTATTCACAACGACTATGAGAAGAACAAGTACACCTTCCACGGCTATCTGACCTCGGCCGCCCAGGCGCAGCTCGTCTGCGACGCCGCCAAGGATCTCCTCGTCGACAAGCTCAAGTTCAAGACGGTCGCGATCATGAGCGAGGACGCGGCCTGGACCAAGCCGCTCGACGTCGGCTACGAGGCCTGCCTGCCCAAGGCCGGGCTGAAGGTCGTCGAGCATGTGCGCTTCTCGCCCGATACCACCGACTTCACGCCGATCTTCAACAACATCGAGAGCAAGAAGCCGGACGTCATCGTGACCGGCATCTCGCATGTCGGCGTGCAGCCGACGGTGCAGTGGAAGAACCAGCAGGTGCCGATCCCGATGTTCGGCATCAGCGCGCAGGCGCTGAGCCCGACCTTCTGGAAGGACACCAACGGTGCCGCCGACGGCGTGCCCTCACTCGCGGTCGCGACCCCCGATGTCGCCGTGACCTCGAAGACGAAGCCGTTCGCGGCCGCCTTCAAGGCCAAGTTCGGCACGCCGCCGGCCTATACCGGCTACACCGCCTATGACGAAGTCTACTTCATTACCGAAGCGATCAAGCGCGCCGGCTCGACCGATCCCGACAAGATGGTCGCCGAACTGGAGAAGACCGACTACGAGGGCACGATCGGCCAGATCAAGTTCTACGGCAAGGACGACGAATTCACCCACGGCATCAAGTCCGGGCCCGGCGCCGTGACCGGCCTCGTCTTCCAGTGGCAGGACTCTAAGCAGGTCGTGGTCTGGCCCGAGAAGATCGCCGAAGGCAAGATGAAGTTTCCGAACTTCGTGAAGCTGTCGCAGTAACCGGCTCGCGCCGGCATCAAGCCCATCGCTCCGCAGGGAGCGGTGGGCTTTTTCTTTGTCTCTCGCAGACGCGTCAGGCCGCAGCCGGCGCGTATCGACCTTGGGCGATGTTGACTTTCCGCCTTCCCGCTCCCCATACTTGGCAAAAAAATAACAAGACCAATCACACGACGGGTTTTGAGGGAGGATAGGATGCCGACTTCACGCAGGCAGCTGCTGAAGACTTCGGCGGCTGCCGCCGCCGCACTCAGCCTCGATTGGACACGGGCCCAGGCGCAAGCCGAGACATTGCGCATCGGCCTGATCTACGACCTCACCGGTCCGTTTGCCGCCGGCGGCTCGGTTGCCTCCTCGGTCGGCGCGCAGATCGCCATCGACCTCGTCAACGAGAAGGGCGGCGTCGGTGGCAAGACCAGGATCGTGCCTGTCGCCGCCGACTCCCAGAGCAAGGCCGATGTGGCGATCAACGAGGCCGAACGGCTGATCAGCCAGGAAAAGATCGACATCATCAATGGAGTCTATTCCAGCGCGCACGCGGTGCCGATGGCGGCGAAGGTCGAGCAGCAGAAGAAGATCCTCTGGATCACGACTGCGGTCTCGACCGCCGTATTCAAGGACAAGAACCTGCAATACGTGTTTCGCGCGCAAATCCACTCGGATCAGTATGGCCAGGCCTTTGCCGGCTTCTTGAGCGAGCACGCCAAGGCGAAGCTCGGCATGGAGCCAAAGGACGTCCGGATCGCACTGATCCACGAGGATGGTCCTTACGGCGTCGGCGTCGCTGCCGCAGACGAGACCTATGCCAAGGAAGCCGGGCTTCAGGTCGTGCTGAAGGAGGGCTATTCAGCCTCGGCCCCGGATCTGTCGGTGCTGGTCACGAAAATCAAGCGCGCCAAGGCTGACGTGATCTCGCATGCCGGCTACAACCCCGACATCACCCTGTTTCTGCGTCAGGCGCGAGAAAGCGGCTTGCGCTTCAAGATGCTGTTCGGCGCGGGTGCCGGCTATAGCCAGCTCGACAAGCTGCGCGCGACCTTCGGCGCCGACATCGACAATTTCTGCAACATCGATCCGGTGCCGGCGCAACTGCTGGACCCGGGAAAGCTCGCACTGGGCATCGGCGATCTCATCAAGACCATGGTGACGCGCTACCAAGCCAAGACCGGCGCAACCGACGTGCCGCCGCACTGCTCGATGGGCTTCAACCAGACCTGGGTGCTGCTCAACAACGTGCTGCCGGTCGCCAAGGAAAAGTACGGCAGCTTCGAACCCGAGGCCATTCGGAAAGCGGCGCTCGACGTCGACATCCCGGCCGGCGGGACCATCCAGGGCTACGGTGTGAAATTCTTTCCACCGGGCACGCCATTGTCAGGACAGAACGAGCGCTCGACACCAGTCGTGATGCAGAACGCCGGCGAGCATATCTCGGTGGTGTGGCCGACGAACATTCGCACGCAGGACCCGGTATTCCCTCTGCCGAAGGGATCGACCTACGGGACATAGACGGCTGCGCACGCCGGCAACTTGCCCTCTCCCCGCTGTGGGGAGAGGGTGGCTCGCCGCAAAATAGCGTGCACTTGGCACTCAACGTGGCATCACGCCTCTAAAACACGCCTCGTCGCGACGGCGGCGTTGCAGACAATCGCGCTTGCATCCACAAGTAAGCTATTTCGCTTTGTAGTTGGATTTTTCGTCGCGAGGCAGCGCGCTCAGGTTGTTGGACGAAGTTATGCTGAAACAGAAAACCGCTAGAGTGTGATCTAGGTAATTATTTCTGCTCCGTTTGTTTTGTACATACAGGCCAGTCAGCCAATCGCCTTTGAGCTTTGGAATTGACGCAGTCGGCCAACGGGCTCTCGTTGAGGAGCCCAAAAGGCTCCCAGAGAGGAGCCTTCGAGCAGACACCTTGAATTTTCAGATCGTGAATTTCAACGATGGGGGTGAGGATGCCCGCCATATTCGACTTGCTCTATCGCGAATATTGCCGCGCCCGCCTTGCAGAAATGCGTAAGCAGCTTCTGCTCACGGGCAAGCATCCTGAACTCTTTCAGGCAGATTACGACCCTGCTGATCCGAATAGCGCTGGCAAGATGGACATGCAGGACGGAGTAGATTCGAAGCGCGCTTCGAAATAGGGGCTTCTCCTCGCGGCAACTGAACTCAGGAAAGGGCATTAACTCAGGAGGCAACATTGAACACACCCGAATTCTATACTGCGTCGGTTGCCTGCGTCTCGTGCATGACCATTGCTGTTTTGATGGCTATCGGGGCGTGGTAAGTGGCGGCATCGCCAGTCAGCAAACGCGTGGCGGCGTCCTACAGCACCACCCGCCGCCCCTCCTCCGCCGCCCAATAGCCGGCGTAGTTTACCTTGATGGTCTCGTAGGCCAGCGCCAGATCCGACAGTGGCTGTCGTCCGCTCGCGGCGCATTCCATGAAATCCTGGATCTCCTGCAGATAGCCGCGCGTCCATTCCTCCTCGAGGCAGACATATTGCCAGCCGGTTTTACGATCGACCTTCTCGGTGACGTAGACAGAGGCGAGCTTCTCTTCGCTGGTCTGGTAGCTCACCAGATGCGTGTTCGGCGTGATGTTGGCGAACAGCGAACCGCCGCTCGTGTAGGTCTCGATGAGGTTGCGAACGCCGCCCATGATCATGTCACCGGAGAACACGGTCGCCTTGGTGCCGTCGGAGAACGTGGCGGTGAGCGTGCCCCAGTCCTCGACATCGACAGGGTTGGCCTTGATGTAGGTCCGCTCCTCCGGCTCCAGGCTGGCTGTGACGTTACCGACATCGCCGGTGACGCTCGCGACGCGGATGGTTTCGCCGCGCGCTTTCGCCTCGACCTGCTTGAGATAGAGCACTGCCGAGAGCGGATGACAGCCCATGCGGATCAGCGAGCCGCCGCCGGTCATCGCCCATTGCGCGGCATGCGCCGCGTGTGAGCCGGAATGGCTCTCCTCGCCCTTCATGAACAGGATCTTGTCTTTGGTCGCCTTGATGATCTCGGCCGTCTTCGTCACCGCAGGCGCGTAGATCCAGTCCTCGGCATACATGAAGAGTTTTCCGGTCCGCTCGATCGCGGCACGGGTCCGGTCCATCTCCTCCAGCACGCGCTCATACATGAGCGCCTTCGGCACGTGCTTGCCGATGGGCTGCCTGTCGCCCTCGCGGCCGAAATAGCCTGCGAAGGGCTTTTCGCAGATGACATGCTTGCCGGCCTGCATGCTGGCTACGATCATCTCGGCATGGAGATTGGGCGGCGTGCAGATGTCGATGACATCGAGCTCGGGGTCCTCGATCAGCTCGGCGAAGCTGCGATAGACCCGCGCAATCTGATGCCGGCGGGCGAATTCGACGACATGCTCACCACGCGCAGCCACGGCCACGACCTCGACGTCCACACCATAGACGCGCCGGAACGCATACATATGCAGGTCCGACACGAAGCCGCAGCCGACAAGCCCCACCCTGATTCCAGCCATAGCGCCCCCTCACCCTTGCTTTGGGGCACTATAGCGCGCTGTCAGGCCTATTGCACCGAGACCCTCACCACGCCGGCGCTCATCATGCCGAGCGCACGGGCGGCCGCCACCGAGAGATCGACGATACGGCCGCGAATGAAGGGACCGCGATCGTTGACGCGGCACTGGATGGTGCGGCCGCTATAGGACACCGTGAGCACGCTGCCGAACGGGCGCGTGCGGTGCGCGCAGGTCAACTCGCCGCTCGTGCCGGCTTTTCCGTACCCGTAGTAGGAGGCAAGCCCGCTTTCGGCATGTGCAACAGAAAGAGCTGAAAGCGAAAAAGCGGACAAGCAAAACAATAGCGTTTGCGCTCGCACAGCATCGCTCCGCGTTGGCCCCATCCGGCGCTGCAAACGTCCGCTTGTTCTGATAAGTTCCCAAAACTGCCGGGCCAGCGCCCGGCAGTTCCATCAAAGATTATTACTGCTTGTGAAAGACGAGCGTCCGGACTTCGATGCTCTCACGCGGGGCGGCGTCGGCTGGCGTGGTCGGATCGACGAAGGCCGTATGCGGCCCGAAGCGCGTGCGGCCGTCGGTTGCGGAATCATAGCACTTGAGCAGCAACGCTTCGTCCGGCGTCATCTCCGGGAAATAGAACCAGCGGTGGTTCGGATTGTATTTCACCGAATAGGTCTCGCCCCGGCGGTTGGGATAGATCAAGTCGGAGGCAACGAGATCATCAGCCGCCACCGTCGTGCCGTCGGCCATCGCCAGAGGTGAATCGCGCAAGGGGCCGCGGATCGGCCGCCACAGATTGATCACCTGCACACGCCCCCTGAGCAGCTCGTCGGCTTCAGCGGGCAGGTGCTCACGCACCCGGTTTGCGCCGGAGACTGCGGTCTGGTCCACATGGACGCGCGTTGCCGGCTGACGCGGTCCGCCACCGCGGATATCCGCAGCGCCATCCACACGCTTGCGAACAGTATGGTCGAAGATGAAGACGCGATCGGCCTTCAGCGTCGCGCGCAGGAACGCTTCGACGGCGGGATAGTAGACCGCCCTGACCTCCTCGTCGTTGTAGAAATCCTTCACCTGCGTCGGATGGCGAACCAGCGCAAAGCCCTCGCGATCGAGCGAGAAGTTTTGAGCGATAAGGCGTGCATCGAAGATCGGGACCTGGTGCGGCTCAGGCAGCGATGTGCTCTTGGGCTCGCCCGGCGGCGGATCGAAGGCATAGGTACGCGGCTTGCCCGAAACCGGTGCGAGATAGTTGAGTTCGGCAGTGACGAAGGGAAGCGATTCGATTTTTGTTTCTTGCAGGCCCATGGCCGGTCTCCCGATGTGGTCGTCTATTTGATTTCTGACGGGATGTAGCGCGCCGCAAGAGAGGTGGCGCAAATAGCAATGCGATTATTGTCGAACGCAGGAAATGCAGAACGAATCCGTCGGGAACGGCGGTCGCTCTGACGATGTTCTTCTCGCTTCACGGATGCTTGATGGATTCGTGAGTCTTCGCACCCCACCCCTCGTCATTCCGGGGCGCCCGAAGGGCGAGCCCGGACTCCATCGGCCCGCAATGTTGCAGATGAATGGATTCCGGGTTCGCGACTTCGTCGCGCCCCGGAATGACGCCGGAGCAGCGTTGCACGCTGCGCCGCGTCCGCGACACCAGAAGTGGGGGCTTATAATCCCGCCTTCGCAATCGCGTCCGCGAAGGAGCGATCGACGATCTCCGCCGCATCGAGCTTCTGCTTGATCAGGCCCCAGCGGAAGTAGAGGTCGATCGTGCCCTGCTCGTCCGCGACCACGCCGTCGTCGATCGGGGCAATGCGGATCTTTGCGCGCGACAGCCAGTTTTGCGGCACGGCCGTCGGGATGTTCATCAGCTTGCCCCACGTCGCAGCATAACCTTCGACGTTGTTCAGCGACCACGCCCGCGCCGCAGTGAGGCGCCGGATGAAGTCCGTCAGCTCCGCGCGCTTGTCGCGGATGGCGTCGGGCCGCGCGACCTGAAAGCTCAGGCCCGGCGTCAGGCCCTCCGAGGTGATGACACGGCGCGACTTGAACAGCACCTCCTCCTGGCTGACATAGGGCTCCCAGGTCGACCAGGCATCGACGGAGCCTTGCGTGTAGGCGATCTTGGCATCGGACGGCGCGAGGAACGCGATCTGCACGTCGCTCGCACTCCAGCCGTTCTTCTCGAGCGCGGCTAGGATAAGCTGGTGGCCGATCGAGCCGCGGCCGGTTGCGATCTTCTTGCCGCGCAGATCGTCGAACGTCCTGATCGGCGAATTCTCGGGCACGAGGATCGCGAGACCCTCGCGCGTCTGCCGGATCGCGGCGATCGCCTTCACCGGCGCGCCGGAGGCGGCGGCGAAGGTGAACGGCGCGTCGCCGACGAGACCGGTCTCGATCGCACCGGCGCTGAGCGCCTCGAGCAGCGGTGCGGCAGCCGGAAACTCCTTCCACTCGATCCTGTACGGGACGTCCTTGAGCACGCCGGCCGCTTCCATCACGGCTTGCGAATTGCCCTTCTGGTCGCCGACGCGCAGGGTGGTTTGCGCCGTCGCCAGCTCGAGCGAGCCGAACAGCAGCGCGCCGGCCAGCATGAGGCGGATCATTCCGCCGCCTCGCCGCGAACAGCCTGACGCTTCGCGATCAGCTGGCGCGTCAGCGGGATCAGCTCGCGGCCGTATTCGATCGCGTCGATCAGGGGATCGAAGCCGCGGATCAGGAAATGGCTGATGCCGAGGTCGTAATAGTCACCGAAGACTTCGGCGACCTGCTCGGGCGTACCCACCAGTGCTGTGGTGTTGCTGTTGGCGCCAGTGAGCTTCGCGATCTCGGTCCAAAGCCGCTTGTCGATGCGGGTGCCCTGGTCAGCGAGCGCAAGCAGGCGCCGAGCGCCGGCGGTGGCGTGGCCGTCGGCGGGCTTGCGGTAGCCGGTCTTGTCCTGAAGCGCGGTGGCACGCGCCAAGATCTCTTCCGCCTTCTCCCAGGCCTGCTTTTCGGTCGGGGCGATGATCGGCCGCACCGAGAGGCTGAAGCGCGGCGTCGGCCGCCCCTGCCTGACTGCCGCGTTGTGGACGCGGGAGGTGATATCGCGCACCTGCGCGTAGGATTCACCCCACAGCGCGAAGGTGTCGGCATGCTTGCCGGCGACGTCGATCGCCGCATCCGACGCCCCGCCGAAATAGATTCGGATGCCCTCGGGACGATACGGCTTCACCTGCGAGAAGGCGTTTTCGGCCTGGTAGTACTTACCCTTGTAGGTGAACGGCTTGTCGCTGGTCCATTCCAGCTTGAGAACATCAAGGAACTCCGAGGTGCGAGCGTAACGTTCGTCCTTGTCGTCCAGCGTATTGCCGTCCTGCCGGAGCTCTGTTGCGTTGCCGCCGGTGATGACATGGAGCGCGACGCGGCCGCGCGAGAACTGATCGAGCACAGCGAACTGCCGCGCCAGCAGGGTCGGCGCAGTGAAGCCCGGCCGCTGCGCGATCAGCACGTTGAGGCGGTCGGTGACGCCCAGGACGTGCTGGGCAACCTGGAGCGAGTCCGGCGTGGTCGAATGAAATGCCAGCAGAGCACGATCGAAGCCGGCATTCTCGTGCGCTTTCGCCACCGTCTCGATGTGCGTCGGATTGAGGACCGGACCTTCGCGAACGACGGTTTCGGACGAATTGTTGTTGCTGATGAATCCGATGAACTCGATCGACATGATCGTCTCCCTGTTTGTTTCCTAGAATCCGAGCGCGGCGCGGCCGAGGCCGGTACGCGTGGCATCGTCCTGTGCCGTGTGCACGCGGCCGCACAGGACATCCCGATAGTGCCGCTCCAGCGGATTGGTGCGGGACAGGCCGTGATTGCCGGTCAGCGACAAGGCATCCTCGACCACGGCAACGGCGTTGTTGGTCACCGTCAGCTTGATGACGTTGGATTCGCCGGTGGAGAGATCGACGCCGTCGTCGAAGTCGCGGGCGAAGGACTCGATCAGCCGCGCATTGACGGCGAGCCGCGCCTCGATCGCGCCGAGGATTTCCTGCGCGCGCGGCAAGGTCGCGAGCGGCGCGCCGAGGCTGGCGGGGACGCGCTGCTTCAGGAACGAGATCAACCAGTCGCGGGCGGCGCGCGCGACGCCGTCATAGATCGCAGCGACGAAGACCGTGTGCACGGCCGCCTGCGCAACGTCGGGCGTGCGCCATTCCGCCGGCTTGCGGACATCGACCTCGGCATCAAGGGGGATCACGACGTCGTCGAAGATCACGTCATGGCTGCCGCTGGCGCGCAGGCCGTGATGATCCCAGGTCTCGACGATGCGGGTGCCCGGCAGGCCGGCCGGCACCAGGAACTGTCCGACCCGCGGCTCGGATTCGTCCGTCCGCGCCCAGACCAGGTACCATTTCAGGATCGGTGATCCCGTCGAATAGATCTTGTGACCGGAGAGGCGCCAGCCGGTCTCGGTGCGACGGGCGATCGTCGCGGGCAGCCCCCCGCGCGACGGCGAGCCGAGCTCAGGCTCGACGCGCAGCGCGTTGACGAGCGCAAGGCCTTCGACCGCCTCGCGCGCAAGCTTGCGCGACAGCTTCGCCGGCCAGGTCGGGCTTCGTCCCATCACCAGATGATTGATGTAGTGCATCGACAGCACCAGCGCGGTCGACGGATCGGCTTTGCCGATGATGCCGATGACGCGCGCGGCGTATCTTGCGCCCGCGCCGGCCCCGCCATGAGCTGCCGGCACCGTCAGCGACAGCAGGCCCGCCTCGGACAGCTCGCGAAAATTGTCGAAAGGGAAGCTGCCGGTGCGATCATGTTCAGCCGCACGCGCGGCAAAGCCTGCCGCGAGCGCCTCGGCACGCGCGATATAATCGGGCTCGCCATGGACTGCCCGGCCCTGGGCGGCGGATATCACCATGTGGCGTCGAGCCCCAGGAGGCCAAGGATCTGGCGGCGCAGATCAGCCAGATACGGATCGCCGCGATGGCGCGGATAGGGCCGGTCGACGCGGATGTCCGCCTTCACGTGCGCTGGGCGATCGCTGAACACGATCACGCGGTTGGCGAGCACCAAAGCCTCCTCGGCGTCATGCGTTACCAGCAGCGTGGTGAAGCCCTTGCGCTGCCAGAGCGCGACGATCTCGGCCTGCATGGTGATGCGGGTGAGCGAGTCGAGCTTTCCCAATGGCTCGTCGAGGATGAGGATCTTGGGATCGTTGACCAGCGCACGCGCCAGCGCGACGCGCTGCGCCATGCCGCCCGAGAGCTGATGCGGATACGCGTTGCGAAAGGACGACAGCCCGACGAGATCGAGCGCGTCATCGACGCGCTGTCGCTGGCTCTTCAAGATACCCTGGGCCTCCAGCCCGAGCGCGACATTGTCCCACACCGACCGCCAGGGAAACAGGGTCGGATCCTGGAACACGACGACGCGTGAAGGATGCGGCCGCGTGATGCGACTCTCGTCCTCGCGCAGCGTTCCTGCCTTGGGTTTGTCGAGGCCGGCGACGAGCCGCAGCAAGGTCGACTTGCCGCAACCGGAGGGACCGAGCAGCGCGACGAATTCGCCCGGCTCGACCGAGATGCTGACGTCGCTCAGCACCGGAAGCTCGGCACCATCGATGTCGAAGGCGTGGCTGACCTGCTCGATCTCCAGCGCGGCACCAGCGGCGGGCGGAGCGACAATTTCGGCCAATGCGGCTGCGGCTACCATTTCACGGTCCCCTTCTGCCAGACCAGCAGGCGATCGCGGATCGCGAACAGCAGCGTGATCGCTCCGGAGCAGAGCAGCGACATCACGATCAGCGCCGCATACATGTTGGCGTAGGCGGCCCAGCCCTGCGCCCATTGCAGGTACCAGCCGAGTCCAGCCTTGACGCCGATCATCTCGGCGACGACGAGCACGGCGAAGGACGAGCCGAGCCCCATGAACAGGCCGACGAATACATGCGGGAGTGCAGCCGGGATCGCGACCTTCAGCACCAGGAAGGAAGGCTTTGCGCCGAGCGTCCGCGCGACGTCGTAGTAGGCGTTGCTGACGCTCGCAACGCCCGACCACGTCAGCACGGTCACGGGGAAGCCGGTTGCGAGCGCGATCAGGAAGGTCGAGGCGCTCCAGCTCGATGGGAAGGTGAAGAAGGCGATCGGAAGCCAGGCGGTCGCCGGCAGCGGCCCGATGAAGCGGAGCACCGGATGCACCCAATAGCCGACAGCGCGCGACCATCCAATCGAGACGCCGGTCAGGAAGCCGATCGTGGCGCCGATCAAATAGCCCCCGAGCTGGAGCTTGACCGAGGCGAAGACACTGTCGAGCAGCTTCGGCAGGTCATCGGTATAGACTTCGATGATCGACTGCGGCGGCGGAAAGAACGGGAGCGGCAGCCAGGCGAATTTCGCCGTTGCGACCTCCCACAACGTCAGGAATGCGCCGAGCGCCACGAGCCAGGGCGCGCGCTGGCGCAGAGCGCGGCCAGCAGAGCCGAGATAACCGGCGCCGACAGTCCCAAACAGGGCGACCGCAGCGACAATGAAGGCGGCAATGCCGAGCGAATGCGTGCGCGACCAGTCGCCGACATCCTCCCACCACAGGCAGGACAGGCCGAAGGCGACCCACGCGATACTGGCGAGAACGCCGACGGCCGATTCCCGAACCCAGTTCGCAAGCAACGGCGCGCGCGAGACCCGCGGCGCGCCGGAGGCGAGGCCGTCAGACAGCGAATACGTCGACATAGATGCGCTCCGCGAATTTGGCCGTATCGGTGCTCTGCTTGAAGACCTGCACGCTCTTGAGATCGTCGGCATAGGCCTTCAGCTCGCGCTTCAGCACTTCGCCCACGGGATGATGATGGTGGGTGTGGTAGCGCACCATGCCCTCGATATCGGCGAGCGTCGCCGTCTTCGGCGCGTAGGGCTGGAACGACTTTGCCGCCACTGTCGGATTCTGCGAGGTGAACATCGCGGCATCGAGCAGCGCCTGCGTGATGGCGCGGGCGACCTGCGGCTCCTCGCGCACGAGGCTGCCGCGCAAGCCTACGATACAGCAGCTCTTGTCGCGGTATTCGCCGTCGAGATTGGAGGCGACTTCCTTGTACTGGGTGTCCTTGAGCCAGAGATAGGCAAGCGGGTCTGACGACAGGAAGGCCTGCACCTCGCCCTTCTCCACGGCGACGTTGAGGAGGTTGCCGGGATAGGCGCGCCAATCGACATCCTTGTTCGGATCGATGCCGAGCTTTGCCAGCTGGATCGAGAAGAAGTTCTTGTCGGGTCCGGCGAGATCGCCGACCGCGACGATCTTGCCCTTGAGGTCGGCGAGCTTGGCGACGCCGGAATCGGTATGCGTCAGGACGCGCATGCAGCCGCCATGAGTGCCGGCAGCGATCTTGACGTCGAAGCCCTGCTCCAGCGGCTTCAGCCAGCGCAGCGCCATGCCGAGGCCGGCATCGCTTTTCCCCGTCGCGATCGCCTCTAACAGCTGGTCGGTCGATCCGGAATAGTTGACGAGTTCGACATCGAGATTCTGCTTCTGGAAGAAGCCGTGCTCGATGGCGACGGGCAGCGGCGTAAGGCACACTGCGCCGGCATTCCACGACAATTTCAGCTTGCGCGGCGCGCCGGTGAGCGCGGGACCATCTGCGGCCGTGCGGCACAGCGGAAACTCCGAGAAGTCGACACCGGCTGCGATCCCGCGTGGTGCAAAGGCCTGCGCACCCAGAGCACCGAGCGGCGCGGCGAACGCCGCCGCGAGTCCCGCCTGCAGCAGATGGCGCCGGTCGACCCACGATCCGCCGCGCTTGTTGTCGTTGCCCATCAGTCCCCACTCCTGCGCTGGTGCAGCCCTGCCATTCGCGCAACGCTTCGCGTTGCGCATATTCCGTTCGGAGCTGCGTTGAGAGAATATTTTTCGCCGGCGCTTCACGCGCGGCTTTGGTGCGATGCGCAAATCATGCGGCGCGTTCGCGACATCGTCAATGAAATGGAATTTCGAATGTGGCGCGAAGCGAGGGCATTCTCTCCTTCGGCGCGTGCAGGAACGATGAAACGATTTCCGCAGATGCATCATTTTGCAATGATGCCGTTTTATTCCCTCATCTGCATCATTCATGCGATTCTTCGGCTGCGAACGTCGCACATTCTCGAACGCAACGCTTTGCTGAAACGTCCTTGCCCGATGCGCGCGCAATACGGATGGCCATTTCATTGACTGCGCATTGCGCGGTCATAGACTTTGTCGTCCCGCTGCATCGTTCGCTCACGCGTGGTGAGCAAAGCAACAAGACAGGCCACATGAGCAACAACTCTCACGACTATCCCATCACGCGTCGAGTCGCGGCATCGCTGTTCGCCGCCGTCATCACCTTGTCGACGACGGCCGCGTCGTTCGCGGCGGACACGGTCGTACTGCGCGTCGGCGACCAGAAAGGCGGCAACCGCTCGCTGCTCGAAATCTCCGGCTACGCGAAAGACCTGCCCTACAAGATCGAGTGGTCGGAATTTCCCGCCGCGGCGCCGATCCTCGAAGCGCTCAACGCCGGCGCGCTCGACGTCGGCTACACCGGAGACCTCTCCTTCCTCTCGGTCTATGCGGCCGGCGCACCGATCAAGGCGATCGGCGGCACCAAGTCGGATGCGAAGACGCAGGCCATCCTCGTGCGCCAGGATTCGCCGATCAAGTCGGTGGCCGACCTCAAGGGCAAACGCCTCGCCGGCACGCGCGGTGGCTGGGGTCAGTTCCTGATCGATGCGACACTGGAGAAGGCGCAGATCAAGCTGGAGGACGCGACCTTCGCGCCGCTCGGTCCTGTCGACGCCAAGGTTGCGCTGGTCGCGGGCTCGATCGACGCCTGGGCGGTATGGGAGCCCTACGTCTCGTTCGCGACGCTGAAGGACAAGGCCCGCGTGATCGCCGACGGCGAAGGCCTGACGCCGACCATCACCTTCATCGTCGCCTCCGATAACGCCATCGCCACCAAGCGGGCGGCGGTGCAGGACCTGGTGCAGCGGCTGAACAAGGCCCGGCTGTGGTCGCTGGACCACCTCAGTGACTACGCCAGGAGCACGGCCGAACTGACCAAGCTACCCGAGGACGTGCTGCTGTCGGCCTACACCGCACAGCGCACCAGCCCGATCGTCATCGACGAGAACGTGGTGAAGGAGGTGCAGGAGGCGTCCGACCGCTCCACGCGCTACGGCATCCTGCCGAAGCAGCTCGACGTGAGCAAAGCCCTCGACCGCAGCTTCACGGCCGCGGCCGCAGGATCGAACTAGAGCGTTTTCGAGCGAAGTGGATACCGGTTCGCGTGAAGAAAACGCGTCAAAACAAGAATCTAGAGCCCCGTTCCGATTCATCGGAACGGAAACGGCTCTAGGCAGAGGTGGCTGGATGCGCGGGCTTCGTCTCAAAGCCGGCCCGCTGCATCTCGCCGCGATCGTGCTCGCACACCTCGCCTGCATGAGTCTGCTCGTGTGGCTCTCGCTCTAGCCTGCGCGAGCACTCACCAATATCCGCCGTAATAGCTACGTTGATAAACCCGGTACGGCCGGCCGTAACCATAGCCATAGCCATAGCCATAATAGGGACGATAAGGCCGATAGTATCTCGGATAGGCGTAGGCAGGCCCATAGCCGTAATAGGCCGGCGCATAACCATAGCCGTAGCCCGGCCCCGGATATCCGTAGCCGCCGTAGTACGCGCCGCTGCCATAAGAGCCATAACCGTAGCCATAAGGTGCACTGCTCGCGGCGAGAGCACCGCCGATGATCGCAGCGGCCGCGAAGCCGCCGAGGCCCCATCCCCAACCGCCGCCCCAGCCTCCGCCGCGCCAATGCACTTGGGTGACATCATCGCCGGCTGCGGCCTTCATGGTCGCGATATTGGTCGGAAGCGGCGCCGCCGCCACCTGCTGCATTTGACCGGCCATCACCGCGCCCGCCAGCGAACAGGCAATTGCCATTTTCGACATGCTCATGGTCTCCTCCCTGTCTGACGTTTCACCTGGAAAAGGATCGCCGGCGCATGATCGAACATCCTCGCGCCAGCTCAAAGCCCCGATTTTGCGTGCGACGCACAAGACAGCCGCGGTTGCCTGGACTGCGGTCGGGCCGGCGCCGGTACGCCGTGCGGATATGACACCGGTGCGACGAAGCCGGAAGACACAGACCACCGCAAAGCATTAAGCTTCCCGCGCGGCGCAACCAACAACTACCTTCCAGATTTACTATTCGTACCGCTACTATCGGTTCCAATGGTGCTCGGCCGAGAGCCGTCTCGCGAAGGCGGGCGATGCGCCAGAGTGTGGGAGGATGACATGAGTGCCGTCGGTAATGAGCCGCTCGCCCGTCAGGCGTTGGCGTTCGTCCTGGCCGGCGGGCGCGGCAGCCGGCTTTTGGAGTTGACCGACCGGCGCGCCAAGCCTGCGGTCTATTTCGGCGGAAAATCCCGCATCATCGATTTCGCGCTTTCGAACGCGGTTAACTCCGGCATCCGCCGTATCGCGGTCGCCACCCAGTACAAGGCCCACAGCCTGATCCGGCACTTACAGATGGGTTGGAACTTCTTCCGTCCCGAGCGCAACGAGAGCTTCGACATTCTTCCCGCCAGCCAGCGTGTCTCCGAGAACATGTGGTATGTCGGCACGGCGGATGCGGTGTACCAGAACATCGACATCATCGAGGCGCACAACGCCCGCTTCATCGTGGTGCTCGCCGGCGACCACATCTACAAGATGGACTACGAGGTGATGCTGCGCCAGCACGTCGAGAGCGGTGCCGACGTCACGGTCGGCTGCCTCGAAATGCCGCGCTCGGAATCCTCGGGCTTCGGCATCATGCATATCGACGAGAACGGCTGGATCCAGTCGTTCCTCGAGAAGCCCGCCGATCCGCCGCCGATGCCCGGCAAGCCGGACGTCTCGCTCGCCAGCATGGGCATCTATGTGTTCGATGCGAAATTCCTTTATGAGGAACTCAAGCGCGACGCCGCGGACCCGAACTCGAACCACGATTTCGGCGGGGACATCATTCCCTATATCGTCAAGAACGGCCGCGCGATCGCGCACCAGTTCTCGACCTCCTGCGTCCGCTCCGGCAACGACGGCGGCGCCTATTGGCGCGACGTCGGTACCGTCGACGCTTACTGGGCAGCCAATATCGACCTCACCGACGTGGTGCCGGAGCTCGACCTGTTCGACAGCGCCTGGCCGATCTGGTCCTATGCGGAGATCACGCCGCCCGCGAAATTCGTCCACGACGAGGAGAGCCGGCGCGGCCAGGCCGTAAGCTCGCTGGTCTCGGGCGGCTGCATCATCTCCGGCGCCTCGCTGCGCCGTTCGCTGCTGTTCACCGGCGTGCGCATCAACTCCTACGCCAATGTCGAAAACGCCGTGATCATGCCCTATGTGAACGTCGGACGAGGCGCACGGTTGAAGAACGTCGTCATCGACCGCGGCGTCGAGATTCCCGAGGGCCTCGTCGTCGGCGAGGATCCGGCCCTCGATGCCCAGCGCTTCCGTACCACCGAGCAGGGTATTTCGCTCATCACCCAGCCGATGCTCGACAGGCTCAATACATGACGCCTGTTCGCGTTCTCGCGGTCGCCTCCGAGGTCTATCCCATCGTCAAGACCGGCGGCCTTGCAGATGTCGCCGGCGCGCTGCCGCTCGCACTGAAGGCGCACGGCGTCGAGATGCGGACGCTGATGCCGGGCTATCCCGACGTGATGCGGCTCGTCTCGGGTACAGAGGAAATCCGGCACTGGCCTGACTATTTCGGCGGACCGGGCCGGCTGCTCGCCGGCTCCCACGATGGGCTCGACCTCTTCGTGCTCGACGTGCCGCATCTCTATGCGCGGCCTGGCAACCCCTACGTGACAGCCGAGGGCGTCGACTGGCCCGACAATGGCGTGCGCTTCGCAGCCCTGTCGCGCCTAGCCGCCGACATCGGCCACGGCCTCGTTGCGGCCTTCGCGCCCGACGTCGTGCACGCGCATGACTGGCAGGCGGGGCTCGCGCCGGCCTATCTGCACTATGACAATCGTCCGCGGCCCGGCACCGTGATGACCATCCACAACATGGCTTATCAGGGCAAGTTCGATCGCGAGCTGATCGGTGCGATCGGACTGCCCTGGAGCTCCTTCGACGTTCACGGCCTCGAATATTTTGGCGGCATCAGCTTCCTGAAGGCCGGACTGCAATTCGCAGATCGCATCACGACGGTGTCGCCGACCTACGCTCATGAGATCCAGAGCGACGAAGGCGGGATGGGGCTTGGCGGCTTGCTTCGCGAACGCGCGGACGTGCTGAGCGGCATCCTCAACGGCATCGACATCGAGGTCTGGAATCCGAAAGAAGATCCGCACATCGCGTACCGCTTCGGCGCTGAGGATCTTACGTTTCGGGCGGCGAACAAGGCGGTGCTTCAGAAACAATTCAATCTCGATTCCTCGGACGAAGCGCCGTTGCTCGGCGTCATCAGCCGCCTGTCCTGGCAGAAGGGACTCGATCTCCTGCTCGAGGCCATTCCGACCATTTTGGGCGAAGGCATGCAGCTCGCGCTGCTCGGCAGCGGCGATCGCGATCTCCAGGACCGCTATCAGGCCGTTGCGCGCGCAAATCCCGGCCGCATCGGGGTCGTGATCGGCTATGACGAGATTCTGGCGCATCTGATCCAGGCCGGCTCGGACGCGCTGATCGTGCCGTCGCGCTTCGAGCCATGCGGCCTGACCCAGCTCTGCGCGCTGCGCTATGGTGCCGTGCCGATCGTCTCCCGCGTCGGCGGTCTCGAGGATACCATCGTCGATATCGGCGAGGCCGACATGTCGGACCGCGATGCCACCGGCTTCAAGTTCGGCCCCGTGACCGCGGATGCCCTCGCCGGCACGCTGCGCAAGGTCAACACCGCCTTCCACGACAAGCTGACCTGGCGCCGACTGCAATTGAGTGGACTTGCGACCGACGTCTCCTGGCGCAACCGCGCCGGGGACTACGCCGCGCTCTATCGCGGCCTCATGGCGGCCCGCCGGGCGTAGCCATGATGCCGGTCGAATCCAAGCTATGGAGCCGGCATGGAACCCTTCACAATCAAGCTGCTCGGCTTTGCCGCCGCAACCTGCACCACGGTTGCCTATGCGCCGCAATTCATCAAGGTGTGGAAGACGCGCTCGGCCCGCGACATCTCGCTCGGCATGTTTCTGGTCATGGTGCTGGGCCTGGCGCTCTGGCTCGTCTATGGCCTGCTCAGCGGCGACGCTCCGCTGGTTGCCGCGAACGCCGTCACCATGCTGCTCGCCGGCGGTATCTTGTTCATGAAGCTGAAATACGGGTGAGCCTGAAGCCGCGTAGGGCGGATTAGCGCGTGTCCCCACAAATACAGGATGTCTGCTCTCGAGAGCCCCCGGAGCCGGCATGGACAATCGGCCATCATGTGGTCAGTGCGGAACTGAAAGGTGACGGCCCTTGATCCAGATCAAGTCAGATTGTCTGCAGCCCGTTGTTTAATTGCCAACATGCCGGGCCGCAGGAGCCGCCTCCGGAACGGCACCGGAAACACTCTTCGTCGCTCCGTCGCGGCCGAAGCTTGAAGGGGCAGCGACAGAACCCAACGCATTCTCAACAATGATTTCGCGTTCCCGAGGGACCGCCCATGAGTAGATCAGAAGCTGACGATCAAGATCTGCGAATGATGGAAAGATGCCTCGAACTCGCTCGGCAAGGCGTGAAGCAAGGAGAGCTGCCATTCGGCGCCGTCATCGCGTCTCGAGGACAGATCATCGCAGAAGCGACCAACCACGTTTCATCGGAATGCGACGTGACCCGACACGCCGAACTCGTGGCTCTTTCTGAGGCGCAGAGGATTTTACGACAAAAGCGTTTGCCGGATTGCACCTTGTACTCAATCGTCGAACCTTGCCCAATGTGTTCTTTCCCGGCACGGGAAGCGCGGATTGGTCGCGTGGTGTTCGCCATTTCATCGCCGATCATGGGCGGATTTTCGAGATGGGACGTTCTGTCGGACAACAATCTGTCGAGCAAACTGCCTGAGGTCTTCGGACCTGCGCCGGAAATCGTCTCTGGCTTGCTATCCGAAAGGGCCGAGCAGACTTGGCACGACTGGAACCCGCTCGCTTGGCGATTTATGAGACGACGAGGCTGCATCGGACGAGCGGCCAAGCAGACTTCGTGCCACGCGGGCGCGCCTCGGCCAACGTTTTCCTGGAATGCGCTGGCGGATATCTTGGCCGCGCCGGCTCTTTCGGTGAGTAACGTCTTCCTGCGCCGGCGTGCAGATTCAAACACCATCTCGGACCTGGACAAACCTGGAGTCTGAGATCGGGAGCACGCTGCTGCAGGATCAGGCGCGTGCAGCTAGCGTTTCAAGTGCACGCGTCGGAATCGGGACTGGGTCTCGTGAACACGGGTGCGGGAGACCAAACCGAGTTCCGAGCCGTTGCCTGGCGCTGCGCAAAGCCATCACCGCCATGACAGAGTCAACGGCGAGCCGGCTGAGACCAAAGAGTTGCCGCGGGTCTTGAACAAGCGAACGTCCAATTTTGCGCAGTTCAGGCTTACCTGCGGGCCCGATATCTATGAGCGCTGCGCTCGGCAGTTTTCGATGAGCAGGGTTTAGAACAACACGACAGACGGCAAAGGGAATTCTGAGTTCGGAAGCAATTCGAGCGACGATCTGCGACTCCATATCGGCAACGACCGCCCCAGTAAGGCCATGGAACTCCCGTCTCTCTTCAAGACTTGTCATCGGAGAAGCGACACCAGCTATCGCAGAGTGGCTGGCACCCGGGATCATCCGAAGGAGTTCCTCGGCCCAGGGGAGGTCAGCTGGATAAGCTTCATCTTTCGCAGCAAATACCGACGAGGCGATGACAACGTTACCTGGTCGGAGCTTTGGATCTAGCCCGCCGCATACCCCAAAACTTATAATGCCGCGCGCGCCGTGTCTGATGGCGTCACGCAAGTGAGAGGCGGTCCGGTCACCGTCAGCGATCATCGCTGACGCGCCGGCTATTCTGGCCTCAATCGCAAGTCCAACGACGGCGATGACCGCCTTCACGTCACGGCGGGGGGCGCCAATCTGAGCGTCGTTGACCGTGACATGCAGCGTCATCAGAGGCGTCGATATCCTGAAACCGAAGTATCTCCAGACTCGGGCAATCAAGAATAAGCCGGCACTAGCACTGTCCGTCTAGACAAAATCGACAGGCCTCCTGATTGGAAGCCAGTTGTTGGAGGACTGTGCCTCGGACGCCACAGCTGCCGCCTGATCGCGGCAGAGACTCGTACCTTCAAAGGCGCAACGAACCCAAAGCGGGCTCCTCGCCCCGTACTCTCGATCTTGATGTGGCCGAGCGAGAGCGATGCCATGATCGAATTTTGCCGCTGTTTTGCCCGACGTGTCAAACGTCGTCAAAATGCCGCTCCAGCACCCTGCCCAGCCCGGCGATTTTGCTAAGTAATTCTACTTTGCATGGGGTTGTTTTCGATATTTTGTCTGGGTTCAGTCGCGTGAGGGCAAGCGAACTCAGCCGCCAAACACATACGACGCCATCGCGACGTTCGCGACCTCGTCGACAAAGACGCGATGGCCGACGTCGTTACCGGCGGCACCGGCGGCCACCATCAGCGGCAGCAGATGGTCCTCGCGGGGATGGGCGAGGCGCGCGCTGGGTGCGCTCTCCCAATCGACCAGCATCGCGTTGCGGCGCGCCGCATCTGGATTGCTGATCGCCTCGTTCAGATAGGCTTCGAAATCATATGAGACCGGCTTGGACTCCGCCCGGCCGAAGCCGCGCATGTTGTGATAGGTCAGGCCGCTGCCGACGATCAGGATGCATTCGTCGCGGAGCGAGGCGATCGCCTCTCCGGCCCTGATGTGCTCGGCCGCATCATAGGTCGACTTCAGCGACAGCAGCACGATCGGCATGTCCGCGTTCGGATACATCAGGCCAAGCGGCACGAAGGTGCCGTGATCGAATCCCTGGTTGGCATCCTCGCGGCAGTCGAGGCCTGCGCGCGTGAGCAGCGTCTTCACCTCCGCGGCGAGTTCGGGCTTGCCCGGCGCCGGATATTTGAGGTGATAAGTATGCTCGGGGAAGCCGTAGTAGTCGTACACCATCGGCGGATGCGCCGAGGTGGACACGGTGAAGGCGTCGGCTTCCCAATGTCCGGTGATGACGAGCACAGCCTTCGGCTTCGCAGGCAGAAGTTGCGGCAGCCGGCCGAACTCCTCGGCGGTCTTCGCATACTGCGCCCGCCTGTCCTCCATGAAGGGCCAGGGGCCGCCGCCATGCGACAGGAAGAAGGTCGGAAATCGCGTCATGGGCGAAGGCTCGTCTCGTTGGCAACATGCGCATGCGAGCTGCACGCGCGACCGGCGGCGAGCATAAGGAAACCAGCATGGTTAGCAAGTCGTTAACGATTCACCGCCCAGAATCCCGGCATGGCCGAAGGAGTCGGCCAGAAGACAAGGACGGAAGATGAAGAAGTTTGCGCTGGGGGACGTCGTTAACAGTGACAAGGGCCGCCGCGGTGTCATCCGCGCCGCCTTCAGGTCGAAGGAAGGCCAGCAGTTCTATGCCGTCGAGAAGGACGGCTCGGTGGACTATCTGGAGGAAGACCGCCTCAGCCCGGCGCCGCGCGTCGAACTCGCGGCTTGATCCAACTCATCCTGCTCTAGCGCGCGAGGCGATCGAGACGCCCCGACCAGGGGTCGTCTTTGCTCGCCATGCGATCGTTCGTGATCAGCAAAAGACGATCGCCTCCTGCCGCCGCGTCCCAGCGCGGCAGGTCGGGGCCGTTGGGATCGCCGCTCTTCGCGAAGTTGATCCAATAGGCGCGCATCCGTGCTGCGACCTCGCGATCGTGCCGTGAAAACATGCCCGCACCGGGTACGCCTTCCGCGCCGAAGATGAACTGCAATTCGCGGCCGTGACCGAAATCGGGATTCGCACGCTGCGCCTCCGGCACATAGGCGAAGCGATAGCGAAAGGTCGGCGCGCCGCCTGCGGCATGCAGGCGAGCCAGCAATCTCACCGGCTCGGAGAAGACCTTGTCGGTGTAGAAGCGCGCTGCAAGTTCGGAAGGTGTCGAGAGACCGGGGTAAAGCTTGCGCAGCTCATCGATTGAGCCGCCTGACGATGCAAGCCGCTCCTTGATATCGAGATCGCTATCGAACCGCGTCTCGTCATCATTCGAGCCCACGATGAGGGGAATGCGACTTTCATGTCCCGCAGCGAACCCTGCGGCAATGCTTTCGGTCACCAGGCTTCCATCGATCGCCGGAGCGAAGCTGTGCGAGGATTTTGCCAGCAATCGCTTTTCGGCGGCCAGCAGTTGCGCCGATGTGGCCGTGCGTAATTCAATCTCCTGCCCAAGTGCCGCCGCAAATTCCCGGCCGGCGGCTTCCGCCTCCTGCGCCGGGCGCAGGCGTGCGCGACCCGGCACCGATTGCAGAATCGCTTTCTGAAACAGGTCGCGCGACTGCGTACACAGCATCAGGAGCGCGATCGAGGTCGCGCCTGCACCGCTGCCAAACAAGGTGACGTTGTTCGGATCGCCGGCGAAGGCCGCGATGTTGTCGTGCACCCAATGCAGCGCTGCGATCTGGTCCATCAGGCCGTAATTGCCGGAGCTGCCTTCCGGCACCGTGGGATGGGTAAGCCAGCCGAGTGCGCCGAGGCGATAATTGACACTGACCACGATGAGGCCGGCCTGCGCTAGCTTTGCGCCGTCGAACAAGGGATCGTTCGCAGTGCCGCCGACGAAGGCTCCGCCATGGATGAACACCATCACCGGCAGCGGGCCATCGACGCCGAAGGGACGGAATACGTTCAGCGTGAGGCAATCCTCGCTCGCGCCCGGCAGCGACGGCTGGAGGCATGGCGCTGCGTAATCGTAGGCGGTGCGCATCTCCGAACTCTCGGGCGTCGCCTGTGGCGGACGCCACCGCAGCGGGCCGACCGGCGGCGTTGCGTAGGCAAGCCCTCTGAACGAGGCCACCTCGCCTTCGACGGCACCGAGCATCTGTCCTTCACGCGTCAGCGCAAATGGAAATTGTCCGACCGCCTGGGCTACGGCCACATCGGCGCAACCGAGGAATGCGGAAGCGGCAAGAAGCGCAAGCAGGGATCGCATCTTCAGGGGATCTCGATGCGCGGAAGGGTTCCCTGCAGGTTACGTCCGCGGCCCGCAGCGAGGCAAGCTCCGCGACGGACGGTTAGCTGCTCTTGTAGCCATTCTTGCCGGCGATCTCCGCAAGCGCGCGGCGGGCGACGATGCCGAGTTCGCCCAGCGTGGAGTGACCGGATTGCGCCGCTTCGATCAGGCGCTCGGCGATGAATCTGCGACTGTCGTGATCGCCGCCGTGCGGCAGTTGGCGACAGGTCTCCTCAAGGACGACATCCATGTTGGCTTTGGTCCGCTCACTCAACTCTGTCATGACATCCGGTTGGCAACGCGTTGGACGGAACCGCAGCATACACAGACAGATCGAGCCTGATTAGCCCGGAGAATCACGGCCATTGTGCATCGCGATACGTGTACTCCGGCAACCTTCGCGCCGGCACGATGGTGGCGCAAACGACTACCGAAGATTGCACGTGTCCTGATGACAAGCCGGACCTGCGACGATAGCCTGCCGGCACAACAAAATACACGGGAGGAATGCCATGCCTGACGCAATGGTCGCCGCACGTGAGTCCAAAGCGGCGAGCGAAAAAGCCCAACAAGTCGACGTTGCCGTAGTCGGCGCCGGATTTGCCGGCCTCTATCTTCTCCATCGCCTGCGCAAGACCGGCCTCACGACGGTCGCTCTCGAAGAGGCCGGCGATGTCGGCGGCACGTGGTACTGGAACCGTTATCCCGGTGCCCGCTGCGATATCCAGACCATCGACTACAGCTACACGTTCGATCCGGAACTCGACAAGGCCTGGACCTGGTCGGAGAAATACGCGACCCAGCCCGAGATCCTGCGCTATCTCGGCTTCGTCGCGGATCGCTACGATCTGCGCCGCGACATTCGCTTCAACACCAAGGTAACGGAAGCCAAGTGGGACGAAGCGACTGAGCGCTGGCTGCTCACCACCGATAATGGCGAGCCCGTCTCCTGCCGCCACTACATCATGGCGACCGGCTGTCTCTCCGCGCCAAAGCCACCGGAGATCGACGGCGTCAAGGAATTCAAGGGCGAGGTCTATTTCACCGGCCGCTGGCCGCATGACGGCGTCAATCTCGCCGGCAAGCGCGTCGCCGTGATCGGCACCGGCTCGTCGGGCATTCAATCGATCCCGCTGATTGCTGAGCAGGCCGCACATCTGACCGTGTTCCAACGCACGCCGAATTTCGCGCTGCCCGCACACAACGGCCCCTCGCCGTCCGATCGCATGAGCCTTCTCCAGAACGACCGTGCGGCCTATCGCGAGCAGGCGCGCCAGTCGATGACCGGCGTGCCGTATCCGCAGCAGATGGCCGTGAGCTGGCAACTGAGCGATGCCGAGCGCCGCGCGCGGTTCGAAGAGGCCTGGGGTAAGGGCGACCTCGTCTACATCCTGACACAGCTCTGGGCCGACCAGGCCGTCGACTTCGACGGCAACAAGCTGATCTGCGACCTCATCCGCGAGAAGATCTCGGCGGCCGTGAAGGATCCGGAGACGGCGGCGGCGCTGATGCCGCATGACCATCCTTTCGGCGCAAAACGTCCCTGCCTCGATACCAACTATTACACCACCTACAACCGGCCGAACGTCACGCTGGTCAATCTGCGCCAGGAGCCGATCAAGGCGATCACCGCAAGTGGCATCACCACGAGCAAGCGCAGCGTGGACGTCGACGTGATCGTGTTCGCAACCGGATTCGACGCCATGACTGGCGCGATCCGGGCCGTGCATCCGATCACCGGGCGCGGCGGCAAGTCGCTCACCGATGTCTGGGCGCACGGACCGCAGACCTATCTCGGACTCACGGTCGAGGGCTTCCCCAACTTCTTCATGATTACCGGTCCCGGAAGCCCGTCAGTGCTCTCTAACATGGCGGTCTCGATCGAGCAGCATGTCGACTGGGTCGTCGACCGCCTTGCCGCGTTGCGCGACGCCGGCTTCACCACGATCGAACCGACCGAGACGGCGCAGGCCGGCTGGGGCCAGCACATGGCCGACTGTTCGATGCTGACGCTGCACCGGCTCGCCAACACCTGGTACACGGGCGCCAATGTGCCCGGCAAGGTGCAGGGCCTGATGCCCTATACCGGCGGCGTCGGTCCCTATCGCAGTATCTGCGACGAGGTCGTCAGCCGCGGCATGCTGGGCTTCAGGCTTACCGGCCCCAACGTCTCCGCCCAGTGCAACGATGGCGAAGTGGTGCGCCTGCAGCCGGACGTGCGGCTGGTGCTGAACCTGCTCGCGTCGCTGAACCTGCCGCCGATCGAGTCGATGGGCGCGTTTGGTGCGCGGGCCTTCGTCAACGAGTTCAACAAGGCCCGTCCCGCAGGACGGCCGATCGGCGACATCGTCGACGGTACCCTGCCCGGCCCCGACGGACCTCTGCCCTATCGGGTGTACCGGCCGGAAGCGCCCGGGCCGCATCCCGTCGTGGTCTATTTCCACGGCGGCGGCTGGGTACTCGGCGACGAGCAGTCGGACGAGCCGTTCTGCCGTGACATGGTACGGCGGACTGGCATGATCTTCGTCAGCGTCGGCTATCGCCATGCGCCCGAGCATCGCTTCCCGACCGCGGCTGAAGATGGCTACGTGGCGACGCGCTGGATCGCAGAGCACGTCGCCGAGCTCGGCGGCAAACCTGGCCCGGTGCTGGTCGCGGGCTGGAGCGCCGGCGGCAACATCGCCGCCGTCACCTGCCAGCTCGCGCGCGACCGCGGCGGGCCCGAGATCGCCGGCCAGCTTCTGGTGTGTCCGGTCACCGACTGCACCTATGATCGTCCGTCCTACAACGACAATGCGACCGGCTACTTCCTGACGCGCTCACTGATGTACTGGTTCTGGGACCTCTACTGCTCGCCGGCCGACCGCACCGATCCGCGCGTCTCGCCGCTACGTGGCAAGGTCGCGGATCTGCCGCCGGCCTTCGTCGTCACCTGCGAGTTCGATCCGTTGCGTGACGAGGGCATCGCCTATGCCGAGGCGATGGCGGCTGCCGGCGTCCCGGTCGAGCAGCTCAAGGCGCGCGGCCATTTCCACTCGTCCTTTGCGATGGTGGACGTGGTCATCACCGGTGTGTCTGGACGGGTGAAGATGGCCGAGGCCCTGCGGGGCTTCGCCGGGCTTCCTCCGCAGATCAGTCGCGGCGATGAGAACGGCCACGGTCAAACCAGCCTGGGGCATAAGATCGCGGCGGCCGCGAGCTGACCGCAACAAGGCGGCCGGGAACCTTTTCCCGGCTGCCGCGTTGGGGGCACCAGTACGCAGATCCGGGTGCTGGGTATTTTGAGTATTTTTTTGCGTGGGGCAGGACGATGAGGGATGAGTCGGTTGCGGATTCGAAGGTGAATTTCAGTGCGCTCGCGGCCCTGCATAAATGGCCGTCGCTTGCAAACCAGCGCAGACCGGAGAGAGAGACTTATCAAGTGAGCCAAGGCACTCTTGATGAGTGCATCTGCGCTTTCATGGGGAAGCCGGCGACGACGCGGCATCTCTATGAGATCCACACGACGGCGCAGCCGCCGCTGGTCACGGGTATCCTCTCGCCCGAGCACGTCACCGAGCTATCGCGACTGAGAGAGTTTCTCTGACTGCGTCTGGTTGCTCCGGCTGCGCGCGCCAAACTCTTCGCGAGGCCAGGAACCTTCTTCCGGTTCTTCTCGTTAACAGCGATCGGAAGTCAAGGCGTGAGTCCTTCGATGCTTGAAGCCGGAGCCTCTTCCCCGATCGTGCCCTATGGCGCAGATCAGACCCTGTTCGTGGTGATCGACCGCCGCGACGACGCGACTGAAATCCGCATCGAGCGCAGCGACCTCGAAGCCACGATCGCGGAGTTCGTCGCCGGGTGCTTCAACGACCCCATCAAGGTGATGTCGTTCAACACGCTCGAACATTGGATGAAGGACATTTCGACCGATGTCGCCGGCGAAATCCAGACGCGTTGCGACATCGACGGCGTGACGCTGCCTGATTATCTCAGCGATTTCGTCGAGAGCCACACCTGAGCGCATCATCCGCGCCGGCGCCCGCTCCAGAGCTGATTTCTCGGAGATCAGGCGCGCCGATACTTGCCGGCGATGACCTCGATCTCGCGGCGGCGGTCGCCGGCGAAGGTCAGGAGCTTTTCGATCGTCAGCGTATCCGTGATCCGTTTGGCGAGCCGCTCGGCGCGTGCGGCCTGATCTTCGAGATACTGAATCGTGTTCAAGCGCCGCCCCCCGAAAGGCCTCCGAATAGGAGGCCCGACCTGTTTGGGCAACCATCGTGCGCCGAAGCGGCTAACAGCCGGTTAAGCGCGGCGCCTCAATGTTCATGGATCATGCGCTATTGCACGACGTCGAGCCTGACATTGGCGACGCCCTTGTCGACCATGCCGAGCGCCGCGGCCGCGGAAGGAGAGACGTCGACGACGCGTCCACGAACATAGGGCCCGCGATCGTTGACCCTGACGGTCACGAAGCGGCCCGAGGAGACATCGGTGACCCGCAGCTTCGTGCCGAACGGCAGGGTGGGATGGGCCGCGGTCAATTCGTTCTTGTCGAACTTCTCGCCGCTCGCGGTCTCCGTATCCGAGTAGAAGCTGGCAACGCCGTGCGCGGCAGCTTGCTTTGCGTCTCCGGCACCACGAGCGACACGCACACGGTTGTTCGGTCGCGGGTGCAGGTGCGCCACTCTGTGGGGCCGCTGCACGGCAGCCTGCCGGCTTGTGGCGGCGAGATCGGCCCTCTGGCGGCCGACCGGCGATTGCGCGCACGCGGCGAGCGAAGCGGCACCGATGATGGCAAGCAGCAACCGGCTCAGCGTTGCGAGGGAAATCCAGGCACTTTCGGTCTGCGTAATATGAGACATGGTACGCCCCTCCGAACAACCCTGAGTTTCGGGGGGCAATCGGGGCAGAACCTTGTCTGAACAAAAGCGGGCCCGAGGCCGCGGTAATTTCGTGTTAACTGTGGCGATTCCACCACAGTGACATGTCCTGAATCGGGACAGCCTCTCAAAAACTCAGCCTGCGACACGCCAGGCCATCGGGCGCGTCTCCGCCACAGCTTTCGCTCGCCTCGGCCTCACCCTTCAGGAGCCGCACGAGTTCGCGCCGATAGAGCCGTCGCCAGCCGGTTTTCAGGCTGGCGAGAAAGTCGAGCTCCCGCTGTGTCAGCATGCACATCATCAACTCGGTCCGGTTGCGATCCGGCCATGACGATGCGGGAACGTCAGCGCAATGACCGTACCGTTCTGAGCTCGACACAGAGTCCTAGTAATGCGGCTCGTACATCTGCGACTGGACCAAGCCCTTCACGTCGTTGGGCGCCGGGCCGTCCGATAACCCACGCTGATAGGCGACGTCTGCGACAGCGGCGGCGATGCGGGTCGAGACCTCGCGGATGCGGGGCAGCGCCGGATAGAGGCTGCCTTGATCCAGATCCTCCTTGCCGACGCAATCGGCGAGCGTATGGGCGGCCGCCATGAACATCTCGTCCGTCACCAGCCGCGAGCCGCTGGCGATGACGCCGAGGCCGACGCCGGGGAAGATGTAGGAGTTGTTGCCCTGGCGAGGCACGAAGGTACGGCCGTTCAGCTTCACCGGGTCATAGGGGCTGCCGCAGGCAAACAACGCGCGCCCCTCGGTGTAGCGGTAGGCATCCTCGGCCGAGCATTCGGCCTTCGAGGTCGGGTTGGAGAGCGCGAACACGATCGGCTGTTCGTTGAGCCCGGCCATCGTCTTGAGCACGTCGGGCGTGAAGGCGCCGCCGACCGCGGCAACACCGATGATCGCCGTCGGCTTCAGTGTCTTGATCGCGGTGAGGAAGTCGGCGATCGGCGCCTGGCCGGTATGCGCATAGCGGAGCTTGTGGCCGGAGAGGCCTTCACGGCCGCTGACGACAAGGCCCCGTGAATCCACCAGCCAGTTGCGCCGGAGCGCCTCGGCTTCCGAGGCGCCCTCCGCCATCATGGCGGAGACGACGAGATCGGCGATGCCGGTCGCAGCCTCGCCCGCGCCGAGGAACAGGATGCGCTGGTCCCTCAGCTTGCCGCCGGATACGCGTAGCGCCGAGAACAGGCCGGCGAGCGCAACCGCCGCAGTGCCCTGGATGTCGTCGTTGAAGACGCAAGTCTCATCGCGATATTTGTGCAGCAGCTTGAATGCCGAGTGATTGGCGAAATCCTCGAACTGGATCAGCACGCCCGGAAAGGTCTTTCGCGCAGCCTGCATGAACTCGTCGACGAAGCTGTCATAGGCCTCGCCCGTGAGCCGCCGCTCACGCAGGCCGAGATAATAGGGATCGTTCAGAAGCTCTTCATTGTTGGTCCCGACGTCGAGCACGATCGGCAGGCACAATTCGGGATGCACGCCGGCGCAGGCGGAATAGAGCGAGAGCTTGCCGACCGGAATGCCCATGCCGTTGGCGCCGAGGTCGCCGAGGCCAAGGATGCGCTCGCCGTCAGTCACCACGATCAGCTTGGCCGGATAAGGCCAGTTCTTCAGGATCTCCGCGATCTGGCCGCGATCGCGCGAGGAGATAAACATTCCGCGCGGCCGCTGGAAGATCAGGCCGTATTTCTGGCAGGCGAGCCCGACCGTCGGCGTGTAGATGATCGGCTGGATCTCGTCGATATTGTCGACGACGACGCGGAAGAACAGCGCCTCGTTGCGGTCGTGCAGCGAGTTCAGCGCGACGTATTTCTCGAGATCGGTCGGAAGCGTGCGCAGATTTGTGAGCACGCGCTCCGCTTGCGTCTCCATCGTCAGAACGCAGGGCGGCAGCAGGCCGCGCAAGCCGAGCGCGTCGCGCTCCGCTTCCGTGAAGGCGGTACCCTTGTTGAGGAGGGGATCGCGCAACAGCGTCATGCCGTGAGCGGAATCGGATGGTGTCGAATGGGTGCTGACCCGAGCAGGTCTATTCACGAAGTCCCCCAGGGAGTTTCTTATTGAAGGGCAAACATTGTCGGCCAGCGCTCAACCGAGATCAAGGACGTAAAAACTCTGGCATCGATTGTGATCTCGCACCGCAGCGAGAATTTCGCAGGCGGAGCTGGGCGCAAAAGTTAACGGCGCGAGGCTATTCCGGCTTGATGTCAGCGGCCTTCACGATCGGCCACCATTTCTCGGCCTCGGCCTTCTGGAAGGCCGCAAGCGCCGCGGGCGTCTGCTGGTCGGGCGGCGGAATCTCCTGTCCCAATTCGGCAAAGCGCTGCTTGACCGAGGGATCGGCAAGCACGGTGACGATGGCCGCGTCGAGCTTTGCGACGATGTCCTTCGGCGTGTTCTTCGGTGCCCAGATGCCGTGCCAGTAGGAGATGTAAAGCCCGGGCAGGCCGGCCTCGTCGACCGTCGGAATATCGGGCGCGGATGCGAGCCGCGTCGGCGACGTCACCGCGAACGCCTTGATCGCGCGGTTCTTGTATTGCGGCAGCGAGTTCGACGCCTGATCGAACATGATATCGATCTGGCCTGCGACGAGATCGATCATGGCGGGCCCGGCGCCGCGATAAGGCACGAGCTGGAAGTCGGTGCCGGTCTTCTCCTTGAAGAAGACGCCGGCGACATGGGCGCCTGTACCGGCACCGGCCGTGCCGGCGGTGGCCTTGCCGGGGTTTGCCTTCAGCCAGGTGATCAGCTCCTTGAGATTGTTGGCCTCGAGGGTCTTCCGGCCGACGATGAGCTGCGTGCCCATCGCAATCATGGCAACCGGCTCGAAATCGGCGAGCACGTCGTAGGGCAGCTTGAAGATCGCACCGTTCAGCACATGCGTGCCCCAATGGCCGATCGTGATGGTCGTGCCGTCAGGCGTTGCGCGCGCCACGCGGGCGCCAGCGATGCTGCCGGAGGCGCCGGCCACGTTCTCGACAACGACGGTCGTGCTCAGCTCGGCGGCGATCCGCTCAGACAGGATCCGCGCCAGCGTATCGGTCGGGCCGCCCGCCGCGAACGGCACCACGAGGGTGATGGGACGCGATGGAAGCGGTTGTGCGTTCGCCACTGCAGTCCACACCGCAGATCCGATCAACGCGCAAACGACGATCACATGCCCCCGCAACCCGGCCCACAGCCCCCGCATCATTCTCTCCCCACCCCTTTTTGCCGCCCGCATCTTGTCGGCAGGCTGGAACTGGAGTGAACGCTGCCGGTCGAGCAGTGGCAAGCTGGAATTTTGCGAAGGGACTATCCAGCCGCCCGCCGCGGCGTCAGATTGGCCGGGCTATCAGCCGGCGGCGCGATCTGCATCAAGATAGTCTGAACCGGGGACGCGACCTCGATGCCGTTCTGCTGGAAGCGCAGCTTCATGCGGCGGTTGAATTCACGCTGGACCGGCCAGCGGCCGGCCTCGGTGCAGCGGATCTGGCCGACGATCGAGACCATTGCGCCGTCGACCTTGTCGATGCCCCATAAATCGAGGTCGCCGCGGATCGCCGCGCGGAATTCCGGCTCGCGGCGCATCTCCTCGACGATCTCCTTGAGAATCTGGCCGGCGCGGTCGGTGTCCTCCTTGTAGGCGACATTGACGCTGACGGACGCGTTCCCGGCGCCACGGCTGGCATTGGTGATGGTCGTCACCGCGCTGAACGGCACGATGTGCACGGCGCCGTCGCCTGCGCGGAGCCGAATGGTGCGGATCGAGACGTTCTCGACCACGCCGGAAAGTCCGGACACGCTGACGTTGTCACCAACCTGAACTGTGTTTTCCAGCAGCAAGAAGAGGCCGGTGATGAGGTCCTGCACCAGCTTCTGCGAGCCGAAGCCGATGGCGATACCGATGATGCCGGCGCCCGCGAGCAATGGCGCGACATTGACGCCGATCTCGCTCAGCGCCGTGAGACCGACAACGGTGGCGATCAGGCAGAGCAGCGCCGTCCGCAACATCGGCTGGAAGGTGCGCAGGCGCGCGGCACGGGCGTAGTGTCCATCGCGTGACAGCGTATTGATCTGGCGGTCCAGGAGCGCGTTGCTGGCCTCCCAGATCGCTGCAGCAATGAATACGGCGATGCCGATAGTCACCACAGCCGAGATCAGCCGGCCGCCAATCTGGCCGCCATAGAACCAGACGATGGCGTCCACACCCCAGACCTCGAGCACGGCGACGAAACCGATGAAGGCGATCACGCCCGAGACGATCTTGCGCAGCAGCGGCAGATAGCGGTTGGCGCGGGTCTCCAGGCCAGGAAAACGCTGGAGGATCTCCGGCTTGATGCGGAAGCCGCGGTCGATCAGGCCGAGCGTCACCATGATGGCAACGCGGGTGATCAGCGCGACCACGACGGTACCGACGAAATATTGCAGCAGCAGCGAATACCCGTTGCGGATGTTGAGCGCCCAGACCGCCCACAACGCGAGATCGAGCGCGATGGCGAGATAGTGCCAGCCGCCGGCGATGCGGTTGCGCAGACGGGCCGCGATACCCTGCCGATCGGCCGGCGCACGGATGGCCTCGGCGACCTGGCGGCGGCACTGCAGGATGATGACGACGACGAAGAGATGCACGACCAGCATCACCATCCGCAACAGCGCGGCGTAACCCGCACGATGCAGGCCGAGCAGCAGCGCCACATTGGCGAAGGCGATGCCGGACACGCCGACGCCGACAATGCGGCGCGCCCAGATCTCGATATAGGCCGCCGTCTCGGCGCGTACCGGAAACAGCCCGAATGGACCCGCAAGCGAACGGACCACGCAGATGAGTCCGCGTGAGAACGCATAGGCATTGACGACCGCGAGGATCACGAGGCGAACGGTTGCGGGATCGCCGATCTCCGTTCCGAGCAGCGCGGTTGCCACGCCGACAAAGACGAACACCGGGAGCAGTTCGAGCACGAGGCGCCCGAGCACGAACGGCAGCCGCAGCAGCAGCTGCCACGCCCGTGCCAGACTATGGCGGCGCTTTTGCAATTCAGGCGCGGACGTCACGTCGGCCACTGACGACGGCGGATCGGCGATCGGCAGCGCCTGCACCGGCAGACGCGCGGTTTGCGGCATGCGTCCTTCCAGGAAGGCGACCGGACGCCGGATCACGCGGAAGATCACCCACTCCGCACAGAAAGCGCAGCCGAACACCAGCGCCAGCTTCCACGCGATCTCGATCAGGAGATTGTAGGCCGCCGGATCATTGGCGGTCCGCACGATCCAGTAATAGAAGGCCGGGAAGTGCGTGAGCGTCCGCGCCATATCGGCGATCTCGCGCGAGATCTCGCCGATCTCCTCGGACACGGTGAGCAGAAGCTGCGCGCCGAGACCATCGGCCGAGAGCGGGATCGGCGATTTCTGCTCGGGCGCGGGCGCGGCGGACTGCTGCGGGCCGGACGCGTTCGCGATCGCGCGCAGCGTGTCGATCATCTGCGCGCGCTTCTTGTCATCCTGCAGCGTCTCCAGCGCGCGCTTGGCCTGGTCGGGCGACAATGCAGCCGCACCATTGGCGGGCGGCGCGGGCGGCTCGGCATGGGCGCCCGACAAAGATGAGATGGCGAGGAAGAACGCTGCGAGAAGCGCGGAGGCCAGCTTATGCGACACGAGGATTCCCTGAAGATAAACGCGCTGTCGGAGTCGGGACTTTCGCCGCCGAAGCACTGCGCCATGTCGGATCGCCGCTATTCGCCCCGATCCTGTGTCGGAAGTTGGCCACCGAGACGACATTCTCTTGGCATTTGCCGCAGTGCACGAGCGGGAACCGCGAGCTCAGCGCGGGAGGACCACGGGCGGGAACGCAGAAAACCTCTCCCGTCATTCCGGGAGTAGGCCCGGAATGACGGCGAGGAGGAGGAGGAGAGAGAAATCGAAATATCAGAGGTGCCCCATGGCCTCATCGCGGCCACCCGACGCGCTCCGCGCGTCTCAAAATACAGCGCCGGGAAGGTAGGGGCCTTGCCTCACTGATGTGGCCCGCTAAACCTTGTCCCGGCGTGCCGTTCGCGGTTTCCGCCGCTATGCGATAGTCCGAACGAGCTCCATCGCAATTAACGCGGCTGGATTTGCGGAGGTGGTGTCATAGACCTCCCCTTGCTCATGAGGTGGACGTTACGCGTCGCATGTTTGCGACCACGCGGATGCTCCTCCTGTGACATAAAACTGTCAAGCGGGATCAATGGCCTAACGATCACAATTGAACGCGCGAGTTCCTTGAGCAGCTGCGCACTGCGACAGGAATTATCGCGCCTTGATGGCCCTGCGACTCAATGCAGCGGAATAAAGTCTTCCCGGCAGCGTTTGTGATGGCGAGGATAGTCACCTCTCCCGCCCTCGTTCATTTCCAGAAAGCCAAAAGATGAAGATATCGATTTGCCTCACCGCGCTCGCCGCTTTCGTTGCCGGGCTTGGATCCGCCACTGCGCAAAACCCGCCGCAGACTTCGACCAAAAAGGTCGACGGCACCGAGAACGTCTACATCTTCCGCTATGGCGGCCATCAGTCGATGTTCATCGTCACCCCGCAAGGCGTGATCGCAACCGACCCGATCTCGTATTTGCGTCCCGCAAAGCCCTATATCGACGCGATCAAGGCCGTCACCGACAAGCCGGTCAAATACGTCATCTACAGCCACCATCATTACGATCACATCGCCGGCGGCCAGCCATTCAAGGATCTCGGCGCCACCTTCATCGCCCATCGCCGGACCAAGGAGCGCCTGCTCGAGCTCAAGAAGCAAAATTCGCTGCTCGCAGACGTCGTCCTGCCCGACCAGGTGGTCGATGACAAGAAGAGCATTACGCTCGGTGGCACCACGCTGGAGCTGAACTATGTCGGCCGCAATCATTCTGACAATTCGCTGGTGATGCGGCTTCCGAAGGAGAAGGTCGTCTTCGTCGTGGACTTCGCGCCGATCGAGTCCGTCCAGTTCCGCAACATTCCCGACAACGCCTCGCCTGTGGAATACATTGCCTCCCTGAAGAAGCTCGCGTCGCTCGACTGGGAGCGGATGATCCCGGGCCATCCCTATGCCGGTGGCCGCCTCGGCACAAAAAAGGACATCGAGGACGACATTGCCTACATGGAAGACCTCTCCGCCGAGGTGAAGAAGGCCGCCGACGCCGGCAAGTGCTTCGACACCGCGATGAAGGAAGTGAAGCTTCCGAAATACGAGAAGTGGGCGAATTACGAGGCGAGCCTTCCCGCCAATGTGGAGCGCTTCTGCTACTGGTGGGGCCGCGGTTATTGAGGGACTTGCACGGAGACCGTGGGTGGGTAAAGGCGCATTTGCGCCAGGCCCACCACCCAGCCCAGATGAGGATGGTGGGCACGCTACGCTGTGCCCACCCTACCGGTTCACAGCTAACGACCGCGCCGTCCCGTCCTCGACGACTGCGCTTGCGCGAAATAGGGATTCATGAGGCAGGTCGCCGGCCGACCTGATGCGGAGGCCTGGCACTGGGCGAAGGAGGCGAAGATGCAATCCATCCGCTCGCCTTCGAGCTCGCCGAACACGTGCAGGCAGACCGGAGAGCGTGGATCGTAGGTCTGAGCGTACGCGGCCGCACTCATCACGAGCGCCGCAAATGCGACAATGGCAAGAACAGACTTCAGCACGGCAACCTCGAATCCGGAAATCATGATCAGCGGATCCACCGTAGAGCAACTCCGATCCCGGTCAACGCCCGGCATCAGGCCGTGCGCCAAATCACCGCTTCCGGTTTCCCTTCCCTTCCCGCTCCAGCGCCTTGCGCACCTCCTTGAACTCTTCCAGCGAGGCCTTGTCCGCGCGGGGGAAGCGCAAGTCGAGCTTTTCGAGCGCAGCATTGATCACGGAGCCGATCACGACGCGTGCGAACCATTTATGGTCAGCTGGCACGATGTACCAGGGCGCATGAGGCGTTGACGTGTGCCGGACGATGTCCTGATAGACCGCCTCGTAGCGCGGCCACAGCGCGCGCTCCTTGATGTCGTCCATGGAAAACTTCCACTGCTTGGACGGAGTCTCAAGCCGGTCGAGGAAACGCTCGCGCTGCTCGTCCTTGGAGACATTGAGGAAGAACTTCAGCACGACGGTACCATTGCGGCAGAGGTAGCGCTCGAAGGCGGAGATGTCCTCGAACCGCTCCTTCCAGATGTTCTTGGTCACGAGCTTTGGCGGCAACTTCTCCTTGGCGAGAATCTCCGGATGAACGCGCGTCACCAGGCATTCCTCGTAATGGGAACGATTGAAGATACCGATCCGGCCGCGCTCCGGCAGCGCGATCACGTGCCGCCAGAGGAAACCGTGGTCGAGTTCCTTGCTGCTCGGCGCCTTGAAGGCATGGACCTCGCAGCCCTGCGGATTGATACCCTCGAAAATTGCCTTGATGGCCGAATCCTTTCCAGCGGCGTCCATGGCCTGAAATACGATCAAGAGCGACCAGCGATCCTGGGCGTACAGCTTCTCCTGGAACTCGATCAGCCGCTTCTTGTTGGCGTCGAGTATCTCCTGCGCCTTATCCTTGTCGAGGTCGTCCCTCTCGTTCGTCTTGTGGTCCTTGAGGTGAAACTTGCCAGCTCCATCGTAGCGGAATGGCGTGATGTAGCGGTCAAGTTCCTGGGCGAGCGATTTGGACGGCTTCTTGTTCATGAGCGCGAGACACCTTGCGTTGCGGCTTCAATCGGTCCAGCAAGCTACCAAGGATACCCTTGGGAAGGAATATGATGAAAAGGACGAGCAGCACGCCATAGACAAGGTTGTCCCAGCCGACCGCCTTGGTGCCGAATCCGATGCGCAAGGTTTCGGCCAGCAAAATGGTGATGATAGCGCCGACGGTCGGGCCGAGCGAGACGAAGAGCCCGCCGACGATGGCCGCGAACACCATCTGGAGGGACACCGCGATGCCGCTCACCGTGTCGGGCGTGATGAACATCTGGTACTGGCAGTAGATAGCGCCGGACAGGGCGGTCATCAGCGCACTGAGCAGCGTGATCTTCAGCTTCTCGGCCGTGACGTCGACACCGGCGGCGGCCGCGGCATCCTCGTCCTCCGAGATCGCCTCCAGCGCATAGCGCGCCATGCTGCGATCGACCCAATGCCACACCACGATGCCCGCAAGCCATACCCCCAGCGCGATCAGGTACCAGGTCGTCTTGTCGTCGAATTGCAGCGCCAGCAGCTTGTTGCCCGAGGCCCGGTTCGGCGTATAGCCGAGCGAGCCGCCGGTATAGTCGCGCGTCGCGGTGATGACCTGCAGCACGATGCCGGAGAGCGCCAGCGTCACCAGCACGAAATAGTGCCCGGTGATGCGGAAGCGGAAACAGGGATAGCCGACGATCAGCGCCAGCGCGCCGGCCGCGACCATGCTGAGGGGAATGCCGATCCAGGGCGTCAGCCCGAGATGATTCCAGAGCAGCGCGGTGACATAGGCACCGATCCCCATGAAGCCACCATGGCCGAGCGAGACCAGACCGAAGCGCCCCATCATCGACCAGGACGTATAGGCGAACGACCAGATCAGGATCAGCACCAGGATGTGCAGGTGATAGGGATCACGATATACGAAGGGCAGCGCGACCAGCACCGCCAGTCCCAGCGCCCATGCCGCAAGCCTTCCCTGCCCCATCATCGGCGCCTCGCGAGCAGGCCCGCGGGCCGGATGAACATCATGACGATGAAGAAGGCGAAGGCGAGCACATAGCCCCATTCGAGATCGGAGAACAGGCCGCCGAGCGAGATGATCTCGGCGAAGACGAAGGAGGCGATGAAGCCGCCGACGAAATTGCCGAGGCCACCGAGCACGCAGATGAGGAAGGTGATCGGTCCGAAGGAAAGACCGACGAAGGGGTGCACGTCATATTGCAGCACCAGCAGGCAGGCCGCGAGCCCGGCCAGCGCGCCGCCGAGCGCCGATGTAATGAGATAGATCCGCTTCGTATCGACGCCCATCAGCGCCATGATCTGCCGGTCCTGCGAGATGGCGCGGATGGCGGTGCCTGTGAAGGTGCGCGTCATGAACAGATAGACCGCGACCATGCCGACCAGTGCCGCCAGAAACGAGAGCAGCCGGGCGTAGCTGAAATTCATGTCACCGAAGGCGAGCACCGGCAGGCGGATGCCGAGATTGCGGAAGTCGATGCCGAAAGCGACGGTCGCAAAGCTCTGGAGCACGAACAGCACCCCGCCGGTCGCGAGCAACTGGTTGATCGGCGGCGCGGTCAGCAGTGGCGCGATCACGAGGTAGTGCAGCGCCGCGCCGAGCACAGCGACGAGCAGGATGGTGAGCGGCGCGGCGATGAAATAGCTGATGCCGTAATACTGAACCATGAAATACATGGCGTACATGCCGAGCATCACGAGCTCGGCGTAACAGATCCAGGTCACGTCGATGACGCCGAAGATCAGATTGAGCCCGAGCGCGAGCAGCGCCAGCACGCCGCCGAGCAGGATGCCGTTGATCACGGCCTCCAGCAGGTAAATGTCGAAAATGTCCAAAAAGACTTGCATGCCTGCATGCCCCTCACACCCCGAGATACGCTTCCTTGACCGTGTCACTCGCCAGCATCTCGGCCGAAGTGCCGGACGCCCTGATCGTGCCCGCCTCGATCAGATAGGCGCGATCGACCACCCGCAGCACCTGCTGCACGTTCTGCTCGACGATCAGCACCGTCAGCCCGCTCGCGCGGATCCGCTTCACCAGCTCGAACACCTGCTGCACCACGACCGGCGCCAGCCCCGCCGAGGGTTCGTCGAGCAGCAGGAGCTTTGGATTCGACATCAGCGCGCGGCCGATCGCGCACATCTGCTGCTCGCCGCCGGACATGGTGCCGGCCATCTGATGACGGCGCTCCTTCAGGCGCGGAAACAGGTCGAACACGACATCCAGCCGCTCGGCGTAGTGGCCGCGGGCTTCCTTCATGAAGGCGCCCATCTTGAGATTGTCGTCGACCGAGAGCTGCGGAAACAGTCGCCGGTTCTCCGGCACATGCGCGATCCCGAGGCTGACGATCTTGTGCGACGGCGTCGCCACGACGTCGACGCCCTCCATCCTGATCGACCCGCGCGAGGGACGAATCAGGCCGGAGATCACGCGCATCAGCGTGGTTTTGCCGGCGCCGTTCGGACCGATGACGCCGATGGCCTCGCCGGCCTTCACGTCGAGATTGACGTCGAACAGCGCCTGGAACGTGCCATAGCCGGCATTGACGGCGCGGAGCTCCAGCATCGTCTAGCCTCCCGCGCGACGGCGCGCTTCGGCGGCCGCGGCCTGCGTGGTTTCGGCATCCGTGCCGAGATAGACTTCGATCACGCGAGGGTCGCCGGCAACCTCGCTCGGCAGTCCCTCAGAGATCTTCTCGCCGTGATCGAGTACCATCACGCGATCGACGACGCGCATGAGCACACCCATGATGTGCTCGACCCAGATGATGGTGATGCCGAGCTCGTCGCGGATGTTGCGCAGCATGTCGGCCGCCTGGTCCATCTCGGCCTCATCGAGGCCGCCGAGGCTCTCGTCGGCGAGCAGTAATTTTGGCGCGGTGGCGAGCGCCTTCGCAAGTTCGAGCTTCTTCAGGCCGGCTGCGCCCAGGCCGTCGACACTGGCGTGGCGATCGGTCGGCAGGCCGACCATGGCCAGCGAACGTTCGGCAGCCTCCTCCGCCTTGACCCGGCTGTGTCGACCCTGACCGTAGAATCCGGCAAGCGCGACGTTCTCGAAGATCGTCAGTCGGCGGAACGGCCGAGGTATCTGGAAAGTGCGGCCGATGCCGCTGTTGATGATCCGATGCGGGGCAAGGCCCGCGATCTCGGAGCCACTGAACAGGATCGAGCCCGAAGTCGGCGCCAGCGTGCCGGAGAGCATGTTGAAGATCGTGCTCTTGCCCGAGCCGTTGGGGCCGATCAGGCCGAGGATCTCGCCCTGATCGACCCGAAACGACACGTTGTTGACGGCGGTGAAGCCACCAAACCGCTTCACCAGTCCGCTGACCTCCAACACCGGAGCACTCCGCCGCTACTGGTTGCTGTAGGTGCTACCCTTCGGCAGCGGCAGCACGGCCTCGCGCTGCGCCTGGCTCTTGGGCCACACCACAGAGGATTTGTCGTCGATATACTGGATCACGACCGGGAACGAGCGCTCGTTCTGCCCGGACATCGGCGTGCCCTCGCCATAGAACTTCACGCCGAAGCCGAGCATGGTGCCGCCTTCGGGGATGTCGGTGTCGAGCGCCGCCTTGCGCAACGCGTCAGGATCGACGCCGCCATATTTCTTGATCGCGCGCGGCAGCACGTCATTCATGAAGACGTAGGTGTTGGATGCGCCAATGCCGACATGCGCGGAGCGGATTGCTACGCCCGGTTTGATCTTGTCGAATTCCTCGCCGACCATCTTGATGACCGGCGGGAGCTTCGGGTCCATCGTCTTCTGGTTGGCGAGCCAGATCGAAATGGGATCGGTGTTGAAGATGTAGGTGGCGTCGGCACCCATGCCTTCCTTCAGCTTCTCATAGACGCCGTAACCGGCGCCATGGCCCATCAGCGCGCCGAATTTCAGGCCCTGCTCGCGAGCCTGGCGCAGCAGCAGCGTGATATCAGGGTTGTAGCCGGTGTGGAAAATGACATCAGGCTTGGCGCGCTTCAGCTTGGTGACCAACGCGGAGAGGTCAGGCGCGGTCGCCGAATAGCCTTCCTTCATCACGATGTTGAAGCCGGCCTTTTTGGCGCCGGCCTCGTTGCCCCTGGAGACGTCGACGCCATAAGCGCCGTCTTCGTGGATGATGGCGACGCGAAGGTCCTTCGGTTCCTTGTCGAACTTGGCCTTGGCGTTCTGTGCGATGAAATCCATCGTCATCATGCCGAACTGGTCGCCGCTCGCCTGCGGGCGAAAGACGTATTTGTAGCCCTTCTCGTTGAACACGGCCGACGAGATGCAGGTCGTCATCCACATGAACTTTTTCAGCTGCTCGACACGGGCGGCCACGGGCACGCATTGCGCCGAGGAGAAGAAGCCGAGCACCATGTCGACCTTCTCCTGCTCGAGCAGGCGAACGGATTCGTTGATGGCGATGTCAGGCTTGCTCTGCGCGTCAGCATAGACCGCCTCGATCTTGTAGCCTTCGACGCCGGTCTTGGCGAAATGGTCGAGGATGATCTTTGCGCCGATATAGCCGAGCTCAGATCCGCCACCGGCAAGGGGGCCGGTCAAATCAAAGACGACGCCGATCTTGATCTTCTTGTCCTGAGCCTGGGCGGACAACGCCAAGCCCGTCGCGGCAATCGCGACCAACAGCCCACGTACCAAGCGGGCAGCCATGCGCACGCGCATCAAAACCTCCCTGGACGATTGTGCATTGCATTCTTTTTTGTTTTTCTTTTTGCCCATCACATGGGCTGGGCGACGCGATGTCAAGCCTCGCGCATCAGCGCGAAGCGAACTGCCGCTCAACGAAGGCCGTGACAAATCGCGGCATGGACGGCGTGAGATCACTCATCCCGCGCACGAGATGAATGGCCGAAAGCTCAGGCTCGGCCTCGCGCGCGAGATTGGCTTCGATCCGGGCCCGGGCCACCTCGCCCGGCATATCCAGGTTGAGGAGCTGCATCATTGCAATCGACGGACCGGTGACAACACAGTGCCAATCCGGCTCGGCCCGATAGTCGGCCGCGGTCAGGCCGGTCTCTTCCCCGAGCTCGCGGAGGACGCTGCCGGGAATGTCGAGCGCGCCGTCCCTGACGTCGTCGAGGTCCGGCGTGCCCGAGGGGAAATAGATGCGGCCCGCATTGGCGGTGTGCTGCGCCATCTCGCCCATGACAAAGGCACCGTCGGAAGCACGCAGCGCGCCCATGCCGAAGCCGTTGAACACGGCCGGATCAGGAAAGCCCCAGTCGCGCCAGGCAAGGAAACTCGCGAAATCGGTCTCGAAATAGGTCGCTGAGAGATGGCCGTCCGTGAAGACGGCATCGCGCCCGAGCAACACGCGACCGTTCCAGAGCTTCGGACGCTCGCGCTGCTTCTCGGCGAAATGCGCCTCGATCTCGGCACGCCGTTCCTGCGCGAACGGCCACGCGACCGGGCGTACGGCAAGATCAAGCGTCGTGACGCGATGAATGACCGGTGACTTCATGACGCTTGACTACAACGCCTTCGCGTCAGTTATTTGGCAGTCCCCGTGGTCTTCTTGGCCTGGTCGACGAACTTGTTGGTAAAGGTCTTGCTGACGTCGATCTTGGCGTTGGCCACCTCGGGTGAGCCGACGCTGAACACCGCGAGCACGGCGTCCGCACCCTTCGGGTCCATCTTGCCGGTTTCCGAGAACATCGGGATCGTGTTCTTCAACGCCGCGAGATAGAGATCCTTGTTCTTGCCGACCATCTCGTCGGGCATCTTGGCCATGATCTCTTCGGGCGAATGCGAATGGATCCAGGCAAGCGTGCTCAGCATCGCATTGGTGAGCGCCTGCGTTTCCTTTTCGTGGCCTGTAACCCAGGCCGCGGTCGAGTACAGGGCGCCGCCAGGATATTCGCCGCCGAACGTCTCGAACGTGTCCTTCTGGGTGCGGGTATCGCTGAGGATCCGCAAATCCTTGTGGCTGCCCTGGAGCACGGTAACCGAGGGATCGAGCATCACGGCCGCGTCGAGCTGCCCCTGCTCCATCGCGG
>JAEYRD010000009.1 GCA_023435725.1 Pseudomonadota bacterium | reverse complement strand
CGTCTGGCTCGCGCTCTATCTCATCGGGCTGCCGGGACCGTTCGTGCTCGGGCTGCAGGCGGGCTTATCGAACTTCATTCCCTATCTCGGGCCGATCGTCGCGGCGATTCCGATCGCGCTCGTGGCGATGCCGCTCGGCGTCTCGACGCTGATCTGGGCCGTCGTCGTCTACACAATCATTCAGTCGATAGAAGGCTACGTGATCGGCCCGCTGATCCAGCGTCAGGCAGTCGAGACGCCGCCGGCCTGGACGCTGGTGGCGATCGTTCTGCTCGGCGCCTTGTTCGGCGTCATGGGTATCGCGCTCGCGATGCCGCTTGTTGCCATCGGCCGCGTCGCGATCATCAGGTTCTATGTCGAGGACTATCTCGGCGACCGCCTCGGGTCGGCAATGGACAATCGTGAGTGACTGCCATGAGCGAAATCAATGCTCACCATGATACCCCTGAGTCTTCCCCGTCTCATTCGGGGATGGCTCACATCTTGTGGCAGCAGCTTCCTTATGCTGTCGCACTGCTGCTCGCCATCGGAGGCGTCGCCTATACCACCATCTCGCAACAGCCGCTGGTTGGCTATTGGGAATTTCTGGCGCTTGCCATCGGCGTGGTTTGCGTCATCACGAAATGGCCGGAGACCGAGGGCCGGAAAGGCCAGATCCGTCTGATCTGGACCCAGGCGCTGCACTGGATCGCGGTCCTGATCACGATGAACATCATCCTGCTCTCAGGTGTTCAGCAGTTGCTTCCGACGCCGGCGACCGGCCTCGTCCTGCTGACGCTGCTTGCGCTCGGCACGTTCCTTGCTGGCGTGAGCCTCCTGTCGTTGCAAATTGCCTTTCTCGGACTTGCGATGGGCGCAGCCGTCCCCGCCATCTCTTGGCTGAAGCAGTCGATCTTCTTCTTCCTGCTCGGCGCGGTGCTGCTGATCGGCCTTGCCATCTCGTTCTGGCTGCGCCAAGACCGGCCCGCGGCTGGGCCGACGGGAAGCGGACAACGGACGGAGGCTTGAATGCGACCATTGCGGTATCTTGTAGCCACCGGCGCCATAGCTGCTCTTTGCGTCGTCAGCTCTTCCGCGCAGGCCCAGAGATTCAGGGTCGGCAGGTTGCTGTGCGTCTCGGAGCCGCGTGTCGGATTGGTGCTTGGGTCGGCGCAGTCCTTGCGCTGCGTGTTCACTGCGTTACGCCCGCCCCGGCAGTACGTCTACGAAGGGCGGATCAGGCGCGTCGGGCTTGATCTCGGCGTGACCAGTGCCGGCACGTTGTCCTGGGCCGTCTTCGCCAGGAATTCGCGGATAGGTCCCGGCACGCTGCGCGGCAGCTATGTCGGCGCGAGCGGCAATGTCGCCCTCGGCCCCGGGCTTGGCGCCAACGTGCTGATCGGCGGGTCGCGGCGGACGATCATGCTGCAGCCGATTTCGGTCGAGCGCTCGATCGGACTGAACCTCGCGGCCGGCGTGACCCAATTGACATTGGGACCGCGAGGCCAGCGATAATCCGCATCCGACCTTGCTGCCTGATAAAAACGACCTCGACCATGACACGCAATCGAAGACCCTGGCTGATCGCCGCCCTCGTCGCAGCCCTCGGCGCAGGCGGTTACTTCCTCTGGCAGAGGCCTGGGGGTGCCAGCCTTCCGAGCGGATTCGCCAGCGGCAACGGTCGCATCGAGGCCGTCGAGATCGATATCGCCACCAAGACGCCAGGGCGCATCCGGGACATCCTGGTGCGAGAAGGCGATCTGGTCGCCGCGGGACAAGCGCTGGCGCAGATGGATACCGTGCAGCTCCAGGCGCAATATCGCCAGGCCCAGGCGCAATTGCGGCGCGCCACGATCAGTATCGAGACCGCCAAGAGTCTCGTGACTCAGCGCGAGGCCGAGAAGAAGACGGCAACCGCCGTGATCGCCCAGCGCAGCGCGCAGTTCGATGCGGCCGATCGCAAGCTCCAGCGTTCCGAGCAACTGATCCTGACCAACGCGGTATCCCAACAGGTGCTCGACGACGACCGGGCGGCCGCAAACGGCGCGCGCGCAGCCGTGGCGGCCTCCGAAGCCCAGCTCGCCGGCTCGGAAGCCGCGATCAGCGCGGCCAAGGCGCAGGTGGTCGACGCGGAAGCTGCCGTCGAGGCGGCGAAGGCCGCGATCGAAAGCATCAAGGCCGACCTCAACGACTCGACGCTACGCGCACCGCGCGATGGCCGCGTTCAATTCCGCGTGGCCCAGCCGGGCGAGGTCCTCAGCGCCGGCGGGCGCGTGCTCAACCTCGTCGATCTCGGCGACGTCTATATGACCTTCTTCCTGCCGACGGCGCAGGCCGGCCGCGTCGCCATCGGCTCGGAGGTCCGCCTCGTGCTCGACGCCGCGCCGCAATGGGTCATCCCGGCCAAGGCGACGTTCGTCGCCAGCGTTGCTCAATTCACACCCAAGACGGTCGAGACCGAGGAGGAGCGCCAGAAGCTGATGTTCCGCGTCAGGGCGCATATTTCGCCGGAGCTGCTGCGCAGAAACATCGAGCAGGTGAAGACCGGGCTGCCCGGTCGCGCCTTCGTTCGCCTCGATTCCAACGCCGAGTGGCCGGCGCAGCTCACGGAACATCTGGTCAAATGACCGACGCGCCGGACGCCTTACCCTCCTCCGCTTCTGCACCGGTAATACACCTCGAGGCGGTCGGGCTTTCCTATGGCACGACGCGCGCGCTCGATGGCATCACGCTCGACATTCCCGCAAGCCGCATGGTGGGGTTGATCGGACCTGACGGCGTCGGCAAATCCACCCTGCTCTCGCTGGTCGCCGGAGCTCGTACAATTCAGGACGGCCACGTTCACGTGCTAGGCGGTGACATGACGGACGCCGCCCACCGGCGGCGGAGCTGTCCGCAGATCGCCTACATGCCGCAGGGCCTCGGCAAGAATCTCTACCCGACGCTCTCCGTGTTCGAGAATGTCGATTTCTTCGGCCGCCTGTTCGGCCATGACCGCCGCGAACGCGAGCAGAGAATTCAACAGCTCCTCCGGGATACCGGTCTTGCGCCGTTCGCCGACCGGCCCGCGGGCAAGCTGTCGGGCGGCATGAAGCAGAAGCTCGGCCTCTGCTGCGCGCTAATCCACGATCCTGATCTGCTGATCCTCGATGAGCCGACCACCGGCGTCGATCCGCTCTCGCGCCGGCAGTTCTGGGAGCTGATCGAGACGATCAGCAAGGATCGCCCAGGAATGAGCGTCGTCGTCGCCACCGCCTATATGGAGGAAGCCGCGCGCTTCGACTGGCTCGTTGCGATGGATGACGGACGGGTGCTCGCCACCGGCACGCCGGCCGAACTGCTGCGGCAGACAGGTACCGATAATCTCGATGCCGCCTTCATCGCCCTGTTGCCTGAGGAGCAACGACAGGACCACAAGGAGGTCGTGATCCCGCCCCGCTGGACCGACCAGGACGGCGAGATCGCGATCGAGGCCAAGGATCTCACCGTCAAATTCGGCGACTTCACCGCTGTCGATCATGTGACCTTCCGCATCGCCCGCGGCGAGATCTTCGGCTTTCTCGGCTCGAACGGCTGCGGCAAGACCACGACCATGAAGGTGCTGACCGGGCTTTTGCCGGCCAGCGAGGGCGAAGCCCGGCTGTTCGGACACGAGGTCGATCCTCGTGACATGGATGTCCGGCGTCGCGTCGGCTACATGTCGCAGGCCTTCTCGCTCTATTCCGAGCTGACCGTCCGCCAGAACCTGGAGCTGCACGCTCGCCTGTTCCAGCTCGCCCCCGATACGATCGACGGTCGAGTCCGCGACATGGTCGATCGCTTCGAGCTTTCCAATGTTATCGACGCGTTGCCGGACGCGCTGCCGCTCGGCGTCCGCCAGCGCCTGTCGCTTGCCGTCGCCATGATCCATGCGCCCGATATCCTGATCCTGGACGAGCCGACGTCCGGCGTTGATCCGGTCGCGCGCGACGGCTTCTGGCAAATCCTGTCCGACCTGTCGCGGCAGGACAACGTCACGATCTTCGTCTCCACCCACTTCATGAACGAGGCGGAGCGCTGCGACCGCATCTCGCTGATGCATGCCGGCAAGGTCATGATCAGCGATACACCGCAACAAATCGCGGCACGGCGCGGCGGCGGCAGCCTCGAAGAGGCTTTCGTTGCCTACCTCAAGGACGCAATCGCCGCGAGCGACACGGCTAAGGCATCCCCAGCGCCGCATATCGCGCCCCCGGCTGCCGCCGCTGAGCCGCACGGTGCAATGCACAGCGTATTGAGATTCTTCGATCCGCGCCGCATGTTCGCCTACACGCAACGGGAGGCACTCGAGCTCAAGCGCGATCCGATCCGCGCAACCCTAGCGATCCTCGGCAGTCTCATCCTGATGTTCGTGATGGGCTATGGCATCAACATGGACGTCGAAGACCTCTCCTTCGCGGTGATGGATCGCGACGACACCACGATCAGCCGCGACTATGTCCTTCAGATCGCGGGCTCGCGCTACTTCACCGAGCACGCGCCGATCACCGACTATGACGACCTCGATCGTCGCATGCGCAGCGGCGAACTCAGCCTTGCCATCGAAATCCCGCCCGGCTTCGGACGCGACGTGGCACGGGGCAGCAACGTTCAGATCGGCGCATGGGTCGACGGCGCAATGCCGTCGCGCGCGGAGACGGTGCAGGGCTACGTGCAGGCGATGCACGCGACATGGCTCGCGCAACGAGCCCGGCAGCTCTACGGCAATGCCGCCACCACCGGCGACTACCAGATCGAGGTTCGCTTCCTCTACAATCCCGACATCAGAAGCATCGTCGCGATGGCACCGGCCGTGATCCCCATCCTGCTGCTGATCATCCCGGCGATCCTGGCGACGCTGAGCGTCGTGCGCGAGAAGGAGCTTGGCTCGATCATCAATTTCTACGTCACGCCGGTCACGCGGCTCGAGTTCCTGATCGGCAAGCAGCTTCCCTACGTCGCGCTCGCCATGCTGAACTTCTTCCTGCTGGCCGCTTTTGCCGTGTTCGCATTCCGGGTTCCCTTCACCGGCAGCTTCATCGCATTCACATCCGCCGCGCTCCTGTATGTCATCATCACCACCGCCATGGGCCTCGTGATCTCGTCATTCATGACGAGCCAGATTGCCGCGATCTTCGCGACCGCGCTGCTCACCATGATCCCGGCCACGCAATATTCGGGGCTGGTCGATCCGGTTTCCTCGCTCCAGGGCGCCGGCGCGTTTATCGGACGGATCTATCCGACGGCCCATTTCGTCACCATCACGCGCGGCACGTTCTCCAAGGGGCTCGACTTCGGCGATCTATCCGGACCGTTCCTGGCCCTGATCGTCACCATCCCGGTACTGCTCGCGCTCGGCGTCGCGCTCCTCAAGAAGCAGGCGAACTAGATGCGCACGGGCAATATCGTCCAGCTCGGCATCAAGGAACTCCGCGGCCTGTTCCGCGATCCCATGATGCTCGGGCTGATCGTCTATGCCTTCACGGTCTCGATCTATACCGCGTCCAAGGCTCAACCGGAGACACTGAACCAGGCGGCGCTCGCCATCGTCGACGAGGACAAGTCGCCCGCCGCCGCGTGCATCATCGCGGCGTTCAGCCCGCCCTATTTCACAGTTCCCCGGCTGATCTCGCAATCGGAGATGATGAGCCGCATGGATGCCGGGCTCGATACTTTCGCGCTCAACATCCCACCGAACTTCCAGCGCGATCTGCTGGCGCGGCGATCGCCCGCCATCCAGCTCAACGTGGATGCAACGCGGATGTCGCAGGCATTCACAGGCAGCGGCTATATCCAGTCGATCGTCGGTGACGAGGTCAGCGAGTTCCTGTCCCGCTATCGTTCGGCCGCCCCGCTGCCGATCGATCTGGCGCTGCGGGCCCGTTTCAATCCCGAACTCAACAAGAGCTGGTTCGGAGCCATCAACAACATCATCTCGTCGGTCACGATGCTGTCGATCATCCTGACCGGCGCGGCACTGATCCGGGAACGCGAGCACGGTACGATCGAGCACCTCCTGGTCATGCCGGTGACGCCCTTCGAGGTGATGGCAAGCAAAATCTGGTCGATGGGGCTCGTTGTCCTGGCCGCAGCAAGCATATCGCTGATCTTCGTCGTGCAGGGATTGCTCGCGGTCCGGATCGGCGGTTCGGTCCCGCTGTTCCTGTTTGGCACCGCGCTCTATCTGTTCGCCACCACCAGCATGGGCATCTTTCTCGCGACGTCCGCCGGCACGATGCCGCAGTTCGGTCTGCTGCTGATGCTGGTGCTGATGCCTCTTCAAATGTTGTCGGGCGCCACAACCCCGAGGGAGAGCATGCCCGAAATCATCCAGAACATCATGCTCGCTGCGCCGAACACCCATTTCGTGATCCTGGCCCAGGCCATCCTGTTTCGCGGCGCCGGGTTAGCGGTCGTGTGGCCGCAGCTTGCCGCGTTGCTGGTAATCGGTGGCTCATTGTTCTTCCTGTCTCTGCGTAGCTTCCGGCGGTTCCTGCAATGAGGTTCCGCAAGGTCCGATAGCTCGCGTCCGCGGCCCTACGGGGGGATGGGAATATCCCCGCCCCGTTGCTCAGGGTTTTGTCTGATGTCGGCGCCGGGTGTCCGAGGCTATGATCCGATGTGCGGTCGGTCGAGCTGTGACCGCGCAGGAGGATTGCATGGCCGTGTTCGACAGTCGCGGACCCGTCGGCGCCTTCGGTACACCGCCGCTGTGGGCTTGCGCACTGCTCGGCGTCGTCCTGATCGCCGCCGGCCTCTTCGCACTCGCCGACCTCGCCTTCGCCACCATCATCAGTGTCAAGTTCATCGGGCTCACTGCGATCGCCGCCGGCGGGTTCGAGGTCGCGCATGCGTTCTGGACCAAGGGATGGGGTGGCTTCCTGTGGCGGATCGTACTCGGCGTGCTCTACCTCGCTTTCGGCCTGATCCTGCTCACCCAGCCGGCCTCGGGCGCGCTGATCCTAACCTACCTCCTCGGCGCGGTGCTGCTCGCATCGGGCATCGTTCGATGCGTGCTCAGTCTCGCTTACTGGCAATACAGCGGCTGGATGATGCTGATCTCCGGCATATTCGCCGTCATCGCCGGGGCGCTCATCCTGTTCGGCTTCCCCGACATCAGCGTCTGGGCGCTCGGCTTCCTGCTCGGCGTCGACCTGATGTCGCATGGCCTGGCGTGGCTGCTCTACGCGCTGCAATCGCTACGGACGACCGCATGACATAAGGAGAAAATACAATGCATGCTCCCAACCGCCGCGCGTTCCTCGGCCTTGCAAGCAATGCCATTGCCGCCGCAGCAATTGGCGCCGCCGGCGCCCGCCTCATCGGTGTCGCGAATGCGATGCCGATCGATCCTGCCCTCAGGCAGGCCGACAAGCTATCGGCCCCTGTGACGCCTGCGCAGTGGGGACCGCCGCCCGGTCCCGGCTGGGGCGGCCCCGGCTGGGGCGGGCCGGGCTGGGGAGCGCCGCCGCCGCGTCCGGGTTGGCGTCCCCCGCCGCGCCGTCGTCGCTGGGTCTGCTGGTGGCATCGGGGCCGCCGTCAATGCGGATGGCGTTGGCGCTAGGCGTGCCATGAGATCGTGCCACGAGATGAAGCGGGCTTCGCGGAGGTGATGGAGGAAACGGTGCGCAACACGAGCCGGTGGGTCCTTGCGGCTGTGCTGGCCGCGCTTCTCATCGGGGCGAGCTGGTTTTGCTTTTCAATCTGGCGCGCGACACCGGCGATGCCGCTCTACGGCAGTGTCATCCTGACCGTAGCTGCGGTTCTCGTTCTGGTGTCGGGCTGCGGCCTGATCGCACTGATATTCTACAGCCAACGTAAGGGTTACGTCGAGCCCGCGGGCCACGACGGCACAACACGGGAGTAGCTGATGATGGAGCTGCGGCACGGCTGCGCACGAAGATCGGCTAATCCCCGCCGAATCCCGGCTGGAAATCAATCAGCCGACCTCCTGCCGCACCTTGGCCGCGGCATCGCACATCGCCTTCAGCTTTCCGAATGCGGTTGCGCGCGGCATGTATTTCATGCCGCAATCAGGCGCGGGGACAAGACGATCCGGTGCTACATATTTCAGCCCGTTGCGGATGCGGTCGGCGACAGTGTCGACGCTCTCGATCGCGGGGTCTGCGAGGTCGAGCACGCCGAGCATGATCTTCTTCGACGAGAGGTCCTTCGGGACACCGAGGTCGAGCTTCGGTTGCGCCGCCTCGATCGATATCTGGTCGGCGGTGGTGTCGTCGAGTTCGGCGAGAAAGGAATAGCCGGCCGGCTTGTTTGAACCGGGAACGACCGCTGCATAGCCGAAGCAGACATGCACGACGGTCGCCTGCAAGATCCGCTCCCGATGAGAGCCATCGCTCCAATCCATCAGATACCCCACCGTAGCGCAGCGGTGTGCACAGGCGCGTCCCACAATTCTCTTGACCGGCTGTCGAGCACCGAGACGGTGATCGAGACACCCGCCATGTCGAGGGAGGTCACATAAGAACCGGTCAGGAAACGCGTCGCCGTGATCCCCGCCCCGTCCAGAATCCGCTTGGCGCTGTTGACCATCAGATAGAGCTCGATCAGAGGTGTTGCGCCGAACCCGTTGACCAGAAGCAGGACTTCGCTGCCCCTGCCGGGTGAGAGATCACTCAGGATCGCGCCGAGCAGCTCGGCAGCAATCGCATCGGCGGATGCCAACGGCACCCTGCGGCGACCCGGCTCGCCATGAATGCCGACACCCATTTCCATTTCGTCATCAGCCAAGGTGAAATTCGGCCGCCCTGCCGCCGGAACGGTGCACGGCAGGAGCGCCACCCCCATCGAGCGGGTGCGCCGATTGACATCATCACCGAGCGCCTTGAGAGCGGCCAACGGCGCGCCGGCTTCGGCCGCGGCGCCGACCATCTTTTCCACGATCAGCGTACCCGCGACTCCGCGACGGCCGGTCGTGTAGGTCGATTTCTCGACCGCGACGTCATCGTTGGTCACCACGCTCGCGACTTCACGCCCGGCCATCTCGGCGGCCATGGTGAAATTCATCACATCGCCTTCGTAGTTCTTGACGATGAAAAGCACGCCTGCCCCGGTGTCGACAGCCTCCGCGGCCTCGATCATCTGATCCGGCGTCGGCGACGTGAAGACCTGGCCCGGACATGCGGCATCGAGCATACCGAGGCCGACATAGCCTGCGTGGAGCGGTTCATGCCCAGAGCCGCCGCCGGAGATCAGCGCGACCTTGCCCGGCTTCAGGGTACGGCGGCGCACGAACTTTCGCTCGGCGCCGAGAAGCAGGATATCGGCATGTGCAGCCGCCAAGCCGTCGAGGCTCTCTTCGAGCACCGTATCGGCGCCGTTGATCAGCTTTTTCATGAGCGTTCTCCCGATTGTCTGTTCTGCAGTCCGGATCCCTCAGCCGATGCTTTCCGCGTAGCGCGCGAGCTGCGCAGCAAAGTCGACGATGAGCTGTTCGAGCGCGCGATTCTTCTTGTCGTCGCCGAGATCGGGCACCGTCACTGCAACAGTCCGCGTGCGCGCCTCGCGGTGGGCCCCGCGCAGCCGTCCCGGGTGCGCGCGCCCATAGGCTTCAAGGAAAGCCGCGCGCTCGGCACCGGACAGATGGCAGACCTCGAAGATGATCGCGACATGCTTCGCCGGGATCGGCACCAAGTACGCCGGATTGGTGATCTGGCTCACGAAGGAGCGGTTCTTGCCAAGCGCCGCCGCAAGCTTCAGCCTCGTCCCGGATGGCCGATTGTCGAGGACCCGCCGCAAGATGAGCTTGTAATCCGCGACATTGCTGTCGCCCGGCCGGCTTATGTCCTCGCCTGCATGGTCGGTCATGTGCTCACCCCGGCGACAGCAGCCTTGAGCCGGGCCACCGCAATCGGTGATACCGAGAGGGTCGTCAGGCCTGTCGCCAGCAGCGCCGCCGTCAAGCGAGTATCGGCCGCGGCATCGCCGCAGAGCGAGACCTCGACGCCGCGCCTCCGCCCGGCCTCGACTGTCCGCGCGATCAGCGCCAGCACCGCTGGATTGCCCGCATCGTTGAGGTCCGCGACGGCACCGATATCGCGCGCCGCAGCCATCGTGTATTGGGTCAGGTCGTTCGACCCGATGGAATAGAACGCCGCAGCGAAATTCTCCGCGCATAGCGCTGCCGCCGGGACCTCAACCATGATACCGAGCGGCGGCCGGGCGCAGGAGATCCCGTCTGCCCTGAGTGCCGCAAACTCCGCATCCAGCATGTCGTTGGCACGATCGAGCTCCGAGGGGACCGCGACCATCGGCAGCATCACCTTCAGCGCCCCATGGACGGCCGCTCGACACAGCGCCCGCAGCTGCACACGAAACACCTCCGGCCGCGCAAGCGAGAGGCGGATCCCGCGCAAGCCCAGGAACGGATTGCGCTCGCCATCGATCGTTAAACCGGAGATCGGCTTGTCGCCACCGGCGTCGAGGGTGCGGATCGTTACCGGCCGTCCCGCGGCCCAATCCAGAATGCGCCGATAGATCGCGTATTGCGCATCCTCCCCCGGCAGGCCCTGGGCCCCCTCGAACAGAAACTCCGTCCGCACGAGGCCGATGCCGTCGCAGATTGCGGGATCGAGGCCTGCGAGGTCTTCGGGCGCGGCTACGTTGAGAAGGACGGCGATGCGTCGGCCGTCGGCCGTAAGTGCCGGCTCGGAGCGGCCGGCGTCGGCAGCGATCCGCGCGGCATTCGCAACCGCCATGCGATGCTCGAAGAGGCGGCGCGTTTCGGGCCGCGGATCGAAGATCACAGTGCCGGCGTCGCCGTCGACCAGCGCCAATGACGGCGGCCGTCCGCTCCATGGCAATTGACCCAATCCGACCACCATGGGGGCTCCGCGCGCCCGCGCCAGCATCGCGACATGCGACGAAGGCGACCCGGCGGCCAACGCGATGGCGCCGCCACGGGTCCAGTCGACGGCCAGGAACGTAGACGGCGAAATATCGTCACCCGTAACGACGGAGTCGCCCGAGATCTTCGCGATCGTGTCCGCGCCATTCAGAGCCGCGAGCACGCGGTCGCGAATGTCGACCAGATCTGCGGCGCGGGCCCGGAAGTATTCCTCGTCCGCCGAGCGGTAGCCTGCAATCTCCGCGTCGAGTGCCGCGCGCCAGGCATCATCGGCGGCAGCACCGGCCGCAATGGCATCATAAACCCCCTCCGCAAGTGCATCATCCTGCAGCATCGCGACCTGAAACTCCAGGATCTCCGCTGCCTCGCCGTGAACCGTCGCGATCAGTTCGGCGAGCTCCGCCGCAGCCCCCTCAATCGCCTCCTTCAGCGCAGCAACCTCCTGAACTGTATCGCCCCTCGCAGTCCTGCTCGCCACGGCGGTCGTCAGCACGGTGACCGGGCCAATGGCGAGGCCTGGCGAAGCTGGATGGCCGCTGACATGAATCTCGCCCACGATCTCACGCCTCACCGAAACCATCATGCACCAGCGCCAGCATGGCCGCGAGCGCCGCCTCGCCATCAGGGCCGGTGATGCGGAAATGCAGCGTTGCTCCCTGCGGCGCCTTCACGCGCATCACCTTCACCGGGCTCTTGGCGTCCGTCCAGGGCCCCTCGGCGGCGAGGGCAATTTCGATCCTTGCGGCAAAGCCTTTCGCGCATTGCGTGAGCTTGACCGACGGCCGTGCATGCAAACCGACCGGATTGACGAGGACCGCGGCCGCGGTCAGCGACGCAAACGACTGAGCGGCCCGGTTGGCGTTGGCATCATGCATAGAATTCCTCCGCGCTGCGCTTGACTGCGGCAAGTGGCGAGCCGCCCGAAGACTCGGTCGCAGCGATCACAGCCCCCTCGACGACCGGGGCATTGCAGACCAGAACGCGCGCGCGCCGATCTTCGGCGAGCATCTCCACCGCCATTTCCGAATTGGTCTCCGCTCCGCCGAGATCGACAAGTATCGCGACACCCGCCGGTGACCAGGCCGTCTCGATCGCCTCGAGGATCCCGGCAACGTTCGTACCGAGCCCGCCGTCGGCATCGCCACCGGTCCAGGCGAGCGGCACCGCGTCGCCGACCATCTGGCGCACCATATCGGCCGCGCCTTCCGCAATCTTCGGCGAATGCGACACGATGACAATTCCTACATTGCCGGGACTTGAACTGCTCATTTATTGACCTCGAACTCCAGTGTCTCAACTGCTGCACCGATCAGAAGAGAAGCCGAGCGCGAGCCCGGGTCCATATGACCGATGGAACGTTCGCCAAGAAAGGACGCACGGCCGCGGGTCGCAAGCATGGGCGTAGTGCGATCGGCCGCTTGCGCCGCCTCGCTCGCGATCGCCCTGGCATCGCCGCCTCCCGCCAATACGGCGTGCACCGGCACCAAGACATCCAGCAGCGTCTTGTGGCCCGCTTCGGAACGGCCGCGCGCCTTGACGGCATCGATCGCCTTCTCCGTCGCCGCGACGAAATCGGCCCGGCTCGGCTGCTCCGGAAGTGCCTTGCCCAGTTCCATGAAGAAAGTCCCGACCAGTGGGCCGGAGGCACCACCGACCTTCATGACCAAGGTCATTCCGATCGCTTTCAGCATTTCAGGGAGTGACTTGTCGGCAAGACCCGGCAATGTCGCGACCACAGCCTCGAAACCGCGCTTCATGTTCAGCCCGTGATCTCCATCGCCAATGGCCTGGTCGAGGCTCGTCAACTCGTCCGCGTGTTCGATCACTGACGCCGCCAGCGCTCGCACCAGTCTTTCCCTGGCTACCCGATCAAGGCTCATGCCGCTACCCTCCAGCCTCTCGCATCGAAGAACAGCGGCCTGTTAAGGCGGAGCGACACCAAGTCCCCGGCGCCCAGGCCCGCCTCGGGGTCCGCCAGCGTCACAACCGGTCGGCCGCCGAGGTCGAGGTGGAGATGACTCTGGTCGCCCAAGTGTTCGACCCGCTTGACGGTTGCCGATACGTCGCCGCCGCCGCGCGCGATCGTCAGGTGCTCGGTCCGCGCGCCGATTGTCTCCGCGCCGGCCGGCACGCCGGCGAACAGAGCCGCCGGCAGCAGGTTGATCGTCGGCTGGCCCAGCCGTGCCGCGACATGGGCGTTGATCGGGTTCTCGTAGATTTCGCGCGGCGAACCGATCTGCATCAGCTGCCCGGCCTCGATCACGCCAATGCGCGAAGCCATGGTCATCGCCTCCGTTTGATCGTGGGTGACATAGAGGATCGTCGCGCCGAGATCGACCTGGATCCGCTTGAGCTCGAGGCGCAGTTCGCCGCGCAGCTTGGCGTCCAGCGAGGAGAGCGGCTCGTCCATCAGATAGATCGAGGGCGAACGGACCAGGGCCCGCCCGATTGCGACGCGCTGCATCTGCCCGCCCGACAGCTGCGTCGCCTTGTTGTCCAACTTGGTTTCGATGTGAAGGAGACGCGCGACCTCCTGCACCTTCGCGCGAATGTCGGCTTCGGGCACGCGGCGGGTCGGCGCACGCAGCGCGAAGGCCATGTTCTCGAACACAGTCAGGTGCGGATACAACGAATATTGCTGGAAGACAAAGGCAACGTCGCGATCGGCCGGCGCATCGCCCGTCACGTCGCGTCCGTCGATCCGGATCGAACCGCAGTCCGGCCTCTCCAACCCGGCAATCAAACGCAACGCCGTGGTCTTGCCGGCGCCCGTCGGCCCGAGCAGCGCGACGAATTCGCCGTCGCCAATGGTCAGCGACAGATCGCTGACCGCTTGCGCCTTGCCGAACGCCTTGGAGACGGCGTTGATCGCGACCTCAGCCATGCGCACCTCCCTCATGTAGCGCGGTGCGTACAGCCCGGCCGGACGCCTTGTCGAAGATCGAGAGTGTATCGGGTCGAAAGTCGAGCCCGACAGTCTCTCCAGTCCGAAAGGATGTGCTGCTGGGTGAGCGGGCCTTGAGCGTACCGTAGCGCGTCGTCACGGTCACGATCTGCGTCGTGCCGAGATACTCCGTCCCATAAACCTCGCCGCGCACCATGCCACGATCGGTGAACCGCACGTGCTCGGGCCGCACGCCGAGCACGAGCTCGCATTCCGCCATCACCTCGCGCGCCGCCGGAATTGCGACGTCATGCTCGCCGAGCCTAATCGCCTGCGCGCCGGTCTGCAGGCCGCCATGGAACGGCAGAAAGTTCATCGGCGGCGAGCCGATGAAGTCCGCAACGAACAGCGAAGCAGGCCGGTCGTAGATGTCGCGCGGGCTCGCGACCTGCTCGACGATGCCATTGTTCATCACCGCGATCCTGTCGGCCATCGCCATGGCTTCGAGCTGGTCATGCGTGACATAGACCGTCGTCGCGCCCAACCGGTCATGCAGCGCACGCAGTTCGTGAATCATGGCCTCCCGCATCTCGGTATCGAGCGCGCCGAGCGGCTCGTCCATCAGGAAGCACTTCGGCTTGCGCACGATCGCCCGGCCTAGCGCGACGCGCTGCCGGTCGCCGCCGGCGAGGCCCGACACCGATCGGTCAAGGAGATGGGAGATCCGCAGGATACGCGCGGCCTCGACGACGCGCCGATCGCGTTCGGCAGCACCGATGCCCTCGCATTTCAGGGGAAATCCGATGTTGCGTCGGACATTCATATGCGGATACAGCGCAAAGAGCTGGAACACGAAGGCAATGTCGCGTGCCGATGCGCGGTTCATTGTCACGTCATCCCCGCCGAGCCGGATGGTGCCTGCCGTCGGCAGTTCCAGTCCGGCGATCATGCGGAGTGTCGTGGTCTTGCCGCAACCGGAAGGTCCCAGCAGGCAGAGGAACTGCCCGTCCTCCACCGTGAAGCTGGCTGACTTGACCGCATGAAACGTACCGAAGGACTTGTCGAGCGCCTCGACCTTGATCTGTGCCATCGCGCCCTACTCCCGGACCTTCGACACAATGGTGAACATCACCGTGCCGAACAGGGTCGTCGCAAACGACCAGGAATACAGCGTCAGAGAGAACGGCTGCATCAGCATGACGACACCGGCGGCAATGATCGTTGTCGCCACGGCTTCGAGTGGACCGCGGCGCAGAACGCGGTCCGCGAGACCGCGGCGCGCGATGGAGGGGTTGGCATCGACACTCATTTGCGGACGGCTCCAAAGGTGATGCCGCGCAGCAGATGCTTGCGCAACAGCACCGTGAACACCACGATCGGCACCAGAAACAGCGTCGTGCCGGCGGCCACCGCGGGCCAGTCCTGTCCGCCCTCGCCGATGATGATCGGAATGAAAGGCGGCGCCGTTTGTGCGTTGCCCGAGGTGAGAAGGACCGCAAAGGCGTATTCGTTCCAGGCGAAGATCAGGCAGAAGATCGCCGTCGCCGCGATTCCGGTGGTGGCCTGCGGCAGCACCACCTTCACGAACGCCTGAAAGCGGGTGTATCCGTCGATCATCGCCGCCTCCTCGTATTCGCGCGGGATTTCGTCGATGAAGCCCTTGAGCAGCCAGACGGCGAGCGAGACGTTGACCGATGTATAGAGCAGGATCATCCCGAGCCGGGTATCCGACAATCCGACGGCGCGGTACATCAGATATATCGGGATCGCGACCGCGATCGGCGGCATCATCCTGGTGGATAGAACGAAGAACAACAGGTCGTCCTTCAGGGGCACGCGGAACCGTGAAAAGCCGTAAGCTGCCAAAGTCCCCAGGGCGACGGCGAGCACGGTCGAACCGAACGCAATGATCAGGGAATTGACGAAGCGCGGGACGTAGTTCGACGGCCCGGCGACTACCATGTTGCGGCTGCGTGCGATGCTATCGCAGAGCCCCTGCGGCGGTCCCAGCGAGCGGATGAAATCCGGCGTCTGGCGCGAGCGCGTCGTGAAGAGATTGCAGAAACCTTCGAGCGATGGCCTGAACATCACCTTGGGGGGATAGGAGATCGCGTCGTCCGGCGACTTGAACGCGGTGAGCATGATCCATATCAGCGGGATCATGGTGATGACGGCATAGAGCACGACGAGTGAGCCGGCAAAGCGCCTCGTAGCGGCCGCCGGCTCGACGACCGAATGAGCTGTAGTGGCTGAGGTCATCGGCTTTTCACCTTGTTCAGCGCCTTCACGTAGATGTTCGCGAGGCCGAAGACCGTCACGAACAGGATGATCGCGAAGGCCGAGGAATAGCCCGTACGCCAACTCTCGAACGCCGCACGCTTGAGCGTGATCGAGGCGACTTCCGTGGTCGATCCCGGCCCACCTCCGGTGAGCAAATTGACCATGTCGAACATCTTGAAATTCTCGATGCCGCGAAAGAGCACCGCCAGCATGATGAACGGCAGCGCCATCGGCAGCGTGATCGACCAGAACTGCCGCCATTTCGACGCGCGGTCGACCTCCGCAGCCTCATAGATGTAGTCCGGAATCGAACGCAGGCCTGCCAGACAGATCAGCATCACATAGGGCGTCCACATCCAGGCATCGACGATGACGATGGCCCATGGACTGAGCCTCACGTCGCCCAGCATCTGAAACGACGAGGCATCGCGGCCGGTAAAGAAGGCGACCACGTAATTGAATAACCCGATCTGGGGCTGGTAGAGAAACGTCCAGAAATTGCCCACCACGGCCGGCGAGAGCATCATCGGCAGCAGAATGATCGTGGTCCACACGCCGTGGCCGCGGAACTTCTTGTCGATGAGGAACGCAAGGCCGAATCCAATGACGGTCTCAATCATCACCGTCCAGATCACGAAATGCGCGGTCACCTGCATCGCCGCCCAGATGTCCGGATCGGTCAGGATCGACTGGTACCAGTCAGCCCCCAGCCATATCGTCGGCACGTTGGCCCGGTTGGCGCGGTAGTTCGTGAACGAAAGATAGATCGTCCAGAGTAACGGAAAGATATTGATCGCCAGCAGCAGCACGATCGTCGGCGTGATGAAGAGCCACGCGAGCGTCCTGTCCGACATGCCCCGGATACGACGGGCCACGCCTGGCCGGACCATGACAGCCCGATAGGTGATCCGCGAAGAGGCGCTCAATTCATTCATTGCATCGACCGATCTGGCACCGGGATCGTCGACGATGCGACAAATT
>JAEYRD010000229.1 GCA_023435725.1 Pseudomonadota bacterium | reverse complement strand
AGGGTGGACCGAGCCGGGCGTCGAGGGCCGCGGCCTGCAGGAGTGCCCGCCACTGGGTGGCGAGCGCGTCCGCCGTCGGGAAGATCTCCAGCGACACGGGCACGCCCATGACCCCGATGATGACGCCCCGTTGGCCCTCGAGGGGGTGCAGCCGCGCGAGGTCCTCGTCGGATGCCACCCGGTCCAGGTGTTCGCCGTGCGACGTCGTGGCCGTCGCGCCGACGACCGACTCGTAGCGCCGCACCCGGTCCCAGACCTGACCCTGACGCCCCCCGTTGGGGTGGCGCAGCCCGCCGACCACGCTGGGCGCCACCCGGCGGGCGCGACCGTTGTGTGTGGCCGCACCGCCCCAGCGACCCTGCTCGACGCAGCAGACCTCGACCACGCTCCGCTCGCCGGGCGCGAGGAGTACCGAGTGGGCCAGGGTCCGGTTCTGCCAGCCGCCCTCCAGCATCTCGCCCTCGAGCAGCAGCACAGGTTCCGGGCCGCGGTTGCTCACGACCAGTTCGCCGACGACCGGTGAACCCTCACGCTCCGCCACGTCCACGCCCGCCTGAGCGCCGACCCTGCCACCACCCCAGGACGGCCCGTCCACCCACACCGGGAACACCGTCAGACCGAGCGCATTCCTGCCCTGGCCCACGTGCAGTCTCGGGAAAACCTTGGTCATCGCGCCCACCTCCTTCGCCTCGCGGGAGCCGCCTTAGCGCGATTCCGCTCTATTACGAAGTTAGCGCATGGGTGCGACAATCCTTGGGTGACCTCCCACCGGCCCCCGGGCGAACGGCCTCTGACCGACTACCCACGCCCGTCAGTCGCGGTCGACACCGCGGTCCTGACAGTGCCGCTGGACGGGCGCGGACGGCCGTCGGGCGGCCTGCACGTACTGCTCGTGCGCCGGGTCATTGAACAGCGGGAGGAGTGGTTGCTCCCCGGGACCTTCCTCCACGAGGGCGAACGGCTGAGCGACGCCGTCCTGCGCTCCCTACGGGACAAGGCGGGGATCCAGGGACTCTCACCGCGCCAGCTGCACGTCTTCGACGACCCCGATCGCGACGACCGCGGCTGGGTGCTCTCCGTCGCGCACGTCGACGCCGTCCCGTGGGAGCGAGTCGCCGGCCCCGCCGGAGGTCGCGACCCGTCCCTGCGACCGCCGACTCGACTCAGCCCGGTCGCCGACGCCATCGGACTGCCGTTCGACCACGACGCGATCGTCGCGCATGCCGTCGACGCCCTACGCGCCGACTACCTTGAGCACCCCGACCCGGCCGCCCTGGTGCCCGAGCCGTTCACGCTGCGCCGACTGCAACAGGTTCACGAGGCAGTGCTCGGGCGCCCCCTCGCCAAAGACAGCTTCCGACGCCGGATGGAGCCCCTCCTCGAGCCCGTTGGCGCCATGAGCAGCGGCAGCGTCGGTAAGCCAGCCCGGTTGTTCACCCGCAAGCGGGGCAGCCAGTGATCGGCACGACGCCCGGCGCCATCGCTCACGTCGAAGACAGAGGCTAGGCACGACCGGTCGCGCCTCCAAGAGGGACCGGTGCCGCTTGACGGTGGCAACTTGTCGCTCGAGCTCACCCTCGAACTGGCACATCGGCTCTACGCTCTGGGCTAGCGCGCGAAGGAGGGAGTGTCTCGATGTCAGCGATATCACGTGCTGGTACCGCAGCGTTCAGAGCGCGAGCCGAGCAAACCAGCGACCACGTTGTCAAGATGCAGGCTCTCGGCCCGATGATCCGCGAAGCGCTCGAACGCCCAGGCGGTCGAAACGAGCCGAACTGCCAGACGATGCTGACCATCTACCGGCGTGCTGGCGTCGAGGCTGAACGAGGATTCGAGGCGATCGACGCGGTTCTTGAACGATACAAACACGGTAGAGCCGAGCTCGACCTGACCGACGACGAGCTCAACAAGCTTGACAACCTTGAGGATCGGTACAACGCCGAGATTGACCAGATGCACGAGGTGCTCCCCGAGATCGGCGTCGAACTTCAATCGGCGAGGCTCAAGGCGCAAGCCAAGAACAAGAAGGCGTGCTACGTCGCGACAGCCGTCTACGGCTCGTACGACACGCCGGAGGTGTGGGTGCTGCGCCGATTGCGTGACCAGTTCCTGGCCCGCGCAGTTCTCGGACGCGCATTCATTGCTGCGTACTACTGGATCAGCCCGAGGCTGCTGCGTCGCGACGGCAGGCTTCTGGTTCGCCTAGCCGCTGGCCCGATTGCCGCCCTAGTCGCCTACCTGCGCCGGCATGGTGTGCCGGACACCCCGTACGAGGATTAGCTCCATGGGCCTTCGGCTCAACGAGCAGCAGCAGCGCCTCGCAATGTTCGACGGATTCGCTGGTGCGGCGAAGCGCCATGAGGACGCGCAGACCCTGGGCCTTCGCGCATCCTACGTCGCCTTGGCTCAGCGGGACCGCGTCCCACAGATGGAGTGTCAACCGGATCTACAGCAGTCCCACGCTCCGCAGATCGCTACTGTGGCTCACAGAGTGGCTCAAAGTTTCGGCATCACCGGGTCTGCGAGGCGGTCCGCCGCGAGCGTCGACACGCGCATCCGAGCGACGTAGTGCTCCTGCAGGACACGCAGGTCGTCGTGCCCGGTGGCGTCCGCGATGAGCGCGTGAGGCACCGAGTCCAAGTGCATCCCGGTGACAAGCGTCCGCCGGAATGTGTGCGACGACGCCCAGGTCATGGGGCGCCCGTCGTCGCCCTCGAGCCCGTCGAGCAGCCGACGGACCAACTTCCCCATGCGGGAGACGTCGCGGTACTCGCTCGGGTTCCGAGGGTTGCCGAAGACGATCGGCCCGGTCGCCCGGACCTGATGTCGACGACGCCTTGAGACTGACCCTCTAGCGACGGATTGGGACTGACCCGGCTGACTAAGGAGTCCTGGGGCCGAACAACTGCCGGTGAAGTTCGGACACCGCGGCGTCCGTAGCAGCATCGGCTGTAGCAGCGCTCCGGTAGAGCCACCCGTCGGTGAGACGCTCGGGCGCGTTCGCGGTGGGGCGGGGTTCTGCCTCTGCGAGCCATGTAAGCCAGCCAACCTTGGGAAGGCCCTGTACGCGCGGCTGTGCGCGGCTGTGCTCGCGGGTCCACAGGGACACCCATGTGGGAGCGAACGCGTCGATAAGGGACTGCAGGGCAGACGTACCCCCCGACGGTTCGAGCAACTTCTCGAGGTCGGAGTTGAACTCCAGGACGGCGCTGTTGGGAACGACGGTCGACCATGCACCCAGCAGCGCACTGAACCCTACGGTGCCACCGTTCCACAGGCCCACCTGGTAGCCCAGGCTCGGGATCGCTTCCTTGCCAAAGTCCGTGCGGTTCTGGCCGCGCCGCACCAACTCGACGAGACCTGTGAGCTCGTGCGGGATGGGAGTCGATGCGTCTGCCTGGGAGCCCCCGCGCATGAACCACGAGGCGAGCGCCGGGTCCACCGCTCCGAGGCCGTTCAGGCACGTCCGCAGGCTCTCGGCGCACTCTTCGGCCGTCTGCTGGCGCGGACCCCAGTACGCGCCAAGAATCCACTTGTTGGCCACGGTGTTCACGATACCGGCGGGACGTGCACGAGATCGATCCCGGAGATGCCGCGGGCGTCAAAGAGAGCTTCCATTGCCTCAAGAGCTCCTTCCTCGGCGACGTACCACGTGATCGGCGCCCCGCCCGACGCCTCGAGCTGACGCAGCGCCTGGTCCGCTAGGTCGTCGTTGACCCTGAAGAACGGCGGAACTCGCCGTTCTGCGTCAAGCCCGCGTACCCGGGGCCCTTCGCGTCGATGAGGGTCGCGCCGTCCACACCATCGAACAGTGGAGTCCCTGATAGTGGTGTAGCGCTGGTGGTGGCGACGTCGTCGTAGACGACGGCGCGGTCACCGCGTGATCCTTCGAGTGAACCTTCCACAGC
>JAEYRD010000184.1 GCA_023435725.1 Pseudomonadota bacterium | reverse complement strand
ATAAATGGTTTCACGGCTGGCTACTTCGCGGCGCCCCGGAATGACGTCGGAGAATACAGCGCCTACCGCCCCGCCCCATACAGCAGCCGATACTCTTCCTCATACGGCGCATAGGAATCCTTCAGCGTCGCCATGTTGAGCAGCATGGTCGCGACCACCGTGTTCGCCTCGTCGAACACGCGCGTCCTGATCCAGGCGCTCTCGGTGCGGCGGCTGCCGGACAGCGCTACGACTTCGCGCTCGACTTCGTACTCTTCATCCACGTAGAGCGGCCCTTTCACCAGCCCGATCTCCTGGTCAGCGAACAGGCCGACGGCCGGCCCCTTGGTCGGCAGCGGATCGTCCTTGGAGCGGTACTGAAACAGGACGCTCAGCATCTCCATCGGGATGATCGCCCGCCCCCACGGATTGTCGGTGCCCGAATAGTACGGCGAGCTCTCGGTGATGACGGCGAGCTTCTGCCTGAGAGAGAACGGATAGAGGTCGCCCATGTTCTGGTCGAACGCCATCCGCACCGTCTGGCGCTTGCTGGTCTGCGCCACCTTCACGTCGCGCAGGATCACGGGATCGGCGAGCGGCTTGAGCTCGGCAAGACGGGCCTCGAGCGCGGTCGCGACCATCGCATCGCCGACCGAAGCCGTGCCACGCAGCACCTCGGTGCCGTCGCGCTTCACCATCTGGATCTGGCACTGGCTCGTACCCGGCAGCGGCTTCGAAAGGATCGCCTGCACCTCCTCGCCCTCGTAGCAGACGCTACGGTAATGCGCAGAGAGACAGCCACTCTCGAACCACGCCTGCCCCCACAGCCGCGCGCCGAGCGGGGCGAACTGGCTGAAGTGGGTCGGCCCCTCGATGGTGCCGCCCTTGAAGCCGAGCTTCTTCGCGGTCGCATCGTCGTGGATCGAGGCGTGCGCGTCGTAAGTTTGCGCTTGGAGCATCTGCCGCGGCTGGCGCCACGGCCCGATCAGCGCCTCGGTCGTCTCTTTGATCTCTGTATCGAATGCGTTTGCAGCCATGGTGTTCTCCACTGGAAGCCATGACTAGCAGGAGCGCCACGGATGCGGCCAGCGATATTGACTTCGGCGGCCCATGCTCTTGACTGCCATTTCCCGCTTCGCAAGCCGCAAAACCTCCCGCGGCGCAAAATCCCTCATCGAACCACGGCAACAAGGACTTCTGAAATGACGCTGATGCAGGTCGAGCTGGACGACAAATACCGGCTCGAATCGAAGCGGATCTTCCTGTCCGGCACGCAGGCCCTGGTTCGATTGCCCATGTTGCAGCGCGAACGCGACCGGCTGCAGGGACTCAACACCGGCGGCTTCATCTCGGGCTATCGCGGTTCCCCGCTCGGCATGTACGACCACGCGCTGTGGCGCGCGAAGTCGTACCTCCAGCAGCACGACATCGCCTTCGTCCCCGGCCTGAATGAGGATCTGGCGGCGACCGCCGTCTGGGGCAGCCAGCAGGTCGGCCTGTTTCCCGGCGCCAAGGTCGATGGCGTGTTCGGCATCTGGTACGGCAAGGGCCCCGGCGTCGACCGCTCGGTCGATGCGCTCAAGCATGCCAATGCGGCCGGCACCTCGCTCAATGGCGGCGTGCTGGCGCTCGCCGGCGACGATCACGGCTGCCAGTCCTCGACACTGGCGCACCAGAGCGAGCAAGTGTTCGCGGCAGCGCTGATCCCCGTGATCAATCCCGCCACGCTGCAGGACTATCTCGACCTCGGCCTCTACGGGTTCGCGCTGTCGCGCTTCTCGGGTTGCTGGGTCGGCTTCAAGGCCATCAGCGAGACCGTGGAGAGCTCGGCCTCGATCTACAGCGATCCCGAGCGCATCCGGATCAAGCTCCCCGATGATTTCGAGATGCCGCCCGGCGGCCTCAACATCCGCTGGCCCGATCCGCCGCTGGAGGCCGAGAAGCGCCTGTTCGGCCCGAAGATGGCCGCGGTACAGGCCTTTGCTCGCGCCAACCAGCTCGACCGTATCGTGCTCGATTCAAAGCCGGCTCGGCTCGGCATTCTCGCGACCGGCAAGGCCTATCTCGATCTGCGCCAGGCGCTCGCCGATCTCGGTGTCACCGACCAGGATGCGCAGGATCTCGGCCTTCGCATCTACAAGGTCGCGATGACCTGGCCGCTGGAAGAAAGCGGCGCCAGGCGCTTTGCCGAAGGTCTTCAGGAGGTCCTGGTCGTCGAGGAGAAGCGCGGCTTCATCGAAGACCAGCTGATGCGCATCCTCTACAACATCGATGCGTCGAAGCGTCCCACCATCACGGGAAAACGCGACGAGAGCGGCGCGCCCTTGCTGCCGAGCGAGGGCGAGCTGACGCCCACCATCGTCGCGTCCGCGCTGGTGGCGCGGCTGCGCAAGCTCGGTCATCGCAGCCCGGTGCTGGAGCAGCGTCTCGCCCGGCTTGAGGCCTTCGACAAGCCCGTCACCACCAGCGCCCCGATCAAGCTCGCGCGCACGCCGTTCTTCTGCTCGGGATGCCCGCACAACTCCTCGACGCGCGTGCCCGAAGGAAGCCGCGCCATGGCCGGCATCGGCTGCCACGGCATGGCCTTGAGCATGCCGACGCGCCGGACCGATTTGATCTCGCATATGGGCGCCGAGGGCGTGAACTGGATCGGCCAGTCGCCCTTCACCACCGAGAAGCACATCTTCCAGAATCTCGGCGACGGCACCTACACCCATTCCGGCCTTCTTGCTCTTCGCGCGGCATCGGCCGCCGGCATCAACATCACCTACAAGATTCTCTACAACGACGCGGTGGCGATGACCGGCGGCCAACCGGCCGAAGGCAGCTTCAACGTCGCGCAGATCGCGCACCAGGTCTGGGCCGAGGGTGTCAAGCGGCTTGCGATCGTCTCGGACGATCCCACGAAATACCCTGAAGGCAACTACTTCCCGCAAGGCGCGACGATCCACCACCGCCGCGAGCTCGATGCCGTGCAGCGCGAGCTGCGTGACATCAAGGGCCTCACGGTCGTCATCTACGACCAGACCTGCGCCGCGGAAAAGCGCCGCCGCCGCAAGCGCGGGCTGTACCCCGATCCCGCCAAGCGCGCCTTCATCAACGAGCTCGTCTGCGAAGGCTGCGGCGATTGCTCGCAGGCCTCCAACTGCGTCTCGGTGCAGCCGCTGGAGACCGAGTTCGGCCGCAAGCGCCAGATCGACCAGTCGAACTGCAACAAGGATTTCTCCTGCGTCGAGGGTTTTTGCCCGAGCTTCGTCACGGTGCATGGCGGCACGCTGAAGCGCATCAAGACCTCGGCGGCCGATTCCGGTCAGTTGTTCGCCGACCTGCCGCTGCCGCCCGCGCGTGAGCTCGACAGCCCCTACAACATCCTCGTCACCGGCATCGGCGGCACCGGCGTCATCACCATCGGCGCGCTGCTCGGCATGGCCGCCCATGTCGACGGCCGCGGCTGCTCGGCGCTGGACTTCACCGGCCTGTCGCAGAAGAACGGCGCGGTAATGAGCCATGTGCGCATCGCTCCGAAGCCGGAGGACATTTCGGCGGTCCGTATCACCACCGGCGGCGCCGACGTCATCCTCGGCTGCGACATGATCGTCTCGGCCGGCCCTTCTGCGCTCAGCCGCGCCGAGCGCGGGGTGACCAGGGCCTACATCAACGCCGACCTGCAGCCCACCGCGAGCTTCGTGCAAAACCCCGATCTCGACTTCGAGATGGGCACGATGCAGACCGTGCTGCGCGATGCGGTCGGCGACAAGAACCTCGACATCATCGACGCGACCGGCATCGCCGCGGCGCTGATGGGCGACTCCATCGCGACCAATCCGTTCATGCTCGGCTTCGCCTTCCAGAAGGGCGCGATTCCGCTGTCGCTGGAGGCCTTGCTCCGCGCCATCGAGATCAACGGCGCCGCGATCGAGATGAACAAGCTCGCCTTCACCTGGGGACGTCTCGCCGCCCACGACATGTCGCGGGTGCGCAGCGTGCTGCAGTTCAAGAGCCGGGCTTCCGCCCCGACGAAGTCGCTCGACGAAGTCATCGCGACGCGCGCCGAATTCCTGACCGGCTATCAGGACAAGGCGTATGCGGACCGCTATCTCGCCGCCGTTGCCAAGGTGCGCAAGGCAGAAACGGCTGCCTCGCCCGCGTCCACGGAGCTGACCGAGGCCGTCGCGAAGAACCTGTTCAAGCTGATGTCCTACAAGGACGAGTACGAGGTCGCGCGGCTCTATACCGACGGCAGTTTTGCGAAGAAGGTGTCCGAAAAATTCGACGGCGACTTCACGCTGAAATACCACCTCGCCCCGCCGATCTTCGCGCAGCGCGACAAGGCGACGGGACGGCTTCAGAAGCAGGAGTTCGGCGGCTGGATGATCCACGCCTTCCGCATTCTGGCCAAGCTCAAGTTCCTGCGCGGCGGTGCGCTCGATCTGTTCGGCCGCACCGAGGAACGCCGGAGCGAGCGGAAGCTGATCGAGGATTATCTCGGCATGATCGACCAGCGAATGGCCGGACTGAAGGCGGAGCAGATCCCGCTGCTGGCGCGCCTTGCGCGCGTGCCCGAAACGATCCGCGGCTTCGGTCACGTCAAGGAAGCCAATATCAAGCTGGCGGCGGCCGAGAAGGCGCGGCTGGAAGCGGAGCTCGAGAACAGCCGCTTTGCGGCGGCTGCGGAGTAACCGTCTAGACGCGAGCTCTCTCCACGTCATTGCGAGGAGCGAAGCGACGAAGCAATCCAGAGTCCATCCGCGGAAACAGTCTGGATTGCTTCGCGGAGTCTGTCATCGAGCCGCGCTTCGCGCGGACCCGTTGGCTCGCAATGACGGAGATTGTGGAGACGGCGCAGGCGACAGTCAGACAGACGCCTTCGCGGCACCCGGCGCCGCAACCGCCCCCTCCGCCAGATGCCGTCCCGCGATGTACCCGAACGTCAACGCCGGCCCGAGCGTGATCCCTGGCCCGGGATAGTTGCCGTTCATGATTGAGGCCATGTCATTGCCGCAGGCGTAGAGGCCCGCGATCGGCGCGCCGTCCTCACGCCGCACGCGGGCCTGTGCGTCCACCTTCATGCCGATGGCGGTGCCAAGGTCCGCCGGATAGATCCGCATCGCAAAGAACGGCGCTGCGACGATCGGCGCGACACAAGGGTTGGGCTTGTGGGCGGCGTCGCCGAGATGCCGCTGGTAGACCGTGCTGCCACGGCCGAATTCGGGATCGCGCCCCTCTTTCGCATCGGCGTTGTAGCTCGCAATGGTCGCCGTAAGCGCGGACGGCTTCATGCCGATCTTCGCGGCCAGCTGCGCGATATCAGGCGCCTCGAACAACTCCCCACTCTCTACGAAGCGCCGCACACTGCGCGTGAACGGCTTGATGCGACCAAGGCCGTAAGCCCACAGGAACCGGCGGTCGCAGATCAGGTAGAACGGCCGGTCCGGTTCGCCATTGCCGTCGCGCAGCATGGCGAGCACGAACTCATGGTAGGACAGCGCTTCGTTGACGAAGCGCCGGCCAGCCGCGTTGACGGCGATCACGCCAGGCTTGGCGCGGTCGGTCACCGTATGCGGGAAAACGCCGCGGCTACCGTCGGCACGGCGGAACAGCGAGGCCGGCACCCAATAGGCCGGGCTCGTCGCATCCGTGTTGAGTGCAGCGCCGATTGCGGTCGCAAGCCGGAGCCCGTCGCCGGTGCCGGATGTGTTGGTCGCCGAGACCAATCCAGCCGCTGCCGGGAAGAAGCGTTTGCGCAAAATGGCGTCGTGCGAAAAGCCGCCGGTCGCAAGCACCACGCCGCGGCGCGCCGCGATCGAGCGGTCGCGGGAGCCGTGGCGGATGATCACGCCGCCGACGCGATCGCCCTGCATCGACAGATCCTCGACGTCGGCGCTGAAGAGGATCTCGACCTGACGCGCCAGCAGCGAAGCATAGAGGCGTGCCGCGAGCGCATTGCCGAGATGCAATGTCGTACCGCGCGGGCTACGCAGCCGCTGCAACGCGTACTCGAAGACCAGCCGTGCCGCGCGCATGGTGGAGCGCAGCGATTTACCGACCCGGCGAAGATGCGGGATATCGAGACGATTGACCATCATCCCGCCGAACAGCGTGAACTCCGGCAGCGGCGCGCGCAGCCGCGCGAAATTCGCGCCGAGCTGCGCGCCGTCGAAAGCGACCGGCTCCAGCACACGCCCGCCTGATGTCGCGCCCAGCCGCTCCGGATAATAGTCGGGATAGGCTTTCACCGGCTGGAGCCGCACCTCGGTGTTGGCTTCGAGATACGCGACCGCCTCCGGCCCGCGCGCGAGGAAAGCTGCACGGAGGCCCGCATTGAAGGGCTCGGGGACCGTGCTCGACAAATACTGGACGGCATCCGTGATGCTGTCGGACAGCCCCGCATCCCTCATCTTGGCATTGGCGGGGATCCAGACCATGCCGCCGGACCACGCCGTCGTTCCACCGACAAAGGCGGTCTTCTCGATGACCAGCACACGCAGACCTTCGGCAGCGGCCACCGCCGCCGCCGTCATGCCACCAGCACCAGCGCCGATGACAATGACATCGTAGGTCTCATGCGCCGGCATCATACCGCGGGTTCCCTGGGGCGAGGCATGACACCGTCATACCTCGCCTCGCCCGCTCCGCGCTCTAGTTTTTGCGCATGATCCCATCGGAAAGCCGCTTTGCACTTTTCCGGATCATGTGCTCCGTGCCTTCTTGCGCTCGATCGGGTCGATATCGATCGCCCGCAGGCGGCCGAGCCGCAGCACGTCCATGGCGAGCCGCCGGCCGATCCGGTCGTGGTCGAGCACGCGGATCAGGTCGTCGACGCCGTTGATCTCGACGCCGTCGAGCTTGATCACGACGTCGCCGGGCAAGAGGCCGGCCTTCGCGGCCGGGCCGTCCGGCTCGATCTGCATCAGCAGCGCACCCATCTTGTTCTCGACGCCGGCCAGCACCGCATGCCGCCGCGGGACCGGCGCGGTCTGCCCTGCGACGCCGATGTAGGCGCGGCGGACGTAGCCGTGGCGGATGATCTCCGACAGCACGAATTGCGCGGTGTTGCTGGCGACCGCGAAACAGATGCCTTGCGCGCCATTGATGATGGCCGTGTTGATGCCGATCACCTCGGCACTCGACGACACCAGCGGCCCGCCGGAATTGCCCGGATTGAGCGCGGCATCGGTCTGGATCACGTCCTCGATGGTGCGACCGCTCACCGAACGGATCGAACGCCCGAGCGCCGAGACCACGCCCGCGGTCACAGTCGATTCGAAGCCGAGGGGATTGCCGATCGCGATCACGAGCTGGCCGCGCCGCAACGTCTTGGAATTGCCGAGCGCGGCATAGGGCAGGTCACGCACGCCGTTGGCGCGCAGCAGCGCGAGGTCAGTGTCGGGGTCGACGCCGAGCACCTGGGCGTCGCCGACATTGCCCTCGACGTCCCGCAGCCGGATCTCCCTGGAGGAGCCGACCACGTGGCTATTGGTGAGAACGAGCCCATCCGGCGAGATCACGATGCCGGAGCCCAGCCCGCCGCGCTCGCGGCCGTTCGGAACCTTTGGCCCGGTCTCGACGCGCACGACCGCAGGGCCGACGCGGTCGGTCACGTCGATCACGGCATTGGAATAGGCGTCCAGCAGAGCCCGGTCATCGACCGGGGCAGACGTCGGCGTCCGCGATGACGGCGCGTCATCGACGATATCTGAGGTAAAATCCAACATGGCAGGAGTCCTTGAGGCTCACACAGATGGTGGCCTGTTCCCTCCAGCGCAAGTGGCCCGCCTGGGCCGCAAGGCTGGGCTGCCGGGGTCGGACTGCTAAGCTCGGACTACCAGGGGTGGCTGCTACGGCGCCCGCCGCAGCGTGCCCCCTCTTGCCTTGACCGGATCGAGCAGCGACCAGTCGCCATCCGGGAGCACATGGCCCTTGGGAAACGGCGCCCGCAGCTCGAGCCCGAGCGAACGCAGCACGCGGTCGTCGCGGTAGTAGCATTGCAGCACGACGCGGACGAGGGTTGCCGCGGCAGCGCCGCCGTGCTTGCGAAACTCCTGCGCCACCGCATCGCGCCTGGCGGCATCGAGCTCCGCGAGCGGTTGACCTGCCAGCCGCGCCAGATGGTCCAGCGCCGCCACCACCAATTTCGTGTCGCGGCCGAGAGTCGCGAGCATGTCGGCCTGGATCGCGGGATCGTCGGCGCCGGGGACCTTGTACGCGTCACTGGCGGGAACGATCATTGCGGCGACGGTGCGGAGGTCGTCGCGTTGCGTGCGTGTCAGTTGATTGTCTGCGGACATGACGGCCTCAGTCGAACAAGTTGGCAAGACGCTGCTTCATCTGGTCGGCGACGTAGAGCGCGATGGCCTGGATGGTCGAGGTCGGATTGACCCCGCCCGAGGTGACGAAGACGCTGCCGTCGACGATGAAGAGATTTTTCACGTCATGCGTGCGGCCCCATTCGTTGACGACGGATCTCTTGGGGTCGGTGCCCATGCGCGCGGTGCCTAGGAGGTGCCAGCCCCCCCACGGGATCGGCGAATTGATGCAGAGATCGGTGGCGCCGGCCGCCTCGAGAACCTCGCGGCCGCGGGCGAGCGCATGGTCCATCATCTTCTGGCTGTTCTCGCTGATGGTGTAGTTGATCTTCGGCGCGGGAATGCCATGACTGTCCTTCAGGACAGGATCGAGCGTGACGCAATTGTGCTCTTCCGGCAGGTCCTCGCAGATCGCCGAAAACCCAAGCCGATGTCCATTGAGCTTGCGGAAGACGCGGTGATGATCTTCGCCCCACGGCAGAATCCCCTTCTGCTCGCTGACGATAGCCTCGAACACCGGCCCTGCCCCGCGCACGAACTGGACGCCATAGCCGCGGACGAAACCACGCGACAGGTCCGTATCATACCACTCCTTGCTCCACAGGCAGGTCGGCGGCGCCCGGTTTGAGTCGGTCGGCTCCTTCACATAGCCGTAGATCTGCGCGTAGGGATGGAACATCAGGTTCTTGCCAACGAGACCCGACGAATTGGCGAGGCCGTTCGGGAAACGGCTGGATGCCGAGTTCAGCAACAGCCGCGGCGTGCCGACGCCGTTGCAGGCGATGATGACGACATGCGCCGGCTGGAACTGCTCGACGCCGTCCTTGTCGTAATAGACCACGCCCGAGGCCATGCCGTTCTCGTCGGTCGTGATCTCGCGCACCCGACAATGGGTGCGCAACTCGACACCGGCGCGGACCGCGTGCGGCCAATAGGTGATGTCGGTCGAGGATTTTGCACCTTGCGCGCAAGCCGGCGTGCAATGGCCGAGATTGATGCAGCGCGCCCTGCCCTCATAGTCCATCGTCGCGACCGTCGTGTCGGACGGCCACCAGTGCCAGCCGAGCTCGTTCATGGCCTTGCCAAAGATCGCGCCGGACAATCCGAGCGGCTGTTGCGGCATCGGCGGATGCGTCAGCGGCGACAGCGGATCGCCCGAGAGGCCGGACGTCCCCATCATCCGGTCGTTCTCTTCGAAGAACGGTGTCAACACGTTGTAGTCGATCGGCCAGTCGTCGGCGACGCCGTCGAGCGTCTTGACCTTGAAATCGGAGGGATGCAGCCGTGGCCAGTGCGCGGTGTACATCACCGTCGAGCCGCCGACCGCATTGTAGTTGACGACCTTGATCGGCGAATTGGTATCGTTGATCGGATAGTCCTCGGGACGGCCGCGGACATTGGGGCTCGACGACCACTCGCCGTAGAACTTGGCCTCCCAGTCCCGGCCCGTGCTCGGGTATTCCGCCGGATTCATCCAGCCGCCCTGCTCCAGGCAGAGAATGTGCATCTTGGTCTCGGCCAGCGACCACGCCACCGCCGCGCCTGAAGCGCCGGCGCCGATGATCAGGACGTCCACGGGGTCTTTCATCGAAACATTTTCCTCCCGCCCTCGCCGTTTCAAGGGCGATTCGGCCTTTGCTGCCTTGTCTATGGCGCGGAACGATAGGGGCAGACCGGCCAGTGAGTAAAGGCTGGCGGGCGAATGTCGCACCTCGCACAGCGCAGACCATTGGTATCGCGACTTCCGGATGCTAGGAACGAGGCGCAAGAGCAATCGATAGCGAGACCGTATGTCCTTCGAGAATTCATTTGCCGCCGCCCGCGCGTTTGCGCTTGTTTTATTTCTCGCTCTGTCCGGATTTCTGGGCAGCTCCAGCCCCGCCTCCGCACTGACGGCGGCTGCGACCGTCAGGGACGCCAATTCAATCCAGCTCGGCGACGTGACCTACCGGCTGGACGGCGTCGACGCGCCCGAACTGGACCAGGTCTGCATCGACGATCACGCCGATCCCTGGACCTGCGGCATCGAGGCCCGCGACCAACTAGCGAAGCTGATTAACAAGCGCCCGGTGCGCTGCGACGATGTCGGCCCCGAGAAGAGTTTCGGCAAGCGCCACCGCGCCATCTGCACCGCCGAAGGCGACAAGGCGAGCTTGAACGAGCAGTTGGTCAAGCTCGGCTTTGCCGTCGCGCGCGAACCGATCAAGGCGAACGTCAAGCCGGCGGCGGCCGAAGCCAAGGCCGCCTCGGCCGGCATCTGGAAAGGCTGCTTTGTTGCGCCGCAAGAATTCCGCCTGGGCAAGAAGGATGGCGTGCTGCTGGGCGCCGCCTGCCGCCCGGACCGCGATAAGGAAATCCGCGCGGTGCTGTTCCCGGAAGACTTGGCGATGCCGCCGAGCTGCAGCATCAAGGGCAAGCTCGCGGTGCGCGCGCGCGTTACCGGTAATATCGGCATCTATCATCTGCGGGGCTGCCCGAGCTATCCCGCGACCACCAAGCCGGACCGCTGGTTCTGCTCGGAGGACGACGCCCAAGCCGCCGGCTTCCGCAAGGCGTATAATTGCCGTCGGCCAAAGTGAACAAGTCGCTCACGCAGGCGTCAGTGGTAGCCAGAGAGACAGTATTGATCCGGAATTGAACTCCACCGGGAGCTGCTGCATTTCTATCAACGTGCGGTAGCGCCTCGCGCTATCGCCTCCTTGGCAGCAATCCGGCTTCGGCCGATTGTCCTTGCTCGGGCGTTTCCTCCCCAGACTTGGGCCGCTTGCCACGACAAGCGGCTCTTCTTTTTTGTGCCGCGCTACTAGCTGTGCATCTGAATGAACTGATCCATCGGCGGCATGTTCTGGTTGAGATGCCCCATGATCCAGACGGTACCGCCGACCACCAGGAAGACGACCAGGAGCCCGAAGGCGAGCGCCAGCACGTTGTTGGTGTTGTCCGGTCCTGTGGTGATGTGCAGGAAGAACACCAGATGCACGCCCATCTGCGCGATCGCAAGCACGATCAGCGCGACCGGAATGGAGGGCTGCCAGACCAGATCGGTTCCGGCGATGAAGAACGAGGTTGCCGTGAGCAGCAGCGCGAGCACGAGACCGACGACGTAGCCGATCACCCGCTCGCCGACGCTGTGTTGCTCTTCCTCGCCCGGTGCGAGGTCACGTTCAATCCGCGCGTGTGTCTGATCGCTCATACGGCACTCCCAAGCAGGTAGACGACGGAGAAGACCGCGACCCAGATGATGTCGAGCGCGTGCCAGAACAGCGCAAAGCACATCATCCGGCGCAGGATGTCGGCACGAAAGCCCTTTGCAAAGACCTGAGCCATCATGGTCAGAAGCCACAACACGCCGGCCGAGACATGCAGGCCGTGGCAACCGACAAGCGAGAAGAACGAGGTCAGGAAGGCGCTACGCGACGGCCCATAGCCGCGGGACACGAGATCGGCGAATTCGCGAAACTCGAGGGTGAGGAATATCAGCCCCAGCACGCAAGTCACCGCCATGCCGAGGTAGAACCAGAGCCGGTTGCGCACGTCGGCGGCGATGCTGGCCATGCCGCAGGTGAAGCTCGACAACAGCAGGCAGACCGTCTCGATCGCCACGTTCCTCTGCTCGAAAATCTCTGAGCCTTTGGGGCCATCCGCGGTCTGGTGAACCAGCACCGCATAGGCTGCGAAAAAGCAGGAGAACATCACGATGTCGGAGAGCAGGAACACCCAGAAGCCATAGGCGGTCACGATGCGCTTCGACGCCGGGCCTGGATGCTCGACAACGATGCCGATGTGATGGGGATCGGCATGCGCCTGGCCGACAGTTGCCGTCATCGACATCAGACTGCCCCCGCCATGCTGACGAGGCTGCGACGCTCCTCGATGTTGATGCGATCGATCCGTTCGACCTCGGCGGCCGGGATGACGTATTCGTCATGGTCGCGCCAGGCGAACACGACGAAGGTCGCGAACGCGCCAATGACGCCAAGGATCACCATCCACCAGATGTGCCAGATCAGCGCAAAGCCCATGACGGAGGCGAAGAACGCGCAGACGAATCCCGTCGGCGAGTTCCTGGGCATCTCGATGTCCTGGTATTCCGGCCCGGGATGATCCTCGAGCTGCTGCTGCTTGGCGTGCCACTTCATGGCCCAATAGGCATCCTCGCCGCGCACGTCGGGGGAGAACGCGAAATTGAACACCGGCGGCGGCGAAGAGGTTGCCCATTCCAGCGTGCGGCCGTCCCAGGGATCGCCCGTGCGATCGCGCAACGCCTCGCGGTTGCGGATGCTGACCACGAGCTGCAGGATCTGCGCGACGACGCCGATCGACAGCAGCAGCATTCCGACTGCTGCAACCATCATCCACGGTCGCCAGGCAGCGACGTCATAGTGCTGCAGGCGCCGCGTCATGCCCAGCATGCCCGCGACATAGAGCGGCATGAAGGTGACGTAGAATCCGATGAATGTGAACCAGAACGCCACCTTGCCCCAGCGTTCGTCGAGACGGAATCCAAACGCTTTCGGAAACCAGTATTCGAAACCGGCGAAGGCGCCGAACAGCACGCCGCCGATGATGACGTTATGGAAATGCGCGACCAGAAACATGCTGTTGTGGAGCATGAAGTCTGCCGGCGGCACCGCGACGAGGACGCCGGTCAGGCCACCGATGATGAACGTCACCATGAAGCCGACCGACCATAGCATCGGCGTCGCAAAGCGGATCCGGCCGCCATACATCGTGAACAGCCAGTTGTAGATCTTCACGCCCGTGGGCACTGCGATGATCATGCTGGCGATGCCGAAGATGGCGTTGACGTCGGGGCCCGCCCCCATCGTGAAGAAGTGATGCAGCCAAACCATGAAGGAGATGACGCAGATCGCCATGGTGGCGAGCACCATGGAACGGTAGCCGAACAGCGGCTTGCCGGAGAACGTCGATACCACCTCGGAATAGATGCCGAAGGCGGGCAGCACGAGGATGTAGACCTCCGGATGCCCCCAGGCCCAGATCAGGTTCATGAACATCATGACGTTGCCGCCCGCTTCATTGGTGAAGAAGTGGAAGCCGAGATAGCGATCGAGCAGCAGCATCGCGAGCGTGGCCGTGAGAATCGGGAACGCCGCGACGATGAGGAGGTTGGAGGCCAGCGTGGTCCAGCAGAACATCGGCATGCGCAGATAGTTCATGCCCTTGGTGCGCAGCTTCAGCACCGTTGTCACGAGGTTGATGCCGGCCACCAGCGTGCCGACACCGGAAATCTGAAGCGACCAGGCGTAGTAGTCGACGCCGACGCCGGGCGAGTACGTCAGCCCCGACAGCGGCGGAAAGGCGAGCCAGCCGGTGCGCGCGAATTCGCCGACCACGAGCGAGATATTGACCAGCAGCGCGCCGGTTGCGGTGAGCCAGAAGCCGACCGAGTTGAGCGTCGGAAAGGCGACGTCGCGCACGCCGAGCTGCAGCGGCACGACAAGGTTCATCAGCCCGATTACGAACGGCATCGCCACGAAGAAGATCATGATGGTGCCGTGAGCCGAGAAGATCTGGTTGTAGTGCTCCGGCGGCAGATAGCCCTGCGACTGATAGGCGACGGCCTGCTGAATCCGCATCATGATGGCGTCGCTGCCGCCGCGCAGCAGCATCACCGAGGCAAGCAGGATGTACATGACGCCAATGCGCTTGTGATCGACGCTGGTGATCCATTCGTGCCAGAGATAGGGCAGATGGCCTTTGACCACGACCCAGGCCAGCACGGCGAGGATTCCGACCAGCACCATCGCGCCGGCAATGAGCGGAATGGGCTGGCCGAACGGAATGGCGGACCAGTCGAGCTTACCGAGCATCATAGCCTCCACTGTGCGGCCGGCCGGCGTCGGAGATCAGCTCCGGCCCGGGCCCTGGCGGAATGTGCTGGGTCGCGATCAGGTCGAACAGCCGGGGATCTTCGAGGCGATAGGTCGGCCTGCCCCTCTCGACGCCCTGCTGCATCAGCTTCTTGTAGCTGTCCTCGTTCAGCACGGCATCCGACCTGGCCGTGGCCGCAACCCAGTCCGGAAAGGCGAGCGGCGAGATCACGTTGACGTCGAACATCATCTCGGGAAAGCCGTCGCCGGAGAAATGCGCCGACAGGCCTTGCAGCTTGCCCTCGTTGTCGGCGCGCAGGTTCAGCCGCGTCACCATGCCGTTCATGGTGTAGATCATGCTGCCGAGCTGCGGGACGAAGAACACGTTCATCACGCTCGACGATGTCAGCTGGAAGTTCAGCTCGGCGCCGGCCGGCACCGTCAGCGTGTTGACCGTGGCGATGCGCTGGTCCGGATAGATGAAGAGCCACTTCCAGTCGAGCGAGACGGCCTGAATCCTCACCGGGCTGCCGGTGCCGGGCACGGGCGCGGCAGGGTCGAGCTGATGCGAGCCGATCCAGGCGACGCCCCCGAGCAGGATGACGGTGAGCGCCGGAATTGCCCACACCACCATTTCGACCCGGCCGGAATAGACGAAGCCGGGCTCGTAATGCGCTCGCGGATTCGACGCGCGAAACCAGAAGGCGAACGCCAGGATCGCGATGATGGTCGGCACCACGATCGTGAGCATGATGAAGACGGAATCGACCAGAATGGTGCTGTTGGCCGCAGCCACGGGCCCTTGTGGATCAAGCAGATTCATCGGCAAGCCACTGGTGGTTGGGAAGCCCCAGGATAGAGCCTAACGCGGGAAAGGCTCCGCAACAAACGCGATCGCGTGAGGTCGGTTCCTTCGGACATTCAGGTAACCCTGCGCAATCTCGCGCGGCGGCATGCAATTCCATGCGATGTCAATGACATGAGCGCGGAGCAACCGGCCTTCTCACCCCCGTCCCCCGTTGCTATCGTCAACAAAAAACAGCGGGATGGAGACGATATGCAGGGTCCTGAGGACGATGCCGGCCTCGCTGGCAAGGTTGCCCTGATCAGTGGCGGCGGCGCCGCGGGCGACGGGATCGGCAACGGCCGCGCCGCAGCAATCCTGCTGGCCCGTGCCGGCGCCAAGGTGCTGGTGGCCGATCGCGACCTCAAGCTCGCTGAACGCACGGTGGAGATGATCGTCGCCGAAGGTAGAACGGCTGCTGCCCACGGCGGTGACGTCACCAGTGAAGCTGACTGCAAGACATTGGTCGAGGCGGCCCTAGACCGCTGGGGCCGGCTCGATTTCCTCGACAACAATGTCGGCATCGGCAGCCGCGGCAGCGTGGTCGACGAGGCGCCCGAGCAATATCGCCGTGTCATGCAGGTCAATGTCGAGACCATGTTCCTGCTGTCGAAGTATGCGATCCCCGCCATGATCAAGACCGCCAAGGGCGGCGCCATCGTGAACATCTCCTCGATCTCGGCGCTGCGGCCGCGTGGGCTGACGACCTACTCGACCTCGAAGGCCGCAATCATCGGCCTCACGCGCGCGATGGCGGTCGATCACGGCCGCGACAACATCCGCGTCAACTGCATCTGCCCCGGGCCGATGTATACGCCGATGGTCTATGCCCGCGGCATGAGCGAGCAGGCGCGCGCCAACCGCGCCAAAGCTTCGCTGCTGAAGGCAGAAGGCACCGGCTGGGACGTCGGCCACGCCGTCAAATTCCTGCTCAGCAATTTCGCGCGCTACATCACCGGGCAGGTGCTGGTGGTCGATGGCGGCGTGACGCTGCAGGCGCCGGAACGCGAGTCACAAGAACACTAGCAGAAGGAAACACAGGGATGGCCCGCCTGCCCTATCTCGAGGCCGACCAGGTCGCGCCCGAATATCGCGACATGCTCAAGCGCAACACCAACCTGCATAAACTCCTGGTCAACTCACCGGATATGGCGCGCGCCTTCAACGGCATCGGCGGCTACATCCGCTTCAAGAGCAAGCTCGACCCGCGCCTGCGGGAGCTCGCGATCCTCCAGGTCGGCTGGATGGAGAAGTCGGAATACGAGTTCACCCATCATGTGAAGATCGGCAAGGAGTTCGGTGTCACCGACGAGGACATCGCTAGCCTGATGGCGGAAACCGAGGGCAAGCCGTCGAAGCTCGAGCCGCTGGCTAGGGCGATCCTGAAAGGCGCCCGCGAGATGGTCCGCGAGCTCGCGATGTCGGATACGACCTTCGCCGAGATCAAGACACACCTGTCCGACGAGCACATGGTCGACCTCGTCCTGACCATCGCCTTCTATTGCGGCGTGGTGCGCGTGCTCGCCACCATGAAGATCGACAACGAGCCCACTTACAAAGAGGTACTCCAGCAGTACCCGATCCCGGGAGTGAACTGACATGCGCTTGAAGGACAAGGTTGCAATCGTCGTCGGCGCCGGCCAAAGCCCCGGCGAAGGCATGGGCAACGGCCGCGCCACGGCGCTGACCTTCGCGCGCGAAGGCGCGAAGGTGCTGTGCGTGGACCATCACTTGGAGTCGGCGCAGGAGACCGTCGACCTGATCGCGGCGAAGCAAGGCACCGCTGCGGCGTTCAAGGCCGACGTGACCAGCTCAGCCGACATCAAGGCGATGGTGGCGGATGCCAGGGCGCGCTGGGGCCGGATCCACGTGCTGCACAACAATGTCGGCGTCAGCCTGTCCGGCGGCGATGCCGAGCTACTGCAACTGACCGAGGAGGCCTTCGACCGCGTCGTCGCCATCAATCTGAAGAGCTGCATCATGGCGGCGAAGGAGGTGATCCCGATCATGCGCGCGCAGAAAAGCGGCGCCATCATCAACATCTCCTCGATGGCCGCAATCACGACCTATCCCTATGTCGCCTACAAGGCGACGAAATCGGCGATGATCGCCTTCACCGAACAGCTCGCCTATCAGAACGCCGAATACGGTATCCGCGCCAACGTCATCCTGCCCGGCCTGATGAACACGCCGATGGCCGTCGATACCCGCGCCCGCGCATGGCACAAGACCCGCGCCGAAGTCGAAGCCGAACGCGACAGCAAGGTACCGCTGCGCGGGAAGATGGGCACCGGATGGGACGTCGCGAACGCCGCGCTGTTCCTGGCCTCGGATGAAGCGAATTTCATCACCGGCGTGACGCTGCCGGTGGATGGCGGAGCCAGCGTGCGACGGGGCTAGGGTCCTCTCCCCCTCCCCGTTCTTACGGGGAGAAGTTGGGGTGAGGGGCCACCTCTGCGCAGACGGACTCGCGGGCCCCCCTCACCCGCCGCGCTACGCGCGTCGGCCTCTCCCGCAAGCGGCAGGGGAAGCGCATTTGAAGAAAACGCGGCGCGAAGCTCGCCTGCGGCCATCCTTCGAGATGCCCGCCGACGGCGGGCCCTCAGGATGAGGTCGCGTTTCGTGGCGAGATGTCAAGTCCTCATGGTGAGGAGCCCGCCGAAGCGGGCGTCTCGAACCATGCAGGCCGGGCGCGTTCGGCAGCCTCAACCCTCATACGCGATAGCCCTGCTCCAGGGGGAGAGGCAAAGGCGACTCGGCAATATCTATCACTGACGCGTCACCCGCCAGATCGTGCCGTTGCCATCTTCCGAGATCAGCAGCGATCCATCCTTTGCCACGGCGACGCCGACCGGCCGCCCCCACACCTCCGTGTCGCTTATGACGAAGCCCGTAACGAAATCCTCGTACTCGCCCGTCGGCTTGCCGTCCTTCATTCGGATACGGATCACCTTGTAGCCGGTGCGCTTCGATCGGTTCCAGGAGCCGTGCTCGGCGGCGAAGGCGTCGCCCTGGTACTCCGACGGAAACTGCGTGCCCTGGTAGAAGGTCATTCCGAGCGAGGCGGAGTGCGGCTGCAGCAGCACATCCGGCACCGTCACCTTGTCCTTCAAATCCGGCCGCGCGTCGGCATGGCGAGGGTCCCCGTTGCCGCCGATATAGAACCACGGCCAGCCGTAGAACGCGCCTTCCTTCACGCTCGTCACGTAGTCCGGCACGAGATCGTCGCCGAGGCCGTCGCGTTCGTTGGTCGAGCACCAGGGCAGGCCCGTCTGCGGCTGGATCGCGAGGCCGACGCAGTTGCGGATGCCGGTGGCATAGATCTTCCGCTCCTTGCCTTCAGGGTTGAAGGCCAGCACGGTGGCGCGTTCGGCCTCGCTGGCCCAGGCTGCGCCAAGCGGCTGTTTCTTTGACCAGGCCTCCAGGCCGCCCGGCGGCGTGCCTATGCCTTCGGCGACGTTGCTGAGCGAGCCGACCGAGACCAGCATGCGCTTGTCGTCCGGCGTGAAGACGATGTCGCGGGTGGAATGGCCGCCGCCATGCGGCAGGCTCGCCACGATCGTCTCGGCCTTGCCGCGCGGCTTGAGGTCGCCCGCCTGATAGGGAAAGCGGACGACGCTGTCGGTGTTGGCGACGTACACCCATTGCGGGTTGTCCCCGGTCGGAAAGAAGGCGATGCCGAACGGCTGCCTCAGACCGCTGGCAAACACCTCGTTGGTTGCGACCTTGCCCCCCTCGCCGGCGCGAAGCACGCGGATGTTGCCGGCCCGCGTCTCCGCGACGAAGACATCGCCGTTCGGCGCAACTCTCACGATGCGCGGCGCGCGCAAGCCTTCGGCAAACAATTCGATCTTGAAACCTGTCGGCACCTGAAGCGCGGCCTCCGGCGGACGCGGCACCACACGCGAGAAGCTTGCGACCGATGGCGTGGCATTGGGCTTGGCGAGGTCCTGCGGCCGGATCAGCCTGATCGTGCCGGGCTTGTCGGCTTGCCAATTTCCGTAGGCGTTCTTGCCCTGCAGCACCGGTTCGGCCTGCGCACAGGTCGCAACCGCGACCAGCAATCCCGCAGCCATCATCGCCCACGAAATCCCATTCTTCACGTCGTCTTTCCTCCCGGCCTACACGTATCGCTCGTCAACGCCGATCGACCCGCAAACGCTCTGCGACAAGCCGAACGCCTGCCGAATCCCACGTCAGCTCATGCCCGCACGATGTGCATCAGTTGCGGACCATCGTACTGGAAAATGCGGCTGATCGGTGCGACACATTGTAAGGGCACGGCCGCCGCTTGCGGTCATCAAAGCTGCGGCATTGGTGTCGCAATTGATGGGGTGATCATGTGGGGATCCATCATATCGGAATGGGCGAGCCTGCTGCTCCGCTGGCTGCATGTGGTGGCCGCGATCGCCTGGATCGGCAGTTCCTTCTACTTCATCCATCTCGATCTCAGCCTGCAACCGAAGGCTGATCTGCCGGAGGGCGTGCAGGGTGAGGCCTGGCAGGTCCATGGCGGCGGCTTCTACCGGATCATGAAATATCTGGTTGCGCCAAGCCAGATGCCGGAGGAGCTCACCTGGTTCAAATGGGAGGCCTACACCACCTGGCTGTCCGGCTTCGCGCTGATGGTGGTGGTGTACTATCTCGATGCCGACCTGTTCCTGGTCGACAAATCGATCCTCGATCTGACGCCGATGCAGGCCGGGCTGTTCAGCTTCTGCAGCCTGGCGCTGGCATGGCTGCTCTACGAGGCCGCCTGCCGCACCGGGCTGGCACAGCGCGAGCTGCCCTTCGCCATCGGCGGCTATCTGCTCCTGGTCGCGCTGACCTACGCCTTCACCCATGTGCTGAGCGGGCGCGGCGCCTTCAACCAGATCGCGGCGATCATCGGCACCATCATGGTCGCCAACGTCTTTGCCGTGATCATTCCGAACCAGAAGAAGATCGTAGCCAGCCTGATCGCGGGACAAGCGCCCGATCCGAAACTCGGCAAGACCAGCAAGGAGCGCTCGGTCCACAACAACTATCTCACGCTCCCGGTGGTCGTGCTGATGATCAGCAACCACTATCCCCTGCTCTACGCCACTCGCTTCAACTGGATCATCGTCGCGATCGTGCTGGCGATGGGGCCGGTGATCCGCCATTTCTTCAACGAGCGCCATGCGGGGCACAAATCGCCGTGGTGGGTGTGGGGAGTCGCCGCTGTGGGAGCGATCGCGATCTGCCTGCTCTCCGCGGCCGGTCCGCGCGAGGTGAAGACAAGCGCGCTGTCGGCGCCGCCGACGCTCGCCAATGTCGAGGAGATCGTGATGTCCCGCTGCAGCATGTGCCATGCGGCCGAGCCGGTCTGGGCCGGCATCGTGACCGCGCCGAAGGGCATCCTGCTCGACGCTCCCGCGCATATCCATCGCAACATCCGCCTGATCGGCCGCGTCGCCGCCTGGTCTACCGCAATGCCGCCGGGCAACATCACCGAGATGACCAGCGAGGAGCGCGCCATCCTCGCCGCCTATATCGAGCGGGCGCGCTGACGTCCTCACGCGTCGATACAGAGTTTCGCGGAATGAAATTCCGCATTTCCCGCCGATTTGAAAATGACTTGATCGCCTATCCGGCGTAGACAGGACCAGCGGCTGCTGCCGCGGCCTGAAGTCAGTTTGCATGCGGGGAAAGAACAGTGGCCCTCAAGAACGTCATCGGTATCGACCACGCGGTGGTCATGGTTCAGGACCTTGATAAGGCCGCGGAGAATTACCGGCGGCTCGGCTTCACCATCTCACCGCGCGGTACCCACAGCGCGCATATGGGCACGGGCAACTACACCATCATGTTCGACCCGGACTACATGGAGCTGCTTGGCGTGCTCGCCCCGACCGAGCACAATGCGCCGGCGCGCGCTTTCCTCGATAACCGCGGCGAAGGCATCGAGCGTATCGCCTTCACCGCGGTCGATTCCGCTGCGGGCGCGGAGGAGATCCGCGCACGGGGCCTCACGCCGATTGGCCCGACCGACTTCGAACGGCCCGTCACGCTGCCGAATGGCACGGTCTCGGCGGCAAAATTCCGCACCTTCATGTGGCCGACCGCGGAAGCGCCGGGCGGCGTACGCATCTTCGCCTGCCAGCACAAGACGCGCGAAACAGTCTGGATTCCAGAGCTGATGAAGCACGCCAACGCAACGAAGCGGATCAGGCAGACGCTGATCGCGACGCCAGAGCCGGCGAAGGAGGCCGCGCATCTGGGCCGGCTGATCGATCGTGAGCCGAAGACCGATGCCGACGGCGCCGTCGCCGTACCCTCCGGTGGCGATCGGGCCGACTTCGTCTATCTGACGCTGGACCAGCTCGGCAAACGCTATCCCGGTGTGCCGCTCGCGGGCCTTGCCGAGCGCGGCGGCGCGGCGCTGGTCCTCGTCAGCGGCGACCTCGCAGCGACTGAGAAGGCGCTGGGTTCGGCAGCGTTGCGCAGTGGAGCCGCGGTCTGTGTGCCTCCGGCAAAGGCCAACGGCACCCTGCTCGCCTTCGTTGCTGGCTGATTTTAACTAATTCTTTAACGAGCGTTTACCCGGTGCCCCCTAGGATTTTCGGCTGTTCAAGCCGCGTTGGGGGCAGCATATGTTTAAAGAGGGATCGCCGATCGCCTATGACGCGCCGGCCGAACTGAAGAAGTGGCCGTCGCTGAAGGGACAAAGGCAAAAGGACAGAGGTCCGCCCTATCTCGTCTACAACGGCACGCTCGCCGACTGCGTCCGCGAGCTCATGGGAAAACCCATCAAAGGCATCTCGCTCTACGATATCATGACGCGGCCGCAGCCGGCCTTCGATCAGACCGTGCTGTCGCCTGGCGATGCCGCCGAGATCGCGATGCGCAAGGATTTTCCCAAGGACTAGATCAAGGACCAGTTCGTTGTCGAAGACTGGACCGAGCGCTCGGAAGCCCTCGCGATACGAAGCGACTTGCCGCGTGAAGCTCCTTGCGAAGGTGTTGGCCTCTCCAAGACAAAGGACGTTGCCTGGGTTCCGGTGAACCTGACGCCCTCGATCCCCCGTCATTTGCAAGACCGAGGAATTGGCGGAGCGATTGGCGGCCAACCGCGCACACAAGCGGCTTGCATCCTCGCTGCGGAAACGCGGTCCGGCGCGCAGCATGATCGCAACGCGCGCGACTGGAAGAAGCGCAAAGGCCCGCGCCGTCCGCGTCGCATCGAGCGAGCGCTAACCGGTCATACCGGCTTCTCGTCGTCGGTCACCGGCGACGTCACCACCAGGAAGACGAGATCGGTGAGGCCGGAATTTGAGATCGCGTGCTCGACGCCGGGCGGCAGGAAGATCACATCGTGCTTGCGCACCACGTGGTTCTTGCCGGCAATCTCCATCAAGCCCTCGCCGTCGAGGACGTGATAGACCTGCTCCTGCACCTTGTGGTGATGCCGCGCGACATGGGCCATCGGCTGGTACATCGAGATCCGGTAGTCGATGTGGCGCGAGCCGGCAGTCTCCGGCGTCACCAGCGGTTTCGACAGCGCGCCGCCGAAATGGTTGGGGAATTCGCGCCAGGGCACCTCGGCGATGTTGCGGATGAAGGCGCCGTTGCTTTCCTCGGCCATGTTCGTGCTCCCTAGTTCACCAACGCGCCGCCGTCGACATAGACGATCGAACCCGTGGCAAAGCCGTTCGCCATGAAGCTCAGGATCTGCTGGGCGATGTCCTCGGCCATGCCGACGCGGCCGACCGGCAGCGCAGCGGCGGTCTTGGCCAGCATCTCCTTCCGTGCCGCCTCCGGCATCGCGGCCCGGATCGGCGTGTCGATCACGCCGGGCGACACCGCATTCACACGCGCCGGCGCAAGCTCGAGCGCCAACGCCCGGGCCAGCGATTCCAGCGCTCCGTTCGCCGCACTGACGATCGCCGAATTCGGTCGTGGCCGGACGCTGAGGAAGCCGGTGACGAGCGTCAGCGAGCCGCCGGGGCGAATCTCGGCCTCGCGCGCGACGCGCCAGGCCCCCCAGAACTTGCCTTCCATGGTGGCGCGCACGTCCTCCATCGCAACCGTCTTGAACGGCCCGGTACGAAGCTGCGCAGCGGTGAGCACGACGTGATCGACGGAACCGGTGCGCCGAAACAGTTCGGCGACGCTCTGGTCGCTGGTCACGTCGGTAGGGATCGCCGTCACCTTCAACCGCTCAGCGACGGGATCGAGCTTCGCGGCGTTGCGCGAGGCGATGATGACGTCCGCGCCCTGACTCTTGGCGAGTTCTGCCGTGGCAAGCCCGATGCCTGAGGAGCCGCCGACCACGACGACCTTTTTGCCTGCGAGCGTCATTTCCACCTCCCCGATATTGTCTTGATTGATGATTTGCGGGCGCGGTCAGCCCGGTTGGAAGCGCGTGCCGATGCCGGCCTTGCTCTGGCCGAGGCCCGGCAGTTCCCAGACGCCGGCACCGGCCGGATTGACATCGGCGGCGATATCGACGTCGATCAAATATGGCCTGTTGGCGGCAATGCCCTTGCGGATCGCCTCGCCAAGGTCGCCGGCGCGATCGACACGCACGCCTTCGACGCCGCAGGATCGCGCCATCGCCGCGAAATCCGGATTGTAGCGCTCGCCCGTCTCCGGATGCTTGAAGTCCGTCGCAAGTTCGCGGCCGCCGAGATAACCGCGCTGAAGCCCGCGGATCGAGGCATAGGCGTAATTGTTCCAGACCACCCAGACCACGGGCAGATTGTACTCGACCGCCGTGCCCAGCACGTTAGCATGCATGAAGAAGGCGCCGTCACCGCACACCGACACGCAAGGGCGATCGGGGGCCGCGAATTTCGCGCCCATCACGCCTGCGACGCCAAAGCCCATCGGGCCAAACCCCATCGAGCCGATCAGCGAGTCCGGCCGCTTCGGTTTGCAGAAGCCGAGCAGCCAGTTGTGATGCACACCGATGTCGGAGACGAGGATGGCGTCTTCCGGCAGCGCCTTGTCGATCTCGGCGGCCGCGCGCTGCGGATTGATCGGCGTGGTGTCGTCGGAGAAGCCGGGCGCAACGAACTTGTTCCACTCCTTGCGATAGCCGTCGATCTGCGCCAGCCATTTCCTGCGGGCGTCGGACTTCTTGAAGAGGTTGTCACGGCGGTCGAGCTCCGCATGCACCTGACGCAGGAAGGTGCGAACGTCGGCCATCAGTCCGAGTGCGACGGGATAGTTGCGGCCGATCTCCTCGGGATCGATGTCAACATGGATCAGCCTTGTCGGCGGAATCGTGAAGGAGTAGCCGGGAATCCACGAACTCGAGGTGCGGTCGTCGAAGCGGACGCCGAGCGCGAGCAGCACGTCGGCCTGGCGCGCGGCGTGATTGGCCTGGTAATGCCCGGCGCGCGCGACGAGCCCGAGTGCGAGCGGATGATTGACGTCGAGCGCGCCGAGCCCGCTCGCGGACGCCGCAACCGGGATCTGAAGCCGCTCGGCAAGGTTGCGCAATTCGTCAGCCGCGCCGCCATAGCGCACGCCCTGCCCGACCAGCATCACCGGCCGCTCCGCCGAGAGCAGCATGTCGACCGCCTTCTCGACGCCATCAGGATCTGCGCCGCAGCGGCTCGATATGTTGGCATTCCACTCGATCGCCTTCGGCGCCTCTTCGGCCGCCGATTCCATGAAGACGTCGAAGGGCACGTCGACCACCACAGGTCCGGGCCGGCCCGTGATCATGGTCTTCCAGGCCTGCCGCACCGCGAGCGGCACCATCTCGCCCCGCGTCGGCTGAAACACTTTCTTGCACATGGTGCGCACGGTTGATGGAAAGTCGGCCTGATAGTGCCGGTACATCTCCTGGAACGCGCCGCGATTGAACTGACTGGTCGGCACGTTGCCGGTGATCGCCATGAAGGGCACGGAATCGAGGAAGGCATTGGCGAGCGAGATCGGCAAGTTCGCCGAGCCCGGTCCACAGGAGGTGAACGTCGCTGTCGGCTTGCCCGAGACGCGGTAATAGACGTCGGCCATGAAGCCCGCGACGCTTTCATGATGCACCGAGATCGTCTTGATCTCTTGGGAACGCTCGTACAGCGCGTCGATGAACTGAATGTTGCCGTGGCCGCAGAGCCCGAACACCTGCGGCACCTTCTCCTGGATCAGATAATCGACAATGACCTGGGCGCCATTGAGCATGTTTCGCGACATCAACCGTCTCCCTGCGGCGCGCGACTTCTTGTTCGACCGCGGCAGAGAACATGGCGCGGTCGTCGCTGGGCCGCGGGCACCCTATTTCTCATAATGCTGTACGTCAATTTATATTGTGATAGGCTGCTATCCTGAGGAGACGCGGGCTGAGCTCCGACAGTCGCGTGGTTGCGTGCTACTGTCGATGCATCGAGTCACGACGGATTTGCCAGAGGGGGCCTTGTCCTTGAGATCGCGTACCAAGCCGACGACCGGTGAAAAGCCAGCAGGCCAGCGCAAGGCCACGATTGCCAAACTGGTCCCCGCCCCCAGAACCGATGGTGACGATGAGGCCGACGACAAGCAGCGCGGCGGCGGCGTTCAGTCACTCGGCCGCGCCTTCTCGATCCTCGAAGAGGTGGCGCGCCATCGCGAAGGCATCGGGCTTGCGGAGTTGAGCAAGCTCGTCGCCCTGCACAACTCGACCACCTTTCATCTCGCAAAGACGCTGGTCTCCCTTGGCTATCTCCGCCAAGAGAAAGACAACAAGCGCTACCGCATCGGCCGTCCCTTGTTTGCGCTCGCGGCATCCGCGCTCGATGAGATCGAGATGGTCAATGTTGCGACGCCAGTACTGGAGGAGCTGTCGCGCCAGACCAGCGAAAGCAGCCATTTTGCCGTACGCATGGGCGATGCCGTGATCGTCATCGCGCGCACCAGCGGCCCCGGTGCGTTCCAGCTGACCGACCGCGTCGGCGTCGTGCGCCCCGCCCATTGCACTGCGCTCGGCAAGATCATCCTGGCTTCGTTGCGGCCCGAACAGCTCAAGCGATTCCTCGATCGCGCTGAGCTGAAGCCGTCGACGCCAAAATCCATCACAGACGCCGGCGTGCTCATGCGCGAGATCGCCGAGGTGCAGCGCACCGGTGTTGCCTTCGACGACGGCGAGTTCAATCCGGAAGTGCGATGCGTCGCCGTGCCGGTGACCGATTTCACCGGACAGGTGATCGGCGCCCTCGGCATTTCCGGGCCGATCTGGCGGCTCTCCAACCAGGCGCTGCACGCGAGTGCCCAGGTCGTGCAAGCCGCGGCCGACCGACTGTCGGCCGAATTCGGCGCCAAAGGCACGGCGCAAAAGGCGCTCACGCAAAAGGCCTGAACCGCGCGCAAGCGGCGATTTTGCCGGTTGACACCGGCAATGGCGTTCGGGATTATCCTCCAGCATTAAAAAAACGTCTCTCACAATACTGGATATCCGGTCTTGAAGGGAGACACGCGATGCACCCGGGGAGGAGACAAGGATGATCCGCACCAGCCGACGGACGTTGTTACGGACAGGCGCAGCTTTCGCTGGCGCTTCCGCACTTGGGTTTCCGGCAATCGTGAGGGCGCAAGCCGAGAAGATCCGGATCGGGCACCTGACGCCGCTCACGGGCTTTCTCGGCGTGATCGGCAGCTACGCCCAGTTAGGGGTGAGGCTCGCGGCGGAAGAGATCAACCAGTCCGGCGGCATCCTGGGCAAGCAGATCGACCTGCTCTCCGAAGACTCGATCAACCCGGCGACCGCGGCGACAAAGGCGCAGCGCATGCTGGAGCAGGACGGAGCGGTGGTGCTGCTAGGCGAAATCTCCTCGGCCTCCTCGCTCACCATCATGCAGGTCGCCGAGCGCAACAAGAAAGTGTTCTTCTCGACCGGGGCGCGGTCGGATGCGCTACGCGGCAAGAACTGCAACAAGTACTCGTTCCACTGCGACATCCCGAACACCGTGATGGTCAACGCGGTCGGCACCGCGCTGTCGCAGAAGGGCATGGTGAAGGGCAAGAAGTTCTTCACGCTTACCGCCGACTACATCTTCGGCCATGATCTGCTGAGGGCCGCGAAAACGTTCTTCGGCGCGCACGATGCGAACCTCATCGGCGACGAATTGATCGCGACCGACGTCACCGATTTCAGTCCGTATCTGCTTAAAATTCGGCAGGCCAAGCCCGACGTGGTCTGCTGCAACCTCGCCGGCAACCAGGTCACCAACCTCGTCAAGCAATATGCCGAGTTCGGCCTCCCCTACCCGCTGGTCGGCTTCAACCTCAACACCGGCGATGCCTGGGCCGCGGGCGCGGGCAATCTCAGCGGCACCTGGCCGACGGTCTGGTATCACACGCTGAACAATCCGACGTCGCAGGCTTTCGTCGCGGCCTTCACCAGGAAGCACGGCAAGCCGCCGGAGAACCATGCCTGGATCGACTACATCACGCTGAAGCTGCTCGCGGAGGCGATCAACACCACCAAGTCGACCGACAGCAATGAACTGATCGCTTATTTCGAGAAGCAGGCCCAGTTCGACATCGGCAAGCCGCGCAAGGCCTATTTCCGCTCCTGGGATCATCAGCTGGTGCAGGAGGCCTATCCGTTCACGGTGAAGCCGAAGGACCAGATGAAGGACCAGTGGGACATGCTGATGCTGGGCGACGTTGTGCCGGCAGCGAACGATCCGCTGGAGTCGATCTACCCGACGCGGGAACAGAATCCCTGCGAGATGAAGGCCTGACCCGCGGCGTACGCGCAGCGAGGCCGATTGGCGTCAACGGCGCCGGCCCTGCCGGCGCCGTTCTTTTCAAGGCGATGGACGCAACATGCAGCTCGAGTTCTTGCTGGAACAGGTGGTGAATGGCCTCGTGCTCGGAGGCTATTACCTGCTCATCGCGCTCGGGCTGTCGCTGATCTTCTCCGTCGGCGGCATCGTCAACCTCGCGCACGGCGCCTTCTACGCGCTCGGCGCCTATGTCTGCGTCGAGCTGACGACGCGGCTCGGCTTCGGCGCCTCCGTTGTGATCTCGCCGTTCGCGGTCGCCCTGCTCGGCATCCTCTTCGAGCGCTTCATCCTGCGCCGCTTCTACAGCGCCGATCCGATCCTGAGCCTGCTCGTAACCTTTGGCCTTGCGATGGTCGCGGAACAAGCGATCCGCATGATCTGGGGCGCCGCGCCCGTCTCGACCGAGATCCCGCAGAGCTTTCGCGGCTCGGTCATCGTCGGTGACTTCCTGTTCTCGCGCTATCGCCTTCTGATCCTGGCTGTCGTCGCCGCAGTGCTGCTCGGGATCTGGCTCCTGCTGCAAAAGACCTCGTTCGGACGCGTGGTGCGCGCTGGCATCCAGCGGCCCGACATGGTCGCCGCCCTCGGCATCCGCCTGCCGCCCTACATGACCGCGATCGTGATGCTGGGCGTCGGCATGGCCGCGCTCGGGGGCGCCTTCTTCGCGCCGATCACCACCGTGCATCCGGCGATGGGCGCCGAGATCATGACGGTCGCCTTCGTCGTCGTCGTGATCGGCGGCCTCGGCAGCTTCTGGGGCGTCGTCATCGCCGCCCTCCTTGTGGGCGTGGTCCGCGGCATCGCCATCCATTTCGAGCCGGCAGCGGGTGAAGCCTCGATCTACATCCTGATGTTCCTGGTGCTGCTGGTGCGCCCGCGCGGCCTGCTCGGCGAACGCATCGAGAAGTTCGAATGAGAAGCGCTTCCACCATCGACAGACTGAAGCCGCTGCTGATCGCGACCGCCGCGATCATCGCGCTCCCCTTCCTGCTGAAGGCGTTCGGCTTGTCGCTCAACACAGGCACCTGGATCGTCGGGCTCGCTGTCGCGACCATGGGGCTCAACCTCTGCATCGGCTATACCGGGCTCGTCTCGTTCGGCCACAGCGCCTGGTTCGGCATCGGCGCCTATGCTGCCGGCCTGATCCAGTTGCGATTCTTCCCCGGCGAGATCTGGCTGCCGCTGCTCGGATCGATAGTCGTCGTCGCGATCGCGTCGACCGCGATCGGCATGCTGATCCTGCGCCGGCGCGGCGTGTACTTCTCGCTGCTGACGCTTGCGTTGGCCGCGCTCGTCTACACCACCGCCTTCCGCTGGACCAGCCTCACCGGCGGCGAGGATGGGCTCGGCGGGCTGAAGCGCGGCAACATCGGACCGATCAGCCTCGACAGCGCGCTCAACTACTACGTGGTCGTGGCAGCGATCGGGCTCGCCGTGCTCTATGTGCTGATGCGTCTCGTGCGTTCGCCATTCGGGCACGTGCTGGTCGCGATCCGCGAGAACCAGCTGCGCGCGAGCTTTCAGGGCTATCCGGTCGAGCGCTACAAGCTCGCGGTGTTCGTGATCTCCGCCGTCGTCACCGGCCTTGCCGGCGCGCTGATCGCGTTCCTGAACTATCTCGTCTCGGCCGAGGCCGTCTCGGTGCCGTTCGCCGGCGAACTGCTGGCGATGGTGGTCATCGGCGGCATGCGCAGCCTGCTCGGGCCCGCGCTTGGCGCGCTGTTCTTCATCCTCTTCCGCGAGCTGTTCTCGATCTGGACGTCGGACTGGCTGTTCTGGTTCGGCCTCACCTTCGTGGCCTTCGTGATGTATTCGCCGGGTGGCCTCGTCGGCATCGGTTCGCTGATCATGCGCCGCCTCCGCCCTCCCGCCGAAGAAACGGCCGCCATGAGCCGCCGCAAGATCTATGACGGCCTGCCGCTGCCTGACTTCCTGCGGCCGGAAGCGCGGCAGGGCACTGTGCTCGAGGTCAACGGCGTCTCGCGGAAGTTCGGCGGCATCCGCGCGGTCGAGAATGCCAGCATCACCGTCGCAGCCGGCGAAATCCACGCGCTGATCGGGCCGAACGGCGCCGGCAAGACCACGCTGTTCAACCTGGTCTCCGGCCTCTACGCGCCGGACGGCGGCACGATCCGCCTGCAGGGACGTGACATTGCCGGCGTGCCGGCGAATCTGATCTGCCACCAGGGACTGGCGCGCTCCTTCCAGATCACCAATCTGTTTCGCGGTCTCACGATCTACGAGAATCTGCGCCTGTCGCTGCAGGCGCGGCGGCCGATGCGCTTCAACATCTGGAACGACATCGACGCTTACGAGGAGATCCACGCCGAGACCGCCGCGCTGGTCAAATTCCTTGGCCTCGAAGGCATCGAGCAAATCGAAGGCGGCGAGCTCTCCTATGGCGGGCAGCGGCTGGTCGATCTCGGCATCGCGCTCGGCTCCAAGCCGCAGGTGCTGCTGCTCGACGAACCGCTCGCAGGGCTCGCCGCAGCCGAACGCGAGCGCGTCTCCAACCTGGTCAAGAACATCGCCTCCAACATTCCCGTGTTGATCGTCGAGCACGACATCGACCGCGTGCTGGGCTTCTCGCAGGTCGTCACCGTGATGAACCAGGGCGAGGTGCTGATGTCCGACTGCCCCGGGGCGGTGCGGGCCGACCTGCGCGTGCAGGAGATCTACACCGGCAAGGGCATTCCCGCCGTCGAGCACCGGCGCAGCGACGAGGCGGCCGGCGAACGCGGGACGGTACTGCGTCTCGACCAGGTCAACACGTTCTACGGCAAGAGCCACATCCTCAACGACGCTGCGCTCGACGTGCGCGATGGCGAGATCGTCGCGCTGCTCGGGCGCAACGGCGCCGGCAAGTCGACGCTGCTCAAGACCATCGCCGGCCTCGTGCCGGCGGCGTCAGGAAGCATCGATTATTGCGGCACCGACATCGCGCGCCTCCCCGCCCCCGACATCGCGCGGCGCGGCGTCGGCTACGTGCCGCAGGGCCGCGGGCTGTTTGCCGGCATGACCGTGCGCGAGAACCTCGCGCTCGGGCGCCTGGCGCGCAAGACCGACGGCAGCGACGGCGTTGTCTGGGACGAGGAACAGATCCTGCACACCTTCCCGCGCCTGAAGGAGCGCATGAATGTCGCCGCCGACTATCTCTCCGGCGGCGAGCAACAGATGGTCGCGGTCGCCCGCGCGATGTCGGGCAATGTGCGCCTCTTGCTGCTCGACGAGCCCTTCGAAGGCCTCGCACCGGCCGTGACGCTCGAACTGTTCAAGGTGTTCGACCAGCTTCGCCGCCATATGTCGATCGTGATCGTCGAGCACAATCTCGACCTCGTGCTCGCCCTCGCCGACCGCGTCTTCGCACTCGAACGCGGCGCCGTTTTCCACCAAGGGCCTGCGGCGCCGCTGCTGAACGATCTCGGCTATCGCAAACAGATCCTGTGGCTCTGACGGAAAACAGGTACGCCGCTCTCCCGCTTGCGGGGAAGCGTTGGGGTGGGGGGTGTCTTCGCAATCGACACTCCTGATGTTGAGAGAGCCTCACCCGGCGCCTTGCGCCGACCTCCCCCGCAAGCGGGAGAGGTTAAGGGAGCTCGCAGCGCCACCGCCCCCCTACTCCGACTTGATGTTCGCGGCCGCGACGACCTCGGCAAGCTCCCTGGTCTCCTTGGCGATCTTGGCGACGTAGTCGGCCGGGCTGAGCACGGACACGACGCCCTGCGTCTCCAGCCGCTCCTTCAGCGTCGGGTCGGTAGCAGCGGCGACGATCTCGCGATGCAGCGTCTCGAGGATCGGCGCCGGCGTTGCCTTCGGCATGAAGAAGCCGACCCAGAACGAGATGTCGAAGCCGGGATAGCCGGCCTCCGCGACGGTCGGCACGTCAGGCAGCGACGGCAGCCGCTCGGCCGAGGATACCGCGAGCGCGCGCAGCTTGCCCGCCTTCACCAGCGGCACGGCGGAGAGCGGATCGAACACCGCCAGCACCTCCTGCGCGAGGATGCCGACCTCGGACGCCGCGCCGCCGCGATACGGCACATGGATCATCTTGATGCCGGCGCGCTGGCTGAGCAGCTCCATGGCGAGATGAGCGAGGTTGCCGTTGCCGCCCGAGCCGTAAGCGAGCGCGCCCGGCGCGGCCTTCGCGGCAGCGACGAGATCGGCCACGGTTTTGATATCGGCCGTCTTGGGGTTCTCGGGATTGACCACCAGCACGAGCGGCGCCGACACGACCGTGGTGAGCGGTGCGAAATCGCCTTGCGGGTCGTAGCGGGCATCCCTGAACAGCGTCTTGTTGAGCGTGATGGTGGATGAGTTGCAGGCAAGGATCGTGTAGCCGTCCGCATCCGCACGCGCCACGCCCTCGGCGGCGGTCATGCCGTTGGCGCCGGCGCGGTTCTCCACCACGAAGGGCTGCCCGAGCTTGTTGCTCAAGCGGTCAGCGACGATGCGCGCGACGACGTCGACCGGACCGCCCGCGCTGAAGCCGACCATGATCTTGGCCGGATGCGCCGGATATTTCTGCGCAAGGGCCTCGGTCGTCACGCACAATCCAGCGACAATCGCCAGCAGGCGAAGCGTTCGTTGCATCCGTTCTCTCCCACCCTCGCTGCCGCTCTTGCATGTGGTGATGCGGCGCATTCGAAGACCATGATTAGCGGTCGCGCCGGATTCCGCAATCGCGTTTGCGCGCCGGCATTCCGCCGCGCGGCACACGAAGGCAGCTTCCAAACAAAAAATGCGAAAACAACCCCATGCACAGTAGCCGGCGCTTGCGAGAACAAGGACTTACGCAGTTCGCAATGTCGTTTGACTCGTCGGGCAAAACACCGGCAGAATGCCATCATCGCGACAATCATCAGCGTTCACTCCGGCCCGGCCAGGGCCGCCTCGACGCGGTTGCGCGGAAGCCCTTTCGACATCTCGAAATTCGTAACCGCACGCAACCAGCGAACGGCCGTTCGCGCGCGTCTGCGCCAGCAAAGGACACAGCACATGACGACATCCCCGAAACGCCATGGCATCTCGCCGATTGCGACACACGATCGCAGCGGTCCCGCCACGAGCCCGCGCATCAAGCTCTACAAGCGGCGAATTGCGATCGACCATCCCGACCCGCAAGCCGGCGAACGGCTGCTGGCCGACGCACTCGGCGCCGTCGACCGCGACGCACTGCATGGCATCCTGAAGCAATTGGTGAAGGCCAGCGCGATCGGGCAAAGGCCCGATGAAGCCAACCTCGCCTTCATGATCTCGATGATGAAGAGCATCGCGCCCAGGGATTCCATCGAGGCCATGCTGGCGGCACAGATGGTGTGCGTTCACGTCACCGCGATGCGCTGCGCGCATCATCTCGCCTGCGCGAGCGACCTCGCCAGCCAGGATAGCGCCTCGCGCGCGTTAGCCAAGCTCGTGCGCATCTTCCCGGCCCAGGTCGAAGCGCTCGGCCGCTATCGCAACAATGGCGAGCGGGCGATCACGGTGCAGAGCCTGCCCGCGCAGGATAGTGGAAAGGCAATCGCGAGCGACGTCATGCGGCAGGCAAGCGCGCTTGTTTCGGAGCCAGATCTGACTGACGTACCGGTCGAGGCAAATACGGCTCCGACGCATGCTCCCGACGAAGACAATCATGCCTCCGTGGAAGCTATGCGAGTCACCCGATCATGAGCCGCCACGCCCGCAACATCCGCCCGATGTTGGCGAGCCCACGTTGCGGCGCCAAGACCCGTTGCGGCGGTGTCTGCCGGTCGCCGGCAGTGCGCGACAGACCTCGCTGCCGCATGCACGGCGGCGCGCGGAGATCTGGCGCGCCGTGGGGAAACAGAAATGCACGCAAGCATGGTCTGTTCGTGAGGGAGAAGAGCGCCGAGCGAGCGCAGGTCCTGGGGTTGTTGGATGAAGCGCGAAAGCTGCTGGCGAAACTGAAATGATTCAGGTGTTGATTTGCCCAAGTGGCGATCTGGTTACCATTAGAACGGTAGGCAGACGTCGTACTGATTTGGTCGTCGATCCTTGCGCTAAGCCATGAACCCATAAGCTGCCAAGCTGACGGCTCGCGAGAGTCCGCTGTGCTCCGGTAGCGATCA
>JAEYRD010000014.1 GCA_023435725.1 Pseudomonadota bacterium | reverse complement strand
CCATTGCATTATGCGGCGTCCAAACAGGCCCCCGAGACCGACGAACATCACCGCCGTCCCAATGTTGAACATGATTATCATGAGCGTCGCGTCTCCCGAATGGAAGAGCGATAGGGCCGTCGCCGTGATCGCCGCCACCGACAGGCTGCCCATACAGGTCACCGCGGTCGGACGCAGCGGTGCCGCGTAGCGCAGCATGACGAGCATCGCGAGCGACAGCGGCAGGCTGGTGAGCACCAACGTGGCGAGGCAACGCGTCGCCTCTCCAATTGAGACGCCGTCGGGGCCGAACGAGACCCAATCGCCGAGGCACTGGTAGCCGATGTTCGTCAGCCAAAGAACGATTGCCGGCGCTGGCAGAAGGAGCCACAAGCGCGAGCGGTCCGGCAGGCTCACCAGGAAGGCGGCGACCGCGGCGAGCACGCCCGTCAGGATCGCTCCGATCATGCCGGCGGCGAACGATGGATCGTGAATCCGCGTCGCGAGATCCGGACGGATCCCCTGGCTGACCGCCAGGAGACCCACGACTACCGCCGCAAGCAGAAGCCAACAGGCGGCGCGCGTCACCGGAGGACGCAGCCGGCGTACCGGCTTCAAGTTGTTCGAGAGAGATTCGATGAGATCGGGTGTCGCAATCATGGCTCGCTCCGATCGCCGAGAATCTGCCGCAGGCTCTTCACCGCCCGGTGCACGTTCACCTTCAGCGCCGCGATCGACATGCCGCTCTCCGTCGAGGCCTCCTTCAGGGACATCTCCTTGAGTTTGAGTAGTTGTACCGCCTTGCGCTGCATCGGGGGAAGCTCGTCGATCGCCTTTTCGAGTTCGTGTCTGTCGGATCTCTGTTCAAGGTTCGCCTGAGGCTCGGCGAAGCTTTCATGCTCCGGCATTAGCGGCGCTTCCCGGTCCCGTCTGCGCCCTTGCCGTCGGAGCCGATCGATGAACCGCCGGTTCGCGATCGTCACTAACCACGGGCCGAATGGCCTGGTCGGATCGAATGTATGCCGGATCGCGTGGACGGTCAGCAGAATGTCCTGCACCGCATCCTCGACGTCGCTCGGGTCGCGATGGCGGCGCGCCGCCAGCGAACGCAGGTAGGGCGCGATTTCCCGAAGGAGGCGCTGATAAGCCGACCTGTCGCCCTCCTGGGCATGAGCCATCAGGATCGCCCAGTCGGTGTCGCGGGCGGTGGGCTCGGGGGTGGCAGGCGCGCCGTCGCCTTCGCTGCCGACGAGCCTGAGCTGCGGAAGACGACCGTTTCGCTCGATCATGGACGGCCTCCGTCAGGGACTCTGCGCCGCCAACGCGATGCGGCGAGATGATCGAGCGAAAGCTTGCCGGGGCCGAGCGCCATGAGGGCTACGGTGAGCGCCGCCCACGGCAGATGGAAATTCGCCCACCCCTCCGGCACGACGAGTTGGATTACTCCTGTCATGACCAGGAGCACAAGCGCGCTGAAGCGCGTCGCGAATCCCAGGATCAGCAACACCGGCAGCACGATCTCCGCGATTCCGTCGAAGTACGCGAACGCGGCGGGAAAAGGAAAATCGTACGCGTGTCCGAAGATGTGTAGCTTGAACTCGTCTTCGAAGAGGAACGACGCCGCCGGCGACAGGGACAGGAAGCCGTCCCACTTCGTCAATCCCGATTTGAAGAACGGCAGCGCCAGGGCGATGCGAAGCACCGGCGGCGCTACGACGAGGGCGACCTGCGCGAGGCGTTCCGTCGCCCCACACACGACGTCGTCGACGGTAGAGATGGCCGTGAACGAACTCATGGCCTCAGCGGCTCCCGTACGATCCCAAACCCGATCACGGCGCCGACCTGGATCATATCCGTCAAGTTCGCCGCTAGGTCGAAGCCCGGGTTGGCGACGACCGCTTGTTCGAACGCGGCCAGCACCGACGTTCCGGATGCGAGCGCGTGGATGAACTCCGGACTACCGTCCGGAATCGATCGGACCTCCACGTTGGCATCAGGCCGGACGACGAGCGCGTTCTCGCCGCTGGCCGCCAGATCGACCGGACCGGGTACGCCGCCCTCGACGTTCATCTGCCAGATCGTCAGCGCCGGAAAGCACGAGCTCACGGTCCGGACGGACGGATGGAGCGCCAGACTCATCGCCGGAAGCCGGTCCGGATCGATCTCGGCAAACGCCGAAGGACCGACCGGCGTGGACTCGGCCGAATGGTACGCCTCGGTCCAGGCCCGCTCGATGCGCGCCACGTCAGCCAGATACGGCAACACCGAAGCGGGTTCAAACCGGTCGATGAAATCGGGTAGGCCCGCGCCATAGTCGAAGAGCATCGGCGACCGGGGCAAAGCGCCAACGACGAAGGCGCGGGCCAAGGCGTGGAAGAATTCCGATCCGACGATGCGGTGCACGGCGGGATAGGCATCCTTCAGTGTCTGCGTGAGGCCGACTATCACGTTGTTGCGGTAGACAGCGAAACGCCTCGAGCTCGGTTTCCCGTCCGGCCCGACCGGACCCGCCGGCGTCGGAAGCGCGGGATCGATCAATGCGGCCGCGAAGCCGCGCTGCAGTTCAGCAAGCAATGGCATGGCGTGGCCTCTCCGGCCGGTTCGCGGACATGATCGCCTCGGCCCGCTTCGCTTCCGCGGCGAGCGTCGACCAGGCGGGCACTTGTGCATCCCACTCGATCAGCGTGGGCACCGGACCAACGAGCCGCACCGCGAGTTCGTAGAGATACCAGACGGCATCATCGACCGGGCGATCGTGAGTATCGATGAGAAGCGGCCTGCCGGCCTCGTCGGCCTGCCGGTCGCTTCCGGCGAGGTGGATCTCCCTCACACTGGCGAGCGGATAGCCTTCGATGTAGGCGACTGGATCCCACTGCTGGTTGGTCGCCGCGACGAAGACGTTGTTGACGTCGAGCAGGAGGCCGCAGCCGCTGCGCCTGGCCACTTCGGCAATGAAGTCGGTCTCCGCGTAGGTGCTTTCGGCGAACGCGACATAGGTCGACGGATTCTCCAGAAGCATCTGACAGCCGAGGGCCGTCTGGACCTCGTCGATATGTTCGACGACGCGCTGGAGCGTCTCGGACGTGTACGGCACGGGAAGCAGGTCGTTCAGGAAACCGGCATCGTGCGTCGACCACGCCAGATGCTCGGAAAACAGCCCGGGTCTGTAGCGCTGCCAAAGCAATCTGAGCCGCTCGATATGGTCCTCGTCCAGCGGCCGAGCCGCTCCGATCGAGAGTCCGACGCCGTGAAGGGACAAGGGGTAGCGCTCCCGGATCGCCGAAAGATAGCGGTGCGGTGGACCGCCCGCGCCCATATAATTCTCCGCGTGCACCTCGAAAAATCCGATGTCGGGAACCGTATCGATGATCGTGCGGTAGTGCTCGGCCTTGAGGCCGACGCCGGCACGCGCCGGTATGCGATCTTCTGGTGGCGACGAGTGAAAGCGCATGACGATCTCGAGGATGGAGGGCGGGCCGCCGCGGCCCGCCCGGGATTCTTTAGGCTTTCGGGGTGAGGCTTCCAGCGCCCTTCGGCGTGTTCATGGTCGTGCAGGTGCCCTTGGGCTCGAGCTTGAACGCGTTGCCCTGATAGTCGATGGTGCTGGTGCCGGCGCAGGTCGTGCCGGCTCCGGCGTAGCAGTCGTTTTGGCCCTTGAGGGCCACGCCGAAGCACTTCTCCATCTTGCCGCCCTCCATCGCCTTCATGGTCTGAGCCTGCTTCTCCTTCATCATCTTTTCCATGTCGGCCTTGCTTTGCGCGGTGGCGGACGTGGCGGCGAGCGTTCCGACGGCAACGGCGAATGCGCCGGCGATCATTGCATTGAGCGTGCGATTGGACATTGGAGTTCCTCCAGGTTCGGGGCGACTTTGCGAAGTGCATGGTCGCTGGTCCGACGGGCTGCTCTTCCCGTCTGTACCGCTGTTCGCCGCATCGTCCGAAAAGGTTACCCCTTGCGAATGTGCGCGCGGCGTTATGCGCCTCCTTCCAATCTTGCATCGAGCCACGCGATGTGGGCCTCAAGCGAGATGTCTATTGACGACGTGATTTCGAGACGCCGATCCTCGAAGACGTCGCAGTCGGGATGCGCCGCACGCCAACGATCGACCGCGGCGTCGCGTTCGTGGAGAAGCCGCTCGATCTGCGGCCTGAACAGGACCAACATCGAAGTGATCCAGCGGTCGAGGGGTCGCGCCCCACCAACGGCGAATGCGTCGAGCATTGCGATCACGTCCGGCGCGCGGTACCACGTCTCCGCCGTCACCCAGCGGTTCGTGGTGAACAGTCGCTCCGGCATGCCCGTCGGCGTCATCGAGATCGCGACGAGATGGGACATCGCATCGCCATCTTCTGCGGATCGCGAGCTGTAACCGTCGGGCTCCGCTGGACGGACGCCAGACGGCATTCCCCTGGCGCCCATAAACGCGTGGAAGTGGGCATAGTCGGGCCGTTCCCGGTCGTCCGGAGCATGCGCGTGAAAGAAGAATTGCGCGTGCGTGTTCGGGTCCCGCACGTCGTCGGGTGGATAGTGTTCCCACTCGACGAACTCCTCGGTGCCGTGCAGCGCCTCCACGACCAGGTTGCTCCCGCTTTCGTGAAACTCGCGCATGCAGTCGACGACGGTCTCCGCGGCCGTCGCCATGCGCGACAGCATCTCCGGCGAAATCGTCAGCGCGTCGTCAGCAGAAGTTACCATTGCACTCTGATCGATCATGTCGTCCGTCAATCCTGAACAGGAATGGCCGGAGACGGCGTCATCGGGATGCCCGCCGTCTCCTCCATCTCGCAACATCGCTGAAGGAGATACGTCTACGAACCAGCTTTCGTTACTTTTTGGCGGCGCAGGGGTTTCCCTTTGCCGCGCACGGGTTAGCAGCCTTCTTGGCCTTCGGCCCGCAGGGATTGGACGCCTTCGTCTTGGGAGCGCAGGGGTTCGAGCCCTGGGCCGCCGCCGGGACCGGCGTCGCCGCGATCATGCCGGCGACGGCGGCGATCGATCCCAGGGTCTGTAGCGTCTTCTTCAGTGTTGGCATACGTCTTCTCCTCGGGTTGAAAATCGACGGGCGTCACAGACGCGTCGTCACGTTCACCAGCCATTCCGGCATGGCGTTCGTCAGGGATGTCTCGACGATCTTGTCGAGACCGGTGAGTACGAAGAGTCCGATGCCGAAGAAGGCGGCACCCATGAGCGGTTTGCCGATGCGGGAGGCGCGCGCCATCCAGTCTCGCCGCGCCATGATCGCGTGACGCGAACCGTAAGCGAGCAGAAGGATCGGCGTCGCCGCACCGAGCGCGAAGGCCACCATGGTCGACGCCGCCCGACCGAGATCGTCGCCTTGCGTTGCGAGACCGATCGCGGCGCCGAGCGTCGGCCCCGAGCACGGCGACCAGATCAGGCCGAGCACGGCGCCCAGCGCGAACTGCCCCCAGATACCGGACGGCTGTAGCCGGTCGAGCACGACTTGGCCCCTGCCGGCGATCGGAGACGCCATGGAGGCCACCTTGCCCTGCAGCGCCGGCACCAGAAGGACCACGCCGGCAGCGCCCATCAGGGCCGCGACGGCGAGCCGTAGCGTCTCGGGATCAATGCCAATGCTGAAGCCGACCGAGGCGAGCGCGATCCCCAGTCCGGCGAACGAGGCTGCCAGTCCCGTCGCGAGCGCGACCGGACCCCACAGATGCCGCTCGAGTGCGCCGAACAGCACGATCGGCAGAATGGGAAGCACGCACGGCGAGAGCGTCGACAGCGCGCCGGCGGCGTAGCCCAGCGCGAGGTTTGCGGACACCTCAGAACGCCTTCGCCACCAGGGCGCGCAATGGCGCTGGATCGGTCTCGCCGGTCGAGCGGGCGACCTCCTTCGGCCCCTTGAACACAATCAGCGTGCTCTGGTACTGGACACGAAACTGGCGCAGCGCATCCTTTGCCGTATCGAAGTCGACGTCGTACACGACAAGATCCGGATGCTCCTTCTCGATCTCCTGCACGATCGGCTTCTGCTGCTTGCAGGTGGGACACCAGGGCGCGCTGACGTCCACGAGGATGGACTTGCCGGCGGCCTGCGCGGCCTGGAAGGCCTTGGCGTCGAAAGGCTGCCCGGCGTTCGCCAGCGAGGGCATCGCGACGACAGCGGCGACAACGAGGGCCTTACGAAGGAAGCTCGAGGACATGACGGTGGCTCTCCGTGGGATGCTGAGACGTCTCGAGGCCACGGTTCGCCGATAACCGAGAATGGTTACGTGGACCTCGGAAAAATATTGGACGTGCGCGCGGGCGCGGCGCGCTCTACACATGACCGCAGAGCTTCCGCAGAAAAGGACCAGCACGATGACGGATCTCGTTCCTCTCTTTCCGAACCAAACCGTCCCGCCGCTCCGCGTCGAACTCGCGGGTAGCGGCTCATTCGATCTCGCGTCGGAGAAGCCGCCTAACTTCACGCTCGTCGTCTTCTATCGCGGCCTCCACTGTCCGATTTGCAGGGGCCAGTTGAAGGATCTCGAGTCCAAGCTCGACGAATTCGAAAAGCGTGGTGTCTCCGTCGTGGCCATATCGACGGACTCCAAGGAGCGTGCCGGACAGACGATGCAGGGGTGGGGACTATCGCGGCTACGTGTCGGTTACGGTCTCGACCTTGCTGTCGGTCGCCGCTGGGGACTGTACTTATCGTCGGGGCACAGAAAGACGTCGGCCGGCGTCGATGAGCCGGCGCTCTTTTCGGAGCCCGCCATCTACCTGGTGAGACCGGACGGCACCCTCTACTTCGGCAGCGTTCAGACGATGCCATTCGCGCGCCCGCATTTCTCCGACATCCTGACGGCGATCGATTTCGTCGTGAAGAACAACTATCCCGCTCGCGGCGAAGTGGCGGACCTCAGGAAGACGGCTTAGCGGCCGCTGGCCCCTACGTTCTGCCCAGATAGGCGATGAGGTCGTCCGCCGCCGCGGACGACCAATCCGCGTCGCCCGGCATGTAGCCGACGATCGCGCCCGAGCTCGAGACCGCGTAGGTGATCGGCATGCCGTAGAGCGCGAACGGCGCCTTCTTGGTGTTGTCGGCATCCGAGTGCGCGACGTATCCGTTGGGATCGAGAAAGATAGGGAGCGCCTTCAGATCGAGCGACTTCACGAAACGCGCGACCGTTTCGCGCGGCCCGCGGTCTTCCGAAATAGCAGCGACATGCACTCTGCCGCGCCAGGCGTCCCGATACAGCCTGTCGAGAGCCGGCAACTCCATGCGACAGGCAGCGCACCACGATGCCCAGAAATTCAGAAGGATTGGCTTGCCGCGCAGCGCCGAGAGATCCGTGATACCGCCTTCGAGACGAAACAGCCGCAGCGGCGGCAATTGCTGAGCGGGACGGACGATAGTGAACTGGTAGCGTCCGGATTCGAACCTGGGAACGTCGTCTTCGACTGCGGCCGCCTCGCCCGACGAGAGTCCGGCGGCCATGCCGGCCAACGCGCGCAATAGGACCGTGCGGCGCGACGGCATCCTGGCCGCGCTCGGAACTGTGCCGACGGCCTTCAAGCGATCTCCTGCACCCACAACGCCGGCGACGACTGAGGGACGGCCGGTCGGAACGCGGTGAAAAAGAACAGCGGATTGGGCAGCCAGTACAACCATCCAATCGACGGTTCGCGGGTTCCGTCCGGAAGACGGAGGTCGAGCCACACGTACAGGAACTTGTAGACGCAGAACCCGGGAATCCAGTTCGGCTTAAGCCGCGAAGTCTTCAGGTACTTCCGCGCGATGTAGTAGTTACCCTCGAAAGGCGTGATTCCGAAGAGGCCGATCGGCCCCTCCGCGATGACCTCGCCGCTTGCACGATGCGTGATCCGGACGTGGCGCAACATGCTTCGACTTTCCATACGATACCTGCAGATCGGTTCGCAGCATGTGGCGAAAGGTTACCTGTCGTCGCGCGCAAAGCATGACGTAACCATCCCGCCCCTCCCGTCGAACGGTTCAGTGGCGGCCCGTCGCCGACGGACAGATGGAGGAGATGCGATGACTACAGGAAATTGGATGAAGGGACTGGGGGCGGGTTTCGTTGCCACCGTCGTTCTTTCCGCCCTCATGGTGATGAAGGCGATGATGGGCGCAATGCCCGAGCTCAATCCGATCAAGATGATTGCCGATATGCTCGGGGCACCGCCCACGGTCGGCTGGGCGATGCACTTCATGATCGGAACGGTGCTCTGGGGCACGCTGTTCGCGTGGCTGAATCCCAACCTCCCCGGCGAGAACCACTGGCTGAAGGGCATCGTGTTCGCTGCCGGCGCCTGGTTCGTCATGATGGTCGCGATGATGCCGATGGCCGGCGCCGGCCTCTTCGGATTCCATCTCGGGATGATGGCACCGGGCATGACCTTGATGCTGCACGTCGTCTTCGGCTTCGTTCTCGGCGCCGTCTATGCGCTCGAACGGCCGCAGGATACCGGTGCCCTGCAGGGTACTCGCGCTTGAGACGCGGATCGCGTATGGCTTCGAACATGCCCCTCAATTCCACCATTCGGTGCCCGAACTGCGGCAACGAGTCGACCGAGCGGATGCCGACGGACGCTTGCCAATTCTTCTACGACTGCAGGCACTGCGGCGTCCGCTTGAAGCCCAAGCAGGGCGACTGCTGCGTATTCTGCTCTTACGGAACGGTTCCGTGCCCGCCACGCCAGGACTCCGAGGCTTGTTGTAGGCAGGCCTAGCATTCCTAGATCACGGCGGTCCAAGGCACCTGACCAGACCCCTTAGGAACGCTACGAAGCTACGAAAATGACTTTGATGCTTCAACACGACGTGAAGGCCTGCGTCTTCGAAGCCTACGGCACCTTGTTCGACTTCGCCGCCGCGACACGGGGCTGCCGAGATATCCTCGGCGCGGACATCGACAAGCTGACCGTCCTCTGGCGCGATAAGCAACTCCAATACACCTGGTTGCGCACGATACAGCAACGACACGCGGACTTCTGGCAGGTGACGGGCGACGCCTTGGACTATGCCTGGAGACGTTGAAGATCGACGACCAGGCCTTCGCGGCCGCCTCATGGAACTGTATCTGAAGCTCGAGGCCTTTCCGGAGGTGCCTGACGTTCTCGGACGATTGAAGGCGGCCGGCCTCAAGACGGCGATCCTTTCGAACGGATCCCCCACGATGCTCGACGCGGCCGTCCGGAATGCAGCCATCCACGAATTGCTCGACGCGGTGCTCTCCGTCGAGGAAGTCGGCGTGTACAAGTCCGACTCCGCTGTCTATCGGTACGCGGTCGACCGGCTCGGGATCCCGCCGGAGCAGATTTGCTTTCTCTCCTCGAATTCGTGGGACGCCTACGCGGCGTCGGCCTTCGGCATGAAGGTCGTCTGGTGCAACCGGTATGGACAGCGACCGGAGCGGGCCGGTCGGACCGTGAATCCGGACGCTCGCGGATCTTCCGGAACTGGTCGGGGCCGCCACAGGCAGCTGAAGGGCGGCCGTTTCCGAGGTTTTCGCCGACGGCGACGTAACCTGGAGTCGGGTCGCAACGAACTTAAGGTTGGGCCTCCGTGTCCGCCAGGTGCCTTCGATTGCGCCGGGCGAACGCAGCGTGCTCGTTCGGTCATCTCGAAAGGCAACGATACCCCAATGTACAAAACGCTCGAACGACGTCTCGTCCTCTCGGCCACAGCGGCCGGACTGCTTTTCGCTTCGGTGGGAGGCGTCATCGCGGCCTCGCCCCTGAAGCTTGAGTTCGTCACACACGCCGCTTTCTTCTCCGCAGAGACGAAACAGCCGAAGGTGCTCGATCCGCAGGTCTTCGTCGAGGATTCAGCCGCTCCGGAAGCCACTGGTCCGCAGGGCATCAAGCACGTCGCCGGCATTCGGCCACCGTTCATCGACCAGGATCCCAAGACGTCGAAGCTGTTCAACTCCGAGCACAAGCCGCTGGGCCTTGATCTCCAGTCGTGGTTGGCCGCCACCGGAACGGTCTCTATCACGGAAAAGGACGGAAAGGTGACGCTTGAGGCGACGTTCAAGAACCTGCAGCCGAACGCGAGCTACAGCCTCTTCGAGAACCATTTCGACACGAAACCGATCGGTTTCACGCCGATGGACGGCGCTGGGAAGACTAACAGCTTCACCGCGAAGGCCGACGGCACCGCCAGCGTTACCGTGACGTTGCCGAGCATGCCGACCCACGACAACGCCGTCCTCGTCATCTACAACAGCGGGGGCCAGCCGCACGGAGTGGAGCGCGGCCGCCTCGGGGGGGACGCCCATCATCAGATCATCGCGCGACCGGAGTGAGCCTTTCACTGCCCATATCAGCCTAGCATTACGATCCACATCATCAAGGTCGAGAACAAGTGCTTTCTGTGTCAGTCATGGTGATCCTCCATGTGCTCCCCCCCAAGCAGGCATAGGTGTTTGGTTGCTCAAACTGTGAAATTATTGCGGCGCGATGACCCTGACTGCGGTAGCCTCCGTCGACCGGTGATGGCACCTCAGCGGCCAGCGTCGGCCACTGGCGCGATCTTCGGGAGAGGCCTTCCGCTGCGCGCCTCCGCGAACGTTACTGAACCTTGGCATAGTCCGTGCTGACTAATCAGCGACCGGGATTTTGCTAGTTCCCTCCCGGGGCTGGAGCGGCGCCGCCTGTAGCCATTTCAAACAGGCGGCGTTGTTGTAAGGTACGATCGTTTCAAAATGGCAGAGATTTTGGTCCGTTGTCCTGTCACGGGTCAGGCAGTCTTCACCGATCTGAATACGGACACCGTTGTATTTGAGACGCTCCCCGATATCGAAATCCCTCTCAAATGCCCACGCTGCGGCCAAACGCACCGCTGGAAACCGAAGAGCGCTTGGATAGCGCTGCCCAGTGACCTAACGCGGCACTAGGAAATCGATCAACGCTGTGCTGCGTCACCCAGTTGTTTTGTTCGGACGCAGGTCGGCGGGCTGCACCGTCAATCGGTAGGCGATCTCTCTCGAGCCGTCGAAGACTTCAAGAACGCGTTCACAGATCAAGCACTTGTAGTGCCCGGACCGCCCCTTCTGGGTTTCGAGTTCGATCCGCCGATAACCGGCAAAGCAGTCGGGGCAGGTTACGTCGCCTTTCTTCATCTGACATTTATGCGACAAACTGACACAAGGGTCAAAGCCAATTGGGAAAACTTAGCAAAACCACCGCGTCCAACCAGCCAAATCAGCGCGAGGCGGAAGCAGATGGTGTAGATGATGTCGCGGTCCATGTGCTGCGGGCCGAAACGATCCGCCTCACCGCGGCGCAAGTGAGTGCAGCGGAGTTGTTCAAACATAGGCCGTGCCTGGGACCGCTCTCTCAGAAATAGACTCAGGTATTTATGAGGTAGAAATAGCTATCGCTTTCATTGTTCTCCGTGACTTTTTTTGGCGGACGAGTCACGAGGCCATTCCACTCGGCTTCATGACGGCCTCTACCGATGTCCGAGTGGTGCCGAATAGACCGGCGGCGCGGGCCGATACGGGATGACGGACTGGCCGAAGTTCTTGCCGTATTGCTGCTGGACGCCCGGGATATTGATGACGCCGATCTTGGTATCGGGTGAGCGCGCATCGAGGGGCGGCGTGTTGGTGGTTGGGTTCACCTCGTCCACCTTCCTTTTGAGGTCGTGGTTTAGCTGCTCGAACGCCTTGCCATCCGCCTTGTCACCCTTCTTATCGTTCGTCCCTACGCCGTTTCCGCTGCCCGGATTGATGCCTCCTGGCCCCAGTGGCTGCAATGGAGGTCTCACCGTGACCGGCGGCAGAAGCGTCGGGAATTGGTCCTGTGCTTGTTCTTGTGCTCGCGCCGCTGTCACGCCGAGCAAGGCGAGGCAAAACACGGCTGGTATTGCGTGCGTGGCGCGTGTGGATACTCTCATCGTCCCGCCCTCACCTGTGTCACAAGCGCGCTTAGTCGCGTATTGAGCGCGGCCAGATTGACACGACCGATACCAGAGGAGCCAACGCATCGTCTCCGGCACCCCGCCCCGCCTGCCCCTCCCCCTCCTCCCGGCTCACCGAAGGTCGCCACCGGAACGCCACCCGTCACCTTAAAACCGCGTGCCAACAGCTTGCCGCGTACCGCCACACAGTAATTCACCGACAGATATGAAAAGCGTGTCTCACCGTGGCCGGCGCGATATTTCATCACGGCGGTGCAAAGGTCGGCCCCGGCGAGCCGCCACGCCCGCGCGAGATAGGTCACGCCATAGTGGATGTTAGTGGCCGGCACCGCGAGGTCGGCATTGCTGCCGACAAAACCCAGCATGCGCGCGGTCGACGGCAGGATCTGCATCAATCCGATCTCGCCGACGCCGCCGATCGCCGCGGGGTTGTAGCCACTCTCGACCGCCATCACCGCTTCGGCGATCTCCGGCGCCAGCCCCTCACGCTTCGCCTCCTTCTCGATCAACGCGCGATAGCCCGCGCGGCCGTCAAGGGCGGGCCGCGCCGGCGGTTCATTGCCCGTGCCTGGATGATGCTCCCCGCCCGTTCCGGACGCGTCAGCCGCAGCACTCATCCCGGTCACAGTTTGTGTCGAATTGGATAGTGCAGACGACGGTAGAGCCTCAGCCGAGGCGCAGCCTGGTGTGAGAGCTGCAAACGCAAGCGCCAGCACAGTGTATACCGCTTTCGATCGCGCCATATCACCGGCCTCCCGCCGGTTGCTCTTTCGGCCGGGCCGAGAGGCGGAGCCGAAGCGGCTGGAGCATGTCAGATGGCGGTGGACCGACATTGTCGCCGGCGAGGAGCGCGCGCAGATGAATCGCGATCTCCGTATCGTCCAGCCCATCGAAATCGAGTCGTCCGATCGTGCCGTCCGGCAAAAATCCAAACCCGCGCCGCGAAAGTCAGTGGCGGAGTGTCTTTTCTGGCGTCACGCTCTTTTAGACGGTCTTGAAACGCGCGGGCCTGATTGTCATCGGCTGCGAGGCGAGCCTCGAAGCGGCGCTGCAGCTGCTGCGCAAACGCCCCCCAGACGGCAGGCGCCGACGCCACGGGGCGATAGTCCACTTCCTGCGCGAGCGCGGTGGAGTTCGCGCATGCGGCGATCAGACTGCTCGACGCCACACCGAACGAGCGCAAGAAACGCACGTGCCAAGCGCGTAGACCCATCTCATTGTCCCCCACGGCGCCGACGTTGATCCTGCTCGCGCTTGTCAAGATCGGTCGGACCAAGCGAGTTGTTGTCGGTTCGAGGTAGACTTATGTCTCGCGAGTCCCGGCGGCTGCCGACATCATCGGCTTGCGAGCCGCCATAGCCGAGGAACTCGACAACGATGATCGATGGCTGACTTGTATTTCCGCCAGCAGCCGGCTGCGTGGTTTGCTGCGTCGCAGCTGACACGTTGGAGGCTGTCGTCAAGGCGCCGAGATTCGGTGCCTGTACGGTCGGAACACCGGTCACGGTGCCCTGCCCGGTGATGTTGGAGGCATTGACGATCTGCAACGCGGCGAGGTTGACATTGCCCGAGTGACGGATACCTGCCTCACCCGCATCAATGGTCCCGAGCGGCGCATCGAGATCGATACTGCCAGGGGGCACCTGCGCGATCGGCTGCAGCGTGGCGATGCCCGCGCCGGACGACGGCACCTGCGGCGCAAGCGTGACGTTGCCGTAGGGGTCGTACGTACGCTTCGGCGGCGTATAGATCACGGTCGTCTTGGCGCCGCGGCCGGCGTTGATGTCACCTTCCGCCGACCAAACGAGGATGTTGCCGCCGAACGTCGTCATGATTCGGCTCTGACCAAGCAGCACGCTACCGAGCGAATAGACGTTGATGTCCCCCGAGCCCTGTGTGATCAGACCCGCGCCGGCGCCCGGCGTCACGCCCTCCACGCCGATGATCGTCCGCCCGCCAGGATCGAGGATCTGGATGTTGCCACCGAACCGCGTTTGGATTCCGGCGTCGGCAATATAGGAGTTGCTCAACGCATCCTTTGCGAGGCCGCTGAACATGGTGAGCCCGCCCGAGTAGGTGATCGGGTTACCGCGGGCGTCTTGGGCCGGGAACAGCGTGGCGATTGCCTGACGTCCACGCAGATAGCTCTGGTAGCGGCTGTTGCTCGGATCGTTGTATTCGCGGCCGCCGAGAGTCAGTTCTTTGTAATAGACCTGCCGGACGAACACGCCCTGCTGCTCCGTAGGCAGCGAAAGGAAGTAGGGCAGCGCATCTTCAGCGGTGCCGGCGTAGCCGAAGCGCTCGTTCAGCCAGGCCAGCAATTCCTGATCGTAGGCATGCGCGACCTTGCCGCTGCCCGCGAGCTGGGTGCCGACCGGCAACTGGTTGGCGGCGTCGAAATACAATTTGGCGAAATCGGTATAGTCCGGTCCGTTCGCGCCGACGCCCGCTATCGCAACGATGCCCGCGCCGCCGGCGGTATTGGCGGGATTGACGATGTCGCCGACGCTCACCAGCGATCCATAATAGCCCTGGTACAGGTTACGGCCCGCCTGCACCTGAAGCAGGCCCGGACCGGCGATGGTGACCGATTGATAGAAGATGTCGCGGCCCGCCTGCACCAGCGAGATATCATTCGGGCCAGCGTTCAGGAACACGCTCGCATTCGGGCCGGTGCCGACGATGTCGCGCCCGGCGATCACCTCGAAGGGCTTGGCGGCGAGATACCAGGTCGTGGGCGACGGCACGAAACCGGAGGAAGCCTGCCGCGTCATCGTTCTAACCTGTCCGAGTGTCAGGTCGACGATATCGACTCCGGCATAGACCAGCGCGGGCTGATCGTCGCCGGCATGAAGATTGGTCTGCGGCGTGTCCGGGCCGAAGGCGACCGGATCGCTATCGGAAAGACGGTATGGCGCCGTCGGGCTGGCATTCGTGGTCCCTGTTCCTGCCGAGAACACCGGACGGAATGGCGTCGCCAGCGTGCTCATGTCGGCGCCCGACATCGCCACCACCTGGCTCGTGCCAAAGATCGAACCCGCCGCCAACAATTCGAGCTGGCCGGATGGTGATGGCATCAATTCCAGTGGCGCGAACGATAAACTGGAGCCAGGTTCGGAAAAGCGAATATCGCCAGTGGCGGCCGCAACGATCAACGTGCCGGGATAGAAGCCGACACCGTTGAGACCAGTGGCATTTCCGGTCAGAGCTGCAACGTCGCCGCCTGCGGAGTACAGGTTGATCGCGGTCGCCGGCGTCCATAGGCTGAAGCTCGATTGCCCGCCGCTCGCGATGAAATCGATCGTCCCGTCCGCGTTCCGCAGCGTGTAGGGGATGCCGTTAGTATTAATCAAGCTCTGCATGCCGGCATCGGCCGTGCCACCGAACACCAGATCGCCGCGCGCCGTGATGCTGACGCTGCCGTCGCCCGGCGTGAAGATCGGTCCAGGGGTCTTCAGAGAGCGCTCGAAGACGTTCGGATCGACGGCACGCGGATCGTAAGAGGTGAAATAAGATCCAGAGGTGTTCTGGGCCAGCGCGCCAATGGAGCCGGCACTCACGGCGATGTCGCCGCGCAGATCAGTGATCGAGCCATAATAGTCGGGTGGCTGCGAAGACGGGGGCACCACCGAGTTGAGCTTGCCGCCGATCTTCAGTGTGAGATTGCCGCCGCCGGTTTCGACCAGCGTGCCATCAGGCAGCACCCGCCCGGTCGATGCGACCGCGAGATCGAGGCCTGTCGAACCGTTGCCTGTCACACCCGCATTGCCGCCCGCAATGACCGTCAGATTGCCGCCGCCGAGCGTGCCAATGCCCTGGAAGCCGACAAGCTGCTGGCTGCTGACCCACGAGGCGGTGTTCGCGTAGGAGCCGAAATTGATCCACCACGCGGCCGGATCGGCAGACAAACCGCCACCGCCTTGCCGGCGGAACCAGTTGCCGGTGAGATCGGAGTCCACATAGCGGGTGACATTGTCGAAGATCTGGATATTGCCGGTGACATCCTGCTGCGCCATGAGCAGGACATCACCGCCATGCTCGGGATACCACGCGTGTGAGCTACCGCCACTGGCAGTACCGACCAGATCGTAGGGATTGCTGCCGTCAGCCGCCAGAATAGGCGCCGACTGTGTGCCGGCGGTGTAGACGCCATATGGCGTTGCCTCGCTGAAGCTTCCGCCGGCGAGCAGGTCGAGACTGCCGGTGCCGGTGCGGAGCACGCTGAAGAACGTGCCGTTCAACGACGGATTGTAGGCTGGATCGTTGAGCGTGAGATTGCCTTGGCCGTTGAGCGCCTGCGTGGTCTGCAGTGCACGCTGATCGGCCGCCGCAAGATCGGCGCCAGACACCAAACGAATAGATGCGGAGAGCGAACCAGCGGCCAACATGTCCGCCCGCGCCGACGTTGCCGGCGGGGCGGGACTGCCGGGATCGATCCGAAGCGACAGGCCGTCAACCGAACTCTCGTTACCTCTGGGGATATAAAGACGCGTTAACTGAGTGCCATATGGAATGACGCTCCCCGACGCGTAAGTGGTGCCGTCGACAGCCTGAGGCCACAAGGTAGGAGGAAAGTCGATGCCAGTCATCGTTTTCAGTGGCGGAACGGTCCAGCCCCCCGGCTGAGTGACAGTGACAACATTTCCGGGAAGTAAGCGCCAAATAAAGGGTCCCTGCCTGCCGAAATGGGTTGTATCGGTGGAAAGGGCAGACGCCAAAATGGCCGCATAGGTGGGCGGAGTAGCCGCGCCGGACTTAAATCCATCCGAGATGCTTCCGTTGATAGACAGGTTGCCGCCGGCACGAACTACGAGAGCCATCGGCTCACCGGCGCCATAGGTCGCCGACGCCGGGTCGCGATCGGCCCCGAGTCCATAGCGGTACTTGGCGAGGTCGATATCGCCCGAGGTCGAGAGGTCGGCACTCGAGGTGATCTGAACACCGGGCCGCAGGTGGAAGGCGCTGCCGTAATTCGACAGGCCCGCGAGCCTGCTTTGCAGCGCGCCGTTCGCCAGCGCGGCGTTGATGAAGGCCGTGCTCGCGGTGTCGTAGCCGTCGAGCGTCGCCTGGGTGATGGTGCTGCCGCCCGGCAGGTCGTATGTCCAGAACGCGTTGAGCGCGATGCTGGAGGCGCCGCGGATGTTGAGCGGCCCCCTGGCGTCGATGGCGATGTCGCCCGAAGTCTCACCAGTACGCTGTGCGTTCAGCACCACGTCACCGTAGGCTACTCCATTCGGCATGGTGAGGTTCATGGTTGCGCCGGGCGATAGCGTCAGCGTGCCCCCCGCGGCGGTGAGTTCGATATGGCCGCGGTTCTTAGCCTCGATGGGCTCGCCGTAGCTGTCGACCTGCAGCACATTGCCATGGGCATCGAGCACTGCGGTCGAAGCGAGCGTCACCCCGTTGCCGGCGGAGAGCCGGATGGTGCCCGGCGCATTTCCGGAGGCATCGATGGTGCCGGTGACAGTCAGACTGCCGCCGTCGACGGAGACCGTGACGTTGCGGGCCTTGACGCCGTCGCCGAGGACGAGATTGCCGTTCCTGATGTCGAAGCTGCGGGCGTCGAAGAATCCGCCCTGGGTCAGCTTCGCGTTGAGCGCGGCGAAGTCGGCGCTAGAGAGGGCACTCGTGGTGACGCTGAAATCGCCACCGTTGAA
>JAEYRD010000131.1 GCA_023435725.1 Pseudomonadota bacterium | reverse complement strand
ATTTGCCCATCAGGGTCTCGCCGGCATGCGCCAGCGCTTCCAGACGCGGCAAGCCGAGGAAGCCGCAAGTGCCCTTGATGGTGTGGACCAGGCGGAAGATGTTATCCAGAATCTTGGCGTTGTTCGGCTCCTGCTCGAACTTCACCAGCTGATTGTCGACGGTGTCCAGGCTCTCGCTGGTCTCCGTCAGAAACTCCCGCAACAGATCATCCATGAGCCACGCCTTGCTGAGCTGGACTTCATCGCCTGAACCACGTTGGAATCGACGGAAGCCCGCGCTGGATCGTTAGACATCCCCTTTCACGGTCCCGTTAATTTCAGCCTCCGTGCTAATACGGATATTGAAGACAAGTCTGCCGCTCGGCTGCATGCGACAGCGTTTTTAGGCAAACACCGCAGCGCGTGTCCGCTCGGACATGCAATAAGTAAACGCGCCGATAAAGGCGGCATGACACGTGCGGGAAAGTCCCGCTCCCGCAGGACCATGTGCGCGGCTCGCATGAATTTGAATCAAATCACACGCGATCGGCGGCACACCTGCGATACCCTTCGCGCCTGACACGCAGCATGCGCGCGATCCGCGTGCGCAGTAAACCAATGCTTATGCAAAGACCGCGACCGCCTGACGCAACCTTACGGCGACTGACCTGTGCTGCAGATATCGCGTTCCTGCAGGAATTGATGGTGGCGAGCAGCGCATCGGGCGTGAACGGCTTGCGCTGACGGCGCGCGGCGACGCGAGATCGTCTAGGCGTCATGACTGCGATGCTCGTCGTCTCTCGCCAACACGAGACGCGCTTGCCGATTTGTCCCGACTGCATTGGGCGCGTCCTCGCGCACGATGCAGGCGCGCCACTCTCATTTCCGCCCAAATGCGACACGATGTCTGCGCCTAACGGGCATACTTTAAATGATACAACCTTCGCGATATTTCGCGTACGATGACTTCGCGCTGTCGTGGAGGCCGGCAATTTTGCCTGGCGAGCAAGCGGTTGGGCCGGTCTCCTTGCGGAAATGCGCAGGGCTGCATCCCTTTGCACGCAGCGCAGCATCGATAAACGAAAGGATCACCGCGCCTCGTCATGTCTGCGATTGCCAATTTATCCCGCCGGGAACAAAATGGAACTGCACCACAGCAGGGAATAAATTCGCGATTGGGATCAGCTGGCTGAAGAAGACGGGAGAAACCAGCTTTGGAAACGCGCCCATCCAATGGTTTCCTGTCTGCGCTATCCGCAGACGACTATGAGCTGCTCCGTCCGCACCTGCGCACGATCGACCTGCCGCATGACGCGGTGCTGGTCGAGACCGGCGAGACCCTCCAACGCGCCTACTTCCCGCACCGCGGCGTCATCTCGCTGGTGGTGAAACTCGCCAAGGGCGAGCAGGTACAGGTCGCCATGATCGGCCGCGACAGCCTGCTCGGGGCTCTCGCGATCATGGGCGATGCACACGCGCTGAACACGGCGATCGTGCTGGTTCCCGGCGCCGCCTCCGTGATGGACCTCGACCGGTTGCGCGACGCGGCCGAGCTGAGCAGCACGGTGCGAACCCTGCTGACGCGCCACGGCCTGGCGGTCTACGCGCAGGTGCAGCAGACCGCGGGCTGCAACGCCGCCCATCCGGTGGAATCGCGGCTTTCGCGCTGCCTTTTGCAGACCCATGACCTGTCGGGCGATTACCGGCTGCTGCTGACGCAGGAAACCATGGCGCAGATGATCGGGGCGCGGCGCAACAGCGTGTCGCTGGTCGCCAATACTCTGCAGCAGGCCAATTTCATCCACTACAGCCGCGGACACATCCAGATCATGAATCTGGACGGCCTGCGCCAGACGACATGCGAATGCTACGCCACGGTGAAGGCGCAGTACGACCGGCTGCTCGGGCCGCGCTGACCGGCACCGTCACGTGGTAAACTTGCGGCTAACGCCGGCCTGCAAACACTGTCAGTCCTGCTACCGGACCTGAAATCCAGATGTCGTAGACGCGGGCGTGCGTCGCGCGTTGCGGGGCGTGCGACAAACGAACCGTGATCAGGACAGGCAAGTCAATGTTTGAAATGACCATCGCGTCTGCGCAGAAGGCGCTCGATGCCGCGCCGGCGCGCGAGCCAGGCGCGTACGCGGCGCTCGTACGCGAGATCGGCGAGGATGGTGCCTGCGAGGTGCGCGCCGTGTTCTGGAGCGAGACCTGCGCGCGCCTGCAACTGTTCCGCACGCTCTCGCTCGAGCAGCACCACGCCAGGATCTCGCGCGAAGCGCATTCGTTGAAGAGCGCGGCCGGAACGTTCGGCTATGTCAGGCTCGCGGCGCTGGCGCTGCGGCTGGAGAAGACCGCGCAGCAGTTCGACAGCAGCGAATTCCACGATCTCCTGGACCTGATGGATGCCGCCTACGCTGCCGCGCGCGCACAGGAACCGCAGGACTAAAGCGCGGCGAGATTTGGACGAATCGTCATCGCGCTTCAAGTTGTTGTTCGCGCATGATCTCCGCGCAAACGCGTTTCGCGTTTATCGCGAGAGAAATCCGCTTCACACTTTTCCGGATCATGCTCTTGCGGAACGCGCACAACCCCGCCGTACTTCTACGGCTTGGGATTTTCACAAATGGCTAATCATAGGTGGTGATAGTCGCGGGAAACCAGGAGGGTTTCCATGTTCACCTACGAGACCGCGGATCAGAAGGAGGTCCGTCGCTTCCGCATCGCACAGTTCAACGGCCGGATGGCGACGGTGAAGTCTGGCGAGTCGACGGTGACAGGTTTCGTGCGCTCGGTGCTGGAGCAGGAATCGAGCATCCCTCCCCGCTGGACCATCACGATCATCCCGAACACGCCGAAGGAAGAGACCAAGTTGCGGACTGGCTCACGCACGCGTCCTTTCGCTGAAGACTATTTCTGAGCGCGATCGGCTTTCCGGACTTTCCCGAGCTTTGGCGCCCGGTCGGCGGAGCAACTCAACAGCGTCAATCGATCGAATGCAGCAACGCCGCGCGGACGAGGTCCGCGGTGTTACGCGCGCCGAGCTTGCGCATCGCCTCGGCACGATGGCTCTCGAATGTGCGCGGACTGATTTGCATCCGAAGCGCGCCCTGCTTGTTCGAATAGCCCTCGCTGATCAGCCTCAGCACCTCGCGCTCGCGCTTGGTCAGCCGCTTCTGGCCGGACAGGCCCGCAAGCTCGGTGCTCGGCACGCGCTGTGCCTGCAGAGCGCGGCCGACCTTCAGCCCGGGATCCTCGGTTCTGGTTGGGACCGGCAGAGCGCCCTGGTGCGAGCCGGCAAGCTGCTTGACGAGGCCGCAAACGCGCTCGGTCTGCGCCAGGGCATTCTCCACCACCCGCTGCAAATAGACACGGTCACCCGAGACCGAGGCGAGCTGATCGCTGTGGTGCTTGATCTCGCCCATGTAGAGCAGGAGCGCGGTCAGGGGGCCGTTGAGCTCGCGGGCGATGGCGGCGGCCATTTCGTCGGCCGCCTTGGCGCGGGCCGCGTTCAGGCGGACGAAATCGAGTTCTTCACGCGGAGAAGCACCGCTTTCGAACCATTCCGGCGGCTGCGAATCAGCAGCCGTATCGTTCTGTGACTCCATGTGACTCGTTTAGCGGAACCCGGCGTGGTCTGTAGTTAACTTTTTGCCCCGTAAGACTACGGTAATTTTGGCAGCTTTGTGCTGAAATACCGGCATCGGCACAATTTATGCTTGTACCTCGCCGAAAGAGACCACGTGGAAGTTGATCGATCTGCCCACGCTACTGGCATCCGGGCGATTGCCCAATTGATGGTCGCGTTCCTTCCCGGGCCGGTCCGCCCCGGATCTTACGGATAAATTAACAATGACTTGCTTCTCTTAGCCTCGATTGAGAGCGCGCAAATGCCTCCTCGCATAGGGCCGGTAAGCCTGCGGGAAACGCTGCGAAAGATTGCGTGCATGAGCGAGATCGATCGGCTGTCGAAGTTCTTGCAGAGGCTGACGCCGCTGTCGCGCAGCTGCCTGCTCAGCGAGCTCGAGCGGCTCGAGCTCTGCGGCATCGACATGCCGGGCTCGGCCGACATCCAGGCCCGCCTGCGTGCCGAGTTTCGCAAGGACGGATCGACCCAGGCGCGCGCCACCAGTCCCTCGCGCTATTTCTTCGCCCCGCTCGAGCTGTTCCTGATCGACGGCGCGCCCGAGCATGCCAATGCGGGACGGATTTCGCGCAACACGCTGACCCCGATCTGGGAGTGGATCTGCCGCGACCTGCTGCCGACCATGGCGCGGGACTACATCAAGGCCATCAACGACCAGGTCACCGCCAACAACCCGAAGGAAGTGCCGAAGATCGCATCGACCTTCCAGACCAAGGTCGTCAAGGTGCTCGAGAACACCTTGGCCTCGGCGGAGAGCACCGAGTTTGCACGCGGCAAGCTCGCGCAATACACGGCATCGCACACGGCCTTCGACGACGTGCAGAAGATGCAGCATGTGCTGCGCGCCGGCGATGCGCTGCCGAAGTTCAACGAAAAGCTGCCCGAGAAGATCGCGAAGCTCGACGACGGCCAGGTCGTCCGGATCACCGCACAGCTCGACGCCTTCAAGAAGGCCCATCCCGAGGCGCTGCCCTTCGCGCTGGCGCTGGTGGCAAGGCGCCTGAAGACGTCCTGGGAGCTGGTCCGCCTTGCCACCAAGGCCGCCGCAAGCAAGAGCGCCGCCGACGTCGCCGCCACGCCCTATGCCTGCGTCGTGCCCATGGTGCTCGACCGGCTCGACGACAAGCGCCTCGCTCTGCGGATCGCGCTCCGGCATAACCGGGTGCTGGTCGCCCGCGATCTGCTCGCCGAGATCTACGACACGGAATATGCGCTCAAGGTCCGCATCGACGGCATCGAACATTGCGAATGGGGCATCCGCCTTCAGCAATTGATGGACGCGATCGCGGCGCTGGTGTCCGCCGAGGTGAGCCGCTTCCCCGACAATGTCGGTCATATTCTTGGATCGCGCCGGCTGCGCAGCCACGATACGCTCAGTGGCAAGCTGTCCTATCTGGCCTGGAAGGGACGAGACGCCGTGCAGGACGGTGCCGCGGCGTTTCGCAAATTGATCGGGCAAACCTGAGATCGCGCAGCATACTAAAGCGCAACCAGCGCGCTTCAGCTCATCGGCTCAGCTTACGCGGCCCTCCGGGTCCGGGTCATGCTTTAGTGCGCGCGCGGCAGGCTCAGGAAGCGATCGAGGAATCGCCCCGACAGCACCAGTCTGAACCACCAATACATCAGCCGCCGCGTCGTCATCGCTGCAATCCTCGACAGCCCACCACCGGCTGCGCGAAGCATTAGCGCAGGTGCAGCAATCCACTTGTGATGCGTTTCACACTCGCGCCGCCGTGACCGGACGCATTGTCGCAGAACTATCACGAGTAAAGGGCGAACCATGCGCGCATCGCGCGAGGATGAATTCGTCGTCCCTGACGGCGCCCATTCCTCCGATGCACGTCAAGCGCAACGAGAGGAAACGCGCAATGAGATCGGCTCGACTGATGACGACGGCGGCGTGGCCTGTGGCCGCGCCTGTGCTCACATCGACCGCGATGGCGCAGACGTCGCCGCCCCAAGGCAATGCGGCACCGACCGCAGATAACGCGGTCGGCACGACCCGGCACGACAAAGCCGCGGACAATTGAGACCCGAATTATTCAATTGGGCGAAGCTTACGCAGCTTCGTCCAATTGCAGGACACCCGGTGCGCTGATCGAAGAGCCGCGCACTGAGAAGATCCCGCATGATTTGCCGCGCATCTGCGCGCAAACGCGCGGGCAGGCGTAAAAGCTTCTCCAAGAATATCCGTACAATTTTAGAAATGATGCGTGCTTTAACGTTACCCCGACAATTCCGGGATAGCGCTGAAGCTCTCCATATTTGAAGCCTTCCACATCGCTACACACCAACACGGAACGGGAGTGGTTTGCGATGAACGATGGGATCAGTGAACTCGTCGAACGAAGGCCCAGGGCCTTCGGACGGCGAAAGATGAGGCCACGCGCATGCGTCGCCGATGGCAAGCGCCATTTGCGCGCCTTTCTCGCAGAGGTGCTGGAAGATCTCGGCTTCGTCACCAGCGAATGCGCCAGCGCCGACGAACTGCAAACCGTGCTGGCGAGCGAATTGCCCGACCTGATCCTGCTCGGCATCGCTGCCGACGGCATCGAGCCCGGGACATTCCTTCAGACGCTGGTTCGCGAGGCATTCGACGGCAAGGTTCTGGCCGTCGGCGCCCGCGAGTCGATCATCGTCAGGGCCGTGCAGCAGGTCGGCGAGGAATATGGCCTTGCGATGCTGCCGCCGCTGACGACCCCTTTTGCCGCGGAGACGCTGCGCGAGCGTGTCGCGATGCTGCTGCCGGACGAGCCGGCGCCGAGCCCGGCCGTGCATGTCGGCGAGGCCCTTCACGCCGGCTGGCTCGAACTCTGGTACCAGCCCAAGATCGACGCGCGCACGCTGATCCGCTGCGGCGCCGAGGCATTGGTGCGGATGCGGCATCCGACCTGGGGCGTGGTGCCGCCCGCCTATTTCATTCCCGAAGCACGCGACCCGCATCTGCGCGACCTCTCGGAATTCGTGATCGAGCGCGCCGTGCAGGACTGGCATTACCTCCTGGAGCAACAGAGCCCGGTCGACCTCTCGGTCAACCTGCCGGCATCCTATCTGAAGGAGCCGCAGGCCGTGCGCGACCTCTGCCGACGCATGCCGACGCATCCGGCCTTCGGCGGACTGACCATCGAGATCGACAGCGAGGAGGCGATCCGCGACCTCGATCTCCTCGCCGAGATCGCGCGCGAAGTGCGCCTGCACAATATCGGCCTGTCGATCGACAATCTCGGCGCCAACTGGCCGTCGCTGATGGATATGGACAAGATTCCCTTCATCAAGCTGAAGGCCGACCGGCACTTCGTCACCGGCAGCGGCAATGACCGCCTGAAGCGTACCGTGTGCCGCCACATCGTCGAGCTCGCGCAGGGTTATGGCGTGCACACCGTGGCCGAAGGCGTCGAGAGCCGCGCCGACCTCGTGTCCGCAAACGAGCTCGGCTTCGATCTCGTCCAGGGCTTCCTGTTCGGCAAGCCGATGCCGCTGAAGAAATTTGCACGGAGCACGGAGACGCGGACGGTGATGACACAGGACTGAAGCACCGGCCTCAGGCAAACCGCCGCGCGAAGAAAACGCAGACGACCACGAGCGCGGTCGCGGCGATCATGCTCCATGCGACCGGCTCATGCAGCAGGAAGCCGGCGAGCGCGAGGCCGAAGAACGGCTGGAGCTGCTGCAGCTGGCCGACGCGCGCGATGCCGCCGACCGCAAGGCCCCGGTACCAGAAGATGAAGCCGACGAACATGCTGAAGACCGAGACGTACGCGAGCCCGATCCAGGCGGGCGCACCGACGCCGCGCCAGGTCGACGGCCAGGTCCAGAGCACGATCGGCACCATCAGCGGCAGCGCGAGCAGCAGCGCCCAGGAAATCACCTGCCAGCCGCCGAGGCGGCGCGACAGCGCGGCACCTTCCGCATAGCCGAGCCCGCACAAGACGATCGCGGCGACCATCAGGAGATCGCCGGTGAGTGATGCCGCGCCGTCGTTGGAGAGGGCAAAACCCGCCACCGTGGCGCTGCCGATCACCGCGAACAGCCAGAACAGAGGCTGCGGCCGCTCGCCGCCGCGCAGCACGCCGAAGATCGCGGTCGACAGCGGCAGGAGCCCGATGAAGACGTTCGAATGCGCCGAGGTGATGTGCTGGAGCGCCAGCGCCGTCAGCAAGGGAAAGCCGACCACGACACCGATGGCGACGATGGTGAGCGAGGCGAGGTCCTTGCGCGCCGGCCGCGCCTGGCGGAGCAGGCCGAGCAGCGCTGCGCCCAGCAGCGCGGCGATCACGGCCCGGGCGGAGGTCAGGAACAGCGCCGAGAAGCCGCCGACCGCGACACGCGTCGCCGGCAGCGAACCACTGAAGATGATGACGCCGAGAAGCCCGTTGCCCCAGCCGCTGCCCGCAGATTGCATGTCGCCTTGCCTTTTTGGACGGCGATACTCCGTCGCAGCCGATAGCGACACCAGCGACAATCCAGTACAATCAGGCCAAACTGTATGGGCATGGAAGGCAATACACTTGAAGGCAATACACTTGGATGGCGAGCCACGCACGAAGGGACGCGGCGGAACACGCACCACCGATGTGATGAGCGCGATCCGCGCCAAGGTCGCGGGCCGCGCGCTCGGTGCCGGCGACCGCCTGCCTTCGATCCGCAGCCTTGCTGCGACGATGGGCGTTTCGCCCTCTACGATTGTGGAAGCCTATGACCGCCTCGCCGCCGAGGGCCTGATCCGTCCTCGCCGCGGCTCGGGCTTCTATGTTTCGCCAACGTTCATGCCGCCGCTGGCGCTTGCCGAGGCCGAGCCGCGCCGCGACCGGGAAGTCGACCCGTTCTGGGTTTCCAGGCAATCGCTCGATGCCGACGCCGCTGTGCCGAAGCCCGGCTGCGGCTGGCTGCCGCCGGAGTGGATGCCGGAGGCAGGCCTGCGCCGCGCCGCCCGCGCACTTGCCCGCGCCGATGAAAGCCTGCTGACCAATTACGGCAGCACGCGCGGCGCGCCGGTGCTGCGCCGGCTGTTACTCGCGCGCCTTGCCGAAGACGCGATCGAGGCGTCGGTCGACCAGCTCATGCTGACGGGCTCGGGCACACAGGCGACCGACCTCGTCTGCCGCTTCCTGCTCCGTCCCGGCGACACCGTGCTGGTCGACGATCCCTGCTACTTCAATTTTCGCGCGCTGCTCCGGGCGCATCAGGCGAGGATCGTCGGCGTGCCCTACACGCCGTCGGGCCCGGACGTCGCGCGCTTCGAGCAGATCCTTAGCAGCGAGCGGCCGCGGCTCTACATCACCAATTCAGCGCTGCACAATCCGACCGGCGCGACGCTGTCGCTGCAGACCGCGCACCGGCTCCTCACCGCAGCAGGCGCGCACGATCTCACCATCATCGAGGACGACATCTTTGGCGACTTCGAACCGGAGCGCTCGCCGCGCCTTGCCGCGCTCGACGGGCTCAGCCGCGTGATCCGTATCGGCAGCTTCTCCAAGACGCTGTCGGCGTCGGTGCGCTGCGGCTATATCGCCGCGCGCGCCGACTGGGTCGAGCATCTCGTCGATCTCCAGGTCGCAACAAGCTTCGGCGGCCCGAGCCCGGTCGCGACCGAGATCATCGCAAAAGTCCTGGCCGGCGGAAGCTATCGCAAGCACATGGAGGAGCTCCGGCAAAAGCTCGCGCGCACGCGTCGCGAGGTCGCGCGCAAGCTTCAGTCCCTCGGCATCGAGCCCTGGCTGATGCCGCGCGGCGGCTTCTTCCTGTGGTGCCGCCTCGCGGGCGCGCAGGATGCCACCGCGGTTGCGCGCGCAGCGCTCGAAGAGGACGTGGTGCTCGCGCCGGGCAACGTGTTCAGCGTGTCGCAGACGGCCTCGAATTTCATGCGCTTCAACGTCGCGCAAATGGACGATCCGCGGATGTGGGATGCAATGCGGCGGGCATTGAAGGCGACCTCCGGGCGGCGCAACTAGCGCAGTGGCAGCTCGGCATATTTACGCTTTGGCCTGAGCCCCTCCGCGCTCGTCGAGCGAGCCGTAACCTTCCTGAGGGGCGGCTCTACAAACCGCTGGGCTTCGCGCGCGGAGAAGCGGGACGAAAATGAGCAATTTCCTTGCGAAATCAATTGCCCGTGGCGGAGAGGGAGGGATTCGAACCCCCGATAGGCTTGCACCTATGCCGCATTTCGAGTGCGGTGCATTCAACCACTCTGCCACCTCTCCTTGGTGCGCCAAATCGGGGCAGGAACCCCTGTGGTCGGGGCGTGTAATAGGCGAGGTTGGCGAGTCAGACAAGGCGCGAAAGGGGAAAATCCGCTGTCTCTTTCATCCCTGGCCTGGTGCCCTGGTCCAATGAATCAGAACGGGGCTCCAGATTCCCATTTTAACGCGTTTTCTTGACGCGAACCGGTGTCCACTTCGCTCGAAAACGCTTCTGCCGCCCGAAGGAACCGCCATGGAGCATCTGACGATCGAGGCCAACGGCGCCAATTTCCACCTGGCTCGCGCCGGGCGGGGCAAACCGCTGCTTCTGCTGCATGTTTGGCCGGAATTCTGGCTGACCTGGGAGCCGGTCATGGCCCGGCTGGCCGACCGTTTCATGCTGATCGCGCCCGATCTGCGTGGCTTTGGTGACAGCGACAAGCCGGACGGGCCCTACGGGCCGGAGGGCCATGCGGCGGACATGCTGGCGCTGATGGATCGACTCGGCACCGCGCGATTCGGGGTGGTCGGCCATGATGTCGGCGGCGCCGTGATGCAGCCCCTCGCGCGGCAGGCACCGGATCGGCTCGCCGGGCTGTTCTTCTTTGATTTCGTCTATCCCGGCATCGGACCGCGCATGGCAGCGCCTGATCGGCTCAACCACATCTGGTATCAATCCTTCCACCAGATGGAGATGGCACCCGGCCTCGTCGGCGCGAGTCGCGAAAGCTGCGCCCTCTACATCGCCCACTTCCTGAAGGGCTGGTCGCACCGCAAGGCCGCCTTCGACGACGTCCTCGACGACTTCACCGACAACTTCTTCAAGCACGGCAATCTCGCCGGCGGCTTTGCGCATTATCGCGCCTCGCATGCCGGGCGCGTCGCGATGATGAAGGGCGAGACGCCACAACTGCCGCCGATCCATGTGCCGACCTGCGTGCGGTGGGCCGAGCACGATCCGCTGTTTCCATATGCGTGGACCGACAGGTTGGGAGAGACTTTCGCCGAACTCGATCTTGCGATGTTTCCGGATGTCGGACACTTCCCGCATCGGGAAGATCCGGATCGCGCGGCGACGGAGATCGCAGCGTATTTTCAGCGCATCGGGTGGAGCTGAGGGCCCACAGCGTTTTCGAGCGAAGTGGATCCCGGTTCGCGTCAAGAAAACGCGTCAAAACAAGAATCCAGAGCCAAACAGGGGAGTGGGACCGCCAGACGCGGTAAACACTGGCGGTCCCGTGCCGCTCATTGAAATTCTGGCCGGGAAGGGCGGCTTCGCCGGCCAGGCGAGGCGACAATCCGACCGTAGCGTGCGGCCCGGGCGCCGCAACGCAAAGCGTTCCTTAACCTAACCAGTCAAGGTTACTCTGGAGCCGCTTCCGTTCCGGTAAAACCCGGAACGGGGCTCCAGATTCTGGTTTTGGCGCGTTTTCTTGACGCGAACCGCGTATCCACTTCGCTCGAAAACGCTAGCTAGTCGCTCTTGCCCTTTTTCTTGCCGTTCTCGGTAGAATCACGGTCTTTTCCGTTACCGGCGTCCTTGCGGCGATTGGTGAAGCGGGCATTGCCAAGACCCGTGCCGATGGTCAGCACGCCCCAGCGATCGACATCCTGCATGAACGGCACTTCGGAGAGTCCCTGAACCACACCGTCATTGTGCATCAGGATCGCAGTGTCGTGCTCGCCGATCTCGGGGATGCCCTCGATCAGGCTCGCCGGCAGGTTGAACTTGCTGCTCTCCCAATTGCCCGGCAAGTTCTGCGCACCCTTCTCGATCGAACCGTCCTCGTTGATGACGCCGGGACAGGCAATGCCGATGAAGGGCGCGAGCTTGAAGCCTCCCTTCTCGGCTTCCGTAATCAGCCCCTTCAGCATCTTCGTGAGGCGCTTCACCGCGCCTTCGCGCGTCGGCTCATCGTCGGCATGCCGCCACAACTCGGATTTCACGACCTTGGCTTTCGACAGGTCTTTTGTCTTCTTCCAGTTCGTCTCCACCAGGCCGCAACGGATGTTGGTGCCGCCGATGTCGACCGCGAGAATCGCGTCGTGCGCCTCGAAAATCCACGACGGCGCCAGATGCAGCGCGCCGATCAGGCCGGCCTCATCCGGATGGGCGCGGATCGGCACCAGGTCGATCTTGAAATCCTCTGATTTCAGGATGATGTCGGTCCGCGCGATCGCGAGCTCGCCAAGGCGGCTATCGCGAAAGCCGCCGCCGACCACGATACGCTCGGTCTTGGCCCAGGCCTTGGTCTTGAGGAAGCGGCGTGTGACGTAAGCAAGCTCCTGGGCAAAATCCTCGATCGCGCTGTGCACGACTGCCGAAGCCTCGGTGTCGTCGCCGACCAGCATGGCGTCCAGCGTCTTCTTGCTGATGTTCTCGGACGGCTCCTTGCCGAACGGGTCCTCGCCGGTCTTGCGCAGCGGCTTGCGCCAGCGGTCGAGGATTTTGCGAAACGCGCCCTTGCTGGCGCGGTCACCGAGGAAGCCGTCCTCGTCCTTGATCTCGATGTTGAAACTGTCGACATCCACCGACGGCAGCCGCTCGGCGCCGTGATGGGCGATGCCCGTCGTCTTGACCAGCTCGTCTGTTGCCATGGGAGCCCTTGCCCGCTTATCTGTTCCGGCCGGGACAACGGCTTGGGAACCCGTTGGTTGCAGCACGGGCCGGGATTCGCCTCGAGCCGCGGAATCAGCCCAAATCCTTCAAATCCGGACCTTTTCCGGCGGTTTTCCTTGACTCTCGGCGGCTTGGGGCTATAAGTCCCACAACCGGCGCGGGGCGTTTCTCGCGCCGCTTGTTTTTGCGTGGGTTTTCAAAGGGATAGCTCCCACCCGCACAAAACTCGCATAAACCCATAGCGACTGACAAAAAGCCGGCCCGGACAATCCGTCACGAGGCCGGGATTGAACACGAAGGAAAAAAACGATGTTCGCAGTCATCAAAACCGGCGGCAAGCAATACCGCGTCGTGCCGGATGATGTTCTCGAAGTAGGCAAGATCGCCGGCGAAGTCGGCACGATCGTGCAGTTGAATGAAGTTCTGGTGGTCGGCGGCGACACGCCGGTCCTGGGCGTTCCGACGGTCGCAGGCGCGTCCGTCGCGGTCGAGGTGCTCGACCACAAGCGTGGCCCCAAGGTCATCGCGTTCAAGAAGCGCCGCCGCAAGAATTCGCGCCGCAAGCGCGGCTATCGCGACGAGATCACGGTTCTGCGCGTCAGCGAGATCCTGACGGACAATGCCAAGCCCACCAAGGGCCCGCGTCCGAAGAAGGAGAAGGTGGCCAAGGAGCCGGCAAAGGAAGCCGCCGAATAGCGAAAATCGATCACGCCAATTCACGAATTGATGCGTGAGAAGTTTTGAAATGATTCCGTCAAGGAATTGACCTAGAACTACGTAGGATTTCGGAGACGAGCCATGGCTCACAAAAAAGCAGGCGGTTCATCGCGCAACGGACGCGATTCCAAGGGTAAGCGCCTCGGCATCAAGGCGTTCGGCGGGGAGATCGTCACTCCCGGCAACATCATTGCGCGTCAGCGCGGCACCACCTGGCATCCCGGCCTCAATGTCGGCATGGGCACGGACCACACTTTGTTTGCCAAGGTTGAAGGTCGCGTTGCATTCCAGGCTAAAGCCAACGGCCGCACCTTCGTATCGGTACTCCCGATTGCAGAGGCGGCTGAATAGACGGTGGATCAAATTTGAGTCCGCCGGGTCCTGACCAAACCGGCGGAGTCCAAGAGAAGGCTCCAAGGGGAGGCGGGAAACCGGCCTCCCCTTTCGTTTGACGAGTTCACTTTTGACTTAGTGACTTTGACGGAGCCGGACATGTTGCAGGATTTTTCGAGCGCGACCTTGCGGGAGGCGAGACCGAGCGTCGTCGCCACCGAGCGGCTGACCTTGCGGCGGCCGACACTCGCCGACGTCAGGACCATCACCCGCCTCGCCAACGACCGCCGCGTCGCGGAAAACACCCGCCGCCTCCCCCATCCCTATTCGCAGGACGACGCCGTCGAATTCGTCCGCGCCACCGCAGAGCTCGGCAGCGAGACCGTGTTCCTGATCGAGTACGACACCACGCCGGTCGGCATGGTCGGCATCGACTGCTCGACGCCTGATAATGCCGAGCTCGGTTACTGGCTCGGCGTCGAACACTGGGGCCAGGGCTTTGCCACCGAGGCCGCGCGCGGCGCGATCGACTTCTTCTTCGAGGAGTTCGGGGACGACCACCTCCATGCGGGCGCACGCGTCACCAATCCGGCTTCGCGCAACGTGCTGGAAAAGTGCGGCTTCCAGTGGAGCGGCGTCCAGCTGCACCGCTTCCTGGCGCTGGGATCCTCCACGCCGGTCGACTGCTTCCGCCTCTCGCGCGGGGTCTGGTCGTCGCTGAAGAGCTGGAGCAGCGCGAGACGGATGAGGTAGCGCGCAGGCGCTGCCTCGATCACCACTGTCGTCCCGGGGTGCGACGAAGTCGCGAGCCCGGGACGACAGCGTGGCCGCACTACGCCAGCGGATTCACCTCTGCGCTCCCAGCGCATCTCGCCGCCACGCACCGGGGCTGACGCCGACCGTCGCGGAGAAGACCCGTGTGAAATGGCTCTGGTTGGCAAAGCCAGCCGAGATCGCAATCTCCGAAAGCGACAAACCGCGCACGCTCATCAACTGCTTGGCGGTCCTCACGCGATGATGCAGAAGCCAGCGATGCGGCGGCAGGCCGGTCGAGGCTCGAAACGCCCGCGAGAAATGGCTGACCGAGAGGCCGAGCTCGGCCGCGATCGACTGCAACGGCAGCTTGCCGCCGATGTCGGCTTCGAGCTTTTCGCAGGCGCGCGTCACCTGCCAGGGTGCAAGGGCACCGCGGCTGGGCTCGGTCTTGTGCCGGAAGCCGCCATAGGCCTGCGCGACATGGGCGGTAAGCGCGAGCATCATGTGATCGATGAAGATCTGATTGGCTTCGTCCGGCCGTCGCAGGCCCTCGCGCAATGAAGCCCCGATATGGCGCACGATGGCATCATCGTGCCCGACGGGCCTGCAATCGAGCGCGTCGATGCGCGGCGTACCGGATTGATCGGCAAGGCCGTCGAGCGCCGAATGCGGCACATAGAAATGGAGGGAATGAAACGGCTTGTCGATCACGTAACGCGGGTCACGCTTGAGATCGTAGAGATAGGTCGTGCCGGCGTGGACGTCCGCCTTCTTCAGATGGCGCCCATCTTCCCATATCTCGCAATCCGGATAGTCGAGAAGCTTCAGGCTGACGAGATAGGCATCTTCCGCAGCGAACGAGCCGGAAAGGCCCGGCACGGGATTGTCGTTGCGCGTTTCGGTTACTGCGATCTCGGTGCTGCGCAGCGAACGGGTCACCAGCGAGGGCGGTGTGTCCTCGAGGCGCAGGAACTCCCCCAACCGCTCTCCGTAAGCGCCAGTCCGCGTCATTGGATTGTCTCTTCTGTGAACGTCCAAGGGGGGCAGGCCATAGCGCCCTGCAATTTGGAGTGTCGCTTATCGGATATCCGTCGATAGCTGTCCACGACCGCCGACGCAGGGCTCACCCGCTTGCTCCGGTCGACGGGCCCGATCATTTCCGAGCAATTTCAATGCGATTTCATTCGCCTCCTGACCCGGGTTCCGTTGCCGAGCGCGGCGAGGATATCACGCGTTTTCACAAACGCACGCAAAGTGCGGCCCGACATCGCGCCAAGCCGCCCGCGGAGCAGGATCAGGCAACGTACAGCAGCATCGGGAAAGACGAGGACCTTCGTACCGCCTAGAACCCGTAAATGAACGGTTCCAAAGTCCGAACGGGCCTGGATCGCGATCAGCAGGTCACGACGGCGAAGCGATCGACAAGAGGTGACGATGATTGCGACAAGCGCATTGATCGGCTCGTTTGCATCAGGCCAAGTACCACGCCTAACCATGAACGCTATTGCCGACGATCCCAACCGACCGCTCGTCCTGGTGGTGGACGACGACGAGGAGATCCGCTCGGCGATCTATGAGCTCCTGCTGTCGGTCGGCATCGACGCTTGCTGCTTTGGATCGACCCAGGAACTGCTCAGCGCCGAACTTCCGGATCGGCCCGGGTGCCTGATCCTCGACGTTCGCATGCCCGGCGCAAGCGGGCTGGATCTCCAGCAGCATCTGGTCTCCCGCAACAATATGCGGCCGATCATCTTCCTGACCGGTCATGGCGACATCGCGATGACCGTCCAGGCGATGAAGGCCGGCGCCATCGACTTTCTTACGAAACCCGTGCGCGACCAGACCCTGCTCGACGCGGTCGCCGCCGGGATCGAGAAGGACATCTCGCAGCGCGCCGCGACCCGCCTCGTCAAACAATATGCCGATCGCTACGAAAGGCTGACGCCGCGCGAGCGCGAGGTCCTGCGCGAGGTTGCGAGAGGCCGGCTCAACAAGCAGATCGCATTCGATCTCGACATCAGCGAGGTGACCGTCAAGCTGCACCGCGGCAACGTGACGAAAAAGCTCCAGGCAAATTCGGTCGGAGACCTCATCCGGATCTGGGACGCACTGCCGCAGGAACTTCGAGGGGAGCATCCATCCTACACCAAAGAATAGGTACATCCCCGCCAGCAATGGGCAGATGGTCGCGAGGCCATGCCAGCGAAAGACATATGCTCGTCCAGGACGCCTTTAGTAGCCATCGTCGATGACGATGAAGCGGTACGAGAGGCTCTTTGCGATCTCCTGCTGGTCCTGGACGTGGCGTGCCGCACCTTCGAGCGAGCGGAAGCCTTCATGGCCGAGTTCGCGCCAGACCGCTTCGATTGCCTGATCACCGACGTGAGCATGCCGGGCCGCAGCGGGCTCGAGTTGCAGGAGAGACTACGGGAACTGGGCTCGTCAATGCCGGTCATCTTCATCACCGCCGACACGGATCCGGTGACGCGCCTGCGGGCGCTGAAAGGCGGTGCCTATGCGTGCTTGACCAAGCCGGTCAATGACGAGGTGCTGTTTCATCTGCTCCAGAACGCGATGGATCACGCCGGACGCTCGCGACGCAACGATGGACGGGATCCAACGTCAGATGACTAAGCTCGCCCGCCCAGCCTCTCCGGTGAATCCGACAAACCCCGCGACCTCTCTTGACGGAACGGAGCTCGCCGACCTCTCCTCCGAGAGCGTCATCATCAGCGACCTCCACGGCGTCATCCAGTATTGGAATGCGGCCTCGGAAGTCCTGTACGGCTGGCCGGCCCTGGCGATGGTCGGCCGAGACCTCGGCGAGATTGGATCGCGCGAGCGCGCCGGCATCGATCATATCGATGCCTTGCTGCGCGAGGGCCGATGGGATGGCATCGTCTTCCGGCGCAGCGTGACGGGCACGGAAGTCGCGGCCATCGTAAGGCAGGTGGTCCGCCGCGACGCAACCGGCGCGGTGCGCGATATCGTCGAGTTCGGACACGACGCGACCCCGCTCACCGAGACCTCATACCTGCGCATGGATGCCGAATTGCAGGGTTCGCTGGCCGCGTCCTGGGAGCTGGACACATCGGCCGCCCGGCCCACGCTCGATGCGATCGCAGAGAATGGGCGCAATGGGGCGCCCGTCGATCTCAATCTGCGCCCGGACTGGGTTGATGGGCTCTTGGCCGCGACTCGTATCCTGGCTGTCAACGATCGCGCGGTCCGCATGTTCGGTGCCCATGCCGGGCACGAGCAGATGATCGGTCAGCCGATTGGCATGTTCTGGCCGGCGGAGAGCCGCATCGTTCTCGCCGAGCTGATCGAGCAGGTCTCAAGCGGACGTTCGCAGCTCGAGACCCGCAGGATGGTGCTGAGCGGCGCCATCCGCAATCCCATCATCCGCGTCTGGCATTCCGCGGAGCCGAAGCCGCCCGGCACCCTGCTCGTGACGATCAACGGCGCAGTCAGCGATTACCGCACGTCCTGGGAGCTGCAAGCGAGCGAGGACCGCTACCGCCGGCTCATCCAATACCTGCCGACGGCACTGTGGCAGGTCGATTCACGGCGCGCGGGCGAGGCTTTCGATGCACTGAAAGCAAGGGGCGTGCGCGATATCGCCAGCCATCTGAGCCAAAACCCCGACCTCGTCGAGCATGCGAAAGACATCGTTCGGGTGACGGACGTCAATCGCGACGCGATGTCACTGTTTCGCGCCCAAAATCCCGCCGAGCTGATCAAACCGGTTCGATACCTCTTTGCCGCCGCGCCGGGTCTTGCCGAGCGCGTCATGGTTGCGCACTTCGAAGGCCGGCGCAATCTGATCGAGGAAGCCCGGATACGCGCGTTCGATGGCTCGATCATCGACGTCCTGTTCACGGTCACCTATCCCGTTCCCCCCGAGCAGCTGGACAACACCTTCATCACCATCCAGGACATCAGCGAGCGGCTCAACGCGGAACGGCAGCTCCGCAAGTTGCAGGCCGATTTCTCTCATGCCGGCCGCGTCGCAACACTCGGGGAGCTGGCGACGTCTATCGCCCATGAGATCAATCAGCCGCTTGCGGCCATCGTGACCAATGGCGAGACGAGTCTGCGATGGCTGGCGCGCACCGATCAGAACATCGAGAAAGTCACGCAGCTCACCTCCCGGATCGTTGCGAATGCCCGCCGCGCGAGCGAGATCATCCACCGCATCCGGAGCATGGCCGCGAAGCACGAACCGGAGAAGCGTCTCCTGGACATCAATGAGATTGCCAGGGAAGCGCTGCTGTTCATTCGCCACGATATCGATTCGAAATCGATCACGCTCTCGACGACTTTCGCCCCGGGACTCCCGCAGGTGCCGGGGGACCGGATTCAGTTGCAGCAGGTAATCATCAATCTGCTCGTCAACAGCATCCAGGCGATCGTGCAATCCGGACAGCCGACGCGGCGGATCGATATCCAGACGTCGGTCGACGATGGAGGGACGGTCGGCTTTTCCGTGTTCGACAATGGGCCGGGAATTGCAGCAACGGACCTCGCGCATGTCTTCGACAGCTTCTTCAGCACCAAGGATGCCGGAATAGGCATTGGACTTGCCATCTGCCAGTCGATCATCGCCGCGCATGGCGGCAGCATTTCGGGTGCAAATCGCCCGAACGGCGGCGCACATTTTCACTTCGCGCTTCGGGTGCCTGCCTGAGGCATCGCGTGCACAGCCGCACGCATCCGGCCCATACTATCCCAAGGTACAGGTCAGTCTATTCGAGGAAATAGCGCAACCAGACCTGCTGCACGATTCCGTCGTACCGCCGCCGACCTCATGATCGCAGCAAAGGGAAAGCACTGCATCGCGCCCACTTGCGCGCCATGCCCCGGATGCGAGCGGACTTCCATGAGCAAGACCATCTTGCATACTCCTTCGGCGGATCAGCCCGTGGCGTCCGATACGCACGGTCGCGACCTGCCGATCGGCGCGCGCCGTCCCGCCGACGAGGAAATGGCTCGCGTGCTCAAGACCCGGCCCATCCGCATGGCGTCCGAGCCGGCTAGCGGCACCATCGCCTACTGGAAGCACGAGCCGGTCCACGAGACCGTCAAGCCGATGACCGATCACGTCATCATGACCTACCCGACCGGCGTGCAGCGGCTGGAGCGTCGTACAGGAAAGGCGACCTCGATCGGGACAGCGCGTCCGGGCGTCGTGACCATCATTCCTGCCGGTTCGACGTCGCGCTGGGACATCCACCAGCCCATGCATGTGCTTCAGCTCTATCTGCCCGACAGAACGCTGATGCGCGTGGCAGGTGAGGCCAATGTCAGCACGTCCAGCGATCTCGCGGAACGGACGGTACATCCGGACCCCGTCACATCCCGCTTGCTGATGAGTGCCGTGGACGTCCTGGATGGCAATGCCGCGCTTGACGCATTGTTCAGGCAGCAACTGACGGATCTTCTCGCGACGCGTCTTCTGGCCGCGCATGCGGGCGCACCCATCAGGGTGCAGCCAACGTTGGGCGGCCTGTCACCGAACGTCCTGCGACGGGCCATCGAACGACTGCGCTCGGACAGCGATGCCGACGTCTCGCTCGCCGCGCTCGCCTCGGATGCCGGCCTGTCGCGCTTCCACTTCTGTCGTGCCTTCAAGGAAAGCACCGGATTGTCGCCGCACGCCTGGCTGCGCCAGCATCGTCTCGAGCAAGCCATGGACATGCTGCGCGACACCGATGCGTCGGTCGTCTCGGTAGCGGCCGCGCTCGGCTACTCATCGCAGACCGCCTTCGCCGCAGCGTTCAGGCGGCTGACCGGCGAAACCCCCACCGATTGGAGACGACGCGCGCGTTAGCAGCAATCGCTCTGCAAGAACGTCAATCGCGCTGGGGCATCGGGACATTCAGTTCGCTAGTGATCGTCTTGTCCATAGCAATGAAGCGGAAACGAACAGATGGCCTTGATCAGCTCCGTCAGTCGAATCGCCGGCATCTCGCGCCGGAAAATTCTCGCAACCACACTCATGTACACGGCTTCGATGACCGTCCGCTCGACCTCGGCGGCAGGCAAGGAGACGAAAGCTTCGCTTCTCCTTGCCGAAAAGAGCGGTGCCATGACGTCAGTCACCACCAGCGACGGCGTGCGGATTTTCTACAAGGACTGGGGACCGAAGTCCGCGCAACCGATCGTCTTTCACCACGGCTGGCCGCTGAGCTCCGACGACTGGGACGCCCAGATGCTCTACTTCCTCGGCAAGGGCTATCGCGTCGTCGCGCATGATCGCCGCGGCCATGGCCGCTCGGGCCAGGTCAGCGACGGACACGACATGGACCATTATGCGGCCGACGTCGCAGCGCTCGTCGAGCATCTCGATCTCCGCAACGCCATTCACATCGGCCACTCGACCGGTGGCGGCGAAGCCACGCGCTACGTCGCGCGTCACGGCCGGGATCGTGTGGCCAAGCTGGTCCTCATCGGAGCCGTGCCACCCCTGATGCTGAAGACCGAAGCCAATCCGGGTGGCCTGCCTCTCGAGATATTCGACGGCCTGCGCCGGCAGCTCGCCGCCAACAGGCCGCGGTTCTACCTCGATTTCGCGAGCGGCCCCTTCTACGGCTACAACCGGCCGGGCGCGGAGCCTTCACAGGCCGTGATCTGGAATTGGTGGCGTCAGGGCATGATGGGCAGTGCCAAGGCGCACTACGACTGCATCAAGGCTTTCTCCGAAACCGACTTCAGCGAAGATCTGAAAGCCATCTCCGTGCCGACGCTCGTCCTGCACGGGAGCGACGACCAGATCGTTCCCGTCGCGGACTCGGCACCGCTGTCAGCCAGGCTTCTGAAGCACAGCACCCTGAAGATCTACGACCTGCTGCCGCACGGCGTGTGCACGACACATCCCGACATCGTCAACGCCGACTTGCTCAAATTCGTGACGGCGTAGCTCTCGCTTTCACTGAAAAAGCCAAACCAAGGAATCATCGACATGCGACTCGTCATCATTGGCGCCGGCTTTGCCGGCATGTACGCCGCCCTCTCCGCCGCCCGACTGCGCGACATCCAGGGTGTTTCGCCCGAGAAGCTCGAGATCGCACTGGTTGCGCCCGAGCCGACGCTGGTGGTTCGCCCGCGGCTCTACGAGCCGAAGCCGGAAACCCTGACAGCGCCGCTTCAGGACGTGCTGAAGGCGATCGATGTCATCTATGTCCAAGGCAGTGCCGAGACGATCGACACCAGAACCAGGGTGATCGATATCGCCGCGGCCAAGGGCGTCAAGAAACAACTCTCCTATGACCGGTTGGTCGTCGCCACCGGCAGCCGGCTGTTCCGGCCCAACATTCCCGGTCTCGCCGAGCACGGTTTCAGCGTCGATCAGCTCGACGACGCCATCGCGCTTGACCGGCACCTCCATGCCCTGGCGAGCCGGCCCGCATCGAAAGCGCGCGATACGGTCGTCGTTGCGGGCGGCGGCTTCACCGGTATCGAGGCCGCGACCGAGATTCCGTCGCGGCTGCGCGAGATCCTCGGCAAGGAGACCACGCCGCGCGTCGTTATCGTGGACCGCAACCAGGCGATCGCACCCGACATGGGTGCGGGTCCCCGCCCCATCATCGAGGATGCGCTGCGCAAGCTCGGGATCGAGACACGACTCGGAGCCGGCGTCGCCTCGCTCGACAAGTCCGGGGTTACGCTCTCCAGTGGCGAGCACATCGAAAGCGCGACGGTGATCTGGGCGGCCGGCATGCGCGCCGCACCGTTGACCGCGCAGATTCCCGCCGAGCGCGACAATTTCGGCCGGCTGCTGGTCGACCGCGAACTGCGCGTGCTTTCCGTGGACGGCGTCTTTGCCACCGGCGATGCCGCGCGGGCCCCATGCGACGATGACGGCAACTACGCGCTGATGTCGTGCCAGCACGCGACACGAATGGGCGCCTTTGCCGGCAACAATGCCGCGGCCGAACTCCTGGGCGTTCCGATCAAGCCGTATCACCAGAAGGCTTACGTGACCTGCCTCGACCTCGGCGAAGCCGGCGCGCTGTTCACGCGCGGCTGGGAGCGCAAGGTCGAGATGACAGGCGAAACCGCCAAGAAGACCAAGCAGGAGATCAACACTGTCTGGATCTACCCGCCCCGCGCCGAGCGCGCCGCGGCGCTCGCGTCGGCCGATCCGGAACGTGTGACCGACCTCTAGACGCGCGCCGCAAGCGATCACGGCCGCGCTCCCCTGGCTGCGCGACCTGCTCGACCAAGTCCAGCCAGGACCAAAACCAACCAAGCGCCTTTACCGTGAAACAGGAGACAAACATGAACCTGCACAACACCTCGTACCCCGCTGCATCAAAACGCGAAGAGCTCGTCCCGTCGCGCTACGCGGTGAAGGTCGGCGAGATCGACGTACTGGTGGTCAGCGACGGCGTGCTGCCGCTGCCAACCGTCATGCTCGGACACAACGCCGCCCCGGCCGACCGAGCGACCTGGCTGCACGACATGTTCCTGCCGCCCGACGCTTTCGACTGGGCGCTGAATGCGGTGATGGTCCGCAGCGGCGACAAGACCATCCTCATCGATGCCGGGCTGGGGTCCGATCCGAATCTGAACTTGCCGAGGGCCGGACAGTTGCTCAAGCGACTGGAGGCCGCGGGCATCGATCTTTCGTCCGTGACCGATCTGGTGCTGACCCACATGCACATGGACCACGTTGGCGGACTGCTCGTCGACGGCGTGAAGGAGCGACTGCGCAAGGACCTGCGGATCCACGTGGCGGCCGCCGAGGTCAAATTCTGGGAATCGCCCGATTTCACTCACACCAACATGCCGCAGGGATTTCCCGATGCGCTTCGGTCGGCCGCCAAGCGGTTCGTGAAGGAGTACGGGAGCCAACTGCGGCAGTTCGATGAACAGCACGAGATTGCGCCCGGCGTGGTCGCACGTCGCACCGGCGGCCACACTCCCGGACACAGCGTGGTTCGCGTGGCGTCGGGCGGCGAGGCGCTGACATTCGCCGGCGACGCCGTGTTTGCCGTCGGGTTCGACCAACCCGACTGGCACAACGGTTTCGAACACGACCCCGAGGAGGCGGCGCGCGTTCGGGTCCGTCTGTTGCGGGAGCTTGCCGAGAGCGGCGAGATGCTGGTGGCCACTCACCTGCCGTTCCCGTCCGTCGGCCGGGTCGCGGTCGACGGCGACGCCTTTCGTTGGGTGCCGGCCTTCTGGGACTACTGACTGTTTGTTGCGTTAGGCCGAACGGGGGCGCGCACTCGGATCGTCAATGAGTTCGCGCCCTATCGTTCTTTGTCGCGTTCAAGCCGGCGGATTCACGTCTGTGCTTTGACGCCCAAGATCGCGCTCGCGCAAATAGATGTAGAAGCCGGCGCCGATGATGATGGCGGCGCCGACGATGGTAGCGACCTGTGGCACGTCGCCGAACACGACGAAGCCGAAGATGACGGCCCAGACGATCATCGAATATTGGTAAGGTACCACCACGCTCGCCGGCGCCAGCTTGAGCGAGCGGTTGACGCAGAACAGCGCCGTCACCGAGACGCATCCCGCCAGCGCGAAGATCACGAGGCTGCCAGGTGTCGGCGGCACCCAGTGGAACGCCGACAGCGCAGCGCCCAGCGAAAACGTGCCGATGAATTGCGAGGATGCCATCACGATGTCGGGCGTCTTGCGCAGGCTGCGCGTGATCAGCATCAAGGTGGCGAAGGAGAGGCTGCCGCCAAGCGCGATCAGCGCCGGCAGACTCACCGTCTGCGCCGACGGCCGCAGCGCGATCAGCACGCCGCAGAAGCCGATCAGGATCGCGGTCCAGCGCCGCCAGCCGACCTTCTCGCCCAGGAAGATCGCCGACATCGCGGTGACGAAGATGGGGCCGGCCAGATAATAGGTGATGACGTCAGCCAGCGGCAGATAGACCGTCGCAAGGAAGAAGGCGGCCACTTCCAGCGTCGACAGGATGACGCGGAAGAACTGCAGGAGCGGCCGCTCCAGATGCAGGAACTGACGACGTTGCCGCCAGATCAGTGGCGCCAGCAGCAGCAGCGCCGCACAGGCGCGCAGGAACAGCAGCTGCCCCACCGAATACGTCCCGACCAGGAACTTGCCCATGGCGTCGCCGAACGAGAACATGAAGATCGACAGCACCATGAGGGCAATGCCGGCCAGGGGCGCCGAGCGCTCGTCATAGGCGGAGAGATTCTTGAACAGGGGCATCGGATCTGGATGTGAGGACTCGTCATTGCGAGCGGAGCGAAGCAATCCAGACCGCCTCCTCTGCGGCAGTCTGGATTGCTTCGTCGCTTCGCTCCTCGCAATGACGGCGGAGGAAGCGGCAAGAGCGGCGAATAGAGTCGCTTGCGGCCGTTTTAATGACGCCCGCGCCCGGGACAAGCCCGGGCAAGCCAAATTGAACGGATTGTCGCACTGCTCGCGTCGCGATAGCGATAGGCGTCTCCCGAACGAGAGAGCATGGACATGACCGACTTCGACCCGGCCCAACACCGCATGATCCCCACGCAACGCTGGTTTGAGGATTTTGTAGTCGGCGAACGCTTCGTGCTGCCGAGCCGGACCCAGACCTCGGCGGTGTTCGCGGCATTTCAGACCGCGAGCGGCGATACCCACCCCGTGCACTACGATGTGGAATATTGCCGCAGCCGCGGCATGCCGCACCTGCTCGCTCACGGCTTCCAGACCCTGATCCACACCGCGCCCGGCGCAGGCCTGTTTCCGTTCATGGTCGAGGAGTCCCTGGTCGGCTTCCTCGAGCAATCGAGCCGGTTCCTCAAACCCGTCTTCGCCGACGACACCATCTACCCCGCACTCGAGGTCACCGAGCTCGTGCCGGGCCGTTCGACCGGCACGGTGACGCTCAAAAGCACCGTGTTCAACCAGCGCAAGGAACTGGTGCTGGAGGGGATACAGAAATTCCTGATCCGGCGCCGCCCCGCCTGAAGTCGTCTCAGGGTTAAGCAAGGGCCCAAATTCGCGGAAATTCGGCCGATTCACGGGAAAGTTCGGGTTGCCGGGCCTGCCCGGCTGGCCTACCTATGGCCCATGAAATTCCTCGACGAAGCAAAGGTCTATATCCGCTCCGGTGACGGTGGGAACGGCTGCGTGGCGTTCCGCCGCGAGAAGTTCATCGAGTTCGGCGGTCCTTCCGGCGGCAATGGCGGCCGTGGCGGCAATGTCGTCATCGAGGTCGCCGACGGCCTCAACACGCTGATCGACTACCGCTACCAGCAGCACTTCAAGGCCCAGAAGGGCGAGAACGGCATGGGCTCGGACCGCCACGGCGCCAACGGCAAGGCGATCGTGCTCAAGGTCCCCGTGGGCACGCAGATCTTCGACGAGGACCGCGAGACTCTGATTCACGACTTCACCAAGGTCGGTGAAAAGTTCGTGCTGGCCGAAGGCGGCAACGGCGGCTTCGGCAACGCGCATTTCAAGTCGTCGACCAACCGCGCGCCGCGCAACGCCAATCCCGGCCAACCCGGTGAAGAGCGCTGGATCTGGCTGCGGCTGAAGCTGATCGCGGATGCCGGCCTGGTCGGCCTGCCCAATGCCGGCAAGTCGACCTTCCTCTCCAAGGTCAGCGCGGCAAAGCCGAAAATCGCCGACTATCCCTTCACCACGCTGCACCCGCAGCTCGGCGTCGTGAATGCCGACGGCCGCGAATTCGTGCTGGCCGACATTCCCGGCCTCATCGAAGGCGCGCATGAAGGCGCGGGCCTCGGCGACCGCTTCCTCGGCCATGTCGAGCGCTGCCGCGTGCTGCTCCATCTCGTCGACGCAACCTGCGAGCATGCCGGCAAGGCGTACAAGACGGTGCGCAAGGAGCTCGACGCCTATGGCGGGCAGCTCACCGACAAGATCGAGATCGTCGCGCTGAACAAGATCGACGCGGTCGAGCCGGACGAATTGAAGAAGCAGAAGGACCGGTTGAAGCGCGCCGCCAAGAAGACACCGCTGCTGCTTTCCGGCGCGACCGGTCAGGGCGTGAAGCAAGCCTTGCGCGCGCTGGCGGACGTGATCGGCGACGCTCCGGTCTCGGCCAAGGCGAAGAGTGCCGCCGAAGCGGAGCCGTGGTCGGCCTGAGCCGCGGCCACGATCGAACACCTCTCCCATAAGGAGAGGTTGTCTTCCCGCCATCGATAGCGCAGCATCCGGCATCTCAAGAAGAGACGGGGCGGGAAGCATGGCGCGCGCGAAGAACGTACTCTGGATCATGTGCGACCAGCTTCGCTATGACTATCTCGGCTGCACCGGCCATCCCACGCTGAAGACACCGAACATCGACGCCATGGCCAAGCGTGGCGTGCTGTTCACCAGCGCTTACGTCCAGTCGCCGATCTGCGGCCCGTCGCGGATGTCGTTCTACACCGGCCGCTATATGCGCTCGCACGGCTCGCACTGGAACGGCTGGCCCTTGCGTGTCGGCGAGCCGACGCTCGGCGATCACCTCAAGAAGATCGGCATGCGCAACGTGCTGGTCGGCAAGACCCACATGGCGCCCGACCTCGAAGGCATGAAGGCGCTCGGCATCCCGCCGGAGTCGATCATCGGCGTGCATGTCGCCGAATGCGGCTTTGAACCCTACGAGCGTGACGACGGCCTGCACCCGACGGGACGACCGCGGCCGAAATACGATGAGTATCTGCGCCAGCAGGGATTCGAAGCCACCAATCCATGGGAGCATTGGGCGAACTCTGGCGCAGCCGACGACGGCTCCTTGCAGAACGGCTGGCTGCTGGTGCACGCCGACAAGGCCGCGCGGATACCGGACGAACATTCCGAGACGCCCTACATGACGCGGCGCGCGATGGACTTCATCAGCGAAGCCGAGACCGATGGCCGGCCGTGGTGCCTCCATCTGTCCTACATCAAGCCGCACTGGCCCTATATCGCGCCCGAACCCTACGCCGGCATGTATTCGACGGATGACATGATCCCGGCGATCCGATCCGAGCGCGAGCGGCAGAATCCGCATCCGGTATTCGGCGCCTACATGGACATGCGCTATTCCCGCAACATGGCGCGCGACGATGCCCGCGAGAAGGTGATCCCGACCTATATGGGCCTGATCACCCAGATCGACGACCAGATGGGCGTGCTGATGACATTCCTGGAGGAACGCGGCCTGCTGGAGACGACCATGATCGTGTTCACCTCCGATCACGGAGATTATCTCGGCGATCACTGGATGGGCGAGAAGGATCTGTTCCACGAACAATCGGCAAAAATACCGCTGATCATCATCGACCCTTCCAAAGAGGCCGATGCCACGCGTGGCACGCGCAGCAATGCCTTGGTCGAAGGCATCGATCTCGCGCCGACCTTCGTCGACTATTTCGGCGGCAAGGTGCCGGGCCACATTCTCGAAGGGCGCTCGCTGCTGCCGTTGCTGCGTGGCCCGACGCCGCCGGATTGGCGCAAGGTGGCGTTCTCCGAATATGACTACGCCATGCAGGATGTGCGGCTCAAGCTGAACCAGCCGATCGAACGCTGCCGCCTGTTCATGGTGTTCGACGGCCGCTGGAAATACATCCATGCCTCCGGCTTCCGTCCGATGTTGTACGACCTCGAAACCGATCCGGAAGAGTACGTCGATCGCGGCGACGATCCCGAATGCGCCGGCATCATCGCGCGGCTGCAGGCCGAGCTGTTCGACTGGGCGCTGCATCCCAACGACCACATCACCACGCCGCGCGAGAAGATCGCGGCCTATGCCGACAATCAGCTCCAGGTGAAGGGCGGCATCCTGATCGGCATCTGGGACGAGAAAGAGCTGGCTGCCATTCGTGACGGAATCGAACAGCGCGCGAAGGTGTAGGCTGCTCTTCGCCTCTCCCCGCCTGCGGGGAGAGGCCGGATCGCATCGCCAGATGCGATCCGGGTGAGGGGGACTCTCCGCGAATTCGACTCTTACCTTCTTTGCGGAAGCAAGCCCCTCACCCCAACCCTCTCCCCGTAAGAACGGGGAGAGGGAGAAGAGGCAGCGCCTCAATTCTCGATCTTGTATCCCGTCGCCTTCACGATCGGCTGCCAGAACGCCGTGTTGGCGGCGAGCTCCCTTGATAGGCCATCGGCCGTGCTGCCGACCGGGATCAGGCCGATAGCGGTAAGCTTCTCCTTCACATCTGGCCTGGCGAGCGCCGCGCTTGCGGCGGCGCCGAGTTTGCCGGCGAATTCCGGCGGGCTGCCGGCCGGGAGCCACATGCCGTACCAGGCGTCGGCGACGAGATCGATGCCGCTCTCCTTCAGCGTCGGGACATCTGGCGCAAACGGCGAACGTTCCGCGCTCGAGACCGCGATGATTTTCACGCCCCTGGCGCGATGCTGCGGCAGCGCATCCGCCAGCGTCGTGATCCCAAAAGAAATGTGGCCGCCAATGATGTCGTTGAGAATCGGCGCGCTGCCGCGATAGGGCACGCGGGTCAGCGGAATGCCGAGATCCTTCTCGAGATTGGAGCCCATGAAATGCGGGATGGTGCCATTGCTCGGCACGCCGAACGACGTCTTGTCCGGATGCGCCTTCAGCCAGGCGACAAATCCCTTGAAATCGGCGGCATCGATCGCCGGACCGGTCACGACGGCGAATTCGAACCGCGCCAGCAGCGACACCGGCATGAAATCCTTCGCCGTGTCGAAGCTCGGTGTCGTCTCCACCATCGGCAGCAGGTACATGGTCGGGCCTGTCGTCACCAGCACAATGCTGCCATCGGCGCCGCCGCCCTTGACCGCCTTGATGCCGATCAGGCCGTCGCCGCCGGTGCGGTTCTCGACCACGATGGTCCGTTGCAGCACCGGCGCCATTTCCTGCGCGATCAGCCGGCACAGCGTATCACCGCCGGCTCCCGCCGCGAACGGGAAGATGATTTTCGTCAGCCCGGCCTGTGCCTGCACTGCGCCGGCCTGTGCCAGCAGTGGCAGCCCGAGGCATCCAGCCATGAATTCGCGGCGATCCATACGTTCCCCCTCGAGCCCAATGTCGGTTGGCGGCATTAGAACCGGGGCTACGCGCCCAAGACAAGGTTCAAGACAAGGCCGCCCCTGGCCATTTACCATGCCGGCCGCCTTGCGCCGGCCATCGTCCTGCTGCAAAAGCAGGCCTCATCGGCGCCGGCTTTTTGCTCCGCCGTTACCAAGCCCGAGCAATTCGTCGCACACGCCATGGCCAGCCCCGAACTCAGTCAATTCCGCCGCATCGTCGTCAAGGTCGGCTCCGCGCTGCTGGTCGATTCCGAGAGGGGCGAGGTGCGCGCCTCCTGGCTTGCTGCACTCGCTGACGACATGGCCAAGCTGCACAAGGAGGGACGTGACGTCCTCGTGGTGTCCTCGGGCTCGATCGCGCTCGGCCGCAGCCGGCTCAAGCTGCCGCGCGGCCCGCTGAAGCTGGAAGAGAGCCAAGCTGCCGCCGCCGTCGGCCAGATCGCGCTGGCGCGGATCTGGTCGGAGGTGCTCGGGGCACACGGCATCGGCGCCGGCCAGATCCTGGTCACGCTCCAGGACACCGAAGAGCGACGCCGCTATCTCAATGCGCGCTCCACCATCGGCAAGCTCTTGGAGTGGCGCGCGATCCCCGTGATCAACGAGAACGACACGGTCGCCACCAACGAGATCCGTTACGGCGACAATGATCGCCTTGCCGCGCGCGTCGCCACCATGGCGAGCGCCGATCTCCTGGTGCTGCTGTCCGACATCGACGGGCTGTACGACGCCCCGCCGAAGAACAACCCGAACGCAAAGCTCATTCCCGTCGTCGAGAGCATCTCTTCGGAGATCGAGTCGGTGGCGGGCGACGCCGAATCCGAACTCTCGCGCGGCGGCATGCGCACCAAGGTCGAGGCGGCGAAGATCGCCACCACCGGCGGCACGCATATGCTGATCGCCTCCGGCAAGATCGAGCACCCCCTGCAGGCGATCGCCGATGGCGGCCGCTGCACCTGGTTCCTGACGCCGGCCAACCCCGTCACCTCGCGCAAGCGCTGGATCGCGGGCACGCTGGAGCCGAAGGGTACGCTGACGATCGACGCCGGCGCGGTGACCGCGCTGCGCGCGGGCGCCAGCCTGTTGCCAGCCGGCGTGATCAAGGTCGAGGGCCAGTTCGCCCGCGGCGATGCCGTGATCGTGCGCGGCCCCGACACCAGCGAGATCGGCCGCGGCCTGATTGCCTACGACGCCGACGACGCCGAGCGGATCAAGGGCCGCTCGTCCCCGGACGTGATGGCCATCCTCGGCATCAGCGGCCGCTCGGAGATGATCCACCGTGACGACCTGGTGGTGGGCGGGTAAGGGCCGCTGCGGCCCCTTTTCACTGATATTGCTGGGCCAATGACCTAGCCGGCGTGCGGCCGGGGAGAGCAGCCATACCCTGCCTGCCCTTCGCAGAAGCGGGATTTCCGTGCTAGGACACGCCCTTAGCAGAAGGTTCAACCCCATGGCCGCCCCCCTCAAAGCCGTTGACGGCAATGCCGATCT
>JAEYRD010000070.1 GCA_023435725.1 Pseudomonadota bacterium | reverse complement strand
GTCCAGCGCATTGTACTTGTACGAAGTCTTGCCCTGGGGGGTCTCCATCGCGGTGCGGTTGCCGAACGCATCATAGGCATAGGAACGCAGTGCCTGTCCGTTTTTGATTACGCCGGTCAAAAACCCGAGGCTGTCATATTGGTATGCGTATGTGGCATTGCGATCCACGCCTTCGCGCGCTTGCACAGTCATGCCACTTCGACGGCCGAGCACGTCATACTGGTAGACGAATTGCTCCAGTATACCCTGATCGTCGCTGTGCGTGTGCGCGGACAACCGCCCCTGCACATCGTAGTCGTATCGCACGTTCAGGCCGAGCGGCAGATGTTTGGCTGTCAGCCGTCCGTTTGCGGCGTATTCATAACGCACCTGTTCCTCCCCAAAGGTAATCTGCTCAAGCCGGGAAGCGTTGTCATACTTATATTCGGCCTTGGCCTGATCCGGATAAATCAGTTCGGTGCGCATGCCGCGCAGATCGTAGGCATAGCGCATTTCTTCTCCGTTTTGGTCCTCAATGTGGGTCGTTTCACCGCAAGCGTCGTATTGGAGGGTGGCTGTGCCAAGCCAGTCGGTCAGCTTCTTCAGCTTCTTCAGCGGCGAATACTCCATACTGACTGTGCGGCCATCTGCGTAGATGACAGAGGCGCGCTGCCCATCCGCGTGGTAATCGAAGCGCGTCAGGAAACCATCGGCGTCACGAGTCCCGCAAATGCGGCCACAGGCATCGTATTCGTATTGTGTGGTCGCGCCGGAAGCATCCGTGATGGCACGAAGCCGCCCCAGCAGGTCGCGCTCAAAGGAAGCCACGCGGGCGCGCTCATCCGTCTTGCGCAGGGCCAGCAACAGGTGCAGGTCAAGCAAGCCTTCGTTGGGACGAACGATCCGTTGCAGCTCATCCATGGCGTCGTAAGCGTAATAGGATGCGTTCCCTTTCGCATCCACGACCTCGGTCAGTTTGCCGGTGGGTGAGTAGGCATATTGCGTCATCTGCCCGAAACTGTCTGTCACCGAGGACAGATTGCCTGCCTTATCATAGGTATAGCATTCAAACAATCCGTCGCTATTACGCTGTTTGCTGATACGGTTCAACGCGTCATACTGGAAACTCCTGACGAAGCCATCCTGGTTAGTGCAACTGGCGATGTTCCCGTTTGCGTCGTATTCGTAACTCAGCATGCTGCCGTCGGCGTTTTCCTCTCGCGCAAGCAGCCCGCCGGGCAGGTAATGGAAACGCTTCAGAATGCCATAGTTATCGGAGATCGTGTCTACCAGGCCCATGCTCTGGTAGGTATAGCGCACGATATGGCCATTAGGTCGCTTTTCCGCGCGAAGTTGGCCAATTGCGTCGTACTCCGCCTCATAAACACTGCCCGTACCGTCTACGATGCGTGTGATATTGCCCTGAGCATCGTATTGTGCGCTGATGCGCACTCCCATCGGATCCGTCACGGATACGGGCCTGTTCATGACATCATATTCGAAGGAATATACGCCTCCGTCAGCCGCCGTGCGCTGCAACAGATTGTTGCATGCGTCGTACTGCAGTTGTTGGCAGTTGCCTTCGGCATCCGTGACCGTTTGCAGCTGGCCCACCGTATTGTACGTGTAGCGGGTTTCGCCGCCATTTGGGTCGACCCGTCGCGTAATATGCCGCAGGGCATCATACTCGTAGCGTGTCACACGGCCATGCTTGTCTGTGCACGCGATTAGTTGCCGGGAACCGTCGTACTCGTATGTTTCAGTGTAGCCGTCATAGTCCGTTACACTGAGCAAATCGCCGGCTTCGCTATAGTGGCGCGTCTGCTTTTGTCCAAGGGCATTGATGACCTCCGTCACGTCGCCGTTTAAATTATAGGCGTACTGCGTTTGATCGCCGCTTGGTTCTATAGCACAGATCAGCCGATGAAACGCATCGTAGGCGTATTGCCGCCTGTAGCCCTGCGCATCGATGTAGGCAGATACGTTGCCCTGCCCATCATACTCAAAATGGAGATGACTGTCGTCAGGCTGTCGGACCTCGGACAGCAATCCCTCGGGGTCATAACGGAGGCGCTCGATCCGCCCCAGCACATCCTCCACTTCGGTGAGGCGATGCGCCTGGTCATACCCTGCACGGTACAGCCACTGATTGTTGACATCAAGCTCACGGATGCGCCTTGCTTCGGTATAGGCGATATGCACCTGATCGCCGCGCGGGTTGGTGATGCACGACATGTTGCCTTGCTGATCAAAAGAGTAGCGGGTGGTGTGGTTCAAGCGGTCCGTGTACCCGGCAAGGCGGGAATGCCCGTCATATTCAAATCGCTCCTCACCGTTGCTCTGGGTGGCGCGCGTACACTGATTTTGGTCGTTATGCTCGTAATGGATAACGTTGCCATGTTGATTCGTAAAGACGACCAGCTTTTCCGTATCTTGATACCGGAAGTTCATTACGCCGCCGTCCGGCATCTTTTGGCGAATTATGCGCCGTTGTGCGTCGTATGTGTTGCGCAGCGTAACCACGCCGCGCTCGTCGGTGATGGTCTCAAGCAGGCGCTGCTTCGAATAGGTGAAGGCGCGCACATGCTGTTCAGGGTCGATGATGGATGTCAGCAGCCCCTTGCGATACCGAAAGCCAACGCTGCGGCCCTTGCCATC
>JAEYRD010000018.1 GCA_023435725.1 Pseudomonadota bacterium | reverse complement strand
CTTACGAAGATCCAGAGAATAAGGCTTGCCCATCCATGCTGGCCTCCGCCCAGCCAGCATGGTGAATCAGAAACAGGCTGATTTGGGAATCCCAAATCGATTCAACCTAACCCCATCCCGCTTTAGCATCACTTCTCGGGTTGGCTCTTCCAGCCACATCTTTCGACCCAGAACGTCCGCCGATGTCCTGCCGTGCGGCGGGATGAACCGGCACGTCATGACCCAATTTCCAGAGTAGCCGGCCATCATAACCACGACGATCGGCGCAGAGATCAAATTCTCTCTGCGTACCCGCGACGATGATGTGGGTCAGTTCCGGAGGAGCGTAGTGCTGGCGGAGTTGAACTAGGTGTTCGCGGCCATCCGCGCCGGACCGCAACGGCTCACGCACCAGAAGCTATTTGGTCTGTCGCGTGCCATCCATAAGCTTTGGCGATGATCTGACCACCAGCATCAACGCATTGCCAGCTGATCGTCCAGGAGGCCGGCATGATCGCGCTGATCGAGCGCGGCGTTCGGGTCCTCACTAGCTCCAGTGACAATCTCACCGAGACGAGCAATCCGATCAAGATCGCCATGCGCCAGAGTGCTGGTGTGTTCGCCCGGCTGGAGAAGGCCGCGGCTGGTCGCGAAGCTCAAAGCCGATCGAGATCGGAAGCGCGCCACCGGCGCGAAGGCGAAGGCCGCAAGAGCTATCGCCAGATCGACGACGAGAAGCACGTAGGCAAGATGATCGCCATGGTGAAGCAGTTGCGCCGCAGGACAGACAACCGGTGAAGATCCAGACACACGAACAAGGTCAGCGTTGCTGCTCATTGCGTAGCATAATGGCAACAGCTACCGAGGAATATGGAAACCTCTGGTTGTCGGCCACAGATGCGACAAGTTGTCCGAATAACTACGCTTCCATAAATTCCTGCTTGGTTGGTCAGATTTTTTGGCGCGCCGGGATCCTGAACGATCCGGCGGGACCACTAGGCTGTTTGCGCGTCGAGCCGGTCGACGCGACTCGGTTTTTCACCGTCTCATTGGTTGCTCATACCGCAACCGACGCGGGAGCCGATTGTGATGGCCAACGTACCTGGAAAAGGTTCCGGAGCAGAGCGGTCAACCAGGCTTGGAGCGGACCGGTCAAAGCGGTTCTGGCTTTGGGCTCCGGTGATGGTTTGCGGGATGATAGTGGCCTCCGGCACAGGCTCCGCTCAAAATCTGAACATCGACAACAATGATACCGTAACCGCGGCCGCTGGCTCACAGACGTTGGGTACCGTCGTCGCGGGATTCAATAGCGGGACCGTTAACGGCGTTCCGGGCGGGACATACATCGTGCCAACTGGCGCGAATGTCACGTTGAGTGGTCTCTTTGCCGGTTTTGCACCCGGCAGTAGTGGCTTGGTGGAAGTGAATGGCGGAAACATTACGACGACAAATCCGCAGTCACAGTACTACATCGGCTTTAACGGTTCAGGAACGCTGATCGTCAGCAACGGCGGCACAGTCTTCAGCGCATCTCAAACTTACGTCGGTTACAACCCCGGCAGCAGCGGCGTACTCACGGTCGAGGGTCAAGGGTCGTCATACACGAATACAGGCTTCTTTCTTGTTGGGAACAGCGGTCCCGGGCAACTGAACGTTCTGAATGGGGGTGGAGTTTCCAGTCCAGGAGGGACTCTGCAAATCGGGGCCAACAGCACCGGTACGGCGCTTGTCAGCGGGACCGGTAGCAGCCTTTCTGCCGGGACCTTCCTCGGCGTTGGCGTCAGCTCCGGCAGTGTGGGTGATCTGACGATTACCGACGGCGGCATGGCTACGAGCGGCAGCGGGACCTATCTCGCTTTCAATCCTGGCTCGACCGGCACGATTTCGGTGTCAAATGGCGGTTTGCTCACTTCGCCGCTCCTTGTTGTCGGTTCGAGCGGTACAGGAAATTTGCAGGTTCAATCCAACGGCATCGTGACGATCAGCGGGAATGCGATCGTAGGAGCCGTCGCGGGCACGAGCTCGGTAGAGGTCCGTGGAGCGGGCGCGACCCTCACCGCCAACAATCTGATCGTTGGCGGGCAGGGCAATGGGACGATGATGATCTCCAATCAGGGGACCGTTACCGCAACTGGCAGCACCTCCATCGCGGGTCAGTGCGGTTCAGGCCTGGCGTCTTTTTGTCCGACACCCATCCAGGGCGGAGCCGGCACGGTGACGGTGACCGATCCAGGTTCGGTGCTGAATGCAGGCACAACGCTTGCCATCGGTCAGTTTGGCCCGGGGACACTGACGATTGCGAATAGCGCAGACGTTTTTGCAGGCTCAGTCGTTATCGCGCAGAACGCCGGTTCCACCGGTACTCTCAACATTGGTGCTGCCGCTGGCAATGCCCCCGTCGCGCCCGGCACCCTCAACGCACCTACGGTGGCGTTTGGCGCTGGCACCGGCCACATCGTGTTCAATCACACGAACACCAGCGGGCGCTACGTCTTCGCACCGGCGATTTCCGGTACTGGTGCGGTGGATGTGTTCAGCGGCAATACGGTGATGACCGGATCTAGCACCTATTCCGGTCCCACCACTATCCACGGCGGCATTCTCTCCGCGGGCGCCGCCAACGTCTTCAGTCCAAACTCCGATTATGCCGTCCAGAGCGGCGGCACGCTTAATCTCAACGGCCACGATCAGACCGTTGCGAACCTCAGCAATGCCGGCCTCGTGACTATGGGTACCGGCACGCCGCCGGGCACCGTACTGACAACAACCAACTATGTCGGCCAGGGCGGCACACTCCACCTCAACACGTTTCTCGGCTCGGACGGTTCGCCGTCGGACAAGCTGGTGATCAACGGCGGCAGCGCCGATCCTTCTTTCATGAGCATCACTAACGCGGGCGGCCCCGGCGCTGCGACCACCGGCAATGGCATCCTGGTGGTGCAGGCGATCAACGGCGGCACCACGACACTCGATGCCTTCACGCTCGCCGGCGAGGTCCGTGGCGGGGCCCTCGACTATCGCCTGTACCGGGGCAGCCCCGCGAATATGCCCGACCCCAGTGTCGCAAATGATTGGTTCCTGCGCTCGACCTTCACCAATGGTCCGGGGCCGGAGGAGCCGATCGGTCCCACTCCGCCGCCGGAGCCGCTGCCGCCGGGCGTCCATCCGATCATCGGACCGGAGCTTGCGACCTATGGCGTGGTGCAGCCGATCGCCCGACAGATGGGGCTCACAACGCTCGGCACCTTCCATGAGCGCGTCGACGATGCGGCGTCTGACGCCGCGTGTTTGAATACCACTTCCGACAGCGCCGCTATCACCAAGGCCCCGCCCGTCCCGTACGGCAACTGCAGGCCTGCGGTCTGGGGCCGCCTGTTCGGTCAGCAGATCAACAGCCACTACGAGGCCTTTGCCGATCCGCGCGCCAGCGGCCAGGTGGCTGGCATCCAGAGCGGCGCCGATATCTGGCGCGGCAGCCTGATCCCGGGCCACAGCGACACCGCCGGCATCTACTTCGCCTATGGCAACGGCAATGTCGGCGTGGACGGCCTCGTCACCAACGCGGCGGCGACCGCCTATGTCCTGCAACACACCGGTTCGCTGAACCTCAATGCCTATTCGCTGGGGGGCTACTGGACCCACTATGGTCCCGGCGGCTGGTACATCGACGCGGTGCTGCAGGGCTCGTTCTACAACGGCAACGCGGCGACACAGTTTGCCAACCTACCGATCAGTGGCACCGGCTTCACTTCGTCGCTGGAGACGGGCTATCCGATCCCGCTGTCGTGGTTCGGACCGGGCTTCGTGCTAGAGCCGGAGGGCCAGATCATCTGGCAACGCGTTTCCTTCCGCGATGACAATGACGGCCTGGGCCCGGTCGGGCTTGGCGCGACGTCCGGCGCCAGCGGGCGGCTCGGCCTGCGCGGCAAGTGGACGATCAGCGACCCCGCCGGGCGGGTGTGGCAGCCTTATGTACTCGCCAATGTCTGGCGCGACTGGGGCGCCAACGCGACCACGATGTTCGGCAACGACTCGGTGCCGTTGCTTGAGCAGGCAACGCGGCTCGAGTTCGCCGGCGGGCTCAGCGCCAAGATTCTTCCGGGCCTCAGCGTCTATGGGCAGGCCGGCTACCAGTCCGCGGTGAGCGGCACCGACGGCGGCAGGCGCGATGGCGTCAGGGGAGATCTGGGCCTGCACTATACATGGTGAGATTCCCTGTCGAAATCAGGCTGAGCGGAAAAGCTGCAGCGATCGTTGGCGCGAGCATGTCACCAGATTCCCATGTCTGAAGTTGGCGCCTGGGTCGACGTCGACGGCTCCGTGTGTCGTGGGTCGGCTGACGTGTGTCCAATCGGCTGCATCACACCACCCGCCTGCCCGCCCGATTCGCGACCGCTTTCTGCACAAAATACATCGCGACCAGCGAGACGATCGCCGACGCTACGACGATGTATCCGAGCCGGTCGAAATGGGTCAGCGAACCATCCGGTTCCTGCACAATGATTGCGGCGGCAAGCACCGAGCCGAGCCCGCCGGAGAGTTGCTGAAGTGATGCGCTGACCGCGCTGAACGAGCCGCGCTGGTCGGCATCGGGGATTGCCGACATCAGGGCCTGCGACGGGATCATGCGCGAAAAGATGCCGACGAACATCAGCACGTTGACGAGGATCGCGGTCGCGAGCGAAACGTGGCCGAGATGGGTGTAGATCAGCACCATGATCACCGACACCACGCTGCCGAAGACGAAGGTCGGGTATTTGCCGAACGCGTCGCTCGCCCTGCCGACCAGCGGTCCCGTGACGATGCTGAACAGGCCGGAGACGAGATAGATCGTCGGCAGGTGGAGGATGTCGATGCCGAGATTGTGCACGGTGAAGGCGCTGGAGAATGGCATCAGCATGAACCCGCCCGTCGCCAGCAGCGTCGTGACGGCGAAGGCCAGCGTATAGCGCGGCTGTCCGACGGTCGCGATCAGGTGGTGGAAAGGGTTCTTGTCCTGCTTCAGT
>JAEYRD010000017.1 GCA_023435725.1 Pseudomonadota bacterium | reverse complement strand
GTCTCGGGGTCGAGCGCCACCTTGTCCAATTCGGTGAGCGCGCCGGCCCAGTCGATCGTCTCGGCCACGCCCGGCGCCTTGAACAGTTCGATCTGGCGCAGCTTCTGCACGAAGGTCACGACTTCGGCGGAGAGCCTTCTGTTGGCCTGCGGCACCTTGCGGCCGACGATCTCCAGCTCGCGCCTGGCGTCGGGATAGTCGACCCAGTGGTAGAGGCAGCGCCGCTTCAGCGCGTCGTGGATCTCGCGGGTGCGGTTGGAGGTGATGATGACGATCGGAGGGCTCGGCGCCTTCACGGTGCCGAACTCGGGGATCGTGACCTGGAAGTCGCTGAGGATTTCGAGGAGGTACGCCTCGAACGCCTCGTCGGCGCGGTCGAGCTCGTCGATCAGCAGCACCGGCGGGCCGGCAACGTCGGGCTCCAGCGCCTGGAGCAGCGGTCGCTTGATCATGTAGCGGTCGGCGAAGATGTCGCTCGAGAGCTGCTCGCGGTCGGTGTCGCCGGCGGCTTCCGCCATCCGGATCGCGATCATCTGCGCGGCGCTATTCCACTCATAGACCGCGGAGGAAACGTCGAGGCCCTCGTAGCACTGCAGGCGGATCAGCTTCCGTCCCAGCGCTGCCGACAGCACCTTCGCGATCTCGGTCTTGCCGACGCCGGCTTCGCCTTCCAGGAACAGCGGCCGGCCCATGCGCAGTGACAGGTAGGTCACCGTCGCCAGCGATCGCTCCGCGAGGTAACCGCGCGAAGTCAGAAGTTCGAGCATCGCATCGACCGATGCCGGCAGGGCAACAGAAGTCATGAAAGAGCCAGTCTTGCTTACGCCCTCACCGGGGGCAAGTATTGGGCCAAATCGTGAGGATCACTCACTCCTTGGCATTGGCGGCGTCCACGGCGCGCCGCGTCAGCACCCCGATGAGGTGCGCGCGGTACTCGGCGCTGCCGTGGATGTCGCTGTTGAGGCCTTCCGCCGGCACCTCGATGCCTTCCAGCGCTTTCGACGCGAAGCGCTTCTTCAGGGCCTCCTCGAACGCGGTGATGCGGAACACGCCGTCGGAGCCGGCGCCGGTGACGGCGACCCGCACGTCCGACGGACGCCGTGCCACGAACACGCCGACCAACGCATAACGCGAGGCCTGGTTGCGGAACTTGATATAGGCCGCCTTCTTCGGCAGCGGGAACAGAACCTTGGTGATGATCTCGTCGGCTTCCAGCGCGGTCGAGAACAGGCCCTGGAAATACTCTTCGGCCTTGAGGCGGCGCTTGTTGGTGACGATGGTCGCGCCGAGCGCGAGCACCGCAGCCGGATAGTCCGCGGTCGGATCGTTGTTGGCGAGCGAGCCGCCGATGGTGCCCTTGTGGCGCACGGCGGGATCGCCGATCTGGCCGGCAAGGCTCGCGAGCGCCGGGATCGCCTCACCGACGATCGCGGAGCTTGCGACCTCGGCATGCTTGGCGGTCGCGCCGATCGCCAGCGAGCGGCCCTTCATCTCGATCGTATTGAGCCCCTCGATGTGGGAGAGGTCGACCAGGTGCGGCGGGCTGGCGAGGCGCTGCTTCATGACGGGAATCAGCGTGTGGCCGCCGGCGATCACCTTGGCGTCTTCGTTCTTCACCAGGAGGTTGGCTGCCTGCCGCACGGTCCCGGGGCGATGATATTTGAATTCGTACATGAGGGTGTCCTGATCGCGGAATGCGCGCGCGGGTTACGCGAGGTCGGATTTCGCCATCGCCTTCGCGCCGGCGGAGATCGAGGCGACGATGTTCTGGTAGCCGGTGCAACGGCAGAGATTGCCTTCGAGCTCCTCGCGGATGGTGTGGTCGTCGAGCTCGTGACCCTTGCGATGGACGATGTCGATCGCGGTCATGATCATGCCGGGCGTGCAGAAGCCGCACTGCAGGCCATGGTGCTCACGGAAGGCCTCCTGCATCGGATGCAGCGGCGCGCCGTCTGCGGCCAGACCCTCGATCGTCTTGACCTCGTGGCCGTCGGCCATCACGGCAAGCGTGGTGCAGGACTTCACGGCCTTGCCGTCCAGGTGCACGACACAGGCGCCGCACTGCGAGGTATCGCAGCCGACATGGGTGCCGGTCAGCCGCAGCTGCTCGCGCAGAAACTGCACCAGCAGGGTGCGGGAATCGACGTTGGCCGTGACTGGATTGCCGTTCACGATGAGGGAGATTTTCGCCATAAGCACTCTCTATCAGCACCCCGACGGGTCCCGTCGAAGCGGTTCTTATAATTATTCCAACCCATCATATGGGCCATTATGCCCGGGGGCAACATCGCCCCGGGCGCAAGGCGCCATGCCGAAAAGGCGCTATGCGAAGGGTATCGATCGGGCCTTCAGCCCTGTACCGCCTTGGCGAAGTTCGCGAAAAATTCGTCAGCCAGCTTCTTGGCGGTGCCGTTGATCAGGCGCTGGCCGAGCTGCGCCAACTTGCCGCCGATCTGCGCCTCGACGTCGTAGGACAGCAGCGTGCCGCCGTCCTTCTCCGCGAGCTTGACCACGGCGCCGCCCTTCGCGAATCCAGCCACCCCGCCCTCGCCTTCACCAGAGATCTTGTAGCCGTTCGGCGGGTCGAGATCGCTCAGCATCACCTTGCCCTTGAAGCGCGCCGACACCGGGCCGACCTTCATTTTCGCCGTCGCGCGAAAGCCGCCGTCGTCGGTCTTCTCCAGCTCCTCGCAGCCGGGGATGCAGGCTTTGAGCACCTCGGGATCGTTGAGCTTGGCCCACACGGCCTCGCGCGGCGCCGCAAGTTGGACTTCGCCGTTCATTGTCATGGCCATGGGTCGCCTCCCGAGATCGCATCACTATAATACTGCTCAAGTAACGCACGAAGGCCGCAAAGGAAAGGGCGGTCCCTGGTCAAGTGCAATGCATATTCGCAACTGCAAAAAATCTTGTGCGGCCGGTTTGGGATTGGCACAGCCGGAGCATGGTGATTAGGTCCCGCGCAAGATGAGTACAGCCCTCTCCCCCCTGCTCGCGCCGATGCTGTCGAGCCCAGCCATGCGCGCGATCTGCGACGACCGGTCTGTCCTGCAGAACATGCTCGATTTCGAGGCAGCTCTGGCTCGGGCCGAGGCCGCTGCCGGTGTGATTCCCGCAGCTGCGGTCACCCCGATCGAAGCCTCCTGCAAGGCTGATACCTTCGACATGGCCGCGCTGGCCGAGGCCGCGACGCGGTCCGGCAATCTAGCGATCCCCCTGGTCAAGGCGCTGACCGCCAATGTCGCGAGGGCCGATGCGGCGGCTGCGCGCTACGTGCATTGGGGCGCGACCAGCCAGGACGTCATCGATACCGCGACCATGCTCACGCTTCGCGCCGGCATCGATGCGCTGGATGCCGACCTCAGCCGCGCCATCAAGGGCTTTGCCGCGCTGGCACGCAGCCATCGCAACACCGCGATGGTGGCGCGGACCTGGCTGCAGCACGCGCTGCCGATGCCGTTCGGGCTGAAAGCTGCCGAATATGCCGCAAGCCTTGGCCGCGCCCGCTGCCGCCTGCGGCGGCTGCGCCGCGAGGGCCTCGCGCTGCAATTCGGCGGCGCCGCCGGCACGCTCGCCGCTCTCGGCGACAAGGGGCTCGCGGTCGCCGAACGACTGGCGCAGGATCTGAACCTGCAATTGCCGGAAGCGCCCTGGCACACCCATCGCGACCGTATCGCAGAGGCCGCATCGGCGTTCGCGATTCTCGCCGGGAGCTGCGGCAAGATTGCGCGCGACGTCTCGCTGATGATGCAGACCGATGTCGCCGAAGCGTTCGAGCCCGCCGGCGAAGGCCGCGGCGGCTCCTCGACCATGCCGCACAAGCGCAATCCGGTCGCCGCCGCGAGCGCCCTGGGCGCGGCCACCATGGCCCCGCAGCTCGCCGCGACCATTCTCGCCGCGCAGGTGCAGGACCACGAGCGCAGCGCCGGGCCCTGGCACGCGGAATGGCCGACGCTGCCGCAATTGATGCTGGTCACTTCCGGCGCGCTCGCCGCCATCGTCGACATCGCCGAAGGGCTCGACGTCGACGCGGCGCGCATGCGCAGCAACCTCGATGCGACGCACGGCCTGATCATGGCGGAAGCGGTCACCTTCGCGCTGGCCGAGAAGATCGGCAAGAGCGATGCGCATCATCTCATCGAGGCCGCGAGCAAGCGCGCGGTGGCCGGGAAAAAACATCTGCGCGAGGTGCTGTCAGCCGATTCGCAGGTCACCGCGCACCTGCCGCCGGAAAAAATTGCGGTATTGTTCGAGCCGATGGCCTATCAAGGGGCTTCCCAAGCCCTGATCGACCGGCTGCTCGACAGCCTCGATCGCGACTGATTGTTTGAGCATGATCGTCTCGGAAGACCGCTGCACGCTTTGCGCGAACGCGGTTCTTCGGGGCCGGATCATGCACCAGAACGGAGACGCCGCATGCCCATGATCGATGCCGACGGTTGCCTGATCAACGTCTCCGTCGAGGGCCGCGACGGCGGGCCGACGCTGATGCTCTCCAATTCGCTCGGCTGCACGCTGCAGATGTGGGAGCCGCAGATGAAGGCGCTGACGCAGGTGTTCCGCGTCATCCGCTACGACCGCCGCGGCCACGGCAAGTCCAGCGTGCCGCCCGCCCCCTATACGATGGAGCGGTTCGGCCGCGACGTGCTCGCAATCCTCGACGACCTCAACATTGAGAAGGTGCATTGGTGCGGCTTATCGATGGGCGGCATGGTCGGGCAATGGCTGGGCGCGAATGCGCCTGAACGATTCGGCAAGCTCATCCTCGCCAACACCTCCTGCTACTATGCCGAGCCGACCAAATGGCTGGAGCGCATCGACACCGTGAAGAAGGGCGGCATCGCCGCGGTCGCGGATGCCGTGATCGCGGGCTGGCTGACGCAGGATTTCCGCGAGCGCGAGCCTGACATCACCGCCAGGATGAAGTCGATGCTGCTCGCCACCCCCGTCGAAGGCTATCTCGCCTGCTGCGAGGCGCTGTCGACGCTGGACCAGCGCGAGTTGCTGCCGAAGATCAAGAGTCCGACATTGGTGATCGCCGGCCGCCACGACATGGCGACGCCGATCTCGGCGGCTGAACTGATCCGCTCGAAGATTCCCGGCGCCAGCATGACCCTCATCGACGCCGCCCACATTTCCAACGTCGAGCAGCCGCACGCGTTCACCGACGCAGTGGTTGGCTTCCTGACGCAGCGCTGATCTCACAACGCCGTCATTGCGAGCGCAGCGAAGCAATCCAGAAATCCCACCGCGGAAGCACTCTGGATTGCTTCGCTGCGCTCGCAATGACGGAGAGACGGAGAGGAGGAAAGAACATGGACGACCAGAAGCGCCGCGATGCCGGCATGAACGTGCGCCGAAAAGTGCTGGGCAATGCCTGGGTCGACAAGTCGATCGCGAACCGCAATGCGTTCAACACCGATTTCCAGGACATGATCACGCGCTACGCCTGGGGCGAGATCTGGACGCGGCCGCATTTCGACGAGCGCACGCGGCGGGTGCTGGTGATCGGCACCATGGTCGCGCTCGGGCAATGGGACGAGTTCCGCCTGCATGTGCGCGCCGCACTCGCAGAAGGCGGCTTCACCCCCGACGACATCAAGGAGATCCTGCTCCAGCAGGCGATCTATTGCGGCGTGCCCGCGGTGAACCACGCCGTCAAGGAAGCCTCAGCGATTGTGCAGGAGCTCGGCCTGCTCAAGGCCTAGCGGCACGGGAACGTTGGCCTGGGCCTGGGCGGCCTGCGGCGCCGCTTCGGGCCGTTCGATTACCACCACGATGGCGGCACCGAGCAAGAGCAGGAGCTCGGTGGCGTGCAGCCGGAGCGCGGCCATCTCGCCGACCTTCGAGGCCATCACCATGCTTGCAAACGAGATCACGCTGCCGATTGCAAGCGCGATCCCGAGCGCCTCGTCGCTGCCGCCGCTCTTGCGGACGCGGGGAATGCAGAGAAGCGCAAGGTAGATCGCAAAGAACGCCACGACGGTCAGCCGTCCCAACGCCAGAAGCCAGGCGGCGCGCACCGTGCTCATCCCCGCCATCTGGAGATGGTCGCTGAGGAACAGCGCCACTGCGACGCTCGGCCGCTCATAGAGGCCGTGCACCGGCGCCACCATGATGTTGAAGGCGACCAGCGTCCAGGCCGGGATGAAATAGGCCGCCAGCAGCGCGCCGTTGACCGAGCCGATCCGCCAATTCCTGAACATGCCGCTTCCCGCTTCGCCCGCTACGCGCCTTCAACGGAAGGCTTTGCCGGGAGCTAACTCCCATCAGACTGAGGCGGCAATTTAAACCCTTTGTTTACCTTAACCGGCCCGATGGGCGACGCGCCCACAGAAAAAGGCCCCGCCTTTCGGCGAGGCGCTCTTCACTTCTCGGCTCCCCAGCTACTTGTCCTGGCCGTGCTGACCACCACCCTGCTGTCCGGGCTTGTCGCCCTGGCGCATCGGGTCATGCTGCTGCTGCTGTCCGGGTTTCTGGCCGCCGCCCTGCTGCTGGCCGGGGCGCTGCTGGCCGGGGTTCTGACCCTGCTGACCCGGATTCTGGTTCTGCTGCTTCGTCATGGGGGGAAACTCCCTTGTTGGACGTCAGAAACGAGACAACAAACGGCATCGAATTTGGTTGCCTTGCGGAACCCGGTTCCTCGCAGATGCGGAACCGGAAAGGTGGCATCGGTCACGAAATGACCTTTGTACAAGCCTTTATGCCAAGACTTGGCCAGTTGCGGCCGCCAGTTCCCTCCTGTTACAAAATGGGAAGAATGCTCAAGGGCTGCCGGAGCCCAAGAACTCTCTCGAAGAGCACCCTTCGAGCCCGCGTCAGGTTTGGTACGGCAGCGCATGGATTATTTCGCCCAGCAGCTCATCAACGGTCTCGTCCTGGGCTCAATCTACGGCCTGATCGCCATCGGCTACACGATGGTCTACGGCATCGTCGGGATGATCAACTTCGCCCATGGCGACATCTTCATGATCGGCGGCTTCATCGCGCTGATCACCTTCCTGATCCTGATTTCGCTCGGCCTGACTGCGATCCCGGTGATCCTGCTCGTCGTGCTGCTGGTCTCGATGGCGATCACGGCGCTCTATGGCTGGACCATCGAGCGCATCGCCTACCGGCCGCTGCGCCACTCCTTCCGCCTCGCCCCGATGCTGTCGGCGATCGGCATGTCCTTCGTGCTGACCAACTACTCGCAGGTGGCGCAAGGCGCCCGCGTCAAGCCGATCCCGCCCTTCATCACCGGCGGCTACACGCTGCATGAGAGCGCGGACGGCTTCGTGATCCAGCTCTCCAACATCCAGATCATGGTGGTGCTCACCACCATCGTGCTGCTGGCGATCTTCACCTGGCTGGTCTCGCGCACCCGCCTCGGGCGCGACATGCGCGCCTGCGAGCAGGACCAGACCATGGCGGCGCTGCTCGGCGTCGACGTCGACCGCACCATCTCCATGACCTTCGTGATCGGCGCGGCGCTCGCCGCGGTCGCCGGCCTGATGTACCTGCTCTATTACGGCCTGGTCGATTTCTTCATGGGCTTCGTCGCCGGCATCAAGGCGTTCACCGCGGCCGTGCTCGGCGGTATCGGCTCGCTGCCGGGCGCCATGCTCGGCGGTCTCGCGATTGGCCTGATCGAGACGTTCTGGTCGGCCTATTTCTCGGTCGAGTACAAGGACGTCGCGGCGTTCTCGATCCTGATCGTCGTGCTGATCTTCATGCCGACCGGCCTGCTCGGCCGTCCCGAAGTCGAAAAAGTCTGACGGTCGCGCGTGACAGCTCCCTCAACCATGACGGCCAAACCTGCAACGGGCATCCCCTTTCTCCTGAAGACAGCCTTCGTCAACGCCCTGATCGCGCTGGTGCTGTTTTCGCTGATGGTCGGCATTCGCACAGAGGCGGGTTCCGACGGCCAGCTCACCTATTGGACGCGCTTCGGCGACCTCGCTTCGCTCGTCGCCGCGGTGTTCGGCGGCTCGATCGTGATCGAGCTGTTGCGGCAGTGGATCGGCCCGACCGGCGCTGAGAAGCTGGTGCCGCCGGCGGTGAAAAGCGGCATGTCCTTCGTCGGCCGCTACCTCGCGCCCGCGCTCCTGATCTTCACGCTGCTGGTGCCGGTGATCTTCTATAACCAGCGCTACATCCTCGACCTCGCGATCCTCGTGCTCACCTATGTGATGCTGGGCTGGGGCCTCAACGTCGTGGTCGGTCTCGCCGGCCTGCTCGACCTCGGCTACGTCGCCTTCTACGCGGTGGGCGCCTATTCCTACGCCCTGCTCGCCACCAATTTCGGCTGGTCGTTCTGGATCTGCCTGCCCCTCGCAGGCATCCTCGCCGCGTTCTGGGGCGTGCTGCTCGGCTTCCCCGTACTGCGCCTGCGCGGCGACTATCTCGCCATCGTGACCCTCGCCTTCGGCGAGATCATCCGCCTCGTCATCATCAACTGGCAGGACCTGACCGGCGGGCCGAACGGCGTCACCGGAATTCCGCGCCCTTCGTTCTTCGGCATCCCGCTCGACAACAGCGATGACGGGCTCGCCGCCAAGCTCGGCATCGAATATTCGCCGACCCATCGCATCGTCTTCCTGTTCTACCTCATCCTGGCGCTCGCGCTCCTCACCAACTGGGTGACGATCCGCCTGCGCCGCCTGCCGATCGGGCGGGCCTGGGAAGCCTTGCGCGAGGACGAGGTCGCATGCCGCGCACTCGGCATCAACACCACGACCACCAAGCTTACGGCATTCGCGACGGGCGCAATGTTCGGCGGCTTTGCCGGCGCGTTCTTCGCGACACGCCAGGGCTTCATCAGCCCGGAATCCTTCACCTTCCAGGAATCGGCGCTGGTGCTCGCCATCGTCGTGCTCGGCGGCATGGGCTCGCAGCTCGGCGTCGCGCTTGCAGCGCTCGCCATGATCGGCGGCTTCGAACTGTTCCGCGGCCTCGAGACCTACCGCATGCTGGTGTTCGGCATGGCCATGGTGCTGATCATGATCTGGCGGCCGCGCGGCCTGATCGGCCACCGCGCACCGACCGTGTACCTGACCAAGGCGCAGGCGATCTCTTCCGACCTCGTCAAGGAAGGGCACGGATGAGCGCCGACAAGATTCTCAGCGTCGACCGGCTGGCGATGCGCTTCGGCGGCATCGTCGCCGTGCAGGACCTCTCCTTTGCTGCCGAGCGGAAAAAGATCACCGCGCTGATCGGACCGAACGGCGCCGGCAAGACCACCGTCTTCAACTGCATCACCGGCTTCTACAAGCCGAGCGGCGGCGCCATTCGCCTCACCCATGACGACGGCAGGACAATCGCGCTGGAGCGGCTGAACGATTTCCGCATCGCCAAGCAGGCCAAGGTGGCGCGCACCTTCCAGAACATCCGCTTGTTTCCCGGCATGACCGCGCTGGAGAATCTGATGGTGGCGCAGCACAATACTCTGATGCGCGCCTCCGGCTTCACCTTCCTCGGCCTCGTCGGTACGCCCGGCTATCGCGACGCCGAAAAGCAGGCGATCGATCTCGCCACCGACTGGCTCAGGCGCGTCAACCTGCTCGACCGCGCCGACGATGCTGCCGGCAATCTCGCTTATGGCGACCAGCGCCGGCTCGAAATCGCACGCGCGATGTGCACCGAGCCCGCGCTATTGTGCCTGGACGAACCTGCCGCCGGCCTCAATGCACGCGAGAGCGCCGCGTTGAGCGAGCTCCTACTCTCGATCCGCAACGAGCTCGGCACCTCGATCCTCCTGATCGAGCACGACATGTCGGTGGTGATGGAAATCTCCGACCACATCGTGGTGATGGACCATGGCGTCAAGATCGCGGAAGGCTCCCCGCGCGAGGTCCGCGACGATCCCAAGGTGATCGCCGCGTATCTCGGCGCCGACGAGGACGAGGCGGTGGCCGTGATGGAGAGCGGGTCGTGACGTCGGCGCACGCTCCCCTGCTCGCGATCCGCGGCCTGCACGCCGCCTACGGCAAGATCGAGGCGCTGAAGGGCGTCGACGTCGAGATCAATGCCGGCGAGATCGTGGCGCTGATCGGCGCCAACGGCGCCGGCAAGTCGACGCTGATGATGACGATCTTCGGCAAGCCGCGCGCCCGCGCCGGCCAGATCCTGTACGAAGGCCGCGACATCACCGATGTCCCCACCCACGCGATCGCGCATTTGCGCATCGCGCAATCGCCGGAAGGCCGTCGCATCTTTCCGCGCATGAGCGTCGCTGAAAACCTCCAGATGGGGGCGGACGCCACCGGATGCACCGATTCCGAACGCGAGGCCACGCTGGAACGCGTGTTCACGCTGTTTCCGCGCCTGAAGGAACGCTATGCCCAGCGCGGCGGAACGCTGTCCGGCGGCGAGCAGCAGATGCTGGCGATCGGCCGCGCCCTGATGAGCCGCCCCCGCCTGCTCCTACTCGACGAGCCCTCGCTCGGGCTCGCACCGCTGATCGCGCGTCAGATCTTCGATGCGATCCGCACCCTGAACCGGCAGGACGGCCTGACCGTCTTGATCGTGGAGCAGAACGCCAACCATGCGCTCAAGCTCGCCCATCGCGGCTATGTCATGGTCAACGGCCTGATCACGCTGGCCGGGACCGGCGCCGAGCTGCTGCAGCGCCCCGAGATTCGCGCCGCCTACCTGGAAGGCGGCCGGCACGGCTGACCGGCTGGAAGGCGGACCTCGTGCGGGCGAATGTGGCGAGATATCTCCGCCATTGCCCGTATTTTGCCGGTGACTTCTCGCCAATTTCATTCAAGAATGGCGCCGGTTTGGACCGGGCGTGCCCGGCAACTTCCACAGGCGATCACCCGCGAGGTATCTCATGAAATCACTGAAGCTCATCGGTCTGGCATTCGGCGCATCGATCGCGCTGTCGAGCGCGGCATTCGCGCAGGATGTCACCGTCGCAGTCGCCGGTCCGATGACCGGCGGCGAGTCCGCCTTCGGCCGCCAGATGAAGAACGGCGCCGAGATGGCCGTGGCTGACATCAACGCCGCCGGCGGCGTCAATGGCAAGAAGCTCGCGCTCGACGTCGAGGATGATGCCTGCGATCCGAAGCAGGCGCGCTCGGTCGCCGAGAAGATCGCCAGCGCGAAAATGCCGTTCGTCGCCGGGCACTATTGCTCGTCGTCGTCGATCCCCGCCTCCGAAGCCTATGCCGACGGCAACGTGCTGCAGATCACGCCGGCCTCGACCAACCCGACCTTCACCGAGCGCAAGCTGTGGAACGTGGCGCGCGTCTGCGGCCGCGACGATCAGCAGGGCCTGATCGCGGCGCAGTACATTGCCAAGAATTTCAAGGGCAAGAACATCGCAATCCTCAACGACAAGACCACGTACGGGAAGGGCCTTGCCGACGAGACCAAGAAGGCGCTCAACAAGGCCGGCATCACCGAGAAGATGTACGAGTCCTATAACAAGGGCGACAAGGACTTCAACGCGATCGTGTCGCGCCTGAAGCGCGACAACATCGACCTCGTCTATGTCGGCGGCTACCACCAGGAGAGCGGCCTGATCCTGCGCCAGATGCGTGACCAGGGCCTCAAGACGATCCTGATGGCCGGCGACGCGCTCGCCGACAAGGAGTACGCCTCCATCACCGGCCCGGCCGGCGAGGGTACGCTGTTCACCTTCGGTCCCGATCCGCGCAACAAGCCGACCGCGAAGAAGATCGTCGAGGCCTTCAAGACCAAGGGCATCGATCCCGAGGGCTACACGCTCTACACCTATGCGGCGATGCAGGTGTGGTCGCAGGCCGCCAAGAAGGCCGGCACCACCGACGCCAAGAAGGTCATGGAAGCGATGAAGGCCGGCAAGTGGGATACCGTGATCGGCCCGATCGAGTATGACGCCAAGGGCGACATCAAGCAGATCGACTACGTCGTGTACAAATGGGACGCCAAGGGCGGCTACGCCGAAGTCAGCGGCCAGGGCACCTGAGGCAGGCAGACTGACCTTTTAGCCAGATCAATTGCCAAGACGCCCCGGTTCGCCGGGGCGTCTTCTTGTGTCACACCGCTTGCGCAGGCTCGCAGGCTGCGGCCTGGCTCTGCGCAGTCTTGAGCGCGCTCAGGAGGTCGTTCGGCCGAAACGGCTTTTGCACGCAGACGACATCGGCCAGACCGGGCGCCTCGCCCATGAAATCCAGCGCGGTCATGCCGGAGACCGCCACGATCGGAAAAGCGGGGAACCGCTCGCGGATAGCGGCCATGACATCGACGCCACTGGTGTCGGCCAGGAAAATATCGACAATCGCGGCATCGAAAGCGCCCTCGCCGAAGGCCTTCAGGCCGGCCGCGCCGCTCTCGGCCTCGACCACGTCATAATGGTTGACCCGGAGCACCATCGCGATCATGGCGCGGACACCCTTCTGGTCGTCGATCACGAGGACACGGGGCATGGAACAACCCTCGAATTGTTATCATTAATTGGTTCAATTCACCGCAAAAGGGCGGCAAGGCAGTATGAATCCGTCCAGTAAAGCACCCCTTACCAATTACCCGCTCCCAGTCCTCTGCCAGGTTAAGCAAGCTGTAACCTTCGGTTGAGCCGCCGGCGCATTCTGTCACGATAGGCGCCCGGAGCCGGCTACCATAAGCAACAGCCCGGCTGGAAGAGATTGGCGTGCGAGATCACCATGCCGGCTTACGAGAGATCAACGTGCTAGCTCCCAACGACCGAAGCACATTCCTTTCGACCCTACCGGCTACGCGGGGCGATCGCACCGCAGCATTGGTCATCGTCGGGATTTCCGCGATCCTGTTCGCACTGGCCGTGCCGTTTGCGGGCGTGCCGTTGTTGCCGGTCCCCGCCTTCGTGGCGAGCTATCAATCAGCGCTCGCGGTCAGCGACACCATCACCGCTGTTCTGCTGTTGTCTCAATTTGCCATACTGCGCAGCCGCGCGCTGCTGGTGCTGTCGACCGGCTATCTGTTCACGGCGGCAGCTGCAGTGACCCACGCCCTCACCTTCCCCGGCGTGTTTGCCCCGGCCGGACTGTTCGGCGCCGGCTCGCAGACCACTGTCTGGCTCTACATGATCTGGCACGCCGGCTTCCCGCTGTTCGTGCTGGCCTATGGCTGGCTGAAGGACAGCAATGGCGGCAACGGGATTGCAGGCTCGCCGGCGCCGGCCATCGCGATCTCCGTCCTCGCCGCGCTCGCTGCGATGACCGTCTTTGCCTGGCTCGTGACTGCGCAACACGACCTGCTGCCGGTCCTGCTCAGCGAGGGCCACTACACCACCACCATGATGGGCGTGGTTTCGTTCGTGTGGTCGTTGAGCTTCGCGGCGCTGATCACGCTGTGGTTCCGCAAGCCGCACACGGTGCTCGACGTCTGGCTCATGGTCACGATGTGCGCCTGGCTGTTCGACATCGCGCTGTCGGCAGTCGTCAACGTCGCGCGCTTCGATCTCGGCTTCTATGCCGGCCGGATCTACGGCCTCTTCGCCTCCAGCTTCGTGCTCGCCGTTCTGCTCGTCGAGAACGTCCGCCTCCAGGCGAAGACGGTCGGCCTCGTCGGCCGGCTGCGCGAGCAGTCGGCCACCGATCGCGACTATTACGGCAAGCGCCTGGCGCTCTACGGCGCCGTGGTCGAGTCCTCCAGCGATGCCATCATCACAAAATCCCTCGACGGCATCATCACGGGCTGGAACAAGGCCGCTGAACGTGTGTTCGGCTACTCCGCCGCAGAGGCCATCGGCAAGCCGATCGACATCATTGTGCCGGAGGACCGCAAGCCCGAGATCAGGAGCATCATCAACCGCATCAGCAGCAACGAATCGATTGCCCGACACGAAACGGTCCGCATGCGAAAAGACGGCCGTCAGCTCGACGTCGTGCTGAACGTTTCGCCGCTGAGATGGGACGGTGGAGAAATCATCGGCGCCTCCGAGATTGCCCACGACATCACCGAAGAGAAGCAATCGCGAGAGAAGCTGCGCCGCGAGATCGAGGAGCGCCAGCGCATCTTCGAGACCTCGCAGGACCTGATTCTGGTGACCGACGGTTTCGGCAATTTCGTCCAGGTCAGCCCGAGCGTGAAGGACATCCTCGGCTATGGCCCGGAAGACCTGATCGGGCACAGCGCGATCGAGTTCATTCACCCTGACGACCTCGAGAACACGAGGGGCGAGATGCGCGCGGCACGGCGTGGCCAGGTCAAGCGCAGCTTCGAGGCGCGCTACTATCATTACGACGGTCACGAGGTCACGCTGAACTGGATGGGCACATGGTCCGAGCCGGCGAGGCGCCATTTCTTCATCGGCCGCGACCTCACCGAGAAGCAGGCCGCCGAGGCCCAGTTCAGGCAGGTCCAGAAGATGGACGCCATCGGCCAATTGACCGGCGGCGTCGCCCACGACTTCAACAACGTGCTGACCGTCATCACCGGCACGATCGGCATCCTGGCCGATGCGGTGGCCGACCGCCCCGATCTCGCCGCCATCACCAAGCTGATCGACGACGCCGCCGAGCGCGGGGCGCAACTGACCAGGCATCTGCTAGCCTTCGCCCGCAAGCAGCCGCTCCAGCCGCGTGAGATCGACGTCAATGCGCTGGCGCTCGAAGCGGCCAAGCTGCTGCATCCCACCCTTGGCGAGCAGATCACCATCGTGCCTCAGCTCACGGAGGATGCCTGGCCGGCGCTGGTCGACCCCGGCCAGCTCTCCACCGCGATCCTCAATCTCGCCCTGAACGCGCGCGATGCCATGCCCGACGGCGGCATGCTGGTGCTGGAAACACGCAACATCTTCTTGGATGACGGCTATGCCAGCATGAATGCCGAGGTGGTTGCCGGCAACTACGTGATGATCGCGGTCAGCGACACCGGCAGCGGCATTCCGATGGAGCTGCTCGATCGGGTTTTCGATCCCTTCTTCACCACCAAGGAGGTCGGCAAGGGCACGGGCCTCGGCCTCAGCATGGTGTTCGGCTTCGTCAAACAGTCCGGCGGCCACATCAAGATCTACAGCGAGGAAGGCCACGGCACGAGCGTGAAGATCTACCTGCCGCGCTCGAGCGGCGTGCAGGAGACTGAGTTCGAATCGCTTCAGAACGTGCCCATCACCGGCGGCGACGAGAAGATCCTGATCGTCGAGGATGACGCGTTGGTGCGGCAATATGTCGTGACGCAGATCAAGAGCCTCGGCTATGCCGCGCTCGAAGCCGCCAACGCGGCCGAAGCCCTCACTATCATCGATGCCGACAACAGCATCGACCTGCTCTTCACCGACGTCATCATGCCGGGCGCCATGAACGGCCGCCAACTCGCCGATGAGGCGGCCCGCCGCCGCCCCGATCTGAAGACGCTGTTCACCTCGGGTTACACCGAGAACGCCATCGTCCATCACGGCCGGCTCGATTCCGGCGTGCTGCTGCTCGCCAAGCCCTATCGCAAGTCCGAACTCGCCAAGATGCTGAGGACCGCGCTCGCCAGTTGAGCCGGCAGCATCCGTGCGCTATCGCAGATGCCGAACTGCTTTCAGCCGACGGAGCCGCCGTGAAGAACCTACTGACCGATATCGCCGGCGTCCGCGTCGGCCATGCCGACGATGCGAAGCTCGCTTCGGGCACGACCGCGATCATCTTCGATCAGCCGGCAGTCGCGGCGATCGACGTCCGCGGCGGCGGACCCGGCACGCGCGAGGATGCCCTGCTCGATCTCGCCAACACGGTCGAGCGCGTCGATGCGATCGCGCTCTCCGGCGGCTCGGCCTTCGGCCTCGATGCCGGCGGGGGCGTGCAGGCCTGGCTCGCTGAACAGGGCCGCGGTTTCAAGATCCGTGACGCGGTGATCCCGATCGTGCCGGGCGCGATCATGTTCGACCTGCTCAACGGCGGCGACAAGAAGTGGGGCCGCTTCCCGCCCTATCGCGATCTCGGCTACGCCGCAGCAGCCGCGGCCGGAAACGACTTCGCGCTCGGCAGCGTTGGCGCAGGCCTGGGCGCCACCACCGCCACCTTCCAGGGCGGGCTCGGCTCGGCGTCGGCCGTGACGTCGAACGGCGTCAAGGTTGCCGCGATCATGGTGGTGAATGCGGTCGGCAGCGTTAGCGTCGGCGATGGGCCGTGGTTCTGGGCCGCGCCATTCGAGGTGAACGGCGAGTTCGGCGGACGCGGGCTGCCGTCTCAATTCACGCCGGACATGCTGGCGATGCGCATCAAGGGAGGCCCCGCCGCGAGCGAGCGCGAGAACACCACGATCGGCCTCGTCGTCACCGACGCGATCCTGACCAAGGCGCAGGCCAGGCGGCTCGCGATGATCGCGCAGACCGGCTTCGCCCGCGCGATCTATCCGGTGCACACCCCGCTCGACGGTGACGTGCTGTTCGCGGCAGCCACTTGCGAGAAGCCGATCGAGCCGCTGGTCGAGCTCACCGAACTCAGCATGGTCGCCGCCAACGTCGTCGCGCGCGCGATCGCACGTGGTGTCTACAGCGCGACCGTACTGCCATTCCCCGGCGCTCTGCCGGCGTGGAAGGATCGGTTTGGCGCGTAGCGCGGTTCTCACATATCAGTCGTCATCGCCCGGCGGAGACCGGGCGATCCAGTATTCCAGAGACAGTAGTGATTGAACCGATAGGGCGCGGCGTACTGGATGCCCCCGCCGGAGCCTGTCATCGGGCTCGCCCAAGGCGAGACCCGGTGGCGGGGCATGACAGCGAACGAGCTCACACGCTCATCGACATCGATGAGGCCGTGGATCCCGCTGAGGCCTGAGCCTGGCGCTGCATCATCTGTCCGAACCAGTCATAAGGCGAGTTGCCGCCGCCGTTCGCACTTGAAGAGCTGGAGGCGCCAGGAACGGTCGTCGACATCTTGAAGCCGTCGGCATAGGTGACGGTGGTGGTGGTCGAGCCGTCGGCGTTGGTCGTCGTGGTCGCGGTCGACCCACCGCCCGACTGCGACGAAGAATCCGATCCATCGCCTGAGCCGCCGGCGCCCTGTGCGTGATGGTGGCCGTGATGGCCGCTCTTCAGCGCCTTCGACATCTCGTCCAGGCTGACGCTGCCGTCGGAATTCGAATCCAGCTTGGAGAACACGTCATCGGCCTGCGCCAGATTGGTGCCGCCGGCCCCCAGCGCGTTCTCGAATTCGGACTTGGTGATCTTGCCGTCGCCGTCCGCATCGATCTTCGAGAACAGGTCCTTGAGCGCAGCATCCCGGCTCGTCGACGTCGAACTCGACGCGGTCGAGCTGGCCGTGCTGTCTGTCGACTGGCTCTGCGCGGCGAACAGCGCGTTCATCGTATCCGGCGATATCCGCGGATATTTGCCCGAATTGACCGACGAGGTCGCGCCGCTGGTCGTGCTGCTGCCGCTGTCGATCGCGAACGGATTGGTCGCGCCCTGCGATGATCCCGTCTTCTGCGTCGACGACGACGACTTCGAGTTCGTCAGCGACTGGATCACGTCGAGCGCGCTCGATACTGCGCCAAGCGCAAACAACATTGCACAACTCCAACCGATGCGGCATGCCGCGGCCAATGTCCCGGGGATGAAGTCAGCAAGCCCCGTGCCAGTGCAAAAAGCTCAATGAAATCCGCCTCCGCTGAGCTTGGCTGTACTCGGCCCGACCCGGGAACACCGGCAATTCGTGCCGGTCGCGGCAGAATTTTCCGCCCACAGGAAGCACGCCTCCCCTGCATTGCCCGCAGCAAGTGCCCATGTTAGGCGAGGCTCATTCTTGTTTCGGCCGCCACGGGAAACCGCGCCATGACCCAAGCCTTCGCCCCCCGCCCCCTGGCAATCGCGCCCTCGATCCTGGCCTCGGATTTCTCCAAACTCGGCGAGGAGGTGCGCGCCGTGGACGCTGCGGGGGCCGACTGGATCCATCTCGACGTGATGGACGGGCATTTCGTTCCCAACATTTCCTACGGCCCCGACGTCATCAAGGCGATGCGCCCGCACACCAAGAAGATCTTCGATGCGCACCTGATGATCTCGCCCTGCGACCCCTATCTCGAGGCCTTCGCGAAAGCCGGGTGCGACCACATCACGGTGCATGCCGAGGCCGGTCCCCATCTGCACCGCTCGCTCCAGGCGATCCGCGCGCTCGGCAAGAAGGCCGGTGTCTCGCTCAATCCGGGCACGCCGATCAGCGCGCTCGAATATGTCATCGACCTCGTCGATCTCGTGCTGGTGATGTCGGTCAATCCCGGCTTCGGCGGCCAGGCCTTCATCCCTTCCGCGATCGGCAAGATCCGCGACATCCGCGCGATGACGTCGGGGCGACCGATCGACATCGAGGTCGATGGCGGCGTCGGCCCCGACGTCGCAGGTCCCCTGGCCGCGGCCGGCGCCAACGCCTTCGTCGCCGGCACCTCCGTGTTTCGGGGCGGCACGCAAGAGGCCTACAAGGCCAACATCGCCGCGATCCGCAACGCAGCCGCCGGCGCACGCGGCGAAGCGATCTGACCTGCACCAGCCCTCGGCATAACGACAAGAGCTGCGGCTCTTGCCGCGGTGCAGCGCGCAATCCCTAGGATTGCAACCTTAGTCCGTACTCCAACGGACTTCCCTGATTCCCGCAAATCACAGCAAGTGATTCCTGCCTGTTTTCGCGGGAGCACATCATGACGACGACCCTGGTTTGGACTGGCGTGGCGTTGTGGCTTGGTTTCAGTGCGTTTGTTGTGTTCGGCCCAACGGCCGGACCGGTGCAGGTCCCGGCACGTTCCGCACGCACCACCCGTCGCGATCGGATCTGACGCCGGCGTTAAATTTCTTATCTGGACTTGAGACTGATGAAGCCGCACTGCCCGAACTGCCTGAATGAAATGACCAAGGCATCCGCGTCGCGCAACCTCTTCAACTGCGAGCCCTGCCGCGAGATCATTCAGTACTTCGGTCGCAGCGCGGATCACGGCGAGGCCGGCCCGCACTTCTCCTGGCCGATCCGCCGTAAGCAAGCCGGCTACGCCGCTCACGCGGCCTGAGCCATTCTCTGAAACCCGGGGTGCGGTCTATCCGGCCGCCTCGCCGGTATCAGCCGCGTCCGCAGCCAGCCGAGGCGGCCGCACCACGGTGACGGTGCAGGTCGCTTCCGACGCCACCTTGGCCGAGACGCTGCCGAGCAGCGAGCGCCTGAACGAACTCTGCCGCGCACCGATGATGACATGGTCAACCTGGTTGACCTCGGCGAATTCCAGCAGCGCAGCGGCGGGATCGACCGCCTCCAGCACGTGAACCGACAACCGGCTCTCGTCAAGCTTGAGCGGCGTCGCCCAATGCCTGAGCGCCACTAGGCGGTCGACATGCTTGTTGGAGCCCTGCTCGTCCAGCGTCTTGTCGATGGCGATGCGATTGAGCTTCAGCACGTTGACGCAGGCGAGTCGCGCTGACGGCAGCGTGGCGAGAATGCGCTCCGTCGTCATGCGCAGTGCCTCGTTCAGCTCCGGTGCGCCTTCCACCGTGTCGAGTGCGACGGCGAGGATCGGGCTCGATGCGATCTGCTCCGCGACGTCCGACTTGGCGCGCGGCGCCATGACGCCCTGGTTGAAGCGGCGCCGCCAGGCGACGCTCCACGGATCGCGCTTCAGCCGCTCCGAGCGCGCGGTGAGTTTGACCTGGCCCGGATGGGCGAGATCGAAAGCGAGCTGCGACGCAGTCGGATAGCGCCACACCGGCTCGATCTCGAGGCAGCGCAGCACCACCTCCTGCAGCCAGGGCGGATAGTCGCTGCGCAGCTTGCGCGGCGGATACGGATCGCGCCAGAGCCGGCGCCGCATCGCGCGCAGCGTCTCGCCCTCCCCGAACGGGCGCTCGCCCGTGGTGAAGAAATAGAGCAGCACGCCGAGCGAAAACAGATCGCTGCGCGGATCGTCACGCACGCCCAGCAGCCGCTCCGGCGCCATGTAGGGCGCGGTGCCGTAAGGCAGGCGGAACTCCTCCTGCAACAAATCCGGCAGGTGGTTGTGATGCGACAGGCCATAGTCGATCAGCACCGCCTCGCCGCTGTCGCGGAACATGATGCTGCTCGGCTTGATGTCGTGATGGATCACGTTTTGCCGGTGCAGATCGGCGAGCGCAGTCGCGATCTTCGCGACCAGCAGGCGCGCCTCCTCGTAAGGCAGCGGCAGATCCGGCAGCCGCTTGTAGAGCGTCGTGCCGACGATGCGCTCGATCACGACATAGGCCTGGTGCGCGAAATCCCCGGTGCCGAAACACGACGGCACGTGCGGACCGGCGAGCCGCGGCAGGATCATCATCTCCATCTCGAAGGAGACGATCGCGGCCGGGTCCTCGCCCTCCGACACCCGCGGGATCTTCATCAGCAGCGGCACGTCGATGTCGGGATGGGTGACGGTCCATAGCGTCGCCATGCCGCCGGAATGGACGCATTCGCCGATGGTGTAGCCGTCGATTTCCGCGCCGGGCTTGACCAGGGGTTTCGGCATCGTCGTCAGCGCCCCTGCGAGAGCCGGTCGGCGAGCCAGGGCGGCAGGCCATTGTCGCGGATGCGGCCCGCGGCCGTCTCGATGTCATAGGGCGCGCGGCAATAGGTGATCTCGCACGAGACCGTGTCGAACAGCACGAAGGCCGCGGACGGATCGCCATCGCGGGGCTGGCCGACCGAGCCGAGCACGGCCAGCCATTGTCGTCCGCGCAGGAGCTGCACCGAAACGTCGGTCCTGGGCACGAAGCTCGTCATCTTCGCCGTCACCGACATCGAATAGAGCGCGGGGCGATGGATGTGGCCGCAGAATGTGACGTGGGCGGGCGTCGAGATCAGGCTGCGCGCGGCATCCGTCGTCGAGCGGACATAGTGCCAGTGCGACGGACTTGAAGCTTCTGAGTGGACGTAAAGACGTTCCCTCTCCTGCACCACCATCGGCAGCTCGGCCAGGAAGCGCCGCTGCGCCACGTCGAGACGCCCGCGCGTCCATTCGATCGCGATCTGCGCCTCGGCATTCATGGTCTCGGTCGTGGTGTTGACGGCCTCGTCATGGTTGCCGCGGACGGCGATGGCGCCCTCCCGGACCAGAGCCATCGCGGTGTCCACCACCCATTCCGGATCGGCGCCGTAGCCGACGAAATCACCAAGCAGGACGAACTGCTCCGCGCCACGCGCGCGCGCCACCCTCAGGCATGCCTCGAACGCCTGCCGGTTACCATGGATATCCGAGAAGACAGCTAGGAGCACGCATCCTCCACCCCAAACGCTTATCAGAAGCCGATAAGGCCAAATTGAGGGACGTCAAGAAGATGCGCCAGCGCGGCGCCGTTTTCCAGCGTGCACCTGCCGCGACGGTGAAGGGCCTATTGCTCGTCCTTCGGCGGCATCCGGGGTGGCGGCAGCGGCGTGAACACGGCGCCCTGCGCGCCGGCCGGCGGGGCGATGAATTCGCCGGTCGAGGAATCCCCGCCGCTGGTCTCAACGATGGTCTTGGGCGTCACGTACTCTCGGACCATGTCGATGAGCGTGCCTTCGCCCCCGCCGAAATCCGCGGCGCGCCCGCCCTGCGGATGCCCGGCCGCGATCTCGTTCTGCGCGGCATGGGTCTTGTCGGCCAGCCCGTCATTGTAGGGCACGCGGAAGGCCCGCGGGATGCCGCTTGGGCGATTGTCCTCGTCGAGCTGCTCGACCCAGAGATAGATCGAGCCGGGATCGCCCTCCAGCGAATGCGGCTCGACGATGCGCGCCTGGAGCAGCTTGAAGGAGACCGGTAGCCGGTCGACGCTCGCCCAGCCGAGCAGCCCGCGCATTTCGGTGAAGCTGACGACATAAAAGGCGCTGGTCACGACCACCGCGACCGCCTTCAGCGACCAGTGCAGCCGCGCATAGACCAGCACGACCAGCAGCAGCGCGCCGATGACGGCGTAGGCGACCGACAGCGTGAGGATGACGGTCTGCAAACTAGTCACGGCGCACCCTCGCAGCGTTCTTGCTCACACCGGTTCTCGGGTCGAGATCGGCCCCGTTGCGCCAGCTGCTGCGAAACGTCTCGAGCAGCGATTTCGGCCGCTGGTCGACATTGACGACCTTGCCTTCGGCATCGAGCCGGAACCGGACCGCGGTCTTCTCGTCGCCGGTGTGGTCGAGCGTGAACTTGTTGTCGAAGATCACCTGCGCGGTCGGATTGAGCTTCTGCACTTTCACATTGGCCGTAACAGGCTCGCCGGTCGTCGCCACGAAATGCGAGACGTTGACGGTGTATTCCCCGGCGACGATGCCGCGCACCGTGACGATCTCCTCGCGGATGGGCGATGCGATCTTCTTGCCGTTAACGATGATGAAATCGTTGGCCCCGCCTCGGTCGTCGCGATCGAGGGTGAGGAAGCCGGCCTCGCGGTGGCGGTACCAGGCGATATTGCCGGCGGGATCCTGCACGAACAGGTCGAGATCATCGGGGTGATTGTCCGGCCAGTCCAGCGTGATCATGAACTCGGCCTTGGAGTCGATCTTGCCCTCCTTGGCATCCGGAGAGACAGCGAGCAACGCGAGAAAGAACAGGAAGGCGATCACCTGGAGCGCCTTGAACAGCATCACGCCGAGCGGATCGAATGGCTCCTCGCGCGGATAGAGACCGAAATCATCCATCATGACGCCGTTCCAGCGCCCTTGCGCTCCAGGACCGGCGTCACATAGGTCTCGGTGAGAACCACCGCATCCGAGAACACCCGCTGGGTTGCGGCATCCAGCATGTAGTACTGGATGCGGACCAGGATCGAGCCAACGAGGCCCGCCAGCGTCGTGTACATCGCAACCGCCATGCCGTCGCTCATCAGCCCCATCGAGGAGCGCATCGCGACCTTGTCGGCGGCGTCCAGCCCCGCGATCGGCGCCAGCATGATGATGAAGCCGACGATTGTGCCGAGCAGGCCGAGTTTCATCAGCGTGTCCGAAACGAAGGCGCCGAAGCCGTTCGAGCCGCGCAACCGGTCGGCCAGCGTCCGCAGCAGCAGCGTCTGGTCGACCGGACGGTAATCCTGCGCAGCGGCCTTGGTGACGAGGCTCTCGATGTGGTCGCGCACCAGCCCGCGTGGGAGTGCTGCGGCGCTGGCATCGAGCACCTTGCCGCCGTTGGGCGCCGCGAGCACCGCGCGGCACCGCCGCGCTGCCGCCCCCTCGCGCGCGATCGCCCGCGTGCGCAGGAAGCAGTGACCGCAGGTGACGACATAGAGCACCGCGATCACGCTGGAGATGTAGGTCCGGTCCGAGTTCAGCATCAGATGGATCAGGCCGAAGCGCCACAGCAGCACGACGGCGAAGATCGAAAGCCCGGTGAAGATCATCCAGAACAGGAGCGCGCTGCGCTCGGATGGATCGGTCGCGGTTCCCGCGATCGGTCCAATCGTCATCGAAGTCATGCTGCACTGCTCCCGACTTGCAAGGACTGGCCCGCAACGATTCCCCACCGATTAGATCAAAGCCGCCGCGCCCGGTCCAAAGAGCCATGCCCAATCCGGCTTGGGAAATTTGCCCGAGCTGCAATCCTGCCGTTCCCCGCAATTGGCAAGGCGCGGCGGCATTGTTAGGCTGACCATACCAAACGTCGGGGATGATCGCATGCGCCTCGTGCTTCAGCTTGTCGCCCGCCTGCTTCTCATCGTCGTGCTCTGCCTTGGAGCCGCGACCGTGTGGGCCACTTTCGACGCCTATCGCAGCGTCGACCGGGCGACTGCGGCCTCGGCACAGCGGGTCGCGCAGGCGCTTCAGGCGCTGTACTGGCACGAGTTCTTGTTGCGCAGCAGCAGAACACGCGAGCATCTCCTGCCGGTTCCGGACTGGCGCACGCTGGAGACGATGAAACTGATCTCGCCCGGCGTCTGCGTCGAGTTCCAGCCCGCAACAGCGTTCGAGAAGCCGCTCTGCGGCCAGAGCGTGGGGCTAGGCAGGGCGCCGCCGCGCTGGTTCACCACCATCGTGCCGACTTTCCTCGGCAACCACGCCGAAGTGATACGGCCGGTCAGTCCGCGCGCCACGGCCGCCGGGACGGTCGTGGCGACGCCGGATGCGGCGGCCGCCATCTCGCTGGCCTGGGAGTATATCCTCAACGTGATCGACGTCGCGCTGCTGATGGCGGTGGCGATCGCGCTGCTCGCCTCGCTCGCGATCGCGCATGCGCTGGCGCCGGCGCGCGCGATCGTCACCGCGCTCCAGCGCATGGCGCGCGGCCAGTATCGCACAAAGCTGCCGCGCTTCCGCTCCATGGAGCTCGCCATGATCGGCAGTGCCGTCGGCGAGCTCGGCGGCCGGCTGGAAGAAGCCACCGAACAGAGTGCGGCGCTGACGCGGCGGCTGATCGAGATCCGCGACGACGAGCGCCGCGCGCTCGCCCGCGAACTGCACGACGAGTTTGGACAAAATCTCTCCGCCATCCTCGCCTTCGCCAACACGATCGAGACCGCGAATGCGAAGGAGAACCGCGACAGCGGCATCGCGCAGGATGCACGCATGATCTCGCAGGCCACGCACCATCTGATGGCCTCGCTCCGGGATGCGCTAAAGCGGCTGCGGAACCCCCTGCCCGAGGAGCTCGGGCTCGAGGCGAGCCTCGTCAACCTCGTCGACAGCTGGCGATCGCAGAGCGCGGCGCGGCCGACGATCCAGCTCGACCTCCGGGGCAATCTTGCGGATATCAGCGGCCCGGCCGCCACTACGGCCTATCGCGTGGCGCAGGAATGCCTGACCAACGCTTTGCGTCATGGCGCGGCACGTGAAATCTCGTTGCGCATCGAGCGCCGCGCCGGCGAGAACGACGCGCTGCTGATCCGGGTCGAGGATGACGGCGGCGGCGACGCCGCACGTGTGGCGCAGTCCAACGGCTTCGGCCTTACCGGCATCCGCGAGCGCGTGGCCGCTGCCGGCGGATCACTGTCGATCCTGCCTGCCAGTCGCGGCCTCAGTGTCGCCGCGACCATCCCGCTCGCCGCATGAGGCCGACATGAGCGATGTCGCGGCAACAGGCATTTCCGTACTGCTGGTGGACGATCATCCGATCGTCCGGCAGGGCTACCGGCGTGTGCTGGAGAGCCAGGGCGATCTCCATGTCGTGGCGGAAGCCGACAACGCCGCGGATGCCTACGGCGCCTTCAAGGCGCACGATCCCGACGTCGTCGTGCTGGATATCTCGATGCCCGGCGCGAGCGGGCTGGAGGCGATCCGCAATATCCGTGCGCGCGATCCGCGCGCGCGCATTCTCGTCTTCACCATGCACAACGAGGCCGTGCTGGTGAAGGCAGCCTTCGGCGCCGGCGCCAGCGGCTTCGTCACCAAGAGCAGCGAGCCGTCCGCGGTCGTGACCGCGATCCGCGGCGTTGCCCGCGGCGAACGCGCCATGAGCGACGATATCGCGCATATTCTGGCCGAGGAGAGCCTGTCGCCGACCGGCTCAGTGCTGGATCAACTGGGCGAACGCGAGATCGAGATTTTGCGCCAGTTCGCCGGCGGCGCCACCACCGAGCAGATCGCCACGCATCTCAATCTCAGTGTGAAGACGGTCCAGAACTACCACTATCTGATCAAGACCAAGACCGGCGCACGCACGGACGCACAGCTCGTGCGCCTGGCCGCGACGTGTGGGCTGACGAAGATCTAGGGCTTACCGGCTCGTCTAACCGTCTCGCGTAAACCCATTGGGGTACGCGGCGAAGGAGGCGTCCGCTTTGCCCCGTGAGCGCGACCAAGCTCACGCGGCAGCGCAATATGTCACTAAAGGCCCATCTCCGGACTGGTGCAGTACAACAAGGTGCGGCGATCCACGTCAATCAGCTCGGGGACTCCCGCTAATGTAGTGAGCCAACTGCTCGATCGTGAATTCCCGGTCGTTGATGATACTCTTGACCAGATCACCAATCGAAACAATGCCAAGCAGCGTGTCGTTTTCGGTCACCGGCAGATGGCGCAGGCGCTTCGCGGTCATGAGCGCCATGCATTCCTCAATCGATTGGTGTGGTCCAACGCATACGACGTTGGGCTCCATGATCTCGTCGACTCGCGTCTGTGGCGATGCGCGTCCCTGCAAGAACACGTTGCGGGCGTAGTGACGTTCCGTGACAATGCCGACGATCTTGCTGCCGTCGAGCACAACCAGCGAGCCAACATCCTTGTCGGCCATCATCTTAATTGCGTCGTAGACTTTGTCGCCGGGACGGACAGCCCATACCTGACGGCCCTTATCTTCCAGGATATGACGGACAGTCGTCATGGCGGCACCCATGGCAGAGCGTCAACATCGCATAGAATCCGCTTGCAGTTTTTGACAGAGATCAATCCGCGCGGCGTTCCTCGGATCAACCACCGTCGTGTCCTCAATGGCATCTTCTTAGTGCTGCGGCAGCCTGCGCGATCTCCCCGAGGCGTTTGGTCCCTACACCACTTGCTGCAATCGCTTCGTCCACTGGCGAAAGGCCGGCGTATGAAGCCCGTATCCAGCTTGCATCCACCCGGCTACGGCTGGCTGCCGTTAATGCCCTCGTCCCAAAGCACTCTCATCAATCTCCATCGGCTATATGCTACCGTTCCTTGAACGCTTACTGCCCTGGAGTCCGAGAAATATCCGGCTTGCCGACCGGCCAACGAATCTCTTCCAGACCATGCTAAGCTGGAAGCCGCCCTTGTTCCCGTTGTATGTTTTGCACGACAACAGGAGACGCTTCCATGAACATCAGGGACAGTCTTCTTGCAGCACTGGTCGCCTCGTGCATTTTCACGAACGTCACATCTGCTGAAAGCGCAACGACCGAAGCGAAGAACCAGATCACCATTCTTTACGACGCCTTCGGGACGGATGACACTATGACGAAAGACTGGGGCTTTTCAGCCCTGGTCGAAATCGCGGGAAAGCGCATCCTGTTCGATGCGGGTGACGACGCCAAAATCTTCGCGGCAAACGTAAAGGCCAAGGGAGTCAATCTTTCCAACCTCGACTTTGTCGTTCTTTCGCACCGCCACTCCGATCACATGGCGGGCCTGTCCTACGTCCTGAGCGTCAATCCGACCGTCAAGATCTATGCTCCAAAGGAAGGCTTTGGCATCTACGGCTCGTCGCTGCCTTCCAGCTTCTATCGGAAAGACGAGGCCTTGCCGCCGGAGATGCGGTACTACGCAGGCAGGCCCCCCGAGGTGATGAGGTTCGGCTCAGCATGGGCCAACGCAAATTTCGAGCTGATCGATCAGACGAGCGAGATTGCTCCCGGGATCACGCTTATCTCACTCATCTCCGATGCTCCCGGGACCAAAGAGCTCAAGGAGCTGTCCTTGGCCGTCAACACCGCAGACGGAGTAGTCCTTCTGGTCGGCTGTTCGCATCCCGGAATCGAGCGCATCGTCGAGGCGGCGACGGTTATCAATCCCAAGATCCATCTCATAGCGGGCGGATTTCATCTCGTCGTCGCACCTGACGAGGCGATCGCGAAGGTCGTTACCGCGCTGAGGGACAGGTTCAAGGTCGACAGCATCGCACCGGGACATTGCACCGGTGAGCCGACTTTTGCCGCGCTAAAGAAGGCATTCGGCGACAATTATCTCTATGCCGGCCTCGGCACGTCGATTCCGGTCGGAACGACCACAGGAGGGAATGTCAGGCGCGGGGAAGGTCCGACGCTCGACGACCTCACGACATATCGCAGGCTGGCCGCACGTGAGGATCCGTTCGGCATATTGCGGTCGCGCGGCTTGCGGTTGGGATCGAGTCTCTAAAGCGCGATGAGATTAGGATGAATCGTCGTCGCGCTTTAGGTTATTGTTTGAGCATGATCTTTTCGGAAGACCGCTTCACACTTTTCCGGATCATGCTTTAGCGCGGGTGTGCAGTTCGTACCTTTGTGCCGCCCTGCTGTGCGGAATGGAACTGACGCCGTCGCGTTGAGGTTAGTAGCGGAGTGAAGGAGTTGCGCCATGAGCAAGGCTAACCACAAGGCAGTCGCCCATCCCCCGATCATCACAGTAGGCGAGCTCATCGACGAACTTTGCCGCCTGCCGGACACGGCCGTCGTCCATTTCCGCTGCCCCATGCTCGAGCAGGACCTGACATTCTACGGCCTTCGCAAGCGGTCAAAGGACGCCGTCGAAATCGCGGTCAGTGCATATCCGGAAAGCCCGCCGGTCGTGCCATCGTCCGCCCCCGCCTTACACGCGCGGAAGCACTCGACTTCCTCGCCCTCGGTCCGCAATGGCGCCCTTCTTCACAAGGCGAGAGGTTGATCGGCGCGCGTTGAACAGGTGCAGGAGTCTACCCCACCTTCAACCCGCGCAGCAGCAGTGCAAGCGTCAAGTCGATGCGAGCGGGCAGATCAGCATCCTTCCACTCGTCGGCATGCGCCGGATGATGGAAGCGGCTGGTGGCATCGAAGATCACACGTGCGGTGGCAGCAACGTCTTTCACCTCGAACGCGCCCTGCTTCACGCCGTCGGACAGGATCGCCGCGATCTGGTCGATCAGCGTGTCCTTGTGACACCTGACGGCCGCGCAGGCCTCACGGGCCAGCGTCAGATAGGTCTCAAACATCTCGGGGTCGTCGAGGACGCGCGAACGCTTGGCAGCGAACAGCGTGCGCAGCCAGCAGTCGAGCCGCGCCGGCGCCGGCCCGTGCTCCTTGGCGATCTCCAGCAGCGGCGCGTCGATGCGGTCCAACCAGCGTTTGGCGACGGCCTCGCGCAGCGAGGCCTTGCTCGGGAAATGGCGATAGACGCTGCCGTGGCTCACATCGAGCGCACGGGCCACGTCAACCACGGTGGCTTTGGCAAGCCCGTAGCGCCTGAGCACGTCCTCAGTGACTTCGAGGATCCGCTCCGGCGTCAAGACAACGGCTTCATTCATGCCAGCACCATGTTCCCGCTGAGGGCTCAGTTACCCGGCGATGGAGCTGCTTCCGAAGCGCCCCTGCCGGTCGTCTCGGAAAGCTCTCGCCTCAATGAGGCAGTTTTGCAGCCTGCGCCGCGATCTGGCGCGCTACCAGCAAATTGAGCCAATGCCCAATCGTGCCGGTAAAGTTGATGATTTCGGTCGTCATTTTCTTATATCTCCACTCGTCCACAGCCCTCGCCCTTCGATAGCGACCCTCGATCCGACAGGTATTTCGGATTTCGGGCTCCCCTGGAGGTGACCATGGGACGCCCAAGCGAGGCGTCCGGTGACGGATATACACGTCCCTCTGACAGATTTCAATATCTGTCAGTCAATGATCCGTGATTGACAGTTAATATTTGCGACCGGGCCTTTGCCCGACTGGCTGGGCGGTGGCCCGCAGCGGGGGTCCAATAGTACCTCCCGTCGGACCCAATCGTCCCCCGCTACCTTGCCCGCGCCGTTTGTTTCGCTCTCCCGCTCTGCTAAATCACGGCGTAAAAAGCATTTTGGCCGGTGCCCCCACGGGTCGCCCGCCCACCTTCCTTGAGTTCTCAGATGATCCCCCGCTATACCCGCCCGGAAATGGCCTCGATCTGGGAGCCGCAGACCCGGTTCAAGATCTGGTTCGAGATCGAGGCGCATGCGGCGGACGCGCTGGCCGAGCTCGGGACGATCCCCAAAGAGGCCGCCAAAACGGTCTGGGCGAAGGCCAAAAACGCCACCTTCGACGTCGCCCGCATCGACGAGATCGAGCGCGAGACCAAGCACGACGTCATCGCCTTCCTCACCCACCTCGCCGAGATCGTCGGCCCCGAGGCGCGCTTCGTGCACCAGGGCATGACCTCCTCCGATGTGCTCGACACCTGCCTCAACGTCCAGCTCACCCGCGCCGCCGACCTCCTGCTCGCCGATCTCGACAAGGTGCTCGCCGCGCTGAAGAAGCGCGCGTTCGAGCACAAGATGACGCCGACCATCGGCCGCAGCCATGGCATCCATGCCGAGCCGGTCACCTTCGGCCTCAAGCTCGCTTATGCCTATGCCGAATTCTCGCGCGCAAAGGAGCGCCTGATCGCCGCGCGCAAAGAGGTCGCGACCTGCGCCATCTCCGGTGCCGTCGGCACCTTCGCCCAGATCGATCCGCGCGTCGAAGAGCATGTCGCGAAGGCAATGGGCCTCGTGCCCGAGCCGATCTCGACGCAGGTGATCCCGCGTGACCGCCACGCGATGTATTTTGCGACCCTTGGCGTGATCGCCTCCTCGGTCGAGCGCATTGCGGTGGAGATCCGCCACATGCAGCGCACCGAGGTGCTGGAGGCCGAGGAATTCTTCTCGGAGGGACAGAAGGGCTCCTCCGCGATGCCGCACAAGCGCAACCCGGTGCTGTCGGAGAACCTCACCGGCCTCTCCCGCATGGTGCGCGCCTATGTGACGCCGGCCCTGGAAAACGTCGTGCTCTGGCACGAGCGCGACATCTCGCACTCCTCCGCCGAGCGCATGATGGGCCCGGATGCCACCGTGACGCTCGACTTCGCGCTGGTGCGCCTCGCCGGCCTGATCGACAAGCTGCTGGTGTACCCGGCCAACATGCAGAAGAACCTCGACCGCCTCGGCGGCCTCGTGCACTCCCAGCGCGTGTTGCTGGCGCTCACCCAGAAGGGCGCGAGCCGCGAGGACGCCTACAAGCTGGTGCAGCGCAACGCCATGCCGGTCTGGCGCGGCGAAGGCGACTTCCTCCAGCTTCTGAAGAAGGATACCGAGGTGAAGAAGTATCTCACCGATGCCGAGATCGAGGAGCAGTTCGATCTCGGCTATCACCTCAAGCACGTCGACACGATCTTCAAGCGCGTGTTCGGCGAGAGCTGAGCACTCCGGTGGGGCGGATTGGCGCAGCGTAATCCGCCCTTTTTCTCCTCGCATCGCAAGCGGGTTACGCTACGCTAACCGCCCTGCGAACAAGAAACGGATCCCCCATGCCCATCGTCAATCGCGTTGCCGCCCTTTCCGACGAAATGGCCGCCTGGCGCCATGACTTCCACGAGAACCCTGAATTGCTCTACGAAGTCCATCGCACCGCCGGCATTGTCGCCGACAAGCTGCGTGAGTTCGGCTGTGACGAGGTGGTGACGGGTATCGGCCGCACCGGCGTCGTCGGCGTGATCCGCGGCCGCAAGTCGGCCTCCGGCAAGACCATTGGCCTGCGCGCCGACATGGACGCGCTGCCCATCATGGAAACCTCCGGCGTGCCCTATGCCTCCAAGGTGCCTGGCAAGATGCACGCCTGCGGCCATGACGGCCACACCGCCATGCTGCTCGGTGCCGCCAAATATCTCGCCGAGACACGCAATTTTGACGGCACCGCGATCATGATCTTCCAGCCCGCCGAGGAAGGCGGCGGCGGCGGCAAGGCCATGGTCGAGGACGGCCTGATGACGCGCTGGAACATCCAGGAGGTCTACGGCATGCACAACATGCCCGGCCTGCCCGAAGGCCATTTCGCAACCACGCCCGGCGCGATGCTCGCCTCCTCCGACAACATCCAGATCATCGTCCACGGCAAGGGCGGCCACGCCGGAGCGGGTCCGCACAAATCCGTCGACAGCGTGCTGATCGGCTCGCAGATCGTCAATGCGCTGCAGTCGATCGTGGCGCGCAACGTCGATCCGCTGAAATCGGCGGTGATCTCGATCACGCAATTCCACTCGGGCACCGCCTTCAACATCATCCCCGAGAGAGCCGAACTCGCCGGCACCGTGCGCACGCTCGATCCTGAAGTGCGCGATCTCGTCGAGCGCCGCATCGGCGAGGTTGCCGACAGCATCGCCCGCGCCTATGGCGGTTCGGCCGAGACGAAATATACGCGGATGTATCCGGTGACGATGAACCATGCGCGCGCGGCCGGCCGCGCCGCCGATGTCGCCCGCGACATCGTCGGCGCCGAACGCGTCAACGACAAGTTCATTCCCATGATGGGCGCCGAGGATTTCTCCTTCATGCTCGAGGCACGCCCCGGAGCGATGGTCCTGGTCGGGATGGGCGACGGCAACGAGTGCCATCACCCGGCCTATGTCTTCAACGACAACATCCTCGGCCACGGCGCGTCCTACTGGGTCCGGCTGGTCGAGACGCGGATGCCGGCGGGCTAGGCCCGGTTCGCTGGGTGGGATAGCGGCGGAGCAACCCACCCTCGTCGCTCCGCATAGGCCGTAAGATGCTGGATTGGCCTTCGCTTGTTGAACCACGGCGGCCGGATCGACGCTGACGTTCAGGCCGCCCGAATTGCTGCAAAGAAGTCTTCGACCTCGGAGCGGAGCGCATCGGTCTGGCCCGAGAGCTCCTGGGACGCCGCCAACAACTCGGACGCGGTGGTGCCGGTCCGGCTCGCGGCGTGGCTCACCCCGCCGATGTTGCTTGAGACGTCATGCGTCCCCTGCGCCGCCTCCTGTATGTTACGTGCGATCTCGGCGGTTGCCACGCCCTGTTGTTCGACCGCGGCCGCAATCGCGGTAGCAACCTCGTTGACGGCGGCGATCGTCGCGCCGATCTGGTGAATGACGCCGACAGACTCCTTGGTCGCCTCCTGAATGGCGAGGACCTGCTGGCCGATCTCACCGGTCGCTTTCGCCGTCTGCTCCGCCAGCGCCTTGACTTCGGACGCAACCACCGCGAAGCCACGCCCGGCCTCGCCGGCGCGCGCCGCCTCGATCGTCGCATTCAACGCAAGCAGATTGGTCTGCCCCGCGATCGTGCTGATCAGCTCGACGACGTCCCCGATCCTCTGCGCTGCCCTGGTCAGACCTTCGATCGCGCCCCCTGAACGGCCTGCCTGATCGACGGCCACCCCGGCAATTCTGGTCGATTCAGACACCTGGCGGCCGATCTCCTTGATCGACGACGCAAGCTCTTCGGTCGAGGTCGCCACGGCCTGCACGTTGGTCGACGCCTCCTCCGAAGCGGCAGCGACCGTGCTCGATTGCCGGGTCGACCGTTCGGCGCCCTCGGCGAGCGCATTGGCAACGCCCTGCAGGCCGGCAGCCGAACTTCCGAGTCCTTCGAGTACGGTCTTCACCCGGCCGTCGAAACTCCGAATGGCCGCCGCGATCTTCTCCTGCTGCCGCTGTCTCTGCGCCAGCATCGCTTCCTGATACGCGGAGATGGCAATATCCATGTCCAGCATCACGGCGCGGTTGAGGGCGGTGAGCACGTCGGCCATTCGCGCCGGCGTCCATCGGTATTTGCTGACGGCCAAGGCCACCAACCGGCAAAGTACGAAATTGTAACCACCGATGTACCAGCGTGGCTCCAGGCCGATCTTGTTGTGTATCAGCCCGATCATGCGCACACCGTGCATGTAGTCGTGATCGAAGCGGCCGTTGAACAGGCGTGCCCAGTGCGAGCTCTGGGCCTTCTTCAGCCGCGGCATCTCGTCGCCTATCAACGCGGCGAGCCGCGGCTCGCTCGAGAGATGCCGATAAAAGCCGTCCAGGATATCCGGCAGCGCTTGCTCGACCGACCTCCAGAATTCACGCAAGAGCTCGCCGGTCTTCGCATCGATGTGCATGAAGCGCATGCGTCCATCCCGATCCTGGCTCTCGTCATTCGCCGTGGACGCGAGTGTCATTGATAGTGCCCTTTGCAATCTGGCGGAGACAAAACGCTGGAAACGAACAATGACGCGGCAAGGTCAATGCCGGCAATTATCATCTCTCTTCGTTAAGGTTGATTGAGCGCAAATCAACGCAGGTCAATGCGATTTGATGCAGATCAATAATCCAGATCAACAAAAATGGCGTTTCGCTCTGAGCGTGACGACCGTCGCAGAGATCAACGACGAGAGATTCCCGTCGACGCCTTCTGGCCTGTTTTCAAGATTTCTGCCAACCGAAATTCTAGGCAAAAAGAGCTGTTGACTATGCGAAAATGTTACGGATCATGGCGCCTGATCAATTCCGGAGAATCCGCAACGATGCGGCTGTGCAGTGGCGACTTCAGCGAACGATGAAGGACATTTCGCCTTGTGCAAGCTGCCCAAGAAGTGGCGCCTCAGGATTTTGCCGTGCGGTTTTCGAAAGCGTGTCGCCGACGGGATCGATCGAGACATCCGATTGGCAGCATCATGTCGTGGTGCCGGCCGGGCGCCAATTGCTGACCGCGAACCAGACCTCGCCTGACATCTACGTATTTTGCGCCGGTTGGGGATTTCGCTTCCTGCAGATGCCCAATGGCCGGCGGCAAATACTGGGCTTCCTGCTGCCCGGCGATGTCCTGACCGGCTCGCTGTTTCATGGACGCCTGCACTTTTCGGTCAAGGCTTTGACGGCGATCCAGGTCAGCACGATGAGGCGCACAGAAATCGACGCGCGCGTCGCGATGAACGAGGGCATCCTGTGGGCCGCGGCGGAGTGTTGCGCGGGCGAAGCCAGGGCTGCCGACGAAACAATTGCCGCGCTTGGTCAATTCTCGGCCGAGGAGCGCATCGCCCATCTGTTGCTGCAGCTCATGAAGCGGATTGCGAGCCGTAGCGTGATCCGCGACGAGCGCTATCGGGTGCCCCTTCGCCAGCAGCACATCGCCGATGCTGTCGGCCTCACGCCGGTTCACGTCAGCCGCGTCCTGAGCGCTTTCCGGGAACGCCGCGTTGCTGATTTGTCGAATGGCGTGCTCGAAGTGTTCGATCTGCATGAGCTGCAACGATTGGGAGCCCTGAGCTGAGCGTAAGGCTCATCTCCCTCCAGACGCTGTCCTTCGTCGGGCATGGTTCATGTCGTCATCCCGGATCATCGGCGCGCAGATGAACTCGTCATAGGGAACGGGGCGGCCGAACAAATATCCCTGCGCGAAGTCAATTCCCAACGCGCGAACGTCCTCGAACTGAGCCTCGGTTTCTATGCCCTCCGCGGTGACGCTGATGCCCAGCCCCTTGGCCAGCACGACAGCCGACGTGATCACCGCCGCACATTCCCGCCTGTGCAGGCCCTGGATAAAGGATTTGTCTATCTTGATCTTGTCGAACGGAAAATTCGTCAGATAGCTCGCCGATGAAAACCCGGTACCGAAATCGTCCAGCACGAGCGTGGCACCCATGGTTTTCAATCGCCGAAACGTCTGAAGTTGCTCGGACTGCTGCTCCAGCAACACCGTTTCGGTGACCTCGATCTGCAACCGCTGCGGATTCAGGCCCGACCGAAGCAGTGCCCGCATGACGACATCGAACAGGTTGCCGCGCTTGAACTGGGTAGCGGACACATTGACCGCAAGCTGGACACCGGGCGGCCAGGACACCGCATCCAGGCAGGCCCGCTGAATGATCCATTCGCTGAGGGGCTGGATGAGGCCGGTGCGCTCGGCCAAGGGGATGAACCGATCCGGTGCAATGAGACCATGAAGGGGATGGCGCCATCGCACGAGCGCTTCAGCCGTATGCACCGAACGTGTCTCGACATCGAGAATGGGCTGGTAATGCAACTCGAACTCTTGCGCAGAGATCGCGTGACGCAGCGCCGATTCCAGGGCTTTCTCTTCCTTGACCGCCTCGAGCATCGCCGGCTGATAGAGGCGATGGCCGTTGCGGCCCGCCGCCTTGACTTCATAAAGGGCCAGATCCGCTTTTTTCAGAATATCCGCCGGGTTCAAGCCGTGCTCCGGATAGAGCGCGATCCCGACGCTCGCACTGAGATCGAGCGGGTGCCCCTCGATCTCGAATGGCGCGGCAAAGGCCTCGACAATTCGGCGGCCGAGATCCAGGGCGGTCTCGCCTGCGTCGTCGCCTGCCCGCCGGATCATGGCGAACTCATCGCCTCCCAATCGTGCGACAATATCCTGGTTCGAGGCGAGCGCGCGCAGGCGCGAGGCGACCTCCTTCAGCAGGTTGTCGCCCGCTTCGTGTCCAAACGTATCATTGACGCATTTGAACCCGTCGAGGTCGATCAGGTAAACGCTCAACCGGTTTGGCTGGGCTTGCGACCCGCATCCTATTCTCGCCTGATCAAACAACGCGCCCCGGTTCAGAAGGCCGGTCAGGGAATCGTGCGTGGCGGCAAACGAGAGTTGCGCCTCGGCTTCCTTCCTTGCCGTGATATCGACCCGAATGGCCATGTAGGCAAAAGGCTTGCCGTCGGGGCCAAGCTGGGGCGTGATCACGGTATCCACCCAATACAGCTTTCCGGACTTGGCACGATTGCACAGTTCGCCGCGCCAGACATGCCCGTTCGCCAGGCAACGGTACATGTCGCGGAAGAGCTCTCTGGGGTGAGCGTTCGAGTTCAGCAGGCGATGGTTCTGTCCGATGAGTTCGTCGCGTGAATACCCGCTGATCCTGCAGAAATTGTCGTTGGCATAGTTGATGATGCCCCTCACATCCGTGATCGCCACGATCACGGCCTGGTCGATTGCATATTGCTTCTCGATCAGTGCCTGCATCACTTCGTTGGCCTCGGTTTCGGCCAGCCGTTCGGCGGTGACGTCGCAATGCACCTCGACCAGACCGCCGCCGGCCATCGGATGCCGCGAGATCGAAATGAATCGGCCATCGCAGAGCTCATGCACCGAGCGCGACGTCTGTGCGGCGTCAATCTCGTTGACGGCATCGACCACCCGTGCCGAAACCACGTACGCGGCCTGCCTGGCTTCGATGGTCTCGGTGAGCAACGTTCCCGGTTTGGCGTCATCGCGCGCCAAACCGTACATGCTGGTGAATTGGTCGTTGCTGGCGATGACCCGCAAGTCCGGCGCAAATAGGCAAAGACCAACCGGCACACTCTCGATTGCGCGGTTGAGGACAGTCGTGCAATCGGGGCGGCGCAGCAATGCCGCTGTCCAGAGAAGTCCGGCGGACAACAGCAGGGCATAACCGGTCCAGGCGGCAGTGCCGATCTTCAGGACCGCCGCCGCCACGACCAGCAGGACAACACAACCGCCGATTTTCTTCGAACGACTCAACGAGCGCATCGGAGCTCCCTCCCCTGGCCTTGATGCGAACACCCAGCCGTCTAAGAGGGACTTAAGATCGGGACACGGACGCCGCGCTTCGCGCTGCAAGCTTCGGTTGCGGTAAATGATTGGGGCGACCGCTTGATCGGTGTTCTTAATCTGGATCAAGCGTCCGCATGGGCCGGGTCGCGATAGACCAGAGATAAATTGCCGTTGTCCTGCGGTTCACCCCTGGGCAGTATGCCTACGCGATGCGGTCTGTACGCACCATTCAGCGACGCATCTTGGCATGGCGTGCAGGCGACTTACGCCTGCACGACCTCGTGCCGCATCACGAACGGCGCGAGCAGCGTGTGCACCTCGCCCGCTATCACCTCGCGCTGGTCCGCCGGCAGCCCCGCGAGCGTCACCGTGACGATCGAGCCGTGGCTGCCATGGGCGCCGACCTTGACCTTGCAGTCGATGCCGCGCTCGGCCAACGGCGTCAGCACCTTGGTGAACACGCGTTGCGCTGCGTCCCAGCGCAGCTGCGGCTTGAACACCTTGCCGACGCCGGTCACCGGCATCGGATCGATCGCAATGACCTGCACCGGAACGGCGGCGCGCTCCGGCGTGCGCTCGCGCACCCAGGTTTCCAGCTCGCCCGGCTCGATCTTCGCGCCCGGCTTCAACTGCACGTACCCTACCGGCAGCTCGCCGGCATAGGCGTCGGGCTGGCCGACCACGGCGGCGAAGCCGACGGCGGGATGGCGGAACATGATCTCCTCGATCGGCGCCGGATCGATGTTGTGGCCGCCGCGGATCACGAGGTCCTTGGCGCGGCCGGTGATCCAGAGATAGCCGTCGGCATCGAGCCGGCCGAGATCGCCGGAATTGACCCAGACCTCGTCGACGAAGGCGCCCTTGTTGTGCTCGTCGTTGAGATAGCCGCCGAACACGCCGGGCCCGGCCATGATCACGACGCCGATCTCGTCAGGCGCGCAATCGCGGATCAGGCGGCCGTCGGCATCGAGCTGTACGACGCGCACGCGCGCATAGGGCATCGGCAGGCCGACCGAGCCGAGCCGGATCGGTCGCGACTGATAGGCGAGCGTGTGCACGCTCGACGTCTCGGTCATGCCGTAGACCTCGACCACCGGCAGCTTCAGCTTGTCCTGGATCGCGGAGCCGACGGCGACGGGGATCGCGGAGCCACCACCCGCGGCATATTGCAGGCTGGAGATGTCGGCATTGCCCGGCGGCACCGCGAGCGTCGCGGCAAGCACCGTCGGTACGCTCGACAGCGCCACCGGCTTGAACCGCTCGACCAGCCCCCAGATGTTCTTCACCGCATTCGGATTGCGCCAGCCGCCCGGCGACAGCACGACCAGCGAGCCGCCGGCCGACAGCGTCTGCAGCACTTGCGTCAACGATCCGCCGACGTGAAACAGCGGCATGCCGAACAGCATGTTGGCGCCGGGCTGCGACTTCAGCAGCAAATTGAGCGCCCAGGCCTGATAGACTTGGTTGGCATGGCTGTGTCGCACCAGCTTCGGCGTGCCGGTGGTGCCTCCGGTGTGGAAATAGGCGGCGACGTCGCCGCCAAGAATCTTGCGCCCGCTGACAAGCCGGTCGGACGGCTGCGGCTTGATCAGATCGTTGAACGCATAGATGCCGTTGGCGGGATCGCCGCCGCCGGCCACTTGCACGATCGCCTTGAGGTGCTTGAGCTGCGGGCGGATCTGTTCGACCTTCTGCCAGATGTCGGTGCCCGGCATCGGCCCGAGCGCCACCAGGATTTTTGTATTCGCGGCCTCCAGGATCTCGGCAATCTGGTGCGGCTCGAGCAGCGGATTGACCGGATTGGCGATGCCCGCGGCCTCGGCGCCGAACAGCGTCACGAAGGCATCGGGCAACAGCGGCAGCATGAAGCTGATGACGTCGCCCTTCTCCGCGCCGAGCGCGTGAAACATGTTAGCGGCTTGCGTCACGCGCGCGATGAAATCGCGGTAGGTGACCACGACCGGCGTGTCGGCCGGATCGGCATTTTGCAGGAACTGGATCGCCGCACCGTCGGGATTGCGCGCAGCGCCGAGCTTGATCGCATCATAGGTGCTCTCGGCCGCAACGCGATCGGCGTAAGGGACCTGCTCGAAGGCGCGGACCTCCGCGTCCGTCGCCAGGTCCGGATAGTCGTTGCCAATGAGCCGATCGAGCGTGTGGATGCCCGCCATGGAATTCCGTCCTCCCTCAGTGCATTTCCCCGCCCGTTGTCTTTTGACATCTTGGTTCAGGCGAGACCCCGACCGATTTGCCAGTCGAGCGGCAACACAATGAGGGATGATTTGGCGTTCGTCCATGGCTGGACGAGTACGAAACGACCGGTTCACAATTAACCGTCAGGGGCCGGCACGCGAGCCACGCTACTCGCGCGAGGCCTTCATCCTTCCGATCAGCAGGTCCGCGACCAGCCTGCACGAGGGCGACAAATTGCGGGTGGCGAGCTGCACCAGCGTCACCTGCGTCGCTTCCAGCCGCTTGTCGCGCAAGGGGACGGCGACCAGTCGGCCCGCCTCGATCGAAGGCGTTGCGGTATCACGCGGCAGGAAGGTCGCCAGATCCGTGCGCGCAGCCAGCGTCTGAGCAAAGGCCAGCGAGTTCGTCTCGGCGCAGATCTCCAGCCGCACCTTGGCATTGGCGCAGGCACGGTCGATCTCCTGGCGGATGCCGAAGGATGGATCTGGCACCACCACGCGCAGGCCGGCGAACTCCTTGACCGAGCAGCTCTCGCGGTAGGCCAGCGAGTGCTTCGGCGACACGATCAGACACAGCGACTGGCGCATGCGCGCAAGCTCGATCAGTTCGCGGCGCGGTGCGCGTCCGAACACCAGCCCGAGATCGACTTCGTTGCGGCTGACCATCTCGGCGACGGCGCGCGAACCGACCACGGTCATCGATGTCGAGATGCCGGGATAGTCGGCGGACAGGTCGATCACGAAATTGGACAGGAAGTGCGTCGTCATGCCCTCGACGGTCGCGAACTTGACCTGGCCGCGACGCATCGTCTCGAATTCCTGCACCTTGACCCGGATGCCGTCGAGCTGGTGGCGGTTCTCGACTGCATAGCGATAGAGCAACCGGCCGGCATCGGTCAGCACCATGCCTCGCGCCCCGCGCTCGAACAGCTTGACCGACAACTCCTCTTCGAGCGCCTGGACCTGCCGGCTGATCGCACTCGGCGCGATCCGGAGCGCCGTTGCGGCCTGCTTGATCGAGCCGCTTTCGGTCACTTCGCGGAAATAACGGATGGCGGCAGACTCGATCACCGGTGGGCCTTCTCTCACGAAGCCAACCCCGCGTCCTGCCCAACGGGGCGGCAGGCGGTTGGCTAGCGTTCTAATTATTCGACCCAAGACCTCTAATTTCAATGCTTTTATTCGAATGGTGGATTTGCAATGCTTGTTCGCAGAGAGACCGCCATGGAGAATTCCTGAGATGAATCAGTCGTGGGTTGCTCGCCGCGCTCGCAAAGCCCTCCCGCTGTGCGCTGCTGTGCTGGCGCTGGGAGCGCAGATCTCCGCGGCCTCCGCCGAGGACGTCATCCGCTTCGGCGCGCCGCTGCCGATCACCGGTGCACTGGCCCCCGAGGCGGTCAAGCAGCAGCAGGGTTACGATCTCTGGGCCGAGCAGGCCAACAAGGCCGGCGGCATCTCGGTCGGCGGCAAGAAGTACAAGGTGCAGATCGTCTACACCGATTATCAGTCGAACACGCCGCGCGCGGTGCAGGCCACCGAGCAGATGATCACCCAGGACAACGTGAACTTCATGTTCGGCGCCTTCGGCTCGGGCGCGGCGAAGGCCGCCAGCACCGTCTCCGAGAAGTACAAGGTGCCTACGCTGGCCGCGACCGCCTCCTCAGCGCAGGTCTACGACCAGGGCTACAAATACCTGTTCGGGACCTTTACGCCGAACGACACGCTCACCACCCCGCTGACCAAGATGATCAAGGCCAAGGTGCCCGAGGTGAAGAAGGTCGCGATCCTCGCCCGCAACGACCTGTTCCCGCTCGCAATCGCGCAGGAAATGGAGAAGTCGGCGAAGGCGGAAGGCTACGAGGTCGTCTACTTCGAGAAATATGCGATCGGCACGCTCGATCATTCGGCGGCCCTGTCGCAGATCAAGTCGCTGGCGCCGCAGTGGGTCTTCGTCACCGGCTACACCAACGATCTGCTGCTCGTCCGCAAGCAGATGGCCGACCAGCAGATGAAGGCGCCCGTGGTCACGATGATCGCCGGCCCCGCCTACCAGGAATTCATCGATGCGCTGGGACCTGCGGCCGAGAACGTCTCCAGTGCCGCCTGGTGGCATCCCGCCGAGCAATATCAGGGCAAGGATATCTTCGGCACGACTGCCAATTTCGTGAAGCTGTTCAAGACCAAGTACAACAGCGAGCCCGACTACGGACAGGCCTCCGCAGCACTCTGCGGCGCGCTGTTCCAGATGGCGATCGAAAAGGCCGGCTCGCTCGACCGCGACAAGGTACGCGACGAGCTCGCCAAGCTCGACGTCGTCACCTTCTTCGGTCCCGTGAAGTTCGGCGCCAACGGCCAGATCAACTCGCTTGATCCGCCGGTCTTCCAGATCCAGGGCGGAAAGCCGGTCGTGCTGTTCCCGCAGGCCATCCAGCAGGGCGATCTGAAGGTCGGCGTTAACTGAGCCGCGCCTCGGCCAGTCGTCCGCTTCCTGCGCGCAACCAGGCAGCCCCGCACGTCACCCGGGCTGCCGTCCTGCCGCAGGACCGGTTCGTGAACAACAGCATCGCAATCGAGACACAACGAACCTCATGCAAGCCGCCCAGATCCTGATCAACGCACTCGTTCTGGGCTGCCTCTACGCCTGTATCGCGATTGGCTTTTCCCTGGTCTGGGGCGTCCTTAACGTCATCAACCTGATCCACGGCTCCTTCATCGTGCTCGGCGCCTATCTCGCGCTCGGGCTCTACAATGCCCTGCACCTGTCGCCCTGGTACGCGGTCATCGTTGCGGCCCCGCTGTTCTTCGCGCTCGGCTACGTGCTGCAACGCCTGATCCTCAACCGCGTCATCACGGCTCCCGTGCTGGTCACGCTGACGCTGACGTTCGGCCTCGATCTGATCCTCAACAACGCGATGATCTATTTCTTCAAGGCCGACTATCGGAAGCTGACGCTGACGCCCTCGCTGGGATCGATCTCGATCCTTGATGTCGTCGTGCCTGTCGACCGCCTGATTGCGACCGTGGCGGCCCTTGCGCTGACCGGCCTGCTGTACATTCTGTTGCGCCAGTCCCGGATCGGCCGCGCCATCGTCGCAGTGCGGCTCGACCGCGATGCCGCCGTGCTGATGGGCGTCAACGTCCCATCGATCTACGCCGTCGCCTTTGGCCTCGGCGCGGCGCTCGCAGGCTGCGCCGGCGTGCTGATGGCGCTCATCTTCCCGATCTCGCCGCTGACGTCGTCGGCCTATCTCGGCAAGGCCTTCGTTGTCTGCGTGCTCGGCGGCCTCGGCAGCGTGTCCGGCGCGCTCGCCGGCGGGCTATTGCTGGCGCTGGTCGAGAGCGTGGGATCGACCTTCTTCGGCCCGTCGCATGCGACGACGCTGTCCTTCGTCCTGCTGATCGTCTTCCTGATCCTGCGGCCGCAGGGTCTGGTTGGCCGCAAGGGGTTCGAATGACCCGGAGCAACATCGCGCTGCTGATCCTGATCGCCTGCGTGGCGGCGCTGCCGCTGTTCGGCGGCGCCTATGCGCTGCGGCTTGGTACCATCGCCTGCCTCTATGCCGTGCTGGCGCTATCCTGGAACATCGTGGGCGGGCTCGCCGGCTATCCGTCATTCGCGACCGCCGCCTTCTTCGGCTACGGCGCCTATGCCGCCGGCGTCCTGCTCGGCTACGGATGGCCGCTATGGGCGGCGATCACGTTTGCCACGCTGAGCGCGTGCGTTGCGGCCGGCGCACTCGGCGCCGTGCTGCTGCGGCTGCGCGGGCACTATTTCGCCATCGCCAGCCTGTCGCTGGCCGAAGTGCTGCGCGAACTCGTCAACAACGCCACCGATCTCACCGGCGGCGGTATGGGCCTCAACATCCCGCTCGCCGCCGGTTCCGGCGTCATGGCGGAGGCGACCTTCTTCTTCTTCGCGATGTGGGGCGTGCTGCTCGCGACCGCGCTGATGGCGATCATCGTCGGCGGATCGAAACTCGGCTTCGCACTCGCCTGCATCCGGCAGAACGAGACGGCCTCCAGCATGGTCGGGCTCAATACCACGCTCTACAAGGCCGCCGCCTTCGGCCTGTCGGCCTGCTTCGTCAGCGCGGCCGGCGGAATCTACGCAGCCTGGGTCCACTATATCGATCCATCCGACGTGTTCGACGTGCTCTACTCGGTCAAGCCGATCGTCATGGCGCTGATGGGCGGCCTGGGCTCGCCCCTGGGCGTCGCCTGCGGCGCCTTCCTGTATCTCGGCCTCGAAGAGGTGGTCTGGCGCAACTACATCCAGATCCACACCGGCGTGCTCGGCCTGCTCATCGTGCTCCTGCTCCTGTTTCTCCCGCACGGGCTGAGCTCGCTGCGCGCCGACCGGTTGTGGCGGAGGCCTAAGCATGCCTGAGCTTCTCCGCCTCGACGGCGTGTCGCGCCACTTCTCCGGTCTCCAGGCGCTGCGCGACGTCACGCTGTCCGTCGCCAGGGGTGAGGTCCTCGGCCTGATCGGCCCGAATGGCGCCGGCAAGACCACGCTGGTGAACACGATTTGCGGCGTCACACCCGCCAATTCCGGCACCGTGACCTTCGACGGCACCGATATCACGCGCATCAAGACCTATCAGGCCGCCCGTTTCGGCCTGTCGCGAACCTTCCAGATCGTACAGCCCTTCGCTGAATTCACTGCGCTCGACAATGTCGCTGCCGCCGCGTTGTTCTCTCAGCCGGGCGCGAGCCTGAAGGCGGCACGCGACGCGGCGCGCGAGCATCTCGTTTTCGTCGGGCTCGAGGCGCAGGCCTCTCAGCCGGCCGCCACGCTCACCCTTGCGATGCGCAAGCGACTCGAACTCGCCAAGGCGCTTGCCATGAAACCGAAGCTGCTGTTTCTCGACGAGGTCAACGCCGGTCTCAACAGCGCCGAGGTCGAACGCGCCACCACGCTGATCCACGAGCTTGCCGCCGGCGGCATCACCATCGTGATGATCGAGCATCTCATGAAGGTCGTGCTCAACGTCTGCACCCGCATCGTCGTCCTGCACAACGGAAAGCTCATCGCCGACGGCGTACCGCGCGAGGTCATCAGCAATCCCGCGGTGGTCGAAGCCTATCTCGGGCAGAAATACGCGCAGCGGAGCGCCAGCCATGGCTAGCTCGCTGATCCTGGAAACCAAGGGGCTATGCGCCGGCTATGGCGAGATCCAGGTGCTCTGGGGCATCGACATCGCCGTGCGCCGCGGCGAGATCACGGCTCTGATCGGATCCAACGGCGCCGGCAAATCCACCCTGATGCGGGTGCTCTCCGGCCTGATCCCGATGTCCGCGGGCAACTGCTCCTCGGAGGGCCGCGACCTCACCGGCGACAGCGCTGCGGAAATCCTCAGCCACGGCATCGTGCATGTGCCGGAGGGACGGCGGCTGTTCGGCGCGATGAGCGTCGAGGAAAATCTGCTGATGGGCGCCTATCTGCGCAAGGACGGCCGGGCCGCGGTCGCCAGAGACCTGGACCAGATCTACGCCACGTTTCCCCGGCTTCGTGAGCGGCGACGCCAGGCGGCTGCGACACTGTCGGGCGGCGAACAGCAGATGTGCGCCATCGGCCGCGGCCTGATGAGTGCGCCGCTTCTGCTCATGATCGATGAATTGTCCCTGGGGCTCTCGCCGCTTCTGGTCGAGCAGCTTGTGGACGCACTCCGCGCCCTCAACGCGAGAGGCACGTCGATCCTGCTGGTCGAGCAGGATGTCACCACCGCGCTCGACCTCTGTCACCACGCGTTCGTCATGGACATGGGGCGCATCGTTCGCGAAGGCTCGGGCACCGAGCTGCTCGCAGACCCGATCGTGCGCGACGCCTATCTCGGCGTGCTCCAGGAGTGAGCACGCCAACCGACCGTTCGATTCCGATCAGCTCAAGAGAGACATCATGATCAGCACCGTCGAAGCCCCCAACAGCGGCTACCGTTTCATGCCGGGCGTCAGCCAGTATTCCTGCGGCATCGCCGCCCTGCCCGGTTTCTCGATCGAGCGCGTGCGCTTCGCCGATCCGGTGCCGCTGAAGGCAGGCTTTGCACGGATCGCCGAGATCCTGAAACAGGCCGGCCGGCCACTGACCGCGTTCGGCAGCTGCGAGCTACGTTCGCCCGCGCCGTTCACCGAAGAAGGTTTCAAGGCCTTCAACGAGATCTACATCAAGACCCTGATCGAATGGGGCATCATGAAGGACGGCGTCAATCCGGTTGCACGCAGCAACGTCTGTCCGGAAATCGACCCGCCCGCCGAGCCGAGCTTCCACGCGTTCTCCTTTACTGTACCGGCCAAGGACGCGGCACCATCTTTCGTCGTCGCCGGTAGCGGAGAGTCCGTGGAAGGCAAGGCGAACTATCGCGACCACACGGTGCGGCTGGGCGACACCAGCCCGGAAGGCATGCACGAAAAGGCCAAGTATGTGCTCGGCGAGATGGAGCGCCGGATGAGCGCCTTTGGAGGCTCCTGGCGCGACACCACCGGCGTGCAGCTCTATACCGTGCACGACATCCACCCGTTCCTCGCGAGCGAGCTCGGGCGCCGGGGCGTGCTGCGCCATGGCCTGACCTGGCACTTCAACCGGCCGCCGGTGGTCGGCCTCGACTATGAAATGGACTGCCGCTGCGTCCACATCGAGCGGGTCATCTAGGGCGTTACAGCGGTAAAACCGGCCGCCGACTGCTTCGTGCGGCCTGCCGATTGAACCTCCTCGCGCGATCACGGGACCAACGACTGGCAGCGGAGCCGCCAGTCAAGGCCCTGCCGTGACGCGCGAGGACACCATGACCATGCCCCTGCGGGACCGGATCACGCGGCTGATCGCCGCGCTCGCCATGGCGTCGGCGATCGCCCTGCCCCGCACCGTGCTCGCCGACGAGACGCAGCTCGACAAGATGCGCGCGAAGATCTCGGCCTATGTCGGCAACATGATGGAGAAGCTGGGCGGCTCGCGGATCGTCTACAGGGTCGACAGCGACGGCCTGCGCGAGGCCGTTATCACGGACCTGCGCGACGACGTCTACAAGAACCTGCGCGAGGGCCGTATCGCCTTCTCCGGCCTTTCGATCCGAGACGGCTGCGTCGAAGTGAAGATCGCAGACACCAAAGGCCGCGAACAACTCGCGCACAAACTCGCGTCAGCCGCGGAGGGGCTGCCCACGCATGCCCTCACCGTGATCGACGGCGGCGACGGACTGGTCAGGCTCGCTCCGACCGATGCCGCATCCGCCGCACGGTTGCACGATCTAATCGAAGACGCCATCGCCATGATCGAGCAGCGCCTCAAGGACGCCGGCGTCAAACTCGCCAGCGTCCAGCCGGATAGGACGGACCGCATCCGTATCTTCCTGCCTGATGTGATGGAGCCCGAGCGCGTCACTGCGATCTTCGCCAGGAAGGTCACGGTCAGCTTCCGCCTGATCGATCTTTCGATGCCGGCGGAGCAGGCACAATCGGGCACGCCGCCCGCGGGCACGGAAGTCCTGCTCGGCTCCAAGGACAAGCAACCCTATCTGGTTGCGAAGGACAGCGCGCTCGACGGCGACGACATCCGCTATGCGGGCCCGGGATTTGCGAGCGGCACGAAGGACCCGATCGCCTCCTTCCGCTTCAACGGCCGCGGCACGCGGCGCTTCGCCCACGTCACGGAAGAGAACATCGGAAAACCCTTCGCCATCGTGCTCGATGGCAAGGTGATCTCCGCGCCCGTGATCCGCGAGCCCATCACCGGCGGCTCGGGCCAGATCTCCGGCAATTTCACCCTCGAGGAAGCTAGCAGTGTTGCCATGATGCTGCGCGCCGGTTCGCTGCCCGGGCACCTTGCCCTCGTCGATCAGCAGGTGATCCAACCCGCCGCCAAGCCGTAGGACGAAGATCGATCCAGACCCCCGCCGGCGTGCCCAGGCCCATCCACGACCGCGAAGCCCTACCGGCGCCCCGAATCACCGGACATACGCACCACCAACGGGCAATTGCCGAAACCACTGATCGGGCTAAAATTCGCCTCTTGCGGCAAGACGGCCGGAGGCTTCATTCAAGCGGTCGTCATCCGATTTCGGCTATACGAGCAACGACCAGGACTGAAGGCCTTACGCGGGGATAATACCATGCCGTCCGGCAGCGCAGACATTTCGTCGATCCTCGACCGCATTCTCGACGCGGCAACGGATAACCTCAGGATCGCGAAGATCCTGGTCCAGATGGGCCTCGATCCAAACGACGTCACCTGGGACGCGATCTTCAATCGGCTGCTGGACATCTTTGTCCACAACATCACCCTGGCCAATCTGTTCGCCACGGTCGGCGCCATCTTCTTCGTTGCCACCCTCTTGATGCGGACAATGGTGCCGCTGCGCGTCGCCAACATGATCGGCTGCGTGTTCTTCGCCATCTTCGGCGCGCTCTCCGCCAACGTCGCGACCTTCCTCCTCTATCTTCTGTTGCTTCCGATCAACGCCCTGCGCCTGCGGCAGATGCTCAAGCTGGTCAAGAAGGCGCGGCATGCGGCCGAAGGCGACATGTCGATCGAGTGGCTCAAGCCGTTCATGACCGAGCGCAAATATCGCCGCGGCGACACGCTCTTCAAGCTGGGCGATCCAGCCAAGGAGATGCTCCTCACGGTCACCGGCAAGTTTCTGGTGAAGGAGATCAACGTCGAGATTATGCCGGGCGCGCTGATGGGCGAACTCGGCTTCCTCACACCGGACAACCGGCGCACCGGAACGATTGAATGCATCGAAGACGGTCAGGTGTTGACCATCACCTATGACCGGCTGCTCGAGATCTACTTCCAGGATCCGCAGTTCGGCTACTACTTCCTGGTGCTGACCAGCCAGCGCCTGCTGCAGAACATCGACCGTTTGCAGAAGCAGCTGGCCACGGAGCGGGCGGCCGCCACAAACAGGATCGCGTGATCGACGCCGGCGCTCAGCCCAAGAGCAGCGCCGCCAGTCGTGACGGAGCCTCTTGCACCGTCATTGCGAGCGCCCCTACCGCGCCTCGTCCGTCACCATCCGCGCCACGACGCGGTCGCGGCGAACAAAGTGGTGCCAGACGGCGGCGACCACATGAACCGCGATCAAAGCGAGCAGCACATAGGCAAAGAGGATGTGGCGGTCCTCATAGGCGCCTGCCGCCGCACGGTCTGGAGCGGTAAACTGCGGCACGTGAAACAGGCCGAAGAAGTCCGAATAATCAGGCGTGCGGGCGCCGGAATGCGCCCAGCCCAGCATCGCAACCAGGACAACCACGAGATAGAGCGCACCATGGCTGACATGGGCTGCGATCTTCTGCCAGCGCGAGGTCTCGGCCGGCAGGGCGGGCGTCGGGTTGATGATGCGCCAGACCAGGCGCAGCACGGTAAGCAGCAGGATCACATAGCCGATATCGGCATGAATCGAGCGGTAGAAGAACCGGTCGGGACGCGCCGGGAAGTGGTTCATCCACCAGCCGAAGCCGATCATGCCGATGATGGCCAGCGCCAAACCCCAGTGCAGCCACCGGGAAACGCTGCCCCAGCCGGCATTGGTGTTTCTGATCATGTCGGCTCCCCGGAATCTTGCGGATAGGTCCCCGTCCGCAGCAGGACACCTCTGCTGATAGCGGGAACATGCGGCAATCGCGAAATTGAATCGTTCCAAACTGGCGCCGGGCGGCCCTGCCGCAAAACCGCCCCAAAAACCGAATGGTAACCATGACCTGCTAGGGTAGCGATGTGACCAATTCCCCGACGATCCTCGTGTTTGATTCCGGCCTTGGCGGGCTCACGGTCCTGCGTGAGGTCGTGGCAGCACGCCCAGACGCGCATTACGTCTACGTCGCCGATGACGCCTTCTTCCCTTACGGCCACCACAGCGAAGACGAGATCATCGCTCGCGTCGTGCCGCTGATGGGGGAATTGATCCGTACGCATGATCCTGACCTCGTCGTCATCGCCTGCAACACGGCGTCCACCCTGGTCCTATCGCATTTGCGCGCCGCTTATTCCCAGCCCTTCGTCGGCACGGTGCCGGCGATCAAGCCGGCCTGCGCGCAGTCGAAGACCCGCCGCGTCTCGGTGCTCGGCACCAAGGGCACGGTGAAGCGCGAATACACCAAGGCACTGATCCGCGATTTCGCGCAGGGCTGCGAGGTGACGCTGGTCGGCTCGCCCGAACTGGCCTCGCTCGCCGAACGCGAGCTCGGCGGCCAACCGATCAGCGACGGCGACATCCTCGCCGAGCTCGCCCCCTGCTTCGTCGGCGATGCCCAGGACGCGACTTCGCGCACCGACACGGTGGTGCTCGCCTGCACGCATTATCCGCTGCTGCTCGACCGAATGAAAAAGCTGGCGCCCTGGCCTGTCGAGTGGATCGATCCGGCACCGGCCATCGCCCGCCGCGTCTCGGATCTGCTCGGCGCGACCGTCGGCGGCATCGTGCAGTCCGGCGCCGAGATGATCTTCACCTCGAACCGCGTGCATGGTCTCGGAGCTACGTTGACGCCGTTCTTCGGCGGCCGCGTTCCCGCCTGACCTTGCGCCGCGACGGCGCGCTGCTAGGCTTCGCCATCGTTATCTCGCGCAAGATCATCCCAAGGTTCATCTCATGTCGGTCCCCGCAACGCCGCTCAATCGCCTCCGCCAATTGTGGAGCGAGGGCCGCCCCGCCTTCGGCGCGATCGCGACCATCCCGAGCGTGCAGATGGTGCAGATCATGGCGCGTTCGCTCGACTGGATCATCGTCGATCTCGAGCACGGACCGATCGGGCTCACCGAAGCGCACGCGATGATCGCGGCGACGACTGGCACGCCATGCACGCCGCTGGTGCGGATCGCCGCGAACGAGCCGTGGCTTGCGAAAGCGCCGATGGACATTGGCGCCTTCGGCATCAATTTCCCGATGATCACCAACAGCGCCGATGCCGAGAAGGCGGTGCGCAGCGTGCGCTATCCGCCGCGCGGCGACCGTCTCTGGGGCCCGTTCCACGCGCCGTTCCGCTGGGGCCAGTCGATGCCGGACTACATGGCCGCAGCCGACGACGAGATGATCTGCATGATCACCATCGAGCATATCGACGCCGTCAACCGCATCGACGATATCATGTCCACGCCCGGCATCGATGTTGCAGTGATCGGCCCCGGCGATCTCGCGACCTCCATCAACAAGCGCGGACAGATGGACGATCCGGAGCTGCTCGAACTGGTCGCACGCGCCGAGGCCGGCATCCTCCGAAGCGGCGTCCCGATCGGCGGCGTGGCGCGCACCGCCGACCAGGCCAACCGGCTGATCGACCGCGGCTACCGCGCGATCGCGCTCGGCTTCGACTGGTCGCTGTTCCAGCGCGGCATCATGACCGCCTTCGAGGGCATCAAGCGCTGACCGGCTGACCTTGCCGGGAACGGCGGCCCTGCTAGGGTCGGCCGCTCCAGGGAGGAATCAATGCTCAAAAAGAGTCTGCTCGTTCTCACCTTTGCCGGCCTCACTTTCGCGGCCTTCGCCCAGCAGTCCGGAATCAAGCGCACCCCACTCCAGAAGGTCGAATTTCCGGAGGGCTACAACACCATCACCGCCATCGCGGAAGTCCCGGCGGGCGGCGCGGCCGGACGCCATACCCATCCTGGAATCGAAACAGGCTATGTCCTGGAAGGCGAACTCAATCTTCTGATCGATGGGCAGCCGGAGAAAACCCTGAAAGCCGGCGATTCCTATCAGATCGCGGCAGGCGTCGTGCACGACGCCAAGGCTCATGGCGACAAGGCCATGAAAGTGCTTGGAGTTTACGTCGTCGACAAGACCAAGCCGCTGGCCTCGCCGGCGCCCTGATGCGGCGAACCGACCGGCCCCAACCGGGTTGGTTCGTGCTAGAGCAGGCGGCGCGCGGGAACCCGCTCGCTGCACATTTTTTCAACTGCGGGAACCGGAGAGCGATGCGCGGGACGCCCAAAACCATTTCGCTGCCGCGCCGCCTGATTTGCGACCTCATGCGCGCCTCGATGGGCGTGCCGTTCGTTTCGCTCTCCCGTTCGCTCAATATCCGCCCCCTGCTGGAGGCCCGCGCGGGCGCGATGGCGCCGGCCGGCTGGGCCGCGATGTTCGTCAAAGCCTTTGCCCTGGTCGCGCGGGACGAGCCGATCCTGCGCACCGTCTACGCCAAATGGCCCTGGCCGACGCTCTACGAGCTCCCCCACAGCGTGGCCTCAGTGGCAATCGCCCGGGTCGAGGCTGGCGAGGAATGCGTGCTACCGCAGCGAATCGCAGCCCCGGAAGGTATGACGCTGGCGGCGGTCGATGCCGAGATTCGGCGCGCCAAGACGGCGTCGCTTGAGGAGGTCCCGATGTTCCGCAAGATCATGCGGGCGACCCGCCTGCCGCTGCCGCTGCGGCGCCTGTCCTGGGCCGTGGGGCTCAATTTCGGCCGCCAGCGCGGCAACTGGTTCGGCAGCTTTGCGGTGAGCTCCGTGGCCGCCTACGGCGGCGGCGAGCTCCACCCGATCACGCCGGGCCCCTTCATTGTCAGCTATGGTGTGGTCGAACCCGACCAGACCATCCAGGTCGTGATCCGCTGGGATCACCGGGTTACCGACGCCGCCCCTATCGCCCGGGTCCTGACCCGGTTGGAACAAGTGCTGAACACTGAAATCGCTGCCGAATTGCGCTCCGCGGGCCCGAAGCCGATCCGGGCGGTCAGGACATGATTCCGGGGCCATTCGCATTGACAGCGAACCCCAAACTCCCCTAAAAGCCGCCTGCTCGCGGGCCGATTTCGGCCCGCGAAGCGTTTCGCGACCCGTGGTCCTCTCCCTTAAGCTTTGGGGATCGGATCTGTCGGTGCCGGGCCTTGCCCGTCACACAGGAGGGCGCGTTTCCTCAAACCATGAACCTGAAGAGGACGCGATGACTAAGCGCAGTGAGGCGAAGTACAAGATCGATCGCCGTATGGGCCAGAACATCTGGGGCCGCCCGAAGAGCCCCGTGAATCGCCGCGAGTACGGCCCCGGCCAGCACGGCCAGCGCCGCAAGGGCAAGCTCTCCGACTTCGGCGTGCAGCTCCGCGCCAAGCAGAAGCTGAAGGGCTACTACGCCAACATCTCCGAGCGTCAGTTCCATGGCATCTATGTCGAGGCGAGCCGCCTCAAGGGTGACACCGGCGAGAATCTGATCGGCCTGCTGGAGCGTCGTCTCGACGCGGTCGTGTACCGCGCCAAGTTCGTCTCGACGATCTTCGCCGCGCGCCAGTTCATCAACCACGGCCACATCAAGGTGAACGGCCGCAAGGTCAACATCTCGAGCTACCAGCTCAAGGTCGGCGACGTGATCGAGGTCAAGGAAGCCTCCAAGCAGCTCGCCCACGTGCTCGAAGCCAGCCAGCTCCCCGAGCGCGACACCCCCGACTATCTCGAAGTCGACCACGGCAAGATGACCGCGAAATACGTGCGCATCCCCGGCCTCTCCGACGTGCCGTTCCCGGTGCAGATGGAGCCGCATCTGGTCGTCGAATTCTATTCGCGCTAAGACCTGAATATCGAAAGGCCCCGGTTCGCCGGGGCCTTTTTGCTTAAGAGCCGCACTTCAGTGGCCGTCATGCCTTCAGGAGGCGTCGCATGCTCTACACTCCTCCCCCCATCGATCCCAAGGCGCCGCCGGTGCGCATCAATCTGCTCTCGGACACGCAGACCAGGCCGACCGCTGCGATGCGCGAGGCGATGGCGCGCGCCGAGGTCGGTGACGAGCAGGTCGGCGACGATCCGACCGTGAATGCGCTGTGCGAGCGCGTCGCCGGGCTGCTCGGCAAGGAAGCGGCGGTCTACATGCCGTCCGGCACGATGTGCAACGTCACCGCGACGCTGGTGCACTGCCGTCCCGGCGACGAGATCCTCGCGCATGAGACCGCGCACATCATCGCCCGCGAAGGCGGCGCGCATGCCGCGATCGGCGGCTTCCAGGTGACGCAGCTCAAGGGCGCCGACGGCCAGTTCACGCCGGAAACGTTTCGCAAGGCGCTGCACCCGCGCACCCGTTACCAGCCGCCGCAGACCGTCGTCAGCGTCGAGCAGACTGCCAATATCGGCGGCGGCACGATCTGGAAGAAGACCGCGCTCGACGAGATCGTCGCAATCGCGAAACAGCACGGTCTCGTCACCCACATGGACGGCGCCCGCCTGCTCAACGCCACCGTAGCGAGCGGCATCTCCCCGCGCGACATGACGGCGGGCTGGGATTCGGCCTGGATCGACTTCTCCAAGGGGCTGGGCGCGCCGATCGGCGGCGTGCTGGCGGGCTCGCGCGCCTTCATCGACGCGGTGTGGCAGTGGAAGCAGCGTCTCGGCGGCTCGATGCGGCAGGCCGGCGTCTGTGCGGCCGCCTGCATCTACGCGCTCGACCATCACGTCGAGCGCCTCGCCGACGACCATGCCAATGCACGTGCGCTCGCCCGCGGGCTGTCGCAGATCGCGGGCATCGAGGTGCAGGAGCCCGAGACCAACCTCGTGTTCTTCAAGCCCGACGGCGCCGGCATCCCCGGCGACAAGATGGTCGCCGCACTGCGCCAACGCGGCGTGACGCTCGCAATGATGGACGGCCGCATCCGTGCCTGCACGCATCTCGACGTCAATGCGAGCCAGATCGAGGAAACAATCGGCCACGTCCGCGAGATCGTGCGCAGGGCGTAAGTCCCGTAGCCCGGATGGAGCGCAGTGAAATCCGGGGAGACATCGGCAGTGGCCCCGGATTACTCTACGCTCCATCCGGGCTACGAAAGCAGCGAGACGGCTGAGATCACCGCCCCATCGCCTGATAGATCAGCGTCTTCAGCGCCAGTTGAATCCGGCCGCGCTGCGACGGGGTCTGCACCATGAAGATCCCGAACAGATCGTCTTCGGGATCGATGAAGAAGAACGTGCCGCCGACGCCGTCCCAGCGATATTCGCCAAGCGGCCACGAGGTGCCCGGCGGCACCGAGGTGCGCACGGCGAAGCCGAGGCCGAAGCCAGAACTCCCGCCCGGATAATAGTTCTGGTCGCGCGCGATTTTGGTCTCGGGTCCGATATGATCCGACGCCATCAGCGCAATGGTCTCGGGCTTGAGATAGCGCCGGCCTTCATAGGTCCCGCCATTCAGCAGCATCTGCGCGAAACGGGCGTAGTCACCGATCGTGCCGACCATGCCGCCGCCGCCCGATTCCCATTTCAGCGGCCGCCTGATATCGCGGAGCCGCGTCGTCGGATTGATATTGCGGTCCTCCGGCATCGGTTCGGCAATGCGCGGGAATTTGGCGGGATCGGCGACGAAGAACGCCGTCTCGTTCATGCCGAGCGGATCGAGCAGCCGCTCCTTCTCGAACTGCAGCAATGTCTTTCCGGAGATCACCTCCACGACGCGGCCGAGTACGTCGGTGGAGTGGCCGTAGTCCCACATCGTGCCGGGCTGCTCGACCAGCGGCAGCGTCGCGATCTTCGCGACGAAGTCTGCGTTGGAAAGCTCGCTGCTGAAGAGGTGGGCATCCGCATAGAGCTCGCGCACCGCGCCTCCGCCATGGTAGCCGTAAGGCAGCCCGGAGGTGTGGCGCAGCAGATCCTTGATCGTGACCGGACGATTGACCGGCTCGAGCCCCAGCGCGATCTTGCCATCCTCGGACTTCTTCTCGACGCCGACCTTCATGTCGGCAAAGGCCGGAATGTACTTCGAGACGGGATCGTCGAGCGCGAGCTTGCCCTCCTCGACCAGCATCATCGCCATGACTGACGTAATCGGCTTCGACATCGAATAGAGACGGAAGATCGTGTCCGCACTCATCGACATCTCGGTCGCGACATCGCGAACGCCGAAACTCTCGCAATAGACCGGCTTGCCGTGCTGCTGGAGCAGCAGGATCGCGCCGGGAAACGTGCCAGCGACGATCTCGCTCCGGATGTAATCGGAGACTTTGGCGAGGCCTTCGGGCGAGAAATTGTGCGCAGCGCGCCCCTCGGAGCCCGCCCGCGCACTGACAATGCCGAACAGAAGAACGAGCGCCGCGATCAGCGCGCGGCGCCCGAACATGTCACTTCTCCATGGCTTCATAGACCAACTGCTTCAATGTCCGCTGCACGCGCTGGCGCTCGGTGGGAGTCTGCTCAAGCAGGACAAAGAACATGTCCTGCTTGAGGTCGATCACGAAATAGCACCCGGAGGCGCCGTCCCACTTCAATTCGCCGAGATCGCCGGGCGGTGGCGGCTTGGCATTGCCGGGATCGGTGCGGACCGCAAGGCCGAGCCCGAAACCGAAGCCGTCGCCGGGGAAGTAGAAATAGTCGCGACCGACGCCCGAGTTCGGACCGATCTGATCGGTCACCATCAGCTTGAAGGTCTCGGGCTTGAGGATGGTCTTGCCCTCGAAGCTACCACCATTGAGCAGCATCCGCGCAAAGCGCTCATAGTCCGCCATGGTCGAGACCATGCCGCCGCTGGCCGACTGCCATTTTTTGACGACGGTCGGATCGTTGATCCGGCCGACCCGGAAATCGTTGTCGTTCGGCACCGGCTGCGCCAGGAGCTTCTGTTTCTCGGGATCCGTGACGAGAAAGCCGGTGTCGACCATGCCAAGCGGGCCGAGCAGCTTCTCCCGCTCGATATCGAGCAGCGGCTTGCCGGCCGCGATCTCCATGACGCGCGCCAGGATGTCGGTGGAGTGGCCATATTGCCAGAGCGCGCCCGGCTGGTTGTGCAGCGGGAGCTTGGCGATGCGTTCGGCGAACTCGGCAAGGTCGAAATCGCCGGCATAGAGATTGGCGTCGCGATAGGCCTTGCGGACCAGGCTGTCACCATAGAAGCCATAGGTGATGCCCGAGGTGTGCGTCATCAGGTCGTGCACCGTCATCGGCCGGTTCGGCGCCACGAGCTCGAGCGACTTGGTGCCGTCCTCGGCCTTCTTCTCGACGCCGACCTTCACGTTGGCGAAAGACGGAATGTATTTGGAGACGGGATCGTCGAGCTTGATCTTGCCGTCCTCGACCAATTGCATCGCGACGACGGCGGTGATCGCCTTGGTCATCGAGAACAGGCGGAAGATCGTCTTGTCGGTGATCGGCGCCTTGCTGACCACGTCCTGCACGCCAAACGCTTCGTGGTAGACCGGCTTGCCGTGCTGCTGGATCAGCACGGTTGCGCCGGCGATCTTGCCAGTCGCGACTTCGTTCTTGAAGAACTCGCTGACTTTGGCGAGCTTCTCCTGATTGAAATGCGCGCCGGCCGGGATCTCGTAAGTCCCTTCCGCTCGCGCCAACGACATCGCGCCAAGCGACACCAGCGCGCCGCAGGCCAACACATGCATTCCAGAACGTGAAATCATATCCCCTCCCCGGAACATGGCCCGGCGGAGTGTACTGGCCGCGTCATCAGGTACAAGGGATGCTGTACCGCACAAGTGCCTCGGCGTGGAGGCTGGCGCTTGGCTCAGAGAAGCAGCAGAACACGACGCGGGCAACGGGCGGCGATGCGGGCAGCATTTCGATTGTCGTGCGGACGGCGATATCGGCCGCCCGCTCGGCAGGAAAGCGAAAAACCCCGGTCGAAATCGCAGGGAATGCCACGGAGGTCAGCTCGTGCTTTCGACACAGCTCGATCGAGCGGCGATAGCAGGAGGCGAGCAGATCATCCTCGCCGAGGGTACCGCCATTCCAGACCGGCCCGACAGTATGGATCACATGAGCGGCTTTGAGCCGATAGCCCTTGGTGATCTTGGCATCGCCCGTCTTGCAGCCGTGGAGCATGCGGCATTCGGCGACGAGTTCGGGCCCGGCCGCCCGATGGATCGCTCCATCCACGCCGCCCCCGCCCAGGAGCGACGTGTTGGCCGCGTTGACGATGGCGTCAACGCTCAGTGTGGTGATGTCAGCAACAATGACCTCGAGTTCGGCGCCGCCGACGCGGCGCGTCAGCTGGGTCACGTATCAGGCCGCGACGACGACGCCCTTCTCGGAGAAGAGCTGCTGCAATTCGCCGGCCTGGAACATCTCGCGGACGATGTCGCAGCCGCCGACAAACTCGCCCTTCACATAGAGCTGCGGGATGGTCGGCCAGTTGGAGAAGGTCTTGATGCCATTACGCAGTTCGGCGGATTCAAGGACGTTGAGGCCCTTATAGCCGACGCCGAGGTGGTCGAGGATCTGGACGACCTGGCCGGAGAAACCGCACTGCGGAAATTGCGGCGTACCCTTCATGAACAGAACCACGTCGTTCGACTTCACTTCGTTGTCGATGAATTCCTCGATGCTCATATCCGTGTCCTTCTGGGGCGGAGCCCTCACCAATCGCTTCGGGCCGGCTCAGCCGATCTAACCCGATACTTGCCTATATATGTAGCCCAAACCGTTGTGCATCCAAAGTAAAATGGCGGCGAAGTGTCCCGGGCAGCCGGCCCTGGGGGCGCCGGGCCGATGGGCTGATGACACTAATATTAACGCCGGAGAGGACTTTTATCCCGTTGCGGAGGCCCCATTTAGGACGAACCCCGGCTTTGGAACCGGGCGGCGCCAACAACGTTCTCTCGTCTTGTCTGGAGAAAAACGTGACGAAACAAGCCTCCGCTACGGCCACCTCCTCGCTTTCGTCACCGTCGGCCGATTTGGGCGGCCTCGCGGGGAGGCTGGAAGACGCGTTTGTCGTCGTCCGCAACGAGACCGAGCGCCGCGCCGCGCCGCTGTCGCCGGAGGACCAGCAGATCCAGTCCATGCCGGATGCGAGCCCCACGAAATGGCACCGGGCTCACACCACCTGGTTCTGGGAGCAATTCCTGCTCGGCGAGCATTCTTCGGATTACCGGCCCTTCCACCCCGATTTCGCGTTCCTGTTCAATTCCTATTACGTCAGCGCCGGCCCGCGTCATGCCCGGCATCGCCGCGGCGACATCACCCGCCCCAGCGCCGATCAGATCGGCGCCTACCGCAGCTATGTCGATGCTGCGGTCGTAAAGTTCTTCCGCGAGGCCGGCGAGGACAAGCTTGGCGAGATCGCGCCGCTGATCGAGGTCGGGCTCAATCATGAGCAGCAGCATCAGGAATTGATGTTCACCGACATCCTGCACGCCTTCGCGCAGAACCCGATCCCGCCGGCCTACGATCCGGACTGGCGCTTCCCGGCCACGACACGCGCCGGTGAAGACTGGCTGACGCTGAACGAGGGCATTCACACCGTCGGCCATGTCGACGACAGCTTCCATTTCGACAATGAGAAGCCCGCCCATCGCGCACTCGTCGGCCCGGTCCGGGTCGCGCGCAATCTCATCACCAATGGCGAGTGGCTCGCCTTCATGCGTGACGGCGGCTACCGGACCGCAACGTTGTGGCTGATGGACGGCTTTGCCGCCGTGACCAACGAGGGCTGGGACGCCCCGGGCCATTGGCGCGAGGTGGACGGCCAATGGTACATGATAACGCTGGCCGGCCTCAAGCCGGTCGATCCCGACGCGCCGGTCTGCCACGTCAGCTATTACGAAGCCGACGCCTTCGCCCGCTGGGCCGGAAAACATCTGCCGACCGAGATGGAATGGGAGGTCGCGGCACGTGCGGGCGCGCTCAATGATGCCTTCGGCATTGTCTGGCAATGGACCCGCAGCTCGTACTCCCCCTACCCCGGCTATCGTGCCGTCGAAGGCGCACTCGGCGAGTACAACGGCAAGTTCATGGTCAACCAGCTCGTGCTGCGCGGCTCCTCCCTTGCAACCCCGGAAGGGCACAGCCGTATCACCTACCGCAACTTCTTCTATCCGCACCACCGCTGGCAGTTCACGGGGCTGCGGCTCGCCGACTACGACTAATTCTCATCCGACGACAACCGCGCGCCGGACAGCGCGTTCAGGAGAGTATCATGAATGTGCACGCCAGCGCTTTGGCCGAAGCCCATCTCCCCGACGAGCAGACGACCGCCTTTGCCCGCGAGGCCATTGAAGACCTCTCGCAGCAGCCGAAAAAGCTGTCGCCGAAATATTTCTACGACGCGACCGGATCGGAATTGTTCGAGGCGATCACGCGCCTGCCGGAATATTATCCGACGCGCACCGAACTTGCGATCCTGAAGGAGCGCGGCAGCGAGATTGCGAAGATCATTCCGGAGCACGCGGCGCTGGTCGAGTTCGGCGCAGGCGCGACGACGAAGGTCCGCCTGCTGCTCAACCATTGCAAGTTCGCGGCCTATGTGCCCGTCGATATCTCCGGCGACTTCCTGAAGGCGCAGGCGAACGGCCTGAAGCGGGACTTCCCCTCGCTCGGCATCTATCCGGTGGCGGCCGACTTCACGACGCCGTTCGAGCTCCCGAAGGCGGTCGCATCGCGGCCCAAGGTCGGCTTCTTCCCGGGTTCGACCATCGGCAATTTCGAGCCGCACGAGGCGCAGGCCTTCCTGAAGAGCGCGCGCGAGATTCTGGGCCAGGGCGCGCTGATGATCATCGGCGCTGACCTCGAGAAGGAAGAGCGCGTGCTCCATGACGCCTATAACGATGCGGCCGGCGTCACCGCGCGCTTCAACCTCAATGTGCTCGTGCGCATCAACCGCGAGCTGGGCGGCAATTTCGATCTCTCCGCCTTCACCCATCGCGCGATCTACAATCGCGAACGGCACCGCATCGAGATGCATCTGATCAGCAAGAAGAGCCAGACGGTGCGTCTGCTCGGCACCAGCTTCTCGTTCCGGCCCGGCGAGAGCATCCACACCGAGAACAGCTACAAATACAGCATCGAGCGTTTCGCCGCGCTGGCGCAGGGCGCCGGCTGGCGGGTGCGCGAGAGCTGGACGGATGCGGCCAGGATGTTCTCGGTGCACGCGCTGGAAACTGCGGAGTGACGAAACAGCGCTAAAGCGCGATGAGATTCTCTAGGGGCGCTCGGCCTCGATCGTCATCGTTGATGGCTTGCGCGCCTGACCGGCCGGGATACCGCCGGTCGTCGTGACCACGACAGCGTTGCCGTCGATCCTGACCTCGCCATTCCAGCGGTCGCCAAGCGCGATGCTGCGGATGGTGGTGAGGTTCAATCGCTCGTAGGGCTCGCCCTCGCCATCGAAGGCGCGCGCCGGTTCGGCCGCGAGAATATGCAACGAATGAAACACGCCAGAACCGCCGCCGCTGTAACTCGTGATGACGACGAGCAGCCGGTTCGCGGTCATCCCGACATAGCGATAGGCCTCCTCTTCGGTGAGACCTTTGTCGCCCGAATTGGCCCTGCGCTGCGCGACCCAGGCACCGTTGCGCTTGATCGGATCGGCATAGAGATTGCTTCCGGTCGCGGCCCTGACATCGATGGTGACGATGATGCTGCCGGAATCGGCAAGATCGCCATTGCCCATGTCGCGGAAAACATTCGGCGGGACCGGCTCGCCGCCGACCGTAAAACTCTGCCGAAGCTCGTCGATCGAACCAGAGCTTCCGGCACCGGCAATCGGACTAGCCAGCGTGACACAACATGCCAGCAGAAGCGTGAACTGAAGTCTCACGGAAACCTACGTCGGCAGAGAGCGGTTCGTCGTTAGACGCTTTCCGGCCGCGCGCGGTTCAATGCTCCTCGGCCTCCTGTGGCGTCGACCCCAGCGACGCCGACTCCCACACCGCGACCACGATCATGATCACCGTGGTCGCGACCGACAGCCAGAGCGGCGACAGCTCCGACGCAAACCAGCTCAGCACCAGAAGCAGGATGATGCCGATGCCGTGCGACAGCTGCAGGAAGCCGCGGATCGAGTACTTGAACAGGATGGTACCGACCAAAAACACCAGCGGGCCGCCGATCGTGCTCACGATCGTCCTGATGTCGGAATGGCCGGCCGGATGCTTGAGCACCAGCTCGTCCGACACCGCGGTCAGGATGATGCCGGCGATGATCGGCATGTGCAGATAGGTGTAGGCGAGCCGCGCCAGCCGGCCGGATTCGGCAGACTTGGAGATGCGCTCGGCGCCGGCCTCCGCGCCCTTGTGGAAATAGACCCACCACATCGCGATGGCGCCGACCAGCGCCGAGACGAAGGCAACGATATTGTCCGCGGACCACTGCAATTCGGCAAAGGTCGCACCGTTGACGACGACGGCTTCGCCGAGCGCAATGATGACGAAGAGAGAGCAGCGCTCGGCCATGTGGCCGCCTTCGACGGCCCATGCCTCGACCGACGAGAAGCCCAGCTTGGGGACCCAGAAGCGCACCGCGGGCGAGATGTATTCGATCGTCAGCGCGACGATCCAGAACCATAGCCTCTCTTCCCCGTGCGCGAGACCGCCGAGGATCCAGAAGATCGCGGAGCCGGAGAGCCAGACCAGGATGCGGATCGCGTTGTGCCGGACCGCCGTTCGATGGCGCGGGGTCGCAAACAGCCAGAAGGCGGTGCGTCCGACCTGCATGGTCGCATAGGCAATCGCAAACCAGAGACCTCGGCCGTCAAAGGCGGTCGGGATCGTCGTCGATAGCACGAGGCCGCCCAGCATCATCACGAAGAGCAGGATGCGGACCGGCGTCAGCTCGGGATTGAGCCAGTTGGTGACCCAGGCCGTATAGACCCACACCCACCACACCGCCAGAAACAGCAGCGTGACCTCGACCGCGCCGAGCGGCGTGAAATGGTGCAGCAGCGCGTGCGAGATTTGCGTGACCGCGAAGACGAAAACGAGGTCGAAGAACAGCTCGGCATTCGTAACGCGGCTGTGCTGGTTCGGCAGGATGACACGAAACATCGCGCCGCGCGGATTGTCCGCAGCCATAGTCATCCCCTCGCAGCGCCGTCAGCTCAGGTCCCGGGCACGCCGGTTTGCAACGCCAGCGCGTGCAGCACGCCGCCCATCTGGCCTTGGAGGGACTGATAGACGATCTGGTGCTGCTGGACGCGAGACTTGCCGCGGAAGGATTCCGAGATCACGGTCGCGGCATAGTGGTCGCCATCACCGGCGAGGTCACGGATCGTCACCTCGGCATCGGGGATCGCTGCCTTGATCATCGCCTCGATATCGTGGGCGTCCATGGGCATTCGGATCTTGCTCCTTGTCTCGGCTGAGAACCAGCCTCGTCGTCGAATCGCTGCCGGGTCCCCGGACCGGCAGGCCCAAACTTAGCGTGAACAGCCTTCTACGTCACGTCTTGACGCACTATATCCGTGATCCCACCGGGATAAAGGCACGACAAAGTGCCGCGCGCGGCAGATTGATCGAAAAGGCGTGAAGTCATGAAGCTTCCAGGGCCAGACCACCCCATCACCATCACCCAAAACCCCCGGCGCGTCCGCATCACAGCGGGCGACGTCGTGATCGCGGAGACCACCAAGGCGCTGACGTTGAAGGAGGCGAAATATCCGGCGGTGCAATATGTGCCGCGGGAGGACACCAATATGGCACTGCTCGAGCGCACCGACCGCACGACCCACTGCCCCTACAAGGGCGATGCCAGTTATTACAGCATCAAGGCCGACGGCAAGACGCTCGACAACGCGATCTGGACCTACGAAACGCCGTTCCCGGCGATGACGGAGATCTCCGGCCGCCTCGCATTCTATCCGGACAAGGTGAAGATCGAGGAAGTTGGGTAGTTGCCACACGACCTATACCGTCATGGCCGGGCATAGCCGCTCGAAGGACGGCGTCGCTTCCGCTAGCACCATGACCCGGCCATCCACGAACTTGCCTGTCAGAAAGAAAACGTGGATGGCCGGGTCATGCCAAGTCAAGTCTGGCCATGACGATTGTGGGCGCTGACGCAGCCCTGCTACACCCTGAATATGGTGAGCCCCAGTATCAGCAGCACCAGGAAGATCACGACGAAGATATAGAACAGGTAGCGGGCGATATCGGCCGAGGTGGCCGAGATGCCGGTAAAGCCGAGCACACCGGCCACGATCGAGATCAGCAGGAAGATCAGCGCCCATTTCAGGATCGTCATCGCCAACTCCGACTTGAGGCCGCCTACGGCCCTCAACCTAGACGTGGACGCTAACTTCGCTGCGCGGAACTGGTTCCTGGCGCCGCGCGCCGCCAGGCCACGGCATAAACTGCGCTTGCTGAATCGGGTTCCCGGCGGCACAGTCCGGCCGGGGCGGGAGCGCAATCGGGGCGACTATGATGACGATGTCACATTCCGCGACGATCGGCGCAGAGGCGCACGCCGCACCGAAGAGCAAGGCGCGCAATCTGTCGATCGATCGCGCCCGCACTTTCCTGACACTCGTGGTGCTGCTGCATCACGCCGTCATCCCTTATACCCATTTCGGTCACACCGATCCGGCGTCTTGGATCGGCTTCGACGTCGTCGTGCTCGCCACCGACAGCTTCTTCATGGCGATGTTCTTCTTCCTGTCGGGATTGTTCACGTGGCCGGGCATTGCGCGCAAGGCGCCACAGGTCTTCCTGCGCGATCGCCTGTTGCGGCTCGGACTGCCCTTCGTGATCGCGGCCTTCACCGTCATCCCGATCGCCTACTACGCGATCGCGCTGCGGCAGAACCCCGAGCTGACCTTCACGGCATTCTGGTGGAAGACGGTGACAGCAGGTCCGTGGCCGAGCGGCCCGATCTGGTTCGTGTGGGTGCTGCTCGCGTTCGACCTGACCGCAAGCCTGCTCTACCGGGTCTCGGCCCATCTGGTCGATCCGGTCAACCGCGTGTCGGTTCGAGGTTTCGAGCAGCCGGCCGTATTCTGGCTGCTGCTCGTCGTCGTCACGGCCATCGTTTACGTGCCCGCGCTGGTCTATTTCGGTGCCAACAGGTGGTTCGAGTTCGGCCCGTTCTCGGTGCAGGCGAGCCGCATCCTGCTCTACTTCGCCTATTTCTTCATTGGCGTGAGCGTCGGTGCCGCGAACTTCGACCGCGGCGTGCTCAGCGCCGAAGGCCAATTGCCGAGGGCCCGGTGGATGTGGGTGATCGCGACGCCGATCCCCTACTGCCTGATGTGGGGCATGATCTACATCAAGCGAGGAATCCTGGGAAATCCGAACGTGCTGCCGGACTGGTACCAGGCGATCTACGGCACGTTCTTCGTGCTGTTCTCGGCTTCGATCCTGGTCGCCATCCTCGCTTTCTTCCTGCACTCAAGATCGCAGGGGCCGAACCTGCTCGACCGCATGCAGGCCGATGCCTACGGCATGTTCCTGGTGCATTACCCGATCGCGCTTTGGATCCAGTACGCGCTGTTCGACTACGGACTGCCGGCCATCGTGAAGGCCGCGATCGGATTCGTGCTCACGGTGCTCCTGAGCTGGGGCCTGACGGCGGCATTGCGGAAGATTCCGGGCGCCTCGCACGTGTTGTGAGGCGTACTCTCTCCACTCGTCATTGCGAGCGCAGCGAAGCAATCCAGAATCCCTCCGCGGGAACAGTCTGGATTGCTTCGTCGCTTCGCTCCTCGCAATGACGGAGAGGGCGGAAAGGCCTCAGGCCGCCTTCCCGCCCATGTATTCCGGCAGCCAGCGCTCGAACGATTTCCGCAGCGCGTCGATCGCAACCGGCGCCTCACCCGCGATCGCGATCGAATCGCCACCGGTGGTGCCGATCCGCACGCAGGGCACCTCGCAGCCGCGCATCTTGGCGAGCACGCGGCCGGCCTCCGCTTCCGGCACGGTGACGAGATAGCGTGCCTGGTCCTCGCCGAACCAATAGGCCTGCGGCACGAGCGCGGTCGGCGCCGCGAGCAGCTTCGCGCCGATGCCGCTCGCCATCGCCATTTCGGCGAGCGCGATCAGGAGGCCACCGTCGGAGAGGTCGTGCACGGCGGTCGCCGTGCCCGCATGGATCATGCCGCGCACGCAGTCGCCATTGCGCTTCTCGGCGGCGAGATCGACCGGCGGCGGCGCACCTTCCTCACGACCGCAGATGTCGCGCAGGTACATGGACTGGCCAAGCCAGCCATGGGTTTCGCCGATCAACAGGATCGCCTCGCCTTCGGCCTTGAAGGCCAGCGAGGCCGACTTGGTGAAATCGTCCAGCAGGCCGACGCCGCCGATCGAGGGCGTCGGCAGGATCGCGCGGCCGTTGATCTCGTTGTAGAGCGAGACGTTGCCGGACACGACCGGGAAGTCGAGCGTGCGGCAGGCTTCCGAGATGCCCTTCAGGCAGCCGACGAACTGGCCCATGATCTCGGGCCGCTCCGGATTGCCGAAATTGAGATTGTCAGTGATCGCGAGCGGCCTGCCGCCGACCGCGGTGATGTTGCGCCAGGCTTCCGCCACCGCCTGCTTGCCACCCTCGAACGGATCAGCCTCGCAATAGCGTGGCGTGACGTCGACGGTCAGCGCCAGGCCCTTCGGCCCATCCTGCACGCGCACAACGGCGGCATCGCCGCCGGGCCGCTGCAAGGTGTTGCCGAGAATGACGTGGTCGTACTGCTCCCAGACCCAGCGCTTGCTGCACATATCAGGCGTGCCGATCAGCTTCTCGAGCGCAGCACCGATGCCCAACGGCGCCGGCACCTCGCGCGCATGCACGATCGGCAGCGCGGCGGAGGCAACGTGGGGACGGTCATAGACCGGCGCCTCGTCGCCGAGCTCCTTGATCGGCAAGTCGGCCATGACGTCGCCGCCATGCTTGACCACGAAGCGCTTGCTCGGCGTGGTGTAGCCGACGACGGCGAAGTCGAGGCCCCACTTCTTGAAGATCGCCTCGGCTTCCTTTTCCTTCTCGGGCTTGAGCACCATGAGCATGCGCTCCTGGCTCTCCGAGAGCATCATCTCGTAGGCGCTCATGCCGGTCTCGCGGGTCGGCACCGCGTCGAGATCGAGGTCGACGCCGAGGTCGCCCTTGGCGCCCATCTCGACCGCCGAACAGGTCAGGCCCGCCGCGCCCATGTCCTGGATCGCGATGACGCAGCCCTTCTCCATGATCTCGAGGCAGGCCTCGAGCAGCAGCTTCTCGGCGAAGGGATCGCCAACCTGCACGGTCGGGCGCTTCTCCTCGGACTTGTCGTCGAACTCGGCCGAGGCCATCGAGGCGCCGTGGATGCCGTCGCGGCCCGTCTTGGAGCCGAGATAGACGATCGGCATGTTGACGCCCGACGCCGCCGCGTAGAAAATCTTGTCCGCGTCGGCGAGGCCGACGGCCATCGCGTTGACCAGGATGTTGCCGTCATAACGGGTGTGGAAGCGCACCTGGCCGCCGACCGTCGGCACGCCGAAGGAATTGCCGTAACCGCCGACGCCGGCCACGACGCCGGAGACGAGATGCCGCGTCCGGGCATGTTCGGGCGCACCGAAGCTCAGCGCATTGAGGCAGGCGATCGGGCGCGCGCCCATGGTGAAGACGTCGCGCAGGATGCCGCCGACGCCGGTGGTCGCGCCCTGATAGGGCTCGATGTAGCTCGGGTGGTTGTGGCTCTCCATCTTGAACACCACGGCCTGGCCGTCGCCGATGTCGATCACGCCGGCATTCTCGCCGGGGCCCTGGATCACCCAGGGGGCCTTGGTCGGCAGGCCGCGCAAATGAATGCGCGACGACTTGTACGAGCAGTGCTCGTTCCACATCGCCGAGAAGATGCCGAGTTCGGTGAAGGTCGGCTCCCGCCCGATCAGCTTCAGGATCCGCTCATACTCGTCGGGCTTGAGCCCGTGGGCGGCAACCAGTTCGGGGGTGATCTTGGGTTCATTCTTCATGGATTCGAGGCTTTCGGCGGGGTTGGCCGTTCTTAGGAACATCGGGGGGCCGGGAAAAGCCCTTTATGAACGCATTTTCCCGCTGTCCCACGTTTTGCAGACGGGGTCGGCGGGAACGGGAATTGCAAGGCGCTGACGGATCGGATTTAAGGGCTAAAGACCCGTAATTGAAGGCCCATTTCCTTGCACGAATTGACCAAAGTCCCCTCCACCCGCCGCCCCGACCTGCACATGGCCACCGAAGGTGAGTTCACGGGCTGGCGGACCTGGATTCGCGACAGTTTTGAGACCCATATCGGCCCGTTCTGGCACAAGATCGAGGACGACGGCAGCGTGCGTGCGGCCTTCCGGGTCGAGAAGAAGCACCTCAATGGTGGTGGGAACGTCCATGGCGGCTGCTTCATGGCCTTCGCCGACTATTGCCTGTTTGCTATCGCCACCCATGAGCTGGATGGGCCGGCGGTGACCACCAATTTCGCCTGCGATTTCCTCGACGGAGCACGCGAGGGCGAGCTGGTCGAATGTGTCGGCGAAGTGTCCCGCGCCGGCGGCTCGCTGATCTTCCTGCGCGGCAAGCTGACCTCCGGCGGGCGGCCGCTATTCAGCTTCTCCGGAACGATCAAGCGGGTGAAGCGGAAGCCGGCACCGCAGCCAAACGCATAGCTCGACACCTTCCCTTTTCGCGCCCCCTCGCCCAGACTTGCGCCGAGCGCTTTCGCGCCGGGGGAGCAAATACAAGGTGCCGCAGAGCACATCGCCGACGGGCCGCACCGCGGCCTCCGTATCAGCGCCGTTGCCATCCATGACCACCGCCGGCGCGCGCAACTGGCGCGACTACGCGCTGCTGTTCGCGCTCGCCTGCTGCTGGAGCTCGACCTATCCACTGGCCAAGCTCGCGCTGGACACGATCCCGCCGATCACCTTCATCTCGGTGCGCTCGCTGATCGCCGCCGCCTTCCTGTTCGCAATCCTGTGGATGCGCGGCATCAGCCTGCCGACGGATGTGAAGGCCTGGAAGCTGTTCGCGGTCCAGCAGCTCATCAACTCGACGGTCCCGTTCCTGATCATCACATGGTCGCAACAATATGTGCCCGCGTCGAACACGGTGGTGCTGGCCTCGACGACGCCGATCTTCGCCTTCCTGATCACCTCGCTGATCACGCGGCACGAGCCGGCGACGCTGTTGAAGCTCGCGGGCGCGATTCTCGGCCTTGCCGGCACCGTCGCCATCGTCGGTCTTGACGCGCTGCGCAGCTTTGGCGGCGAAATCGTCGCCGAGATCGCGATCCTGCTCGCGACCATCTCGTTCGCCTGCGCGACGATCTTCGGCCTGCGGCTGTCCGAGTACGACCCGATGGTGGTGGCCACCGGCTCGCTATTGTTCGGCGGATTCGTGCTGTTGCCGCCTTCGCTGATCATCGACCAGCCCTGGACGCTGCACCCGACGCCGACGGCGATCGTTGCCACCATCGTCATGGGGATCGTCTCCAGTGCCCTGGGATTGATGCTGTTCTACGTCTGCCTGGGCCGGCTCGGCACGCTGACGACGAACGCGCAAGGCTATTTGCGCATTCCCATCGGCGTCGGCCTGTCCGTGCTGCTGCTCGGCGAGAGCGTACCGTCGAACCTGGCGCTGGGCCTGCTGCTGGTCATGGCCGGCGTCGCAGCGATGACGGTGCCGGCGGACAAGTTCAAGCTGCGCTAGCTCAAGTCGACAGCTGCTTCTCGGCGATACTGAGCCACTCCGCCTGCGCCTTGCGCAGATATTTCGGAGCGCGGTGCATCTGGATCAACAAACAATTGCTACACCGCGGAAATCAGCGACCTTGACGCCTGCGCCCTGATGGCGACGGGGAGTCAGTCGTCTCAAATGCGATCGAGGTTCATGTGACGGCAAGCCAAAGGCTCGCCACTACTTGGCGTCGTCCGCCAGCATCTTCCGGTACTTCTCGACGTCGCGCGTCACCAGCTTCTGCAGCACCTCGGGCGTGTGCTCGTCAGGATCGGGCGCAACGGTCGACAGATCGGCAAAGCGCTTCTTCACCGCATCGGTCTCCACAGCCGTGCGCGCGGCGGCGTTCAGCTTGGCGATGACGGCCGGCGGTGTGCCCTTGGGCGCGAACAGGCCGTTCCAGCCTTGCGCCTCGAATTCGGGGAGGCCCGCTTCTGCTGATGTCGGCAGCTCCGGCAGCGTGGCAAGCCGCACGGTCGAGCCGACCACGAGCCCCTTCACGAGCTTCTCGTTGATCGACTGTGAGACGGAGGCAGCCGCATCGCAGACGCCGTCGATCTGGCTGCCGACCGCGTCTGTGAGCGCGGGCGCCGCACCGCGGTAGCCGACCAGCGTCGCGTCGATCCCGCCGGCCGTGACGAAGCTCTTGCAGATCAGGTAATTCGACGAACCGACGCCGGCATGGCCGAGATTGATCTTGCCGGGATTGGCCTTGGCGTAGGCGATGAACTCCTTGAGGTCCTTCGCCGGAAAATCCCTGCGGAGCGCGATGATGCCGAAGGTCTTGGCCACCATGGCGATCGGCACGAAAGATTCCGGTGTGAACGGGAGCTTTGGATAGATCGTGTAGGTCGCGGCATTGGTGCCGGCATTGCCGATCGCGATGGTGTAGCCATCCGGCTCGGCGCGGGAAGCACGCGCCAGCGCGGTCGAGCCACCGGCGCCGGCGACGTTCTCGATCACGATGGTCTGGCCGAGCGCGATACCCATTTGCTCGGCGACCGTGCGCGCGATCACGTCCGAGGTGCCGCCGGCCGCGAACGGCACGATCATGGTGATCGGACGCTTCGGGAAATCCTGCGCGAAGGCGGCGGTCGCCAGCGAAAGCGCCGCGATCGCGGCGAGAGACCGCTTCAACACGAAGGCAATCACGCAGCCTTTTCCAGATGCTGGACGAGGCCGGCAAACAGGCCGCGGCCGTCGGTGCAGCCCATGATGTCTTCGACGTGGTTTTCGGGATGCGGCATCATGCCGAGCACGTTGCCCTTGTCGTTGACGATGCCGGCGATGGAATTCGCTGCGCCGTTGATGTTATGGACCTCGTCGACCACGCCGTCGGCGGAGCAGTAGCGGTAGAGCACGCGCCCCTCGCCCTCGAGCCGCTTGATGGTCTCTTCATCCGCCTCGTAATTGCCCTCGCCATGGGCAACCGGCACGCGGATCACCTGCCCGGCATTGTAGCCGCGGGTGAACGGCGTGTCGGAGCGCTCGACGCGCAGATGCACGTCGTGGCAGATGAATTTCAGCCCCGCATTGCGCATCAGCACGCCCGGCAAGAGGCCGGATTCGCAGAGGATCTGGAAACCGTTGCAGACGCCGAGCACGAGGCCGCCCTTCGCCGCATAGTCACGCACCGCATCCATCACCGGCGCCCGCGCAGCAATCGCGCCACAGCGAAGATAGTCGCCATAGGAGAAGCCGCCCGGCACGACGACGAGATCAGTGCCCGCAGGCAGCGAGGTCTCGGCGTGCCAGACCATCGCGGGCTCGTGGCCCGAGATGAGCTTCAGCGCGCGAGCCATGTCGCGCTCGCGATTGATTCCGGGGAAGACGAGGATGGCGGCTTTCATTGGGCGGGTGCGTTGTTCAGTTCGAGGCGGGTTTCAATACGGTCCAAGCGACCTTCGTGGCGAACCAGAGTGGCATGAACGCTTGAAATCTCCTGAAAAACGCTGGTGATTTCGTGGCGGATGCCCGTTTGAGACGTTCGCATGGCCTGCATTTCCTGCTTGAGCTCGTCGATCTTTCCATCGACCTGCGCGAGCCGAGCCTGAATCGACTTTATCACCTCGAACATCAGTTCCGCTGTGACGTCGGCCATGCTGTCAGTTCCTAAGCCTTCATCTCGATCGCGTAGTTCTCGATCACGGTGTTGGCGAGCAGCTTATCGGCGGCCTCCTTCAGCGCTGCTTCGGCCTTGGCCTTGTCGGCGCCGGCGAGCTCGATGTCGAACACCTTGCCCTGGCGGACGCTGGCAACGCCGTCGACGCCGAGCGACTTCAGCGCGCCTTCGATGGCCTTGCCCTGCGGATCGAGAATGCCCGTCTTCAAGGTAACGGTGACACGTGCCTTCACGTCGATAATCCCTCTCAGCTCTTCACCAGCACCGGGCCCGAGCCCACCGGCCGCTCGTTCTCCATGAGGATGCCGAGACGTTTGGCAACTTCGGTGTAGGCCTCCAGCAGCCCACCGAGATCCCTGCGGAAACGGTCCTTGTCGAGCTTCTCGTTCGACTTGATGTCCCACAGACGGCAGGAGTCCGGGGAGATCTCATCGGCGACGATGATCCGCATCATCTCGTTCTCGAACAGCCGGCCGCACTCCATCTTGAAGTCGACGAGGCGGATGCCGATGCCGAGGAAGAGACCGGTGAGGAAGTCGTTGACGCGGATGGCGAGCGCCATGATGTCGTCGATCTCCTGCGGCGTCGCCCAGCCGAAGGCGGTGATGTGCTCTTCCGACACCATGGGGTCGTTGAGCTGATCGTTCTTGTAGTAGAATTCGATGATCGAGCGGGGCAGTTGCGTGCCTTCTTCGATGCCGAGGCGCTGCGACAGCGAGCCGGCAGCGACGTTCCGCACCACCACCTCCAGCGGCACGATCTCGACCTCGCGAATCAGCTGCTCGCGCATGTTGAGGCGGCGGATGAAATGGGTCGGCACCCCGATGTCGTTGAGGTGCTGAAACAGGTACTCCGAGATCCGGTTGTTGAGGACACCCTTGCCCTCGATCACCTGATGCTTTTTCGCATTGAACGCGGTGGCGTCATCCTTGAAGTGCTGGATCAGGGTACCGGGCTCCGGACCTTCATAGAGAACCTTTGCCTTGCCTTCATAAATGCGACGCCGACGGCTCATGGGGATGTACCGTGTTTTGTTGAAATCCATGTATTTGGTGTGCTCCGGTTACCAGGTTACGACCCACAGCGGAGCTGCCGTGAACGGCCCGGAACCCCATCTGGAACCCAAGGAAACCTGAGGAAACAGAACGGGAACCAAGCCTTTAGGCAACCTATCCGATTGGCTGCCCCAGCACAATCGATCCAGCCGTCCGGCGCCAACTTATACCGTCTTGCCTGCGGCTTAACGGCTCGTTGTTTTGCCGATTCGTGCCCCGTATCTAGGCATGCACCCGGGCCGCCGCAACGACGGTCCTAGCTTCGATTTGGCAGGGAAACACAGGCATGAGCGAGTTCAACAAGCGCGAGGAAGGTTTCGAGAAGAAATTCGCCCTCGACGAGGAACAGAAATTCAGGGCGGAAGCCCGCCGCAACCGGCTGCTCGGGCTTTGGGCCGCCGAGAAGCTCGGAATCACCGGTGAGGCCGCCACGGCCTATGCCAAGGAAGTGGTCGCGGCCGATTTCGAGGAAGCCGGCGATGCGGACGTCCTGCGCAAGGTCATGGGTGATTTCGCCGCCAAGAGCGTGGTCGTCACCGAGCAGGCGATTCGCGCCAAGATGAGCGAGCTGCTCGCGGTGGCGGCTGCCGAGGTGAAGGCCGGGAAATAGACCGGCCGGGAGCGGCGAATGGCACGGTAAACCCCGTTCGCCGCTCGCTCCATATCGGCCTTGCGGCCGGCCCTGGGCAATGCCAAATGGGCGGCATGTCCCAACAAGATCATATTTCGAACGTCCTCGCCGAGCGCTATGCCTCGCCCGCCATGCGCGCCATCTGGAGCGGCGAAGGCAAGGTTCGCCTCGAACGCGACTACTGGATCGCCGTGCTGAAGGGTCAGCGCGATCTCGGCATCCCGGTGCCGGATGGCGTGGTCGAAGCTTACGAGCGCGTGAAGGACCAGGTTGATCTCGCTTCCATCATGCGGCGCGAGCGCATCACCCGCCACGACGTCAAGGCGCGGATCGAGGAGTTCTGCGACCTCGCCGGTCACGAGCACCTGCACAAGGGCATGACCAGCCGCGACCTCACCGAGAACGTGGAGCAACTCCAGGTCTACCGCGGGCTGCAGCTGATCGAGACCAAGAGCATCGCCGCGCTGATCCGTTTTGCCAGGCACGCAAAGCAGCTGCGCGACATGCCGTTCACGGCACGCACCCACAATGTGGCTGCACAGGTCACGACGCTCGGCAAGCGCATCGCCATGTTCGGCGAGGAGATGCTGCTGGCGCATCAGAGCCTCGTCCACGTGCTGAACACCTATCCCGCGCGCGGCCTGAAGGGTGCGGTCGGCACCCGGCTCGACCAGATCACCCTGTTCAACGGCGATGCCGGCAAGGCCCGCGCGCTCGAGCAGCGCGTCCTGGTTCACCTCGGCCTGCCCAAGAGTTTTGATGCCGTCGGCCAGGTCTATCCGCGCAGCCTCGACTTCCGTGCGGTCAGCGTCCTCGTCGATCTCGCCAGCGGCCCCGGCAGTTTCGCCAAGACGTTGCGCCTGATGGCGGGCCATGAACTCGCCAGCGAAGGCTTCGCCAAGGGCCAGGTCGGCTCGTCGGCAATGCCGCACAAGATGAACAGCCGTTCCTGCGAGCGCATCAATGGCCTGCACATCGTGCTGAAGGGCTATCTCGCAATGGCCGCCGGCCTCTCCGGCGATCAATGGAACGAGGGCGACGTTTCCTGCTCCGTCGTTCGCCGCGTGATGCTGCCCGACACCTTCCTGGCCATGGACGGGCTGCTCGAGACCCTGCTCTCGGTGCTCGACCAGATGGAAATTTTCGACGCGGTCGTTGCGACCGAGCTCAACCGTTATCTGCCCTTCCTGCTGACCACCACGGTCATGATGGAAGCGGTGAAGAAGGGTTCGGGGCGCGAAGGCGCGCATGAGGCGATCAAGGAGCACGCGGTCGCGGCCATTCGCGACCTGCGCACCGGCAAGATCGTGCAGAACGACCTCTTGCAGCGTCTCGCCGCCGATCAGCGTCTTGGTCTCAGCGAAGCCGAGCTGGAGCGCGTGCTTGACCATGGCCGCGCCAATTCAGGCGATGCCGGTGCTCAGGTCGATCACTTCGCCGAGCAGGTCGATGCTCTGGCCGAGGCCAACCCGGAAGCAGCCCGCTATGCGCCGGGCGCGATTCTGTAGGCACAGCGTTTTTTTCTCCGTTCCCTCCCCCCTTGGGGGGGAGGGTCAGGGAGGGGGTGCCACGCGAGGACTCTATCCATCGCGCACCCACACACGATCCATCGTCAACAACCAGTACTTTTTCCTGGGCCACCCCTCTCCCTAGGCGAGTCTCATTCCATCAGGCCTCACCCCTCCTTGAAGCCGTACTCCGGCACGTTGCCGCTGGCGCCGGAATATTTGTACGGCAGGAATTTGCCCGACATCGTGATCTTGACGCGGTCGCCCTTCGGATTGGCGACGCGCTCGATCCCCATGTCGAAGTCGATCGCCGACATGATGCCGTCGCCGAACTCTTCTTCGATCAGCGCCTTCCAGGCCGGGCCGTTCACCATCACCATCTCGTAGAAACGGTAGATCAGCGGATCGGTCGGCGGCATCGGCGTGCCGGTGCCGCGCATCGGCACCTCGTTGAGCATTGCGGTTTCGCCCTTTGTCAGGCCGAACAACTCGCCTGCGTTGGCGGCCTGCGGCTTCGTCAGCTTCATCTGGCCGAGGATCGCGCCGACGATCAGCACCTCCGAATAGCCGCCGACCTTGTCGCAGATGTATTTCCAGCTCCAGCCCTTCTCGCGCTTGATGTCGAGCAGCTTTTCGGTGAGGTCTTCGCGTTTCATGTCGGGGTCTCCTCTTTAGGCAGTCAAACCGGGACTGGTCCCGGGTATCCGTGTCTGTCGTTGCTCTTCGCCACTGGATGCGATCGTCAGCCCAGGATTGCCAATATGCACCACCGGCACGTTGCGCGGATCGTGATCGGGCCTTTCGGCGGTGAACGTCTTGCTGCGCGTCACCAGGAAATCGATGATATGGTTGCGCAGCGCGTAGTAAAGCGGATGGCGGTGCAGATCAGTGCGACCGCGATCCCTCGGCAGCGGATTTTCGACCACCTCGGCCAGCACCGCGCCGGGGCCGTTGGTCATCAGGAAAATCTTGTCGGCGAGGTAAATCGCCTCGTCGACGTCGTGGGTGATCATGAACGCGGTCTGCCCGGTCTCCAGGCAGATACGACGCACCTCGTCCTGGAGCGTGCCGCGCGTCAGCGCGTCCAACGCCGAGAACGGCTCGTCCATCAGCATCATTTTCGGCGTGATCGACAATGCTCGCGCAATGCCGACGCGCTGCTTCATGCCGCCGGACAGTTCCGACGGGCGCTTGTGCTCAGAGCCGGTGAGACCGACGAGATCGATGAAGGTCTGTGCGTGCGCCCTGACCTTGGCACGATCCCAGCTCCGCCATTTCGAGCTCACGGCATAGCTGACGTTGCCGAGCACGGTGCGCCAGGGCAGCAGCGCGTGGCTCTGGAAGATCACGGCACGGTCGAGGCTGGTGCCCGAGATCGCCTGCCCGTCGACGATGACGGCGCCCTCGCTGGGCGCATCGAGGCCGGCGAGAATGTTGAGCACCGTGGTCTTGCCGCAGCCGGAATGCCCGATCACGCAACAAAACTCGCCGCGCGCCATCGACAGCCACAGATTCTCGAACACCGTCGTCGCGCCGCCACCCGCGCCCGGATAGCGCTTTGCGATGCCTTCGATGGAGATGAATTTGTCGGTCACAGCCCCTACTCCGGAAACGTGACCATGCGCGTGAAGCGCGCCAGGATCTGGTCGAGCAGCATGCCGACGATCCCGATCAGCAGGATCGCGATGATGACATTGGTGATCGAGAGGTTATTCCACTCGTTCCAGACGAAGTAGCCGATGCCGGTGCCGCCGACGAGCATTTCGGCAGCGACGATCACCAGCCAGGCAATGCCGATCGAGATGCGCATGCCGGTCAAAATCGTCGGTGCCGCCGCCGGCAGGATCACCGTGAAGGCGCGCCTGACGGTGCCGACCTCCAGCGTCCGTGCCACGTTGATCCATTCCTTGCGCACGCTCGCGACACCGAAGACGGTGTTGAGCAGCATCGGCCAGATCGAGCAGATGAAGATGACGAAGATCGCGGAGATCGAGGAATCCTTGATGGTGTAGAGCGCAAGCGGCATCCAGGCCAGCGGCGAGATCGGCTTGAGCACCTGGATGAATGGATCGAGCGCCTTGCTCAGCAGCGGCGACATGCCGATGAGGAAGCCGAGCGGGATGGCGACAAGCACCGCCAGCAGATAGCCGGTACCGACGCGCGCGATCGAATAAGCGAGCTGGATGCCGAGCCCCTTGTCGTTCGGCCCGTTGTCATAGAACGGCCGCTTCAAATGCTCCCAGAACTTTGCGCCGACATCGAGCGGCCCGGGCATCGCGGATTTGCCTTGCGTGGCGGTCAGGCCCATCAGCTTGGCGTATTCCGGGCTCATCGTGGCGACCGGTGCGGCCGAGCGCGTGGCGAGATGCCAGATACCGAGGAATGCGGCGAGCAGCACGATGGAGACGAGACCGGCGCGAAGGCGGAGGGAGGTGGTTGTCATCTCCCTCTCCCCGCTTGCGGGGAGAGGGTTGGGG
>JAEYRD010000243.1 GCA_023435725.1 Pseudomonadota bacterium | reverse complement strand
AAATCGTTGGTTACGGCGGCGAGATCCGTTTTGACACCTCGCGTCCCGACGGAACGCCGCGCAAGCTGCTCGACGTCAGCCGCCTCGAAAAGCTCGGTTGGCGTGCGACGACCTCGCTCGCGGACGGATTGAAACGCGCCTACGCGGCCTATCTGGCCGACGCGCTGGCTCCGGCGTAATCATCGTCTTACGGCGACCTGCACCGTAAGACGACGGTCTCAACGAAGTGCAGGCGATCCGCCTGCAAGGCTGGGCTATGCGTCCGGCAGCAGTGCTGCGTGCTCGCCCTTCACCACGAGGTAGCGTCCAAGGCAGATGGCATCGAGCCCGGTGCGCAGGAAGCAGTTCATCGCCTGTTCGGGGGTGTCGACGATCGGCTCGTTCTCGTTAAAGCTGGTGTTCAGCACGATCGGAATCCCCGACAACTGACCGAAGCTCTCGATCAACTCGTAATAAAGCGGGTTGGTGTCGCGCGCGATACTTTGCAGGCGGCCGGTGCCGTCGACATGGGTGATGGCGGGAAGTTTCTCCCGCCATTCCTGGCGAAGCTTGACGACATGCATCATGAACGGGCTGAACACGTCCTGCTCGAAATACGTCGACACCGCGGGCTGGAGTATGCTCGGTGCAAACGGGCGGAAGCTTTCGCGCCGCTTGATCTTGGCGTTGATCACGTCCTTCATGTTGGGCCGGGTCGGGTCGGCAAGAATGGAGCGATTGCCAAGCGCGCGCGGGCCCCATTCGGAACGTCCCTGATACCAGCCGACGACCAGGCCGGCGTGCAGGAGCGCGGCGACGGCCTTGGCAACGTTTCCGGAGGGCAACTCGCGCATCGGGCACCCGGCCGATTCCGCGGTGCGGCGCATGGCCTCGTCCGAATGCGACGGCCCCCAATAGGCATGCGTCATGTGGAAGCGTTCACGTCCGCCCGCGACATTGTGCCAGGCCCACAGGCCCGCACCGACGCACAGGCCGTCGTCCGCAGAGGCCGGCTGCATATAGGTCTGCTGGAATGGCGTGTCGCGCAGGAGGCGCGCATTCATGACACCGTTGAGCGCGCAGCCGCCGGCATAGGCCACCTGCGTGGTCGGCACCAGGTCGTGAAGCCTCTTGAAGCAGTGCAGCGAGATTTCCTCGAACCGGATCTGGCAGGAGCGCGCGATGTCCTTGTCACGCTGTGTCATCTCCTCGCCGCGCTGGCGCGGCGTACCGAACTTGTCGGTCCATTTGTCGGTGAACAGGTGCATCATCTCCACGCGGTGGTTCTCGTCCATCTTTCCGCTCTCGCCGCCGCGGTGCATGCCGAAATAGCCGTCGGCGAGCTTGAACCATCCGTCGGGCCGCGTCTGGACGAGGTCGCGCATCGCGCCGACATAGGCGTCGGTGCCGTAAGGCGCGAGCCCCATGACCTTGTACTCCTCGCCATAGCCGTCGAAGCCGATGTACTGGCAGCACGCCGTGTAGAAGAAACCGAGGCTGTTCGGCAGGTGAACGCGGTCGATCACCTCGATGTTCGTGCCCTCGCAGCGCGCGGCCATCATGCTGGTGAAGTCGCCACTGCCGTCATAGGAGAAGCCGGCCGTCAGCGTCTCGAACGGCGAGCAGTAGTAGGAGCTCGCGATGTGCGACAGATGATGCTCGACGTTGACGATCTGGGCCTTGACTGCGTCCGGCGCTTGTCCGGTGGCCTCGGCAACCATATCGCTGATGCTGAGATCGCCCCTCGAGCGCCGGATATGCTCCATAGCTGCCATGCCGCCGGAGATGGGGTTGCGCAGGACGTAGGAGACCTGGGCCGCGCGATTTTGCGACGCGTCGCGTGCGATCGAGATGTAATCGAGATCCTTCGACGAGATTCCACCCGTCGCGAGAACCGCCTGGATCGCGTGCTGCGGGAACGCTGAATCGTGCTTGATCCGCTGGCCGAAACGCTCTTCGGCCGCCGCGGCGACGACCTTGCCATCGAGGATGAGCGCCGCTGAGGCATCAGGATGGTTGAGGTTGAGGCCGAGAATTGCGGTCATCGGGGCGGTCTTTCGGGTTGTGATGCGGATATCAGAAGGATCGTTATGTGAGGCGGATATCGATACGTAAACGTAACTAACAACGGAACTTATCATTCCCGTGACTGACTCGCGGTCGCGAGGGACGGGGCGGCGGCGCTATTTCTGGATGCGCCGGTCCTCGACGTTCCTGCGGCTGAGCCACCACGCAACTCCGCGGTCAATCGTCAGTCCCTCGCGTGACGCCCCGGTCGTATTCTCCTCGACCACGATGTCGCGGACGCCAGGTGATGCCGCCGCAAACCCCCTGATTTCGATATGGGCATCCTGGTCGAGGCGATTGCCCCTGATGATCACGCCCTGGACCATCGGCGGCCGGCCAGCGACTGTTGCGGTCTGGTTTCCGCGTACGAGGATCGAGGCCTCATTCGAGAAGACGCTCCGTTCGGGTCCGGCGCGGTAGACGTTCCCTTCGAGGATGTGGTTGTCGAGAAACTGGGTCCGCCATACCGGCTGAAATTGCTCGTAGGACAGGCCGAACGCGGCAAAGCCGCTGGTCCTGTTGGAGCGATTGCCGGCAATGACGTGATCCAGCGCCGTTCCATAGGCCTGCGCGGCGACGCCGGTATCCTCGAAGAAATTGTCGATGACGAGATAGTTCTGCTGCGCCTGGGTGACCGTGATCTCGGACGTCCGGTCGAGCGGGACCGCGGGCGGCCGGTCGAGCGTGATCGACAGATTGGGCTTGCTCTCGAACGTCTTGAGCCTGGCGTACTGACCGGCACCGCGGCCGTTCACCACCATGACGGCTGCGCCAGTCCAGTCGAGGCTCGACGGGTACGGATTGGGCGCATCGCGTAGCGACAGACGATCCGGGGCAGTGTTCTCGGCGTGACCGAAATAATAGCCGCCCGGTCCGTCCGTCGTCATCGCTTCGCGGTCGAGACCATAGATGGCTTTGAACGTGTTGCCGCCGATGAAGATGTTCTCGGATGCGCTGACCGATTTCGACAGCGTCGTTATGCCGCCGCCGGAGCCCTGGAGGTCCGCCGATGTTACGGTGTTGTTTTCGAAGATGACCCGGCGTGACCCCACCAGGGAGTAGGAGCCGTATCGACCGTTGTTCAATATGTTGCCGGAGACGATGGCGTTGGTCGCCTTGACCAGGCGCAGCGAGTGCCCCGATCCAAGCACGTCGCAATCGGTCACTTCGATGCGGTTTCCGCTCAGTCGAATGGTGTCGGGCGCGGCTGCGGCATAGGCCCGGCCAAAGTCGTTCATGCGCCGGAGGGTCGCTTCGGCCTCCATATGACCTCGAAAGGCGGAGCCGCGGATGCGGATGCGCCTGATGGCAATGTCGCCGGCATCCGGTACCAGCGTGTCACCGAACTGGAAGCCGCCCGATATGATGTGCGGATGGTTCGACGCGTAGATCGTCAGATCCTCGATCGCGAACCGTGATGTTCCCTGGATCAACGCGACGGGAGGAATTTCCAGTTCCGGCCAGACCAGATTGACGAGATCGATACGTTCACCCCGGAGGCTGATGCCCGGCGGAAGGGCGATCGTGTCCGAGATCAGATAGCGGCCCCGCGGGAAATACACGGTGCCGCCACCGGCATCCTTCGCCGCGTCGATCGCAGTTCTGACGGCGCGCGTGGAATCGAATTTGCCGTCGCCGTTTGCGCCATAGGCGCGGACGTCGAAGGATTGTGAAGAGGCCGGGGAGGGGACGCGCACGGTGATGCTGCCCGCATCGATCCATTCGGCGTCGCCGCCATCGCCATTGGAGAGGCGCAACCTGTAGCGGCCGGGCGCGATCTGATCGGGGATGCGAAAAATGCCCCGCCAGAGATCGCCCCTGGTGAGCACGGCTTTGACTGGGGAAGCCGCGGCCTCGGCCGTCAGCGACAATTGCGCACGGCCTGCTTCACGAACGATGTTGCGGCCGAACACTTGGAGCGAGCCCCCGGGAGAGACCTCGTTGCCCAGGTTTCCCTGTGTCCAGTAGATCGTCGGCAGGTTGATGCGGCCGCCGATGGTTCCTTGCGCATGCGTCAGCGCAAAGCGGTAGATGCCGGGCTTGAAGCTCTCCGGGATCACGAATTTGAGCGAGAGGGGATTGGCCTGGATGATCGGAACGGATGTCTCGGGGCCGGTCTCGCGGGCCGATCCGTCGGCGATGCGGGTGACGGTCGCGGATGTGATCTGGTCGAGATCGGCCCCGGTGACGAGCACCGTCTCGTCGGGGCCGATGGGATCGTTGAACCAGAACAGCGCGGGCTGAGCGGCTGCCGCCGCGCTCCAGAAGCATTGGAGCACGGCGACAATGGCTGCGCGAGCACGCCTCATATCGAATACCCACCGCTGTCGTCCGGCACGCGAGCGCATGACGGCTCAGGTGTCGATGACGAGGTTCTGGAGCACGCCCGCTTGTGCGCGTGCCGATCTTGGGAAAAGCAACGGCGCTACCTGACGCCGACGGTTGCCTTGTCCGCTGCATTCGCCTGGTCGGGGCGCTCGATCTTGGCCTCGGCGCGAGCCTTGTCGACCAGCTCCATCTGCGCGGCGCTGGCAACGAGCGCCGCGAGCCGGTCGCGGATCTTGTCGTAATCGGCAGGCTTGCGCGTGCGGAGGTCGTCGAGCTTGAGAATGTGCCAGCCGACTGCGGTCTTGAACGGCGCCGAAACCTCGCCCTTCTTCAGCTTGAACGCAATGTCGGCATATTCCTTGCCCATCTCGCCGCGAGCTCGCCAGTCATAGTCGCCGCCTCTGGCCTTGGTGACGGGATCCTCAGACATTTCGGCGACGACGACCGTAAAATCTTCGCCCTTGTTGATGCGCTCCATCGCGGTCTTGGCCTTCTGTTCGGCCGCCTTCACGGCGGCCTCGTCAGCGGGAGGCGCGATCATGAAGACGAGATGGCGCAGATGCAGTTCAGGTTCGGTCGCAACCGCCTTCACGACGACCTCCTCATAGGCCTTGCGCATCGCCTCTTCGGTGACGGCCTGCTCGCCGACGACGGTCAGGAGATTGTTGCTGAGCCCCTGGTTGCGCGCGAACGTCATGCGGCGCTGCAGATCGGCCTCGTTCGCGATGTGGCGGTCCTTCGCCACCTGCGCCAGCAGGACGGTGTCGATCAGCATCTTCAGGAGGGTTTCGCGCCGCTCGACGGGCTCGCGAGCCAGCAGGTTGCGCCCGATGACCTCGTCGGCCACTTGCAGGTCGCTCTCGAGGATCTTGTTTCCATTGACGACGGCCACGATGGGATCTGGGGATTGCGCAAATGCCGGCGAAGCGGCGCCTAGCACGATTGCCAGCCAAGCAGTCACTGCGCCGACACGTGCCTTGGTCGCCGGACGGGACATGCGAAAAGCGGGCAGGGCATTCATGGCAGGGATCCTCTACGACTAACTGGTTCTGTCCGCACCACGCCTGCGGAGGCTTTCATGTTGTCGATAACATTCGGCCGCCGGAGCGCAGTGCGGCCGGTTTGGCGGGACGCTTTTTAGCGACGCGACATTGACGATGATGTGATGCCGGCAAGACAAGTCTGTGAAGACGCATCAGCGAGTGCGCGGCGGCATGAACGCGCGCTCGCGGCGCGCTGCCGAATCGGTGACGCGCAAGGTGTTCTTTCGGCGCACGTTGCATGAAGTCGCACCGATGATGACGAGTTCGTCGCACCGGTAATGACTTTGCGCCGCGCTCTCCGAGAATGCGCGCGCGTCACTCGTCTCGCGTCGCGAGCGAAATCATGAGATGCCGTTGTCCTGTGAATAACATTTTTGCGTTGCTGTCGCTTGGCGTTTTTCTTTCGCAAATTCCAGCCGTTCTTCGCACTTGTCTCGCATGCTTTCGCGTGTGATGAGATGGGAGATAACATAATTCACAAAACAACAATGAAAGTCTCACATATCGACGATAGCTTCCGCGGCGCTCCGGGACCCGGCTGCTGATCGTGGCAGTTCAGGGGGATCCAAATAGGGAGAGTGAGACTATGCGAAACTTCAAGGCTCTACTGATGGGATCGGCTGCGTTCGCCGCGATGGGCGTCGCTTCCGAATCCGCGCAGGCGCAGTCGTATGCGTTCGGCGCGGGTGCGACGTTCCCGCAGATCGTCTATCGCCAGCTGATGGACTGCATGTACGACCAGGCTCAGGGCAGCAGCGGCAAGCCGGGTCCGCTCGCCAAGGCTGCGAACTGCACGGGCTTCAACACCAGCGGCTTCCACGGCATGATCCTCTACGCCCCCACGGGATCGGGCAACGGCAAGCTGGTGCTGCGCAACAACGACAAGACCCTGATCGGCACGCCCTCGAGCTCCGCTCCCCCGTACACCAGCGCGAACATCGGCGTGAACGCCACGGGCGACTATGACGGCGTGCAGTTCATCGGCAGCGACGACGTCGTCAACACCGACGACATCACCAACTGGAACACCGGCGGCACCACCAGCCCGCAGTCGAAGTTCGGCAACCTGATCCAGATCCCGGCCGTGATCGGCGCGGTCGCGTTCGGCTTCAACGGCAAGGATGGCACCGGCGCCAACCTGAACATCCTCCCGGCGACCCCGACCGGCGGCAGCAGCGGCCTCAACCTGTCGCGTAACGCGCTCTGCGGTATCGCTTCGGGCCACATCACGAAGTGGAACAACCCGATCCTGACCGCGCTCAACGGCGGCTCGCTCGGCAGCGGCAACATCACTTTCGTGCACCGCACGGATGGCAGCGGCACCACCTTCCTGCTCACCAATGCCCTGGTTGAACAGTGCCGCTACGAGTTCGGCCCGAACAACGAGACCGACTCGACCGTCGTCTCCTACGCCTTCCCCTGGACCGACCGCGCTCAGTCCTGCACCACCCCGCTCGTTCCGCGTGGTGCGAACCAGGTCAACTGGCCGGATCAGTTCGCGACCAACCAGTGCGGCGCGGCCAATGCCAATCCCGGCGGCGGCACCTTCGCCAACGCTTCGGGCAGCGGCGCGCTCGTCTCGCTCGTCACCTCGACGAACGGTGCGATCGGCTACGCTTCCGGCGACTTCTGGCTGCCCGTCAAGGCCGGTGGCCTGAAGACCGCCAACATCCAGTCGCAGTGGGACATCACCGGCGCGACCGGCAAGTTCCAGCCGCCCACGGTTGCGGGCGCGCAGAAGGCGATGGCGACGCAGATTCCGCAGTTCGACAGCACGACCCGCACGAATCCGCTGACCTGGAGCTTGCAGGGTGTTGCTCCGAACCCGGTGGTTGCCGGTTCGTATCCGATCTCCGGCTTCAGCTGGATCGAAATGTACCAGTGCTACCAGACCCACAGCGGCAACGGCAACAACGCCTACCTCTGGTTCAAGACCTGGCTCGACTTCGTGTACGGCACGGGCGCGACCGGAATCTTCAACGAGAACGGCTTCGCCCAGGTCCCGACCGCTTGGCAGGGTGAAATCTACGCGCTCCTCAACGACCCCGTTAACGGTCCCCAGGGCAGCGGTTGCTCCGGCAAGGTCGGCGCCTACTGATCACCGCTCGGGCTTCGGCCCGACCGACGATCGACAACATTTTTGCACCCGGCGTTTGCCGGGTGCATCTTTTTGTGGGCTCACCTTCGCGTCGTCATGAAGGGGAGGGCGAATGCAGCCCCGCTCCACAGCCGGGCCGGGCGCGGGCGGCGTCCAGCTTGGAAGTGTCACATCGTTGATAAGGTGCAAGGCTATCGCTCAGGGTCGATCAAGGACGGCCTCTGCCATGTCGATGCGCCTTCTCGTTGCTTTGCTCGCTGGCGCCCTTGCGACGGGACCGGTCCTTGCCGTCAGCGCACCAGGTTCGATGGACCAGCTGTCCAATGAACCGCGCGACGATCTGTTCGCATCGAAGCCGACCAATCCCGCTCCGGCGGCCGCGGCTGTATCGGTGCCGGCCGCGCCGCCGCCGGTTGCTGTCGCGAGGGAGCCGGCTGCTCCGCCGCCGCAACGCGCTCTGAGCGACAATCCGTTATGGGCGATTCCGCTCGGGCGACTGACGAATGGCCGCGAACGGCCGCTGTTTGCGCCGACGCGGCGTCCGCCGGCACCGGCGCCGGTCGCGATGCCCGCGCCGGTGCAGGCTGGTCCCCCGCCGCATCCGCCTGAGCCGGAGAAGCCGCAACTCTCGCTGCTCGGCACCATCATCGGCAGCGAAAAGATCGGCCTGTTCATGGATTCGGCCAGCAAGTCGGTGGTCCGGCTCAAGGCCGGCGACAATCACAATGGCTGGACGCTTCGCGCCGTCGAACGGCGTCAGGTGGAGATGGCAAAGGGTCTCGACCGCGCCGTGCTGGACATTCCGTCGCCGGATACGAAGGCAAACGGAGCGCCGGCCGGGCCGATGCTCGCCGGACCGCCGCCCATTCCGGTCGTGCCCCCGGTCGCGATGCCGGCCCCATCGCCCCCGAGCGCATCGAACGGCGGCACCTACGCCCATCCCGGCGCCAACATGGCTCTGCCCATCGGCCGGGCGATGCCTGCCAATCTCAAGCTGCCTCCGGGCCTTGCGAACCCTCTGGCGACCCCGGGCCAGCGCTGACGCGCATTGCGGCGAGGCGCTGGACTATCGCTATCATAACAATGACTAACATTGCGCTCACAGGCACGCTGTTCGCGCGCGAAATGCGCTGTTTCGTCGCAGATTCACGATGTTATTCAGTATGATCGTAGGACTGCGTCAAATGCGAGCAATGCTATAAATCTGACATACGAATGTTAGTAAACGATAAGTAAATGCGCCGCGCGAGTGTGTCCGTTTGGGTGCGCTCGATTGGAACTTGCAATCGGAAAGTGCTGCGGCGTGCCCCATAGCGATATCGTTGTGCCCCCCCAGGGTGTTGTGAAACCTCAGGGAATGCGGCGCGCCTTCGAGCGATCGCTGTTGTGTGGTGTCAGCCTGGTGGCGCTGTCGCTGGCAAGCGGCTTCGGCCATGCGCGCAGCCTCACGCCCGGCGCCAACGCGGTGGCGCCGACAGCGGCGGCACAGCAGGCGGCGATTCAGGCAGCGCAGCAGGCCGCCGGTGCGGCCACGCAGGCTCAGACCTCGCTGGCCCGCGCGGCCGCGGCGCTCGCTGCCGCCCGCAAGCTTCAGTCCGACGCGGCGGCCGCCGCCAAGGCAGCGGGCTCATCGGTTCCGAACGGGATCGTCACGGGCGGACTGATGCCGTCGGGTGGCACCACCGCCGATCCGATGGCGGGCATCAGGGCCGACGCGTCGAAATGGACCGGCGCCAACGCTCCGGTGCAGACGACGGACGGCTCGAGCGTGTCGGTCAATATCAAGCAGACCCAGCAGAAGAGCATTCTCTACTGGGATACGTTCAACGTCGGCGCCAACACCACTGTCAATTTCCAGCAGTCCGCGTCGGACTGGATCGCGCTCAACCGGGTACAGGATCCGAGCGCCGCGCCGAGCCGCATCCTCGGCCAGATCAACGCGATGGGCGGCGTCTATCTCATCAACCGGAACGGCATCGTGTTTGGCGCCGGTTCGCAGGTGAACGTCCACACGCTGATCGCCTCCAGCCTCGACGTCGGCAAGCTCGGCACCTCCCTGAGCGATCGCGACGCGTTTTTCCGCGACCAGGGCATCGCCAATCTCAACTCTTTCTCGATCTACGACCCTGTCGGAGGCGCCGCGACCAATCTGGTCGCGGGCGACATTAAGGTCGAGCGCGGCGCGTCCATCACCGGCAATATCCTGTCCGACCAGGTCTCGCTCGGCTCGCCCGGCCAAGTCTATCTGTTCGGCGCCAACGTCTACAACTCCGGATCGATCAAGGTGAACGGCGGCGAGGTCGCGATGGTCGCGGCGCGAACCATCGACGTCGTGCCGAATGGATACTCGGCGCTTCCGGACAGCGTGCTCGGAAAGGACGATAAAGGAACCATCAAGTTCCGCGGCACTGAGTTCAGGCTGTCGCAGTTTGCGGCGTCGTACAACACCAGGACGGACGAGTCGACGCTTGCTTTTGGCTACCCCATTGCCAACAGATATTTGCCAGGCACCGGCGCCGTCGTTCACGACGGCCTGATCGACGCCGCTCGTGGCATCGTGGTGATGAACGGCGACACCGTCACCATCGGCAATCCTACCGATGCAAGCGGTCACGCTCTGTCCGACAGCGCCAGCCGGCTCCTTCAGGGCGTGATCTCCGTCGATACCAGCATCGACCGCAACAGCTTTGTGCTGCTGCGCGCGGCCACCAGCGTCACCGTGAACGGCGTGATCTCGAGCCTTCCGGTCGACGACGGCGCAGCGGGATTGCCGAGTACGCAGAGCTTCACGCCGGCCTATATCGAGGCCACGGCGCAAACCAATGTCACGGTCGGATCGACCGGCCTGATCGCGGCGCCTTCGGCTAAGGTCTCGCTGAACGCGAAGGTATTCCCGGTCTCTAATGCTGACAACAAGCTACCACCGGGCCTCTTTCAACAGGGGACGAGCAACGCCGGTATCGGAGGCAATATTGGCGGCGTCAGCTCCAATTCTCAGGACCCGCAGTCCGTGCTGCTCGCGCCGGGTGCGACGGTCGACGTGGCCGGGCTTCAGAACGTCGAGCTGCCGGCGAGCTACAACGTCATCCCGGTCAAGCTGCTCGCGGAATTCGCTGACATGCCGCTCCAGCGGCCCCCTTATATCAGCGTGGCCGCCGATGGAACGGGGGTGTTATACGGCCAGACGCTGTGGATCGACATCCGCAACTCCGGCACCTACAGCGACGGCACGAAATGGGTGGGATCGCCCATCGCGGATGTCAGCGGTTATGTCGCCAAGGTGCCGCGCAGCATTTACCAGCTGATGACCGTCGGCGGCAGCATCAGCCTCAACACCGATCTCGGCACCGACCACGGCGCGAGCAGCGTTCAGACCGCCGGCTCGGTCATGAATGTCGCCGGCGGCAGCGTCAAGTTCCTGCCCGGCATGGTCAACACCACGCGCCTGATCGGCAGCGACGGTCGCATCTACAGCATTTCCAAGGCCGATCCGAACATGACCTATGTCGGGATCGCCGGCCAGTTCACCGTCAACCACGCGCGCTGGGGAGTCAAGGAAACCTGGTCGGCGGGCAGCCAGATCTATTCGGCCGGGTACACCGAGGGCCATGACGCCGGCAGCGTCAGCCTCGTGACCGTCAATCCCTCGCTGCTCGGCACGATGTATTTCGGCTCGACGGCGGGCGAGCGGCAGATCATGAACGGACAATTGCCGCTGCAGGGGTCGCTCTCGCTGACGACGCCGTCGAGCGTCCAGATCGGCGCGGGCGCATCGGCCAACTACACGACGCAAAGCGCCTACACGACGCATCTGTCGGACGACATCCTGTCGAGCTACGGCCTGAGCTCGCTCTCGGTGACGGCGAACGATTTCGTGTTGTCGGGCGGCAGCACGCTCAACCTGGCCAGTGGCGGCAGCCTTTCCGTAACCGCCGGCGCGATCGATATTGCTGGAACGGTTTCGGCGGCAGGAGGGAATGTCAATCTCACCACCGACCGAGATTCACTCGGCAGCACGTCGTGGTTCAAGGCCCCCAACGATGCGTCAGGCAAGTCGATCGCCGCGAATGTCTTTGTCGAGGGCACGATCGACGTCAGCGGCCGGTTTGTCAACGACATCGGACGTGTGGCTGGCGTCGATGCGGTTGGCCCCGCTTTTATCAACGGCGGCAGCATTTCGATTGCCACCGACAAGAGCAGCGAGAGCTCGGGTAGCGTTGTCCGGGACACTACCGGAAGCATCGCGCTAGCCAGCGGCAGTGTCCTCGACGTCTCCAGCGGCGGTTATATCTCGCCACAAGGCAAAGCCAAGACTGTCGATACGGGGGTGATGGCCGGCAAGGCGGGCAGTATTTCGCTCGCGATCTATCAGGGCGGCCCATGGGTAGGTCCAAATACCGCCGGTCAGGAGAAGCCTAGCCCGGGTGGAAGCTCGATCGCGACACTTCAACTCGACGGCACCCTGCGCGCGTACGGTTTCGAGAGCAACGGCAGCTTGAGGATAGCCGGGGCGGACACAATCCGGATTGGCGGCGAACTTCAGCAAGGCGAGACGTCGTTGATCCGCGTCGGCGGGAAGGCGACCACGCTGCCGGAGTCACTGCTGACTGACGGTGGATTCGGCTCCTATACGATTGAATCGGTGAAGGACGATTGGTCCGGTGCGACCGCCAACATCATCGTCTCGACCGGGACCAGCCTCGCTTTTCAGCAGCGGAACCTTGCTAGCTTCGTCGACTTCACGGCGACGCCGACCGGCACGAGGCTCGGCCAGCAGGCCATGCCGCAACTGACGCTGCTTCCGGACAACCAGCGCAAATCTGTCGATCTCGCGCTGAAGGCCGACAATATCCTGCTTGATACGGGCTCGAAGATCGTCACCGATCCCAAGGCGAGCATCACCATGGCGGCGGTGGTCGATGACCGCAAGACGTACAAGCCGAGCGACCCGCTCTGGACGGTCGCAGCACAGTCAGTCGAGCTGCGCGGCACGATTGTCGATCATGGCGGCTCGGTCTTCATCAATTCCAAGAACACGCGCCTTTCGTCAGGAGCGAAGGTCGACCTGTCGGGAACGTTCGTCGCCAATTCGCTGTTCGGAACAGTGAACGGGCCGGCAACCAGCGGCACTTACATCGCTGGCGGCACGTTCGCGGTCGAGGCGGGACAGATGACATT
>JAEYRD010000242.1 GCA_023435725.1 Pseudomonadota bacterium | reverse complement strand
AAATCGTTGGTTACGGCGGCGAGATCCGTTTTGACACCTCGCGTCCCGACGGAACGCCGCGCAAGCTGCTCGACGTCAGCCGCCTCGAAAAGCTCGGTTGGCGTGCGACGACCTCGCTCGCGGACGGCATCCGAAGCGCATACGACGCTTTCCTTCTTCGATAGACCTGTCGCCGGTTCGATCGGTCGTAGCTGCGTGATCAACGCCTGTGGCTGCGCTGGAAGCGACCATAACCATAGCCGCACATCTGCGCGAATCTCACCAGGGGCTCACGTGCTCTCTACAACCCTGGGTGTCACGTACCAAAGCAGAACGAGAAACAAGGCGCCGTGGCTCACTATCGCGACTGACAATGGAACGTTCATCAAGATGTTCAAGAGAAGCCCGCCGGAGATGAGAACGAAGTCGCCAGGCAGTCCCGCGGATGCACGATTGCCCAGACTGATTAGTAGCCCGCAGCCAAGGGCTGAAAGCGGGGCAAATGTTGCGCCAACGGAAGCGATACCCTCTGTCGCGAACAACGACGCATTGAAATAGCCGATATGATAGGTATTTTGCATCACAACCGAGAGTTGCTCTTGATGCGGACATGTCACGAAGCGCTTGATGGGGCTGATGTGACAGAAGAGCATTAGGTCGTGCTTGGAAAAGTAGTCATTGTAGAAGTCCAGCGCGCTTGAGGGCAGCGCGATCATCCTGAAGTTTACCGTCCCGAAATACGCAGTGAACGCCTGATCCGGAAGCAGGGCCCGCGCATTGAGCATTGCCAGTATTGTTCCCACCGACAGAGGCACTAGTAGAGACGCTATTACGGCGATTCGTACTTCAAGGTAGCGGGTTAGGACAGCCAGGAAGATCAACCAGATCGGGGCAAACAACGACACCTTGCTCAGCGTGATGGGCCAGAAGAGGGCGAGCAAGATGAGGCACAGCGCTGCGCGCCAGCGCATGTTGAGCCGGAGAAAACTCGCAAATGCAAACGGGAGCAGCGCGCCCGAAGTAATTCCGAGCGCGTATTCCAGCGGTCTGGGGAACTCGATCTCACTGCGAAATGCGTAGATTTCCGAAAGGTTAACGAATCGAAAATTGTAGATCGCGCCAAATGCGACGACTCCGATGGCCGCTATCAAGATGAATGAGAGCAGTCTTCGAAATGCTTCGAGCGTTAGCGCTAGGCGCGGTTTCACCGGCGCAGTGATCAGAAGTGCCGGCGCTATGAAGGCGAGCGCCGAAGCGAAGGCGGACATCGATGCCAGGGCATGATTGTATGGAAAAGTCGAGAATTCCGCGAGCCAGAGATAACCCAGGATCAGGGTGTAAAAGTAGAATGCAACAGCATAGCCATAGCTAAATCGGGCGAACACAAAGGCCATCGAGACGGCGGCAAACGCCGCTACCTTTATCGCGGCAGCCAAAACGCGGCTTACATCGATGTTCGCGAGATGCAACAGGTAGCCGTAGCGCTCAACTACATAAAGAAGGGAAATACAACAAACCCCAACATGGAATACGATCAGAAGAAACAGTCGAATCCGACCAGACAAGATTGAGCTGGTAACGATGCGATCGGCGGTCATCTGTCTCTTGGCATGCTGGGTGGGCGGTCTGCGCTAAGTCGTTCGGTCGCATTGATGGAAGTTAACTAACATAACCGATGCGACAAAGTACCGAAATCATTGTCCCTTCTGAGAATTTTTCGTCGAGGATCCGGGACGCTCTGTCCTGTCGCCAGCATGTTAATTGAGCTGCCATTTTGCGCAGAAAGTGGATGCAGTCGAATACGGCATCGTCAACACGAGTAACCCATTTAGCCCATTCGGCTTTTGGCGCAGAGTGTCGAAATCTTGCCTTCTGCGCGACGATGGATGGATGGCGAGTGATCGAGCCGTGGTGATTGCGATCCGCTTTTTCGAAGCATCGAAAGAACGGTTGAGCGCGCTCCTTGGTAATTGGACTGCAGAAGGGATGGCTTCTCTTTTGCCAAAGATTTACAGTGCCGATGGCGTATCCTTGGCAATCACCCAACTCATCGGATGGGTACGATCGGCCTTCCGGCGGTCGTCGGCCGTGACCTCGCGGCCAGCCTCGAAGGTCCATTGATCGGTATGGGGCCACGAGCGGTTTCGATGTTGATCAATCTTGGACCGAGCCTCGTCCCACGAGACACAGTCTGCGCGGGAATCGATAAGGCGTGCCCGGCTTCGGTGGAAGCACGCTCAAGCGTCATGATGCGCGCTCAAATAGCGAACGAGGCGTAATGTACCAGAGTAGGAAAAGGAGCGCGGCACCATTCGTCACAAACGAAATCGTCAGTGGCACATTGATGAATGTCTGCGCGAGAACGCCAGCGGACAGAAGTACGAATCTCGATGGAAGGCCCGAGGATAGGCAGTTGCCGAGCGAAATGATCAGTCCGCAGGCAAGGGCAGCAACTGGTGCCATATTCATTCCGACTGACGCGATGCCTTCGGTCGCGAACAGTGAGGCATTAAAGTTTCCAACCTGATAGGCGTTTTGCATCACGACTGCCAACGGCTCCCGGTACGGGCAATTGACGAACGACTTGACGAGATTGATCTGGCAGAAGTAGGTCAGTTCGTGCGTTGTGAAGAAGTCGTTATAGTAATCGAGTGCACTCGATGGAAGGGCGATCATCCTGAAGTTGATCAGGCTGAAATATGAGATGAACTGCTGATGCGTGATCGCATTGGCTTCAAAGAGCCCTGCCAGCATCACCCCCAGCAAAATCGGCAGGAGGAGGGACAGCACCACGGTTGTCCTGGCCTCAAAGAAAACGGAGCCCAGGCCCAGGAGTGCCAACCAGGCCGGTGCGAACAGTGCAAGCTTGCTGAGTGTGATCGGATAAAACAGCAGCAAGAGCAGCAACGTCGATGCAGCTCGCCACCAGCGTTTCTGCGCAACAAAGCATGCAAATGCAAATGGCAGCAGGACATTCGACGTGATGCCCATGGCATATTGCAGCCAGACCGGAAACTGGAGTTCATCGCGATAGTTGTAGATCTCCGAGATCCCAGCCATCCTTACGTTGAAGAACGCGCCGCAAACGACAATGATCGCGCTGAGGATGAATATGGACGTCAGCAACTTGCCGAACATGCCCGGCGAAATCACCAGTCTCGGCTTTATCGGCACTGTAATGAATAGTGCGGGTACGAGGAATGCGAGCGCCGAAGTAAAGGACGATGCATATGCCATGGCATGATCATAAGGGAATTGCGATAGCTGGATCAGCCACAGATAGCCCAGAATGATCGTGTAGAAGTAGAATCCAAGGAAGTAGCCGAAGCTGAATTGACTAACGCTGAAGAGAATTGAGATCAGCGCAAAAGGAGTGATGTTCAAGGCGGTCGCGTACAGTACGTCTGCATTGCTTCCTGTTCGCAGTATTGGTTGGTAGAATTGCGTGACATAGGCGAGTGACACGCAACAGAGGACGATGTGGACGAAGATGAGCAAGCTGGGCCCGAACCTGTAGGTCTGCGAGGCGGACGATCCAAGTCGAGCTTGATCTGAAATTGTTGTCATGGAGCCTGCGCGAGGAGAGCGGTCTTGATCAGCACCGGGCGAGCCTGTGCACCCATTCTTCAGTGTCGTGTCGCAGCGAAATTGTGTAAGAGGGCAGCAGCTGCAAACGCCACTAAGATTGAGGCGATGGCCGCAATGAACAGAAATCCCAGTCGGCGCGATCCCGCCGGTGTGACCATCGATTCCGGGGCAAGAGTGACGCGCGTTTCGGTGGCGGATCTCTCCGCGAGTTGCGCATTCGCGAGATCGTTCTCGCGCGCCCCGCGTTGTACGCGCGCCGCCAGCAGCCCCCGGGCGAGTTCGCCTCGCTCGATTGCCAGATTGCCCAGCAGGCTCAGTTGCGCCGAGATGAGCTCCCGTGGTCCGCGAAGTCGGGTGTCGTCCGCAAAAGCGGGGTCCGACTGCTGACTGGCACGCCGCTGCAGCTGCTGGCTCGCCAGATCCTCCCGTTGGACGCGTAGGGAGTCGCGGAACTCATCGGACAATGCCTTTAACTCATCGCTTGCCTTCTGATCGTCAGTGATCTGTTGGCCGAGCTCGTCCGCCGATCGCTTGGCCAGCACGGTACGCGCGGCGACGGCCTCTCGGAGGAAACTACTTCGCCACTTCTGGTCCTCGATGATTCGATCAAGGACCTTCTGCTGAAACTCCTTGGCGTCAGCCTCGGCGCTCGGGTTGGTGACGCTCTGCAAAGCCACGGTGCGTCCGATGCTCTCTGCTGTGGAATTCTGCAGGGCCCCCAAAGTCGCTGCCGGAACGTCCTTCTTGGCCATCTCCGACAAGACGGCGGGGGCATAGACAGCCGGTATTCGTTTGGCCACCAGTTCCGGTGTATCCACCAACTCGTCTTTTCCGTTGACCGAGACAAACCCGATCTCGATCGCCGATCGAATCGTGGCCCGTGGCTTGACGAGCACGAGAATGGAGACCGCCAACAGAAGAAATGTGAGCCCCGCAATCGAGAGCAGCGTCCAACGGTACGACGAGAGCGTCTGTAGAGCTCCAGAAGCGGTTGTGCTCTCTGTCATCATTCTGCAATCGGTTCCAGATTGGCTTGATCGAACGGTGACACGATCAAAGTTAGGCGAAAGAGTTAGTCGCGTCTATCTAAGATAGCGGTTGGTCCCGCGACGTCGTCATGAAGTTCGAGGTCCGTCCCAGCGGGAGTCCAAGCCGACCGAAAACCTCGGCGGGGCGCGGATAGCGCCCGACCAAGTTCCCATCCTCAAGCGCGACAGCCGTCAGGCTGATGGCTCTTGGATTATTGTGATTTTGCATTCAGACGAGGGCAGATGTGTGGCCCCGGCCGCCTACCGGCAAAACGGGAAAGCTTTGATGGTCGGATTCAACCTGACCGGGTACAAATGAATCGCATAGGCGCAATTGGGCGCCCGGCGCGAATTGCCGGAGCAGGTGGCTTGCTTGGAAAGAAGGCTCGAACCGGCTGCTAGACTAGCTCTGATCGTCCTCCGGGTTTTGGGGCAAGGCAACGACCTCTAACCGCGTTCGTCCGCGATCACCTTGCCGTCGTTCGGCAGCGCGCCCGGGCTGAGCAGCTCGACATTGCCGCCGAGTTTCGTCACGGCGCGCAAGCTGGCGGCGATCTCCTCCCGTAACGTATCGCTCGCGGTCGCGGTTTCCGCTCTCAGCGTCATCGCGTCGGCCTCGCCCTGGCGGGTGACGACGAGGCGCAACCGTCCGAGCGCGGAGTGGCGCTTGCCGATCTCCGCGATCTGCTCCGGGCGGACGAACATGCCCTTGACCTTGGTGGTCTGGTCGGCGCGGCCCATCCAGCCCTTGATGCGCATGTTGGTACGCCCGCACGGGCTCGTGCCTGGCAGCGCCGCGGTGAGGTCGCCGAGCGCGAGGCGGATCCAGGGATGGTGCGGGTCGAGCGAGGTGACGACGATCTCGCCGACGTCGCCCGGCACAACGGGATCGCCGGTGCCGGGCCTGACGATCTCCATGATCAGGTCCTCGTTCACGACCATGCCGTCGCGCGCCTCGGTCTCGAAGGCGATGAGACCGAGATCGGCGGTGCCGAACGCCTGGTAGGCGTCGATGCCGCGCGCCTTGATCTCGGCCTGCAGCGAGGGTGGAAAGGCGGCGCCTGAGACCAGCGCGCGCTTGATCGAGGAGACGTCGCGGCCCGTGACTGCTGCGGCATCGAGCAGGATCTTCAGAAAGTCCGGCGTGCCGCTATAGCCGACCGGCCGGTAGGCCTCGATCAACTCGAACTGCTGTTCGGTATTGCCGGGGCCGGCCGGGATCACCGCGCAGCCGAGCGCGCGCGCCGACGCGTCGAAGATGAAGCCGCCGGGGGTGAGATGATAGCTGAATGTGTTGAGCACGATGTCATCGGGACGGAACCCGGCCGCGAACAGCGCCCGCGCGCCGCGCCAGGGATCGGCCTGCCGCCCCTCCGGCTCGAAGATCGGCCCCGGGGAGGTGAACAGGCGGGCGAACGAGCCGGGGGCCGCCGCCACGAAGCCGCCGAAGGGCGCTGAGGCCTTGTGGAGAGCCGGCAGTTCCGACTTGCGCAGCACCGGCAGGCTCGCCAGCGCTGCCCTGGAGCTCACTGAGGCGGGATCCAGGCCCTTGAGCCGTTCGGCATAGGCGGGGGCGGTCATCGCGCCGCGCAGCACGTCCGGCAGGCGGGAGAACAGATCGGCCTCGCGCGCGGCTTGCTCGCGCGTCTCGCGGGCGTCGTAATGGGAGGTCATGGCTGGTCTTTCCGGGTTGGCATCCGTTGCACGCCGCCGCCGGCATGGGTATCAGACGGCCATGGGCGAGGCTTGAAGAGGACGCGATGGCGGACGATGGGATGATTGCGGCTGACGTCGTCGCGCGCCTGAAGCGCCGCATGATCGAGGAGGCGCTGCCGTTGTGGTCCACAGTCGGCTGGGACCACGCTGCGGGCGGCTTCATCGACCGGCTGCACCGCGACGGCACGGCTGATACGGCCGCGCCGCGGCGTGTATTCGTGCAGGCCCGCCAGATCTGGTGCTACGCCAAGGCGGCGCAGATGGGCTGGTACCCGGAGGGGCGCGCCATTGCGCTGAAGGGGCTGGAGCATCTGCTGGCGAAGGCAAAGGCGCCCGACGGCCGGCCCGGCTATGTGCACCGGCTGACGCCGGAGGGCGCGGTGCTGGACGGCCGGCGCGATGCCTATGACCACGCCTTCATCCTGTTTGCGCTGGCGACCGTCTACGCGCTCGACCAGGACGCGCAAATTCGCTTCGAGATCGACGCGCTGCTCGCCTTCCTCGACGGCCATTTGCGCTCGCCGCATGGCGGCGTGCACGAAGGCCTGCCGGTCTCGCTGCCGCGCCGGCAGAACCCGCACATGCATCTGTTCGAGGCGATGATCGCGTGCTTCGAGGCGACCCACGACCTGTCGTTCCAGAATCGCGCCGGCGAGTTCTTCGCGCTGTTCCTGGCCAATCTCTACGACAAGCAGAAGCGGATCCTGACGGAGTATTTCGAGGAAGACTGGTCGAAGATCGAGCCGGTCAGCGTCGAGCCCGGGCACCAGGCAGAGTGGGTCTGGCTGCTGAAAGGCTTTGAACGCATCACGGGCTGCCCGACCGGTCAGCGCCGTGCCGAGTTGCTTGCGACCGCGCTGCGCTATCGCGATGAGGCTACCGGCTGTCTCGTCGACGAGGGCGATGCCGCCGGCAACATCCGTCGCAGCTCGCGGCGGCTGTGGCCGCAGACCGAGATGGCGAAGGCCTGGATCGCGCAGGCCGAATCCGGCGAGGCGGGCGCGGCGGAAGAGGCGCGCGCGGCGCTGGTGCGGCTCGAACGGCATTATCTCAGCCATCCCGTGAAGGGCGGCTGGTACGACCAGTTCGACAGCGACGGCAAATCGTTGGTCGACACCATTCCTGCGTCGTCGTTCTATCATGTTCTCTGCGCAGTCACGGAAGCGGAGCAGGTGCTTGAGTAAGACTCTCTTGTTTTGACGCGTTTTCTTCACGCGAACCGGTCTCCACTTCGCTCGAAAACGCTGTGTCTAAAGCCAGCGCTTGCGCCGCTTGAAGCTCTTGAGGTTCTTGAAGCTCTTGCGCTGGTCGCCGGCGCCACCGAGATAGAACTCCTTGACGTCCTCGTTGTCGCGCAATTCGTCCGCGGTGCCGTCGAGCACGACCTTGCCCTGCTCCATGATGTAGCCGTGGCTCGCTACCGACAGTGCGGCGCGCGCGTTCTGCTCGACCAGGAGGATGGTGACGCCGAGGTCGCGGTTGATCTTCTGGATGATCGCGAACACTTCTTTCACCAGCAGCGGCGACAGGCCCATCGACGGCTCATCCATCAGGATCATCTTCGGGCGGGCCATCAGCGCGCGGCCGATCGCGAGCATCTGCTGCTCGCCGCCGGAGAGGTAGCCGGCAAGACCGGTGCGCTCCTTCAGGCGTGGGAAATAGTTGAAGACCATGTCGAGATCGGCATCGACCTCGCGGTCCCTGCGGGTGAAGGCGCCGAGCTTGAGGTTCTCCAGCGAGGTCATGTCGGCGACGATGCGCCGGCCCTCCATCACCTGGAAGATGCCGCGGCGGACGATCTTGTCGGGATCGATGCCGGCGATAGGGGCGCCCTCGAACAGGATCTCACCGCGTGTGACCTCGCCGTCCTCGGTCTTGAGCAGCCCCGAGATCGCCTTCAGCGTCGTCGACTTGCCGGCGCCATTGGCGCCAAGCAGCGCCACGATCGCGCCCTTGGGCACGTCGAGGCTGAGGCCGCGCAGCACCAGGATGACGTCGTCATAGACGACCTCGATGTTGCGCACGCTGAGCAGGGCTGCGGGTGCCACTGCGGTGGGAATGGGGCGGGTTGCTTCAATGGTTTGGGACATGCGTCTTCATTCTCCGCTGTCGTCACCCCCGAAGGCGGGTGACCCAGTATTCCAGAGGCGCCTGACGTTCCTCGATAGGCCGCGGCGTACTGGATCCCCCGCTCCAGTGCGCAATTGCGCACAAGGCGGGGGATGACAGTTGCGTACGTGGCGATACTGCGCTCACCAGCCGAGCAATTCTGCCTTGCGCGGCAGCTCGATGGTCTTGACCTTCTCGAGCTTGATCGTGCCCTTCGCCATGAGGTCGTTGAGGTCGCCGTCGGTCGCGCCGGAGACCTTGGTGCGATAGAGGTCGACCTTCAGCGTGCCGCGGTGGTCCTTGTCGGTCCAGGTCGAGGGATTGCAGACGCCTTCCATGCCGGCCGGCACCCAGTCCTTCTTTTGGTAGAAGCCCTTCCGGACGTTCTCGCCGGTGGCGCCGCCGTTCTTGGCGGCCCAGTCGAGCGCTTCCTTCATGTAGAGCGCCGAGCACACGGCCGCGATGTAATGCACGGGGCGATAGACCTTGCCGGTGGGATCGGATATCTTCGAGATCTCCATCACCGTCTTCATGCCGGGCGCATCGCCGCCCCAGCTCACCGCGGTGCGCAGCGGGAAGATGACGCCGTTGGCGGCATCGCCCGCGGTCTTGGCCGCGTTTTCGTCCATGCCCCAGACGTTGCCGAGGAACTGCACGTCGGCACCTGCGGTCTTGCAGGCCTTCATCACCGAGATGTTGGAGGCCGCGGTGTTGCCGAGATAGGCGTAATTGGCGCCAGAGGATTTCAGGCTCAGGCATTGCGCGCTGTAGTCGCCCGGTGAGAGCGCGAACACCAGCGGCGGCAGCACCTCGAAGCCGAGCTCCTGCGCCATGGCCTCGCCTGCGGCCTTCGGTGCGTTCGGATAGGGATGGTTGGCGCCCATGTGCACAAACTTCGGCTTGCCAGGCTTGCCCTTGGCCTTCCAGTCTTCGGCTGCCCACATCAGCATTGCGCGCAGCGAGTCCGAGTAGCTCGGACCGTAGAGAAATTGTAGGGCGCGGGCTTGGCCTTGCCGCTTGTCCCTTCGGGATCGGTGAGGGCCGCGGCGTAGGAACCGGAGAGGTCGGGGATCTTGTCCTGGGCGAGGAAGCCGGTCAGTGCTTCGGTGTCCGCAGTGCCCCAGCCCATGATCGCGGCGACCTTGGAGTCCGGCGCCGACCACTTCTTGTAGAGCGCGATCGCGCGCGGCACCTGGTAGCCGTAATCGTTGGTGTCGACACTGAGCTGCTTGCCGCCGACGCCGCCGTTCTTGTTGACCCAGGCGAAGGTGTCGGCGACGGCCTGGCCGTATGGCGTACCGACATCGGAGGTGCCGCCGGAATAATCGGCGAGATGCCCGATCGCGATCTGCGCCTGCGCGCTCGCCGAGAATGCGGCGATCACAAGGGCGAGCGATGCGGTGCTCAAAAGGGACTTCATCTTCATGGTTGGTTCCTCCTGTTATTGTTTAAGTGAAGTTGCCGCGCTCAATGCGAGAACGGGTAGAGTTTCCAGTAGGCCTTGATCTGCCGCCAGCGATGCGCGAGCCCGTCGGGTTCGAACATCAGGAACGCGATGATGATCACCCCGATCGCGATCTCGCGCAGGAAGGTGATGTTGGTGTTGAGCGACAGCGCCTTGTCGATCGCGCTGCCCTTCAGATACAGGCTGATGAATTCCATCGATTCCGGCAGTAGCACCACGAAGGCGGTGCCCATCAGCGTGCCCATGATCGAGCCTGTGCCGCCGATGATGATCATGGCCAGGAACAGGATCGAGCGTTCGATGCCGAAGCCTTCCTGGGAGACCACGAGCTGGTAATGCGCGTAGAGCGCGCCGGCGATGCCGGCAAAGAACGCGGCTAGGCCAAACGACAGCGTGCGGTATTTGGTGAGGTTGATGCCCATGATCTCGGCGGAGAGATAATGGTCGCGGATCGCCACCAGCGCGCGGCCATCGCGGGTGCGCATCAGATTGGTGACGAGGAGGTAGCTGAGCAGCACATAGGCCAGCACCACATAGAAATACTGCTTATCGCCGCGCAGCGTGTAGCCGAAGATCGAGAACGGCTCGGCACTCGCCGGCACCGAGCCGCCGGAGAACCATTCGGCGCGGGAGAAGAAGTCGAGCAGGATGTATTGCGCGGCAAGCGTAGCGATGACGAGATAGAGCCCTTTCAGCCGCGCCGCCGGAATGCCGAAGATCAGCCCGACCAGCGCGGTGACGACCCCCGCGAGCGGGATCGCGAAGAACACCGGAATCGGCGCGTTGTTGGAGATATAGGCCGAGGTGAAGGCGCCGAGCAGGAAGAAGGCGGCGTGACCGATCGAGATCTGCCCGGTGAAGCCGACCAGGATGTTCAAACCGAGTGCCGCGATCGAGAAGATGCCGATCTGGATCAGGATGCTGAGCCAGTAACCGCCGAGGAATTGCGGCACGAGACAGAGCAACAGCACGCCGGCGATCGCGAAGTTGCGGCTGGTCGTGGTCGGGAAGATGGTGGTGTCGGCCGCATAGGAGGTGCGGAAATCACCAGCAGGGATGAGGGCAGGGCCGGCCATGGGTCAGATCCGCTCGATGTCGTGGGTGCCGAACAGGCCGTAGGGCTTGATCATCAGCACGATGATGAGGACGTAGAACGGCGCGATCTCGTAGAGATTGCCCCAGTGCAGGTACTCGCTGTCGACATACTGCGCGATATTCTCGAGCAGGCCGATGATGATGCCGCCGAGCACGGCGCCGCCGACGGAATCGAGGCCGCCGAGGATCGCGGCGGGGAACACCTTGATGCCGTAGGCGGCGAGGCCCGAGGACACGCCGTTGACGACCGCGACCACGACGCCCGCGACCGCCGATACCGTCGCCGAGATCGCCCAGGCCATCGCGAACACGCTTTTCACGGAGATGCCGAGCGATTGCGCCACCTGCTGGTTGAACGCAGTAGCGCGCATCGCAAGGCCGTACTTTGAGGCGCGGAAGAACCAGGCCATGCCGATCATCATCGCGACCGACACCACGAGGCTCATGACGTAGACGGTCTGGATCTGAAGGCCGAACAGGCTGACCGACTGGCTCTCGAACACGCGCGGGAATGGCTGCGGGTTGACGCCGAACATCCACTTCAGCGTGGCCTGCAACACGGTGGAGAGGCCGATCGTCACCATGATCACAGAGATGATGGGCTCGCCGATCATCGGCCGCAGGATCAGGACCTGGATCGCGATGCCGAATACGAACATGAACACCAGCGTCATCGGCATGCCGATCCAGAACGGCACCTGGTATTTGGCGAGCAAGGCCCAGCACACCCAGGCGCCGACCAGCAGCAGCTCGCCTTGCGCGAAGTTGACGACCTGTGTCGCCTTGTAGATCAGCACGAAGGACATCGCGACGACGCCATAGAGCGTGCCGACGACGAGACCGTTGACCAGGAGCTGGATGAGGAAGGCGGTGTTCATGTATGATGGACCTTTCGCCTCTCCCCGCTTGCGGGGAGAGGCCGACGCGCAAAGCGCGGCGGGTGAGGGGGAGTCTCCGCATGCGAGGTGCCGATGAATTCAAGACGGAGAGTGCCAGACGTTTGCGCGCCGCATCGACTGATGCGGAGGGGACGCTTTGGTATCGCCTGCGCGCCCGCAGGCTGAATGGCTACAAATTCGTCCGACAAGAGCCAATCGGGCCGTACACCGTCGACTTCATTTGTCGCGAAGCGCGCCTGATCATCGAAGTGGATGGCGGACAACATGCAGACAATCCGCGCGACGCCGTGCGCGATAAGTGGCTCATCGATCGCAACTATCGAATCCTGCGCTTCTGGAACAACGACCTGGCGAGCAACTTGGTTGGCGTTCTCGAAACGATTGCCACCGCCCTCGCGGAGACACCCCCTCACCCGGATCGCTGACGCGCTCCGGCCTCTCCCCGCAAGCGGGGAGAGGCGAAGGGTAGCTGCGTGCGCGGCGGTAGACTGGCTCACTCCGCCGCCTCCGCCATGTGCCCATGTCGGCGCAGATCCACCACGCGCAGCGTGGTCCGCACGCGCTGGGTGGTGCCGTCCTGAAAGCGGATCACGGTGTCGACGGGGATGTCGGCGTCGCCGCGGTAGATCGCGTCGATGATGCCTTCGTATTTCTCATTGATGACGCCGCGGCGAACCTTTCGCGTGCGGGTGAGCTCGCCGTCGTCGGCGTCCAGCTCCTTGTAGAGGAGCAGGAAGCGCGAGATGCGCTGCGCCGGCGGCAGCGTCGTGTTGACGGTCTCGACCTCTTTCTGGAGCAGCGTGTAGACCTCGGGCCGCGAGGCGAGGTCGCTGTAGGTGGTGAAGGAGAGGCGGTTCTTCTCCGCCCATTTCGAGATGATGGAGTAGCGGATGCAGATCATCGCCGCGAGTGCGTCGCGGCCAGCGCCGAGCACGACGGCTTCCGCGATATAGGGCGAGAACTTCAGCTTGTTCTCGATGAACTGCGGCGAGAAGCGCTCGCCGCGCGAGGTCTCGGCGAGGTCCTTGATGCGGTCGATGACGACCAGCTGGCGGTTCGCGTTGAAATAGCCGGCGTCGCCCGACAGCATCCAGCCGTCCTTGATGTCGGCGACGCTGGCCTCCGGATTCTTGTAATAGCCGAGGAACATGTTGGGATGCCGCACCACGATCTCGCCGACGCCGTGGACGTCGGCATTGTCGATGCGGATCTCGACGCTGTCGGCCATCGGCACGCCGGTCGTGTCAGGGTCGACCTTGCCCTCGGGATGCAGGGTGTAGGCCCCCAACAGCTCCGTCTGGCCGTAGAGGGTCCGCAGCGGCACGCCCATGGCCTGGAAGAACTTGAAGGTATCCGGGCCCAGCGCGGCGCCGCCGGTCGCGGCCGAGCGCAGGCGGGTGAAGCCGAGGCGGTCGCGCAGCGCGCGGAACAGGATTGCGTCGGCAAAGCCGGAGCGCTTGCCCTGTTCGAGTGCGGCAAGACCCGACTTCATACCGATGTCGAACAGGCTCTGCTTGAGGGGCGTTGCGTCCATTACCTTGGCGCGGACGTCGGCCGCGATCGATTCCCAGACGCGAGGTGCAAAGAGCACGAACGTCGGCGCTATCTCGCGCAGATCGTTCATCATGGTGTCGGGCTCTTCGACGAAGTTGATCTTCATCCGGCAGAGCAGACCTTTGCCGAGCACGTAGACCTGTTCCATGATCCAGGGCAACGGCAGCACCGAGACATATTCGTCGTCGGGGCCCTTGGGATCGAAAGCGAGATAGGTTGCGCAATGGCCGAGCACGCGGCCGGCGGCGAGCATCGCGAGCTTGGGGTGTGACGTGGTGCCAGAGGTCGTGCAGAGGATCGCGACATCCTCGCCCTTGGTGGCATCGACCAGGCGATCGTAAAGCTCCGGCTCGCGCGCGGCGCGGGCACGCCCGAGGGCGGCAAATTTCTCCGCAGACATCAGTCTGGGATCGTCATACTTCCGCATGCCGCGCGGGTCGGAATAGATGATGTGCTTCAGCCGCGGCACGCGCTCGGCGAGCACGAGCAGCTTGTCGACCTGCTCCTCGTCCTCGGCGAATACGAGCTGGGCTTCGCCATAGTTGAGCAGGTACGAGGCTTCTTCGTCGAGCACGTCACGATAGAGCCCGAGGCTCAGTCCCCCGATCGCATGCGTCGCCACTTCCGCCGCAACCCAGTCCGGGCGGTTGTCGCCGATGATGCCGATGACGTCGCCACGCCCCAGCCCCAGCTCGACGAGGCCGAGCGCGAAATCGCGCACCCGTGTCTGGTAGTCGTTCCAGGTGAACGGGCGCCAAAGGCCGAGATCCTTCTCGCGCAATGCGATCTCGTTGCCGTGCTCTTTCGCGTTGAGCCGCAGCATCTTCGGATAGGTATCGGCCTGCGCGACGCGGCCTGCGTAGTCCATCATGCCGCGCTCTCCTGCGCCGGCGGAGCATCGTCCGGATCGACCAGCACCTCGTCCTCTTCGCCAAGATAGGCGCGCTTGACGTGAGGATCGGCGAGGACCGTGGCCGGGTCGCCCTCGGCGATCTTGCGGCCGAAATCCAGCACCATGACGCGGTGGGAGATGTCCATCACAACGCCCATGTCGTGCTCGATCATCACCACCGTCATCCCGAACTCCTCGTTGAGATCGACGATGTAGCGGGCCATATCCTCCTTCTCCTCGAAATTCATGCCGGCCATCGGCTCGTCGAGAAGGATGAGGCGCGGCTCCAGCGCCATGGCGCGGGCGAGCTCCACGCGCTTGCGCAGGCCGTAGGAGAGGGTGCCGGCGGTGGCCTTGCGCACCGACTGGAGGTCGAGGAAGTCGATGATCTCTTCCACCTTGCGGCGGTGCTCAAGCTCTTCCTTGCGCGCGCCGGTGAGCCAGTACAGCGATCCCGTGAGGAAATTGTTCTTCAAGAGGTGATGGCGGCCGACCATGATGTTGTCGAGCACGCTCATGTGGTGGAACAGCGCCAGGTTCTGGAAGGTGCGGCCGATGCCGAGCGAGGCGCGCGCATTTGGCGTGAGGCCGGTGATGTCGCGGCCCTCATAGAAGAGCTGGCCTTCCGTCGGCTTGTAGCGACCGGAAATACAATTCACGATCGAGGTCTTGCCGGCCCCGTTGGGGCCGATGATCGAGAACAGCTCGCCCTCCCTGATGGCGAAGCCGACGTCGGTCAACGCACGAACGCCGCCGAATCGCAAGGACACGCTGCGCACTTCGAGACTGGTAGCCACCAAACAAATCTCTCCCCGGTGATGGCGCGTTCAGCGGCGCTCTTCGTCCGTTCCTGTCGGGCGATCCTAGTACGGTCGTGCCGGTGAGGCCATGCAGCTAATGGTCTCGACCGGAGCCGCGCCGCTCTCAACCCGTTTGGGATCAAAAGCCGCATCGCCCGAGGTGGCTCTCAATAGGGGAAAGCGCTATTTTGAAATGTCTCCCGCCTGACAATTCTGCGACAAAGTTTTTCCGGCGGCAGCGGCCTCCGTCTTTCGTCGGATGGCGGTCGAAACCATGATGCTGCAACGCAGCATAGGAGCGGAGTGACGAAACGGTGCGGCTGGCTTCGGGATCATGATTTCAGAGGATCATCTGAAGCGCGTCGCTGCCTGGTCGCGCGAACTCACGGAAGCGGAGATTGAGGTTGCTCGCGCCGGAATCACGGAGCGGTCCTACGGCACCGGCGAGACCGTGTTCATGCGCGGCGACACGTTCGACTATTGGGCCGGCATGGTTTCTGGCCTGGCCCGGATGGGCGGGGTCTCGCGCGACGGCAAGGAGACCAGCCTTGCCGGGCTGACGGCGGGGGCTTGGTTCGGCGAGGGCAGCGTACTCAAGAACGAGCCGCGCCGCTATGACGTGGTCGCGCTCCGCAACAGCCGCGTCGCGCTGATGGAGCGCAGCGCCTTCATGTGGCTGTTCGAGAATAGCGTCGGCTTCAACCGATTCCTGGTGCGCCAGCTCAACGAGCGCCTCGGCCAGTTCATCGGCATGCTCGAGGTCAACCGCACGCTCGACGCCACCTCGCGCCTCGCCCGCAGCATCGCCTCGCTGTTCAACCCGATCCTCTACCCGGAATCGACCGCGCATCTCGAGATCACGCAGGAGGAGATCGGCGCGCTTTCCGGCATGTCCCGCCAGAACGCCAACCGCGCGCTGAACCGGCTGGAGAAGGAAGGTCTGCTCCGGCTAGAATATGGCGGCGTCACCATCCTCAATGTCGAGCGGCTGCGAGGATACGGGGATTAAGGCGCATAGACGCTTGTCTCGTCATCCTGCATTGGCCGGCGCGTGCGCTGGCCACAGATCTTCGCGCCAGCGCACCGCGATCGCCAGCATCGCGATGAAGCCCGAGGCGGCATAGAGCGAGCCCGTCGCGGAATAGCCGATGATGTCAATCAGGCTGCCGGCCGCGAGCAATCCGAGCGGCAGGCCGTAGATGACCATCATACGCACGCCCATCACGCGGCCGCGAAGATGTGCGCTGGCTGTCCGCATCAGGATCACGGCAGCGGATATCATCGACATGCTCTGGGCGATGCCGGCGAGAACGAGGCAGGCCATCGCCACCGGCATGGTCCTGATCTCGACGAACACCAGCAGCATGGCGTACCAGGCCAGCGTCGCGCCGATCAGCAGCCGGGCAATGCGCAGTCCGCCGACCAAGCTGAGCGTGATGGAGCCGATCAGAGAGCCGACAGCGAAGCTCGCCGAGAGATAACCGAGGCCGGTCTGGTCGGTATGGAAGATCTCCCGCGCGATGTAGGGCAGCAATCCTCCAGTGAAGGGAAATGCGGTGAGATTGGCCAGGAAGGCGACGCACAGAGCCGCGCGCATTCCCGGGCCATTCCAGGCGTAGACAATCCCTTCCTTGAGGTCGCGCAGCAATCGCGAGATCGCGTGGCTATTTGCCGGAAGATCGCTCGTGGTAACGGACGTTTCCGGCCGGGTCAGGCAGAGCATGAGAAGTGCGGCCACGAGGTAGAGACAGGCGATCGCCACATAGACGAAGCCGATGCCGAGGACGGCGAACAGCCCGGCGCCCGTCAACGCGCCGGCAATGCGCGCGCTGTCCTGGGTCGTCCGCGCAACGCTGATGGCGCCCACCAGTTGCTCGGCCGGCATGATCTCGGCAAGCAGTGCGCCCCGGACGCCGAGATCCGAGGGACGGATCAGGCCCATGATCGCGACGATGATCATGACGCTCAGCGGCGACAGGTGACCGGTCAGCGCCAGAACCATGATGGTCGACGAGAGCACCGTATAGGTAAGACGCATCGCGACCAGGAGGTCGCGATGACCCATACGGTCGCCGATCATGCCGAACACCGGCGCGACCAATGTCCCGACGAACTGCAGCGAGGCAAGCACGGTGAGCAGCAGCACCGACCCAGTCTCGACCATGATGTACCAGCCGAGCACCAGCGTCTCGACCTCGAACGCCCAGGAGGTCAGCAGATCGGACGGCCACTGGAAGCGATAGTTGCGGATGCGAAATGGTGCGAGCGCCGAAGGCCGTGTGGCTGCGCTCAAAACGCGATGACGCGTGTCACGGCGATTCCCTTGCCCTTGTTGTTTCTTCTTGCTGTTCGGCAACGTAGCGCTGGCGATGGTCGTGTCAATCGGAGCCGCCGCAGACCGCCCCCGCGCTCGGCTCTTACCTTGCCGCGGCTCTCGGCTTCCGCTCCGCCAGCGCTGCCGCCATCGCCGAGATCAGCGGGCGCATGAAATAGGCGTCGTCCGCCGGCGAGACGTCTGTGCGCAGGCCGTGTGCGGTGAGCTCGCCCGAGACTGCCGGCCCCACCGAGGCGATCAGCGTTCGTTCGAAGCCAGCGCGCAGCTTCGCTTCGCTGCGATGCGCCTTCGCGGCCTCGATCAGGCGGCGGACCTGACCGAGATTGGTCAGCGCGATGGAATCGATCCGTCCCTCGGCCATGTCGTCGATGGCGGCGACGATGTTCGCATCCGCCGCCTTGGAATCGTAGACGTAAGGAAGCACGGTATCGACCTCGGCCCCCTGCGCGGCAAGCGCGCCGGTCAGCGCGCTGTGGTCCTTGTCCGGATAGAGCTGGAGGCCGAGGCGCCGCCCCCTGAGGTCGAGTTTGCCCAGCATCTCGATCACGCCCTCGGTGGTCGGCTTCTCCGTGGTCTGCTGCGCCTCGAGGCCGACCTCGCGTAGCGCCTTGCCGGGCTTCGGCCCGCGGGTGAATTTTCGCGATTTCGCCAGCGACGCCACAAGCGCGGCGTCGAGCCCGCGGGCGACGGCGAGCTTCATGATCCGCCGCAGGCCTTCGCCGGTCATCAGCACGAGGTCATCGAAGGGCCTGTCGATGGCGCCGCGAATCCAGGCTTCGACGGGGGCGGGGTCGGGCGCATCGTGGATGGTGAACATCGGGCACTGCACGACATCGGCGCCTTGCTCGGCGAGCAGCTTTGAAAACTGAGCTTCCTCGCGCGTTTCCAGGATCAGGATGCGGTAGCCGTTCAAACGGTCGGCCATGGGCGTGCTCCGGTGATAAATTGCAATCGTCCGTTCATCCTGACTCTGTGCCCGGGATTGGCGCAAGGGTAGGTCGGTGATAGAGCAGGGCGCAAATCGCGGGGCGTTCCGCATCATTTGCCCAAACCTTCATCAAGAGCCATGCCCGATCATCAATATGTTCTGACCCTGTCCTGTCCGGATCGTCCCGGCATCGTCTCGGCGGTGTCGACCTTCCTGGCCCATAACGGCCAGAACATTCTCGACGCCCAGCAGTTCGACGACGTCGAGACCAAGAAGTTCTTCATGCGGGTGGTGTTCACCGCGGCCGATCTCGCCGTGGAACTGTCGGCGCTCCAGACCGGCTTTGCCGCGATCGCGGAGCGTTTCGGCATGGAGTGGCAGATGCGCGACCGCGCCGCGCACCGCAAGGTGATGCTGCTGGTGTCGAAGTCCGACCACTGCCTGGTCGACATCCTCTACCGCTGGCGCACCGGCGAATTGCCGATGACGCTCGCTGCGATCGTCTCCAACCACCCGCGCGAGGTCTATGCCGGGCTCGATTTCGGCGACATTCCGTTCCACCATCTGCCGATTACGAAGGAGACCAAGCGCGAGCAGGAGGCGCAGATCCTGGATCTCGTCGCCAAGACCGGGACCGATCTCGTCGTGCTCGCACGCTACATGCAGATCCTGTCCGACGATCTCTCGGCAAAACTGTCGGGACGCTGCATTAACATCCACCACTCGTTCCTGCCGGGCTTCAAGGGCGCAAAGCCCTATCACCAGGCCCATGAGCGCGGCGTGAAGCTGATCGGCGCCACCGCCCATTACGTCACGCGCGACCTCGACGAGGGCCCGATCATCGACCAGGACGTCGAGCGCATCAGTCATCGCGACACGCCGGAGGATCTCGTTCGCAAGGGCCGCGACATCGAGCGCCGCGTGCTCGCCCGCGCGATCCGCTACCATCTCGACGACCGCGTCATCCTCAACGGCCGCAAGACCGTGGTGTTTGTAGATTAGCGAATGGTAAGTTGCGAATGGGCTTTCCATTCGCCATACGCCTGCTCAACGCACCGCGCCGCCCGAGGTTGAGCCGGTCGCGCCCTTCTGCGCCTGCTCTTCCTTCTCGCGATCGGCCGCCGGCATCAGGCGCTTGCGTTCGCGTTCCTTCATGTAGGCGTCGTATTGCGGCGTGCCCGGGCGCGGCGGAGCGTCGGCCGGCAGGCCGCCGGCCCATTGCGGGACGTAGTCGCCCATGCCGGCCGAAAGCTTTTCGTTGACGGTGCCGCAGCCGGATAGCCCCGCGGCGAGCGCAACAAGAGTGAGGACGGAGCGGAAGGGCTTGGGCATTGTGTGGGCGCGCGCGAACTCGGTCATTGGGCGCCAGATCAGGCTGGCGCCGGGAGACTAGCCTTCAACAAGGTAAAATAGACTTATTCGAGATAGGTAATTTATTACCGAGGAGTGGCCGGCCAAGACCCTGCCAATGTACAAATTCTGCAAGAGAAAGATGAAATCCTCCATCCACGCAATCGAGCGCGTTTCTAGATTGCGACAGGAGGGTCGCGACAAATTGGCTTGATCAGCGCAGGGGCTTTTTCGTTGACAGGTCCATTTTATTTGTACAATCGTCCAAATGGACGCAGCCAAGATCGAGGGCTCGGGTTACCCCCGACGTAACCACGACACCGCTCCCGCCGTCGGCAATCGGAACGCTCGGCTTGCGCCGACTGGTCGCCAAACGTCCGATTGACAATGAGGGCGCGAAGGACGCCATGTGGCGCGCGATATCGCTCGTGCGTGAGCCAAACTGAGGCAAGGATCGGGCACTCGGTCCGCTGCACAAGAGGTCAGGAATGAAGGGGAGGGACATCTGATGTTCGAACGTAAACAGCTTTCTCGGGCGGCCGTCGTCGCCGCCATCGCGGGCCTCGTGGCCGGCGCGCCTGCCAAGGCTGAGGATACCGTCAAGATCGGTCTGATTCTGCCGATGACCGGCGGCCAGGCCTCGACTGGCAAGCAGATCGAGAACGCGATCAAGCTCTACATGCAGCAGAAGGGCGACACGGTCGCCGGCAAGAAGGTCGAGATCATCCTCAAGGATGATGCGGCGATTCCGGACAAGACCAAGACCGCCGCGCAGGAGCTGATCGTCAACGACAAGGTCAATTTCATCGCCGGCTTCGGCGTGACGCCGGCGGCCCTCGCCGCCGCGCCGCTCGCAACGCAGGCCAAGATTCCGGAAGTCGTGATGGCGGCCGGCACCTCCATCATCACCGAGCGTTCACCCTACATCGTGCGCACCAGCTTCACGCTTGCGCAGTCCTCGACCATCATCGGCGACTGGGCGGTGAAGAACGGCATCAAGAAGGTCGCGACGCTGACCTCGGACTACGCGCCGGGCAATGACGCGCTGAACTTCTTCAAGGAGCACTTCACCGCCGGCGGCGGCGAGGTGGTTGAAGAGGTCAAGGTACCGCTCGCCAATCCGGATTTCGCGCCGTTCCTGCAGCGCATGAAGGATGCCAAGCCCGATGCGATCTTCGTGTTCGTGCCGGCGGGCCAGGGCGGCAACTTCATGAAGCAGTATGCCGAGCGCGGCCTCGACAAGGCCGGCATCAAGGTGATCGGACCGGGCGACGTCACCGACGACGATCTCCTCAACAACATGGGCGACGCTGTGCTCGGCACCGTGACCGCTCATCTCTATTCGGCGGCGCACCCCTCGCAGATGAACAAGGACTTCGTGGCCGCCTACAAGAAGGCCTATGGCACCCGCCCGGGCTTCATGGCTGTGGGCGGCTATGACGGCATCCACCTCATCTACGAGGCGCTGAAGAAGACCAATGGCGACACCGACGGCACCAAGCTGATCGAGGCCATGAAGGGCCAGAAGTGGGAGAGCCCGCGCGGCCCGATCTCGATCGATCCTGAGACCCGCGACATCGTGCAGAACATCTACATCCGCAAGGTCGAGAAGGTCGACGGCGAACTCTACAACGTCGAGTTCGCGACCTTCGACGCCGTCAAGGACCTCGGCAAGACCAAGAAGTGACGCGCGAAAGTGCGTCATCCCCGAGCGCGCTTAGCGCGCATCGGGGATCTCGAAGTTGTTGAAATGGATTCCGGGTTCAGCGCTGCGCGCTGCCCCGGAATGACGAGTACTTATCAAGGCTCACCCGCTACCGATGACCGCAATCCTCACCAACCTGTTCGATGGCGTTGCCTACGGCATGCTGCTGTTCGTGCTCGCGTGCGGGCTCGCGGTCACGCTTGGCCTGATGAACTTCGTCAACCTCGCTCACGGCGCCTTCGCGATGGCCGGCGGCTATGTCTGCATGGTGCTGGTCAACCGCGTGGGCTGGCCGTTCTTCGCCGCGCTGCCGCTCGCCTTCGTCTCGGCCGCAGCAATCGGCATCGTGCTCGAGCGCACGCTGTACCGGCACCTCTACGCGCGCAGCCATCTCGACCAGGTCCTGTTCACGATCGGTCTGACGTTCATGTCGGTCGCCGCCGTCGACTACATCCAGGGCTCGTCGCGGGTTTTCATCAACCTGCCGGCCGCGCTCCAGGGCCAGTTCGACGTGTTCGGAGTCGGCATCGGCCGCTACCGGCTGATGATCATCGTGATCTGCGGCCTGCTCACCATCGGTCTCCAGATGGTGCTGGCCAAGACCCGCTTCGGCAGCCGCCTGCGCGCCGCGGTCGATGATCCGCGCGCTGCGAGCGGCCTCGGCATCAACGTGCCGCAGGTGTTCGCCTTCACGTTCGCATTCGGATGCGGGCTCGCCGGTCTCGGCGGCGCGCTGAGCGCGGAGATCCTCGGCCTCGATCCCTATTTCCCGCTGAAGTTCATGATCTACTTCCTGATCGTGGTCACCGTCGGCGGTTCCTCCTCGATCACCGGCCCGTTCCTGGCCTCGCTCCTGCTCGGCATCGGCGACGTTGCCGGGAAGTATTACGTGCCGAAGATGGGCCCCTTCGTGATCTACACCATGATGATCGTGATCCTGATCTGGCGCCCGAACGGCCTGTTCGGTCGCTCGGCTGCGCGTTGAGTTCGCCGATGAGCGCTTCTTCCGACGTCGGTTACCACGCCCAGCGCCAGGCGCGCTGGCACTATGGCGAAGTCGCCTTCTGGCTCATCGTGCTGGCCTGCGGGTTCGCATTTCCCACGCGCTATCTGATCATGACGGACATCCTGCGGCTGGCGCTGTTTGCGATGTCGCTCGATCTCATCCTCGGCTATGCCGGCATCGTCTCGCTCGGCCACGCCGCCTTCTTCGGCGTCGGCGCCTATGCCGCGGGGCTCCTTGCGCTTCACGGCATCATCAACGAACCCGTGCTGGCGCTCGTCGTTGCAGGCCTCGCCGCGATGGTGCTCGGTTTTGCGACCAGCTTCCTGGTGATCCGTGGCGTGGACCTGACACGGCTGATGGTCACGCTCGGCATCGCGCTGCTGCTGGAAGCGCTCGCCGAACGCTTCTCCAACATCACCGGCGGCACCGACGGCCTGCAGGGCATCGAGATGCAGCCGATCTTCGGCCAGATCCCGTTCGACATGTTCGGCAAGGCCGGTTTCTTCTATTCGCTCGCCGTGCTGTTCCTGCTGTTCCTGTTCGCCCGCCGTGTCGTGCACTCGCCGTTCGGCCTGTCGCTGCGGGCGATCAAGAACAATCCGCTGCGTGCGGCGGCCATCGGCATCCCCGTCAACCGCCGCCTGATCGCGATCTATACGCTGGCGGCATTCTATGCGGGCATCGCGGGCGCGCTGTTCACCCAGACCACCGCGATCGCCTCGCTGGACGTGTTCGCCTTCGAGCGCTCCGCCGATCTGATGCTGGTGCTCGTGATCGGCGGCACCGGCTATCTCTATGGAGGGCTGATCGGAGCCGTGATCTTCCGCATGCTCCAGGAATTGTTCTCCACCATCACTCCCCAATACTGGCAGTTCTGGATCGGCCTGGTGCTGGTCGTGATCGTGCTGGTCGGCCGTCAGCGCCTGCACCGATGGGTGCTGTATGTGCCCAATCTGGTCATCAAGCAGGTGGCCGGGCGCAGGGCCGTCGTCGCCGTGCCGGAGAGCGACGCATGACCATCGCGCTCGAAACCCAGAATCTCGAAAAGACGTTCGGTGGCCTGCGCGTCACGCGCGACCTGTCGCTGAAGATCGAGCAGGGCGCCCGCCACGCGCTGATCGGCCCGAACGGTGCCGGCAAGACCACGGTGATCAACCAACTCACCGGCGTGCTCAAGCCGAACTCGGGCCGCATCCTGCTCGAAGGCCAGGACATCACGGACCTGCCCGTGCACAAGCGCGTGCTGCGCGGCCTGTCGCGCACATTCCAGATCAACCAGCTCTATCCCGACCTGACCCCGCTCGAGACCATCGGCCTTGCCGTCTCCGAGCGTCTCGGCCATGGCGGCGACTGGTGGCGGCGGATGGGGACGCGCAACGACGTCAATGACGAGATCGCCGATCTCCTCAACCGCTTCCATCTGCTCGACGTCATGAACGAAGAGACCGTGACGCTGCCTTATGGCAAGCAGCGCCTGCTCGAGATCGCGGTCGCGATTGCCGGCAAGCCGCGCGTGCTGCTGCTCGACGAGCCGGCCGCCGGCGTGCCCGAGAGCGAGCGCCACGACATTCTGGCGGTCGTCGGCGCGCTGCCGCGCGACGTCACCGTGCTGCTGATCGAGCATGACATGGACCTCGTCTTCTCCTTTGCCGACCGCATCTCGGTGCTGGTGTCGGGCGCGTTGCTCACCGAAGGCCCGCCCGACCAGGTCGCGCGCGACCCGCAGGTCAAGGCGGTCTATCTCGGCGAGGAGGCGGTCAATGTCTGACCTGCTCGCGATCGATTCCCTTCGCGCCGGTTATGGCGAGGCGGTGGTGCTGCCCAACATGTCCCTGCGGCTCGCCGAGGGGCAGGTGCTGGCGCTGCTCGGGCGCAACGGCACCGGCAAGACGACGCTGATCAACTCCATCGTCGGCGTCACCCGTCGCTTCTCCGGCACCGTCGCGCTCGCCGGCACGGACGTCACGAGCTTGCGGCCCGACCAGCGGGCACGCGCCGGCATCGGCTGGGTGCCGCAGGAGCGCAACATCTTCCGCTCGCTGACGGTGGAAGAGAACATGACCGCGGTGGCACAGCCTGGCCCATGGACCGTCGAGAAGGTCTACGAGATGTTCCCGCGCCTGAAGGAGCGGCGGAGCAATTTCGGCAACCAGCTCTCCGGCGGCGAGCAGCAGATGTTGGCGATCGGCCGTGCGCTGACCCTCAACCCGAAGGTCTTGCTGCTGGACGAACCGACCGAAGGCCTTGCCCCCATCATCGTCGAGGAGCTTCTGAAGGCGATCGGCGCCATTACCCGGGCCGGCGGCATCTGTTCGATCATCGTCGAGCAGAATGCCCAAAAGATTCTGGGGCTCGCCGACCGCGTTGTGATATTGGAGCGCGGAACGATCGTCCACGACGCCCCGAGCGCCGCGCTGAAGGCCGACCCCTCGGTCCTGGAGCGCCACCTCGGCGTCGCCGGAGCGGCCGCCCACTAGAATATCCCGGGAGTAAAAAATGCAGCGAACCAGAGCCCCCTTCCGCGCCGACGAGGTCGGCAGCCTCCTCCGGCCCGCCAAGATCAAGGAAGCCCGCACCAGGCTCGAGAAGGGCGAGATTTCGGCCGACGATCTGCGCAAGATCGAGGACATGGAGATCGACAAGGTCGTGCACAAGCAGGCCTCGATCGGCCTGAAGCTCGCGACCGACGGTGAATTCCGCCGCTCCTGGTGGCATTTCGACTTCCTGGCCAAGCTCACCGGCTGCGAGATGTTCCATCCCGACACCGGCATCCAGTTCACGGGCGTGCAGACCCGTCACGACGCGGTGCGCGTGATCAGCAAGCTCGACTTCCCCGACGATCACCCGATGCTGGATCACTTCCGTTTCCTGAAGAAGTGCGCGGACCAGGCCCACGTCACCGCCAAGATGACGATTCCGTCGCCCGCGGTGCTGCACTTCCGCGGCGGCCGCAAGTCGATCTCCAAGGATGTCTATCCCGATCTCGAGGCCTTCTACGAGGACCTCGGCAAGACCTACCGCAAGGCCGTGAAGGCGTTCTACGACGCCGGCTGCCGCTATCTCCAGTTCGACGACACCGTCTGGGCCTATCTCTGCTCGCAGGACGAATTGCAGAAGGCGCGCGAGCGCGGCGACAATCCGGACGGCCTCCAGCAGATCTACGCGCGCATCATCAACTACGCGCTGGCGGAGAAACCCGCCGACATGGTGGTGACGACCCACGTCTGCCGGGGCAATTTCCGTTCGACCTGGATCTCCTCGGGCGGCTACGAGCCGGTCGCCGAGACCATGCTCGCCGGTACGAACTACGATGGCTACTTCCTCGAATACGACAGCGACCGCGCCGGCGGCTTCGAGCCGCTGCGCTTCCTGCCCAAGGGCAACAAGGTCGTCGTGGTCGGCGTCATCACCTCGAAGTTCGGCGAGCTCGAGAAGAAGGACGACATCAAGCGCCGTCTGGAGGAAGCTTCGAAATTCGCGCCTCTGGAGCAGCTCGCGCTGTCGCCGCAGTGCGGTTTTGCTTCGACCGAGGAAGGCAACATCCTCTCCGAAGAAGAGCAGTGGGCCAAGCTCGGCCTCGCGGTAGAGATCGCGAAGGAAGTGTGGGGCAATTAAGTCCCACCCAGTCGGTGACGTGAGTGACGGCGAGCTCTCTCCAAACTCTCGCTGTCATTCCCCGCGAAAGCGGGGAATCCAGTACGCCGCGGCTCCTCTGAATCTCTCGCTGTCTCTGGAATACTGGATCGCTCGGTCAGGGCCGGGCGATGACACCGAGTCTGTGGCCGGTAGCGCCGCGCTCCTGACAGACGCCGCTGCGGGCCACCCTTACTTCTCCGCCAGATAGACTTCGCCGAGCAGCGACGAGTTCGACCACGGCACCTGCTTGTTCTTCGTGCTCGAGACGACCTCGGCCCGCACGCGCGTGAGCATCTGCTGCACTTCGAGGCCCGGTGTGCCGAGATGACGGGAGAGGGCGGCCGAGAACGGTGAATTGGCGCCTTCGCCGTCGAGCGCAACCTGGCCCGGTGCGGTCGCGAAGGCGATCAGCGTGCCCGCGCCCAGTGTCGCGCCGGCACCCAGGCTCGTCGGCGCGGCGAGGCCCGAGGCGCCCTCGATCGCGCGATTGCTGCCGGCGGAGGCGACCTGCTGTGCCATCGGATTGTTGCGGCAGGCATCGAAGATCAGGATGTTGGTCCGAACCTGGTCGTCGAGGCCGGCCATGATCGTATCCATGTCGATCATCGCCTCCGTCATGCTGCTGCCGGCCTTCAGCTCCACGTCGACGGGAATGAGATAGTTGCGGCCGTCAACCTGGACGCCGTGGCCGGCATAGTAGACGAGGGCGACCTGCGCCCGCGCCGCGTCGCGCAGGAAGTCGCGCGTCATCTTCTGCATCGCGGCGCGGTCGAGGTCGACGCCCTCGGACACCGTGAAGCCGATGTCGCGCAGGCTCTTCGCAACGGCGCGCGCGTCGTTGGGCGGATTGGGCAGCGCCTTCACATGGGCATATGCGCCGTTGCCGATGATCAGCGCCATCCGCGTGCCGCGGGCGGCCGGTGCAGGCGAGGGTGCAGGTTCCGCGCCCGTCTGCTGCGGAGCAGGGCCCGCCGTCGGTTGCGTCGTCGGCGAGGGCGCATCGCGCGGGATTGGCGTGGCTGCGTCCGTCACCAGCGAGAGCCGCACCTTTGCCGTCGCCTGATTGGCCTTGCTGCCGGCGTCGGAGGCCGCGATCGCGAGCGTCGCCTTGTAATCGTCCTTCGCATGCGCGTAGTCGCCCTTGGCCTCATAGGCCAGAGCACGATGGATGTAGGCGGAGATCAGCACGCTGTTCGGCGGCGTCATGATGTTGACGGGCGGCTTCTCCCTGGCGAGCCGGATCGCTTCGCTGGCATCGGCAATCGCGCGGTCGAGATCGCCCTTCGCGCGCCAGATCGGCGTGCGGTAGATCAGCGGCTGCGGCAGCGTCGGGTCGAGCCGGATCGCCTGGTTGATGTCGGCAAGCGCGCCGTCGAGATCACCGAGCGCCTCCTTCGTGATGCCGCGGTTCTGGAACGAGAAGGCCGATTTCGGGTCGGCCTTGATCGACATGTCGTAGTCGGCGATCGCCTTGGCGTAGTCGCGCTTGCCGCGCCAAGCGTTGCCCCGGTTGTGGAAGATGATGCCGCTGGGCGGGCCGAGCTTCAGCGCGTCGTCGAAATCGGTGATGGCGATGTCGTAGTCGCCCTTGTCGTAATAGGCCGATCCCCGCAGATTGTAGACCGCCTGGCTCGGCTGGAGCCGGATCGCTTCGGTCGTGTCGACGATGACCTTGGCGTAGTCACCCTTCTTGTTCCAGCCCACCGCACGCCAGAAATAGACCGTCGCGAGCTGCGCGCCCTTGAACGCCTTCAGCCCGATGATCTTGGTGCAGGCGTCGACCATCTGGTCCGCCGGCGTGGTCTCGGTGGTGCAGAGCGGCCCAAGCTGGCTGCGCGTCTGAGCAAGGGCGGGCGCTGACCACAGGATTGTGGCGAGCAGGGCGAGCGCGACGAGCAGGCGGCGCATGGTGGTTGTCCCTTCAGGAGAAGTGCTTGTTTGTTGCCCGGCGGGACCTCGGGGTTCACGCGGCCGTCATCGGGCGTGGGGTAAAGCAGGGTTTAGTATTCCCTCAGTGGGCAGAATTTGTTAGGAGGGAGTTCCCAACTCTTCTGCCCACCGCCATCCCATCGATGAAAAACGACGAAATCCTCAGCCAAATCACGGAGTTCTGCCGCAAGGCAGACATGGCGGAATCGACGTTTGGCCGGCGCGCGGTGAACGATGGGAAGCTGGTGAACCGCCTCCGCGAGGGAAAGCGCATCACCATCGACACGCTGGAGCGGATCCAGGCCTACATGGCCGCATCGATGACCGGCGGCATGCCGCCGCCGCGGGGCCTTCAGGTACCCCCGGAGAAGCGCGATCCGCGCGGCAATTTCCGTTTCTTCGAGAACCGGCAGAAATACCTGCTGTTCGTCCACACCTGCAGCGAGAAGCGGGTCATCGCCGACCGGGTGGCGCTGGAGCTCGCCACCATCCATCCGCGCCCGCCGGCACTGCGGATATTCGACGCGGGCGTCGGCGACGGCACGGTGCTGGCGCGGGTGCTGCGTGCCACGCACCAGCGCTATCCGCACATGCCGTTCTATGTCGCCGGCAAGGAGCTCAGCCTCGAGGACCTGCGCCTGACGCTGGAGAAGGTGCCGGACCGCATTTTCGAGCACCCGGCGTCGGTGTTCGTCTTCACCAACATGTTCTACTCGGAGGCGCCCTGGCTGACGCCGGCATCGCCGGCAGCGGCAGCGGCCACCGTCTGGCACGAAGTCCCGCTGCGGGGCGCCTCGTCGGGAGAGTTCGAGCAACAGATCGCCGAGCTGCGGCCGTTCCTGGAACAGAACTGGCGCGCCGCGATCAGCCCGCGCACGGCGATGCCGCTGTATGAGCGGCCCGTCGTGCTGGTGCTCTATCGCGAGGACCACAGATTTCTGCTGGATTCGACCATTCCGCGGCCGGGCCAGACCGAGGCCAATTTCGACCTCGTTATTGCATCCCAGCCATACCGCGCTCTGTCCTCGGTCAATTTTCGGGCAAAACGGATCATCGCGCCCCTGGCACGGGCGCTTCGGCCTGGTGGGCGCCTGATCGGTATTCACTCCCATGGTCGTGATCCGGGCATGGAAATGATTCAGGCGATCTGGCCTGGAGAAAATCCTTTCTCGGTCAGCCGTCATGAGCTATTGCGCGCGGTGAAGTACGAGCTTGGGTCGTTGGGCCGCGACTTAAATTTTAATGCTTATGCGGATAACCGTTCGATCTTCAGGTATGATATGGAAGCTCTGCCCAACGAGGTTACGGGCACCATCGGAACCTCGACGGCCTTTGCAGCGTGGAATGCGGCGGTGTATGTCGCTCAAATCGAGGACGATCGATTGACAGATATGACTCAAAACGGCCGCACTCTGGATGCCGCCAGGGACGTGCTGCGAAAGTACAACGGGCTCTGGTTCTACGACGAGTCCTACGTCATCTCGCGACGGCGTGATTGACATAATCCAAGGTTAAACATCGCAAACGACCGCCGGTTAGTGGCGGGACAAGGGGTTACTGATGCGCGCGTCTTATCTTTTCACCAGCGAGTCCGTGTCCGAGGGGCATCCCGACAAGGTCTGCGACCGGATCTCCGATGAAATCGTCGATCTGTTCTACCGCGAGGGGCCGAAAGCCGGCATCGATCCCTGGCAGATCCGCGCCGCCTGCGAGACGCTGGCGACCACCAACAAGGTCGTGATCGCCGGTGAGACCCGCGGTCCGAAGTCGGTGACCAACGAGCAGATCGAGGCCGTGGTTCGCAACGCGATCAAGGACATCGGCTACGAGCAGGAAGGCTTCCACTGGAAGACCTGCGACATCGAGATCCTCCTGCATCCGCAGTCGGCCGACATCGCGCAGGGCGTCGATGCGCTGCAGCCGGGCGAGGTCAAGGAAGAAGGCGCCGGCGACCAGGGCATCATGTTCGGCTACGCCACCAACGAGACGCCCGATCTGATGCCGGCGCCGATCTTCTACGCCCACAAGATCCTGCGCCTCATCTCCGAAGCGCGCCACTCCGGCCGCGAGAAGGTGCTGGGTCCGGACTCCAAGAGCCAGGTCACCGTGCAGTACGAGAACGGCAAGCCGGTCGGCGTGCGCGAGATCGTGGTGTCGCACCAGCATCTGGTCGAGGACCTCACCTCCAAGCAGGTTCGCGACATCGTCGAGCCCTATGTGCGCGAGGCGCTGCCGAAGGACTGGATCACGCCGAAGACCATCTGGCACATCAACCCGACCGGCAAGTTCTACATCGGCGGTCCGGACGGCGACTCCGGCCTGACCGGCCGCAAGATCATCGTCGACACCTATGGCGGCGCGGCTCCGCATGGCGGTGGCGCGTTCTCGGGCAAGGATCCGACCAAGGTCGACCGCTCGGCTGCCTATGCGGCGCGCTACGTCGCCAAGAACATCGTCGCGGCCGGTCTCGCCGACCGCTGCACGCTGCAGCTCGCTTACGCCATCGGCGTGGCGCGTCCGCTGTCGATCTACATCGACACCCATGGCACCGGTAAGGTGCCGGAGGAACAGCTCGAGAAGGCCGCGGCGCAGGCGATGGACCTCACCCCGCGCGGCATCCGCAGCCATCTCGACCTCAACCGCCCGATCTACGCGCGCACTTCGGCCTACGGCCATTTCGGCCGCACGCCGGACAACGAGGGTGGCTTCTCCTGGGAGAAGACCGACCTCGTCGAGCAGCTCAAGCGCGCGCTCTGATTGCCAGCGTCATTCCGGGACGCCGCGACAGCGGCGAGCCCGGAATCTCGAATCGCCAGATTCCGGGTTCGCTCGTTTCGCGAGCGTCCCGGAATGACGAGTTAAACAAACAGGAACCTCCGCAATGAACGCGAAGCCCGGCTTCACCGATTACATCGTCAAGGACATTTCGCTCGCCGATTTCGGCCGCAAGGAGATCTCGCTCGCCGAGACCGAGATGCCCGGCCTGATGGCCACCCGCGAGGAGTTCGGCCCGAAGCAGCCGCTGAAGGGCGCGCGCATCGCCGGCTCCCTGCACATGACGATCCAGACTGCCGTGCTGATCGAGACGCTCGCCGCTCTCGGCGCCGACATCCGCTGGGTCTCCTGCAACATCTATTCGACGCAGGATCACGCCGCCGCCGCGATCGCGGCCGCCGGCATTCCCGTCTTCGCCGTCAAGGGCGAGACGCTGACCGAATACTGGGACTACACTGCAAAGCTGTTCGACTGGCATGGCGGCGGCACGCCGAACATGATCCTCGATGACGGCGGCGACGCCACCATGCTGGTGCATGCCGGTGTCCGCGCCGAGAACGGCGACACCGCCTTCCTCGACAAGCCGGGCTCCGAGGAAGAAGAGATCTTCTACGCGCTGGTCAAGCGCCTGCTCAAGGAGAAGCCGAAGGGCTACTTCGGCGAGATCGCCAAGAACATCAAGGGCGTCTCGGAAGAGACCACCACGGGCGTGCATCGCCTCTACGAGATGGCGAACAAGGGCACGTTGCTGTTCCCCGCCATCAACGTCAACGACAGCGTCACCAAGTCGAAGTTCGACAACCTCTATGGCTGCCGTGAATCGCTGGTCGACGGCATCCGCCGCGGCACCGACGTGATGCTGTCGGGCAAGGTCGCGATGGTCGCCGGCTTCGGCGACGTCGGCAAGGGGTCGGCCGCTTCGCTGCGCCAGGCCGGTTGCCGCGTGATGGTGTCGGAAGTCGATCCGATCTGCGCGCTCCAGGCCGCGATGGAAGGCTACGAGGTCGTCACGATGGAAGACGCCGCGCCCCGCGCCGACATCTTCGTCACCGCGACCGGCAACAAGGACATCATCACCATCGAACACATGCGCGCGATGAAGGATCGCGCCATCGTCTGCAACATCGGCCACTTCGACAACGAGATCCAGATCGCGTCTCTGCGCAATCTGAAGTGGACCAACATCAAGCCGCAGGTCGACGAGATCGAGTTCCCCGACAAGCACCGCATCATCATGCTGTCGGAAGGCCGCCTCGTGAACCTCGGTAACGCCATGGGGCATCCGAGCTTCGTGATGTCGGCGTCCTTCACCAACCAGACGCTGGCGCAGATCGAACTCTGGGCCAATAACAAGGACGGCAAGTACGAGAAGAAGGTCTACGTGCTGCCGAAGACGCTCGACGAGAAGGTCGCGCGCCTGCACCTCGCCAAGATCGGCGTCAAGCTCACCGAGCTGCGCAAGGACCAGGCCGATTATATCGGCGTGAAGCAGGAAGGTCCGTACAAGTCGGACCACTACCGCTACTGAGACCTGAATTCGATCGACGATCGACACGAAGCCCCGGAGCGATCCGGGGCTTCGTTGTTTTTGCGGCGGCCTTGCCGGTCTCGTTGCGGTTGTGTCAGGAGGCGATTGCCAGTTGACGAATGGCGCCGCCGATCGGACAATCGTTTCCGGCGGAGGAAACCATGTCACAAGAACATTTCGACGTACTCATTGTCGGCGCCGGCCTGTCCGGCATCGGCGCGGGCTATCATCTTCAGACCAAGTGCCCGGGCAAGAGCTACGTTATCCTCGAGGGGCGCGACTGCATCGGTGGTACCTGGGACCTGTTCCGCTATCCCGGCATCCGCTCCGACAGCGACATGTTCACGCTCGGCTATTCGTTCAAGCCGTGGACCGATCCGAAGGCGATCGCCGACGGGCCGCAGATTCTGAACTACGTGCGCGCGACCGCAGTCGAGAATGGCATCGAGAAGCACATCCGCTTCGGCCATCGCGTCAAGCGCGCGGGGTGGTCGACGCCGGACGCGCGCTGGACGGTCGAGGCTGAGCGCATCACGGGGGAGGGCGCGACCGAGACCGTGCGCTTCACCTGCAATTTCCTATTCATGTGCGCCGGCTACTACAAATACGAGGAAGGCTATACGCCCGAGTTCAAGGGCGCTGCCGACTTCAAGGGCCGCATCGTGCACCCGCAGAAGTGGACCGACGACATCGACTACGCGGGCAAGCGCGTGGTGGTGATCGGCTCGGGGGCGACGGCGGTGACGCTGGTGCCGGAACTCGCCAAGAAGGCGGCAGACGTCATCATGCTGCAGCGCTCGCCGACCTATGTGGTGTCGCGGCCGGCGCAGGACCCCGTCGCCAACAAGCTGCGCCGCAATCTGCCGGCGACGCTGGCCTACCACCTGATCCGCTGGCGCAACGTGCTGTGGGGGATGTATTTCTTCCAGCTCAGCCGCCGCAAGCCGGCGCGCGTCAAGCAATTGATCCTCGGCGGCGTCAGGATGGCGCTGGGGCCGGACTTCGACGTCGCGACCCATTTCACGCCGCGCTACAACCCCTGGGACCAGCGGCTCTGTCTCGTGCCCGACGGCGATCTGTTCAAGGCGATCCGCGACAAGCGCGCCACCGTCGTCACCAGTGAGATCGACACCTTCACCAGGGATGGAATCCGCCTCAAGGACGGCAGCGAGCTCGTGGCCGACATCATCGTCACAGCGACGGGCCTCGTGCTCCAGGTCGTCGGCGGCCTCGAGGTCAGCGTCGACGGACGCGCCGTCGATTTCGCCAACACGCTGACCTACAAGGGCATGATGTATGCCGACGTGCCGAACATGGCGTCGGCCTTCGGCTACACCAACGCGTCGTGGACGCTGAAATGCGACCTCACCTGCGAATATGTCTGCCGGCTCATCAACTACATGGACCGGCACAATTTCCGGCAATGCATGCCGCACAACGACGATCCGGAGATCACCGCGCAGCCTTCGCTCGACTTCACCTCCGGTTACGTGCAGCGTTCGGTCGCGAAGATGCCGAAGCAGGGGTCGAAGCAGCCGTGGCGGCTGTACCAGAACTACGCCCTGGACATCGTCTCCTTGCGCTTCGGGCGGATCGACGACGGCGTGATGCAGTATTCCTGATCGCGCCGTTGCCGCAATTATGCCTTGCGGGTTGTGAGCGCGAGCGCAAGGTCGATTGCGAGCGCAAGCACCACGGCGCCGCCACCAAGTGCGAACAGGACCGGATAGTCGCCTCCGGTCTGCGCATAGATCCAGGAGAAGCCGTAGGCGGCGGCCGCCTGGAACAGCGCAAAGCTCGTGGTGGCGTGGCTCCATGTTGCGCGCTGCTGCTCGGTAGAGTGCGGGACGAGCTCATGGATGCGCCCGAGCACCAGCGGCACGATGCCCGGCGTGAAGCCGCCGACCACGACGCTCGACACGATCAGCGAAAGGGGCGCGGTGCTGACGGTCGGAAGCAGTACGGCCCCCGCCTCGATCAGGAAAGCCGCGCGCAAGGCCGGTCCGAAGCCGGATCTATCACCGAGATGACCTGTGAGAAGCGGGCCCACGATCGCGCCGAGGCCGTACAGCACCCAGTAGCGCGATCCCGCGGCAATGCCCTCGCCGAGGCCGCGCGCCACGAAGTCGACGATGAAGACCATATGCGGCACCAGCGCCACCGCGTTGAGGCCGTATTGGAGCAGCAGCGCACGGACGGCGAGCGAGGCTTGATGGTGCTTCACTGGATGCGAAGGCGCAGCATCCCCCTTCACCTCAGTAGGCCAGTTCCACCAGCTCGCGAGGGTGAGTATGGTGGAGAGCACGCCGAGGCCGTACCAGCTTTGCTGCAAGCCTTGCTGAAGCAATAGCGGGACCAGCGTGCCCGATGCTGCGACGCCGAGGCCAACGCCGGCAAAGATCACGCCGCCGATGATGCCGCGTCTGGCGGGCGAGGTGTGCGGCAGAATGACGGAGGCCGCCAGCACCATGATGATTCCGCCGGTGAGGCCGGAGAGGAAGCGCCAGGCGAAGAACCAGGTGAACGACACCGGCGATGAGCTGGCGAAAAAAAAGAGGGTGGCGAGGAGCATCGTCGCCCGCAGCGCGCGAACCGCGCCGAACCGGGTGGCTGTGGTCCGCGCCGCGAGCGCGCCGGCGAGATAGCCTGCAAGGTTCGCCGCGCCGAGATAGACGACGTCCGACGCGCTGAACCACTTCGCTGCGATCAAGGCCGGGATCAGCGGCGTGTAGGAAAAGCGGGCGAGGCCAAGCCCCACCAGGGACGCCGACAAGCCCGCCACGGCATATCGCCAAGTCTGCTGTTGCGAAGAAGTCCGCTGCGAAGAAGCTTGCTGTGAAGAAGTCTGCCCCGGTCGTGAGGCCGATTCCGGCCGCTGGTGCGGCCGGGTCTCGATGTGTTGCTTCGTGTCTGCGTTGGTCATGTCATCCTCCTGCACGCGATGGCGCGCGGATCATCCGGCCTGGGCTGCGCGGCGGCGCCGGAATTCCAGCGCGGGCAAACCGCCCCAGCCCCAATTGTCGGTGTCGACTTCCTCGATCACGACGAAGGTGGAATCGAGCGGCTTGCCGAGCACGTCGAGCAGCAGCTGGCTCGATCCCTTGATCAGCGCGGCCTTCTCCTCCGCGGTGAGCGACCCCGCTCCCGGTGTCGTTCCTTCGCGCGTCACTTGAATGGCGACGATGGGCATCTCGTCTCTCCTCGGCGCTCAGTGGCCGGCGCTCTGGCCGCCGTCGACATGCAGGATTTCGCCGGTGACGAAGCTCGCATGCTCGAGATAGAGCACGGCATCGACGATGTCGGACATCTCGCCCATGTGGCCGACTGGGTGCAGCGCGTCGAGCTGGGCGTGCGTCGCCACGGGGTGCATCGGCGACTTGATGATGCCGGGCGAAACCGCGTTCACGCGGATGCCGCGCCTGGCGTATTCGATCGCGAGCGACTTCGTTGCGGCGTTGAGGCCGCCCTTGCTCAGCGAGGCCAGCACCGAGGGCACGTTCGAATTGGCCTGGTCGACCAGGGTCGTCGTGATCTGAACGACATGGCCCGAGCCCTGCTTCTCCATCTCGGCGATCGCGAGCTGCGTCAGGCGGAAGAAGCCCGCGACGTTGATGCCCATCACCGCGGCGTAGTCCTCGGCGGTGTACTGCGTGAACGGCTTGGCGACGAAGATGCCGGCATTGTTGACCAGCGTGTCGACCCGGCCGAAGCGGGCGACGGCCTGCGTGACCACGCGCTCGGCAGTGGTCCAGTCGGCGATGTCGCCGGGCACCGCGAGCACGTCATCGTCGCTCGACGGCTTGATGGAGCGCGCCGTTGCGACGACGCGATAGTTGCGATCACGAAAGCCCTGGACCAGGGCGGCGCCGATGCCCTGAGATGCACCGGTGACGATGGCGACCTTCTGCTCGATACCCATGACGGGCTCCTGTGGTTGGCTTGAGAACCTGCGCCAGCCGCGGCTGGCTTGCCCGCTGAGGTAGGCCGTGGCGGCCCGGCTGCGAATACGCGTTGACCGGCAGACACTCTTTCGCGGCGCGAACGAATGCCGGGTCGACGCCCTGCGGCGGTTGTCGTGGCCGGGGCGAACGCCTAGCTTGCGACTGAAATTTCACGGGGTGGCGCGAAGCATGGATCGCCTGGATGCGATGAAGGTGTTCGTCCTTGCGGTGGACGAGGGCAGCCTCGCGGCCGCGGGTCGCAAGCTCGGCCGCTCGCCGGCAGCGGTCAGCCGGGCCATCGCCTTCCTGGAGCAACGGGTCGGTGCCGAGCTGCTGCATCGGACGACGCGGTCGATCAAGCTGAGCGAGGAGGGCGAGCGCTACGTGGCGATCTGCCGCCGCGTGCTCGCCGAGCTCGAGGAGGCCGACGCCGTCGCGGCCGGTCCGCGCGCAGCACCGCGCGGTCTGCTCACGATCACGGCGCCGGTCGTGTCAGGCGAGATGGTGCTGCGGCCGATCCTCGATGCGTTTCTCGACGCCTATCCGACGGTATCGGCAAAGCTGTTGCTGTTCGACAGGTCCGTCAACCTGATCGAGGAGGGCATTGATATCGCGCTTCGGATCGCGCCCCTCGCGGACTCGGCAATGGTTGCGACAAAGATTGGTGAGGTCCGCCGCGTCGTGGTGGCGGCTCCGCGCTATCTCAAGCAGCACCCGCGGATCGAGGAGCCCGGCGATCTGGCCAAGCATCAGGTCGTGGCGATGGCCCATCTTCCCAATTCTTGGACGTTCAAGCCGTCGAAAAACTCGTCGGTGCCCCGCACGGTCCAGTTCACCCCGCGCCTTACCGTCAGCAGCACCTACGCCGCCGTGGCGTCCGCCGTCGCCGGGCGCGGCGTGGCGCGGATGTACTCGTATCAAGTGGCCGAGCAGGTAGCGCGGGGCGAGCTCAAGATCGTGCTGGCCGGCGACGAGGATCCGGAGATGCCGGTTCACCTGATCTGTCCACAGGGTCGGCTCTCGGTGCCAAAGGTGCGCGCCTTCACTGACTTCGCAGTCCCGCGGCTGAAAAAGCAGTTCGCGCTCCTGAAGAAGAGCCTCGGCCCCAGCTGACCTTCGGAGCCTCGCAGGGGGCGCCGCCAATGCGTTATTTTGCGTATTCGGACGCCGGGCTGAATCAGCCATCCTGCCCAGACGGTTAACGCAAGATTAACCGGCGGGTCCTAGCCTGTCTCGGCCGGGGTTACTCGCAAGGCCGAGGTGAGCCCAATGGAAGCCCAGAAGATCGCGATCGACGCCGTCGTCGCGCTGACCGATTGCGACCGCGACGCCGTCAGCGCCTTCATCCGCCGGCTCTATCTCGCGGGCGTCAAGGACCCGAAGCGCCTTACCTTCAAAGGTCTTCAGGCACTGTCGCGGGCGTGATTCGGTTCGTTCGGCCAGTTTGAGCCCCAAGTTGCATTCCCTGCTCTCCTGAGAGTGATTACGGCCCACCGGTGAATATCTTGCCGCTGGAGCTGGGGCGAGCTAGACGACACCCCGGCTGGGTCACTTGGGATGGGGATATGCTGAAACAGCTCTTTGCGCCGCAACTTGTCGTTCTCTATGTGCTTGCGGCATCGACGATTTATGTTCACTTCCGCGGCAAGCAGCGACTGCGTTTCGCGCGCCAGCTCGGCGATCACTCGACCTATCTCGCACCCTACAACGTGCTCATGTATGCGGGCTCGGCGGTGCCGAACAGGCCGGTGATCTCGGTCGAGCAGTTTCCCGAGCTCAAGCTGCTCAGCGAGAACTGGGAGACCATTCGTGACGAGGCGGTACGCCTGTTCGACGAAGGATTCATTCGCGCAGCCGCCAAGAACAATGACTGGGGCTTCTATTCGTTCTTCAAGAGCGGCTGGAAGCGCTTTTACCTGAAATGGTACGATGACTTCCTGCCCTCGGCACGCACGCTGTGCCCGAAGACGGTGGAGCTGCTTAACTCGATTCCGAGCGTGCATGGTGCGATGTTCGCGATGCTGCCGCCGGGCGGCAAGCTGGGAGCGCACCGCGATCCCTTCGCCGGCTCGTTGCGCTATCACCTCGGCCTTGTCACGCCGAACTCGAACAAGTGCCGCATCCTGGTCGACGGCGTCGAATGCGTCTGGCGCGACGGCGAAGCTTTCATGTTCGACGAGACCTTCATTCACAGCGCGGAGAACGCAACAGACGTCAACCGCATCATCCTGTTCTGCGACGTCGAGCGTCCGATGAAGTATGGCTTCATGACCGCGATCAACCGCTGGGTCAGCCATCACATCGTCAAGGCGTCGGCGACCCAGAACGTCGACGGCGAGAACATCGGCGCGCTCAACAAGGTCTTCGGCAAGCTGTACGAGATCCATCTCGGCAGCCGCAAGGTCAAGGAGTGGAACCGCAACGTCTATTACACGCTGAAATACTCGCTGACGGCGCTGATCCTCGGCCTGATCGTGATGTCGGCGCTGCGGTGATCGCAGCGGCGCATTGAAAGCCAAAAAGCCCCGGAGCGTGGTCCGGGGCTTTTTTTGTGGACCAGGCGGCGATGTTACGCCGGCCGCGCGGCGGTATGGATGATCGTCCCCACATGCTGGCCGCGCAGCGCCGCCGTAAGCCGGCCGGGAACGAGGCCGTTCACCACCTGCACGCGCGCGATGTGCCGTGCGTTCGCCATGACCTCGAGCAGCGCGGGATCGAACGGGAGCGTGCCCTTGAGCTTCCCAAGCTCGGCGGCGCTGGCTTCCTTCAGCAGCTCCGCCTTTTTGCCGTCAGCGCCATTGGGATCGGTGGTGTAGATGCCGTCGACGTCCTCCACGATGGTGAGGCCCGCGGCCCCGAGTGCGTCGGCGAGCAGGAAGGCGCCGGTGTCGGCCCGATGCTGCGGGATGCGCGACGACGGAAACTCGTGATGGTGGTACGGCGGAAAGGCGCTGCCGACGACCGCGCGAGCCGCACTGAGGTGGATCGCGAGCTGGCTCGCGATGGTGGGGTGTTCGATATAGGACACGCCCTCCGGCGCGAGCAGGCTCGCCAGGATGTGGCCGTTCTGGCCGGCCTCGCTGGCGGCGAGCGGCGCGAGCGAGCCGACCGGCAGACCGAGGTCAAGACCGACGCTGTAGAGATGACGGGCGCGGATCCCCGCGCCGGTCAGGATGAGTAGGCGATGCTCTGATAGCAGCGAACGCAGCTCGTCGACGAGCGGAAGGATCGCTTCGTGACCTCGATCCATGATGCGGCCGCCGATCTTGATGACCTGCACCCAGGGCAGGAGCTTGATCGGGCGGTTGCCGGCGACGGGACGGGTGAGATTGCCGTCGAGAAGAGTCTGGCGCGCGAGCGGCGAGGCGACGTGCTTGATCTGGGTGGTGATAGTCATGGCCAAGGTCTCTTCAGCTCGCGGTGATGATGGTGCCGACATGCTCGCCCGCGAGTGCGCGGGTGAGGTTGCCGGGAACGAGACCATTGACGATCTGCACCTCGCGGACGTGGCGCGAGGCGGTGAGGAGATCGAGCACGGGGAATTCCAGGATGGAGTCCTGCAGGCCCTTGGCCTTCATCTCGGCCACCGAAATCTTGGGAATGAAGGTGGCGTTCTTCGACGTCTTCGGGTTCGCGGTGTAGAGGCCGTTCTCGTCCTTCACATAGATCATCGCCTTGCAGCCGAACTGCTCTGCAACGAGGAAGCATCCGGCGTCGGTGCGATAGGGAGGGATCACGCCCTCGGCCGCGGGCCGCATCCACAGGCTATAGGGCGGCATGCCGCTGAAGATGACGGCGTTCACTTCGGCGAGGAACAGCGGCACGGACGAGAGCCCGGCGCTGCTGACGGCGGAAATGCCGTGCTTGGCGAGGAGCTGTCCGAGCATTGCGGCGTTCTGATCGGCGACGGAGGCGCCGAGCTGCGACAGCACGCCGGCCGGCAGGCGAAGCCCCGCTGCAATCGAATAGAGATGCCGCGCGCGGGTGCCGGCGCCGGTCCCAATCAGAAGCTTGTGCGCCTTGCGGGCCGCGACGATCTCCTCGACGAGCGGATAGACCGCGGCCCGGCCGCGATCGATCACGCTCTGGCCGCCGATCTTGATCACGGTGGCATCCGGCAGGATGCGGAAGTCCGAAGCTGCCTCCGCCGCGGCGAGAAGCTGCGGGTCGGTGAGCGAGCGCTGCATCAACAGCCCTTCAAGCTCGGTGATGGCGTTCGACATCCGAGACGTCCTCTCGTTTCCTGATGCAGTGTTTGCCGCGGGCCCATCGGCGCCGCCCGCAAATCTTGCTGCACACTTCGGGCCATGGCAACAAGGTTGTTCGCGATCTACCGACCAAATATGGAGCAGGCAATGGCCCGGTTGCCACTTGCGAACGCTGAGATAGTGCAATTCTTCCGCGGGTGGCTGGAGACTTTCGCGGGCTATGTCCGCGAGGTCGACTACGCTTCGGCGCGGCCGCTCTTCCACCCGGATGTGCTGGCCTTCGGCACCCATAACGATGTCGTCCCGGGCCTCGATCAATGGGTCTCGACCCAATGGGACAATGTCTGGCCAAAGACGACCGACTTCCGTTTCGTCCTCGATCAGACCTCTACCCTGACCTCTCCCGATGGCGCGATGGCGACGGTGATCGCGCCGTGGACGAGCACGGGCTACCATCCAGACGGCAGCGCGTTTCCGCGCCCGGGCCGTGCCACCATGGTGTTTCTAGGGAATGCCGATGGTTGGCTGTGTGTGCATTCGCATATGTCACTCAACCGCGGTGTGCCGCAGGCCAGCCACGCCAATCGCCCGGTGAAGGCGCGGTAGTGCGGCCTGGCGTGCTTTCAGCCTAGCTTCGGGCCCTTGCGACCGACGAAAGTTCTATACGCCGATTGCGGTTTGCCGGAACCCTCTGACGCGCAAGTTGGTTTGTAGGGAACGACCCGGTCAGGGTCAAACCGAAGGGGGGCGCGTCAGAAGGAGACGCTCCCATGACAACGCTTGGTCTCGACGCCGCCCAACTGCCCCCATCCGAGCATCAGATCCAACTTCGCCGCGCCGTCATCGCCTCTACGGTGGGGACGGCGATCGAATGGTATGATTTCTTCCTCTACAGCACGGTTACGGGCCTGGTTTTCGCCAAGCTGTTCTTCCCGAATTCCGATCCCTGGGTTGGCACGCTCGAGGCATTTGCCATCTATGCGGTCGGCTTCGTCGCGCGTCCGATCGGCGCCGCAATTTTCGGACACTACGGCGATCGCATCGGCCGAAAATCGACTCTGATTGCGACATTGCTGCTGATGGGACTGGCGACAGCGGCGGTGGCCGTGGTGCCGACATATTCGAGCATCGGCATATGGGGCGCGGTGATCCTGACCGTGCTTCGCTTCATCCAGGGGGTGGGCGTCGGCGGCGAATGGGGCGGCTCGGTGCTGATGTCGATGGAATGGGCGCGCAACGACCGGTCCCGCGGATTGATCGCGTCCTGGCCGCAATTTGGCGTGCCTTGCGGCCTGTTTCTTGCCAACCTCGCCGTGCTGGCATTCAGCCAGATGGCGGGCGACCAGTTCCTGGCCTGGGGCTGGCGCATACCATTTGCGCTCAGCCTGATCCTGGTCGGCGTCGGCCTCTACATCCGGCTCGGCATCCTCGAAACGCCCGTGTTCTCCAAGCTGCTGGCCGAGCGTCGGCTCGACCGCACGCCGATGTTGACGGTGATCAAGCAGCATCCGAAGGAAATCCTGCTTTCGGCCTTCGCGCGCATGGCCGAGCAGGCGCCGTTCTACATCTTCACCGCGTTCGTCTTTTCCTACGGCATCGGTTCGCTGCATATGTCGCGCGACTTCCTGCTGACCGCGGTGCTGTCGGCCTCGGTGGTGTCGTTCGTGACGATTCCGGTCTGCGGTCATCTGTCCGATTTGCTCGGCCGCAAGAATATGTACATGGCCGGGGCGGTCGTCACCGGCATCTTCGGCTTCATCTACTACGCGATGCTCAATACCGGATTGGAGACGGTCATCTTCCTCGCGATCGTGCTGTCGCTGATCCCGCACGACATGATGTACGGTCCGCAAGCTGCGCTGATCGCCGAGAGCTTTACCGGACGCCTGCGCTACAGCGGGGCGTCGCTCGGCTACCAGTTTGCGTCCGTGATCGCCGGCGGTCCCGCGCCGCTGATCGCAGCCTGGTTGTTCGGCAGGTTCCATACGTCGACCGCCATCGCGGTCTATATCGCGATCTGCAGCATCATCACGCTGGTCGCGACCGCGCTGATGACCGACTACACCGGGAAGGACATCAACGCCGTGGGCGCGCACGGCTCGCAGGCCTGAGATCGAGAAGGCCGATCGCAAGAAAGCCCCGGACGCTGCGTCCGGGGCTTTGGCAATTTCGGTGAATGCGGGGGCAGCCTATTCCGGCTGGCCGATCGAGACCTTCAGCGTGCCGACGCCGTCGACGCCGCATTCGAGCTTGTCGCCCGGCTGGAGCTGCGACACGCCGGCCGGTGTGCCCGTCATGATGATATCGCCGGCGGCGAGCTTGACCTGCTGGGAGAGCTGCCAGATGATTTCAGGCACGTTCCAGATCAGCTCGGTGAGGTCGCCCTTCTGGGCTTCCTTGCCGTTGACCGTGAGCCAGATCTTGCCCTTGGAGGGATGGCCGATCTTCGATGCCGGCTGCACCGCGGAGCAGGGGGCGGAGTCGTCGAACGACTTGCCGATCTCCCAGGGGCGCTCCTTCTTGCGCGAGGCGATCTGGAGGTCGCGGCGGGTGAGGTCGATGCCGACGGCGTAGCCGTAGACATGGTCGAGCGCCTTGTCGGCGGGGATGTTGAGGCCGCCGCTCTTCATCGCGACGATCAGCTCGACCTCGTGGTGCAGGTCCTTGGTCAGCGGCGGATAGGGAATGGTGGCACCATCGGGCACCAGCATGTCGGCGTGCTTGGCGAAGAAGAACGGCGGAGCGCGCTCGTCATTGCCCATCTCGCGGATGTGCTCGAGATAGTTGCGGCCGACGCACCAGATGCGGCGCACCGGATAGCGGCCGCTCTCGCCGACGACGGGAAGCGAAGCCTGGGGCGGAAGCGGGATGACGTAGGAGGCGGCGTTCATGAAGCGGTCTCGCTGCTCTTGAGGTGAGATGAATGCTATGCGGTTGCACTGACCGGCGCCAGCCCCAAAGGGCTGGCGTCGTGGTGTTGCAGTCGGAAGAACGAGGCGTAACGGCCGCCGCGACGAAGCAGCTCGTCGTGCCGGCCCTGCTCGACGATCTCGCCACCCTCGACCACCAGGATCGCGTCGGCGTGCATGATGGTGTGCAGGCGATGCGCGATCACGATGGTGGTGCGATTCCGGCAGAGATGCTCGATCGCCTCCTGCACCTGCCGCTCGGATTCCGAGTCGAGCGCAGCGGTGGCTTCGTCCAGCAGGATGATCGGCGCGCTCTTGATCAGCGCGCGCGCCACCGCGATGCGCTGGCGCTGGCCGCCCGAGAGCTGCGTGCCGTGCTCGCCGACCGGCGTGTCGTAGCCGAGCGGGAAGCCCATGATGAAATCATGCGCGCAGGCCGCCTTCGCCGCCTCGATGATCTCGTCCTCGCTCGCGCCCGGCCGGCCGAAGGCGATGTTGTTGCGGATGGTGTCGCGGAACAGATAGACGTCCTGGCCGACATAGGCGGTCTGTGCCCGCAGCGACTTGCGCGAGACTGAGTTGATCGACTGGCCGTCGATCACGATGTCGCCCTGCGTCACCTCGTAGAAGCGCAGCAGCAGCCCCAGCACGGTCGACTTGCCGCCGCCGGAGGGGCCGACCAGCGCGGTGACCTTGCCGGGCTCGGCCGTGAAACTCATGCGGTTAAGCACAGTTTCATTGGCGCGATAGGAGAAGCTGACGTCGCGTAGCTCGATCCGCGCGTCGGACAGTTTCAGCGCCGGCTTGTCGTCGTCGGAATGCTCGCTCGCCGGGCTGTCGACGACCTCGAGCAGCATGCGCGCGCCCACGAGCTGGCTATTCAGGTCGATATTGAGCCGCGCCAGCCGCTTGGCCGGCTCGGTCGCCATCAGGAACGCGGTCATGAAGGAGAAGAACGCGCCGGGCGTGGCGTTGAGCGCGACCACGCTGTAGCCGCCATAGAGCAGGCAGCCGGCGACCGCGAAGCCGCCGAGCATTTCCATCAGCGGGTTGGAGCGGTTGGCGACGCGGGCCATCTTGTTTGCGTTGCGCTCGACGATCGCGATGTTCTCGTCGATGCGCTTCTGCATGGTCTCTTCGAGAGTGAACGCCTTGACGGTGCGGATGCCTTGCAGCGATTCCTGCATCGTTTCCATGATGTCGGCGGTGCCGGTGAACTGGTTGTAGGCGAGGCCCTTGATGCGCTTGACCAGCTTGCGCAGCACCAGCATCGCCGGGGGCACCACGACGAGGCCGATGAACGACATCACCGGATCCTGCCACACCATCACGCCGATCATGGCGAGCAGCATCATGAGGTCGCGCCCGACGGCGTTGACCAGCATGTTGAGGACGTCGGTGATGGATTTGGCGCCGGCCGTCAGCCGCGCCAGGAATTCGGACGAATGCCGTTCGGAGAAGAAGCCGACGCTCTCGCGCATCAGCTTGGCGAAGAGCTGGCGCTGGTTGGTGGCGAGGATGGCGTTAGAGATCTTGGTCAGGATCACCATGTGGCCGTAGGTCGCCACGCCTTTGATGAAGAGCAGGATCACCGTGATGCCCGAGAACATCGCGATGCCCGGGATGTTCTTGTCCACATAGGCCTGGTTGATGACCTGGCCGAGCACGTAGGTTGCGCCCGCGGTCGATCCGGCGGCAAGCGCCATCAGTGCGAAGGCGACGAGGTAGCGCCGCCAGTAGATGATCCCTTGTTCCATGACCAGGCGGCGAATCAGGATCGCTGCGGCATAGGGATCGTCGGTGATTTTCTTTGGAAACTGGGCCATCCGTAGTCCATTGACGGCACAGGAAAAAGCCTGCCCGCGCGTCAGGGATCGAATGGCCTCTGTGCCCGCTAAAGCGGGGCTTTTCAAGCCCAATTAAGGGCTTGCGCCCGGACGGAATCTAGGCCGAGACGGCGTGGCGGAGTTCGCCATGGCGCTCGCGGAACAGCTTGTCCTCCCACGCCAGGGCGTGCGCGGCGATGGTCTCGAGATCGTCGTATTGCGGTTTCCAGTCGAGCAGGCGGCGGATGCGGCTGGTGTCGGCGATCATGGTCATGATGTCGCCCGGCCGGCGCGGAGCGTATTGCACCGCGAAACTGCGCCCCGAAACCCGGCGCACCGCGTCGATGGTCTCAAGCACCGAATAGCCGCGGCCGTAGCCGCAATTCAGCGTCGTCGAGACGCCGCCATTGCGCAAATGGGCCAGCGCCGAGCGATGGGCCTGCGAAAGGTCCGTGACGTGGATGAAGTCGCGGATGCAGCTTCCGTCCTGGGTTGGGTAGTCGGTGCCGAACACGTCGATCTTGGCGCGCTGGCCGGTTGCGGCCTCGACTGCGATCTTGAGCAGATGCGTGGCGCCGACGGTGGCTAGCCCAATGCGCGCCTGCGGGTCCGCGCCGGCGACGTTGAAGTAGCGCAGCACGACATATTGCATGCCGTAGGCCGAGGCGACGTCGTGCAGCATGATCTCGGTCATCAGCTTCGACGAGCCGTAGGGCGACAGCGGCCGCGTCGGCGCATGCTCGGGCACCGGCACCTGGTCCGGATTGCCGTAGACGGCGGCGGTCGAGGAGAAGATGAAGCGCTTGATGCCGCGCTTGACTGCGACATTGAGCAGGTTGCGCGCGGTCATGAAGTTGTTGCGGTAGTAGCCGAGCGGATCGCGCATCGAATCCGGTACGACGACCGAGCCGGCGAAATGGATGATGCTCTCGATATTGTGCTGGGCGATCACGCCCTCGACCAGGTTCTCGTCGCCGGCATCGCCAATGAACAGTGGCACGCCTTCCGGCAAATAGGCGGAAAAACCGGTGGAGAGATCGTCGATCACCACGACGTCCTCGCCGGCTTCTGCCAGCGCCAGGACCGTGTGACTTCCGATATAGCCGGCGCCGCCGGTGACTAGCACAGTCATGGTCTCACCCGTCTTCGATCAATGCTGATGTAACGTCTGCGCGGTGAAGAGGGGGTTTCGGCAGCCCTGAACTGGTCACTATGCTTAATGTTGCGTATAGGGAGCCTGCTAAACGGAGCATGACGTGGCGAATTCCCCCGGCGATCTGCAAGTGATCGTGCCAAATCTGCACAGGCGCTATTCCGGGGTCACCGCGACCAACCGGATGGTGGCGCCGCGCCTGGCGAAGCTGGTTCGGGCCGCGTGGTTCGGCTCCAACGCGCCGGAGGGGATTGCGCGCCTGAGCGCTGCCGACCTCCTGAAACTTTGGCGCCGCATGACGCCGCTGATCTGGCACGCGCGCCGCAATAACGAGATGATCGCGGGCGTGCTGTTGCGCGCGCTCGGCTGGCCGCTCAAGCTCGTGTTCACCTCGGCGGCGCAGCGGCGTCACAGCTGGATCACGCGCTGGCTGATCCGGCGGATGGATGCGATCATCGCGACCTCCGACATTTCGGCCTCGTTTCTCAAGGTGAAGGCGACGGTGATCCCGCATGGCGTCGATACCGACGTCTATGTGCCGCCGGTCGATCGCGCCGCAGCCTTCGCGGAAGCCGAGCTGCCCGGCCGCTACGCGATCGGCTGTTTCGGCCGCGTGCGCGCGCAGAAGGGCACCGACGTCTTCGTCGATGCGATGTGCCGATTGCTGCCGCGCTATCCGGATTTCACCGCCGTCATCGTCGGCCAGGTCACGCCTGAGCAAATACCCTTTGCCAACGACCTGAAGAAGCGCATCGAGGCCGCCGGCCTGCAATCGCGCATCGTCGTCACCGGCGAGCTGCCGATCGAAGCGGTGCAGCGCTGGTATCAGCGGCTGACGATTTACGCCTTCACCTCACGCAACGAGGGTTTTGGCCTGACGCTGATCGAGGCGATGGCGGCCGGCAGCGCGCTCGTCGCCGCGCGCGCCGGCGCGGCCGAGCTCGTGGTCGAGGATGGCGTGACCGGCGTGCTGATCCCGACTGGCGACGCCGATGCACTGGCTGCGGCGCTCGAGCCGCTGATGCGCGATGTAGCTGCCGCAACTGCGATGGGCGAGCGCGGGAGGGCAAGGGTGCTCGAACGTTTCAGCCTGGATGCGGAAGCGGCTCGGATCGGCGAGGTCTATCGGCCGCTGCTCTGAGCGGCCACTTTCGCGACCGCAAACAAAAATCTCGAAAACAACCCCATGCACAGTAGCCGGGGGCAGTTGAATCAATGGCTTGGCTGTCGCCGCGATTCTTTGCTGGTTTTACGAAGCCGTTTGACACGCCGGGCAAAACACCGGCAGAGTGTCATCATCGGCGCAGCTCCGACTGCCTCAGGCTTGGCGCGCGCCGGCTTCACCAGGACATGTCTCAATGGACGTCGGCTTTCCGCGCAAAGCGGAAGTCACCGGGCTTGACCGTGGTCGGCGGCGTGTGGACCCAAAGGAGACACTAACGACTCGCTTCGACGGGCCACTTCGGCTCGCGCGCGACCAAAAGAGTTCAGTCTTCCGAGCGCAACCCCGCTTCGATGCGCTGGATCAGCCGCTCCCGCAAGGAAGGCACCACGTTGCCGAGGACGACGAAGGTACGGACAATGGGCAAATACGGCTTCATTGCCGCCGTCAGCTCCGCCAGAGACATGCCGGCCAGCCGCGCATATTCGGATTGCGCCGCCGCATTGGTCGCGCGCGGCCGCTCGGGATTGTCGGCTATTTCCGGGGCGAGTTCGGAAAGGACGACATGCAAGAACCCAAGGTCGAGGGCGGCGGGCCCGCGCATAGCGGCGGCCCAGTCTACGAGCTTTGGGCCTTCCGCCGTCATGATCACGTTGCCGGGACTCAGGTCGCAATGGCAAAGCCCGTTGCCGGGCGGCAGGCGATCAATCAGGGCGAGGATATCCGTGGCGATGTGCTTCGGGACCTTGCCGTCGTCGAGCCGCAACGAGTCCTCCATATAGTCACGTATGGAGAGAACCTCCGGCGGCGGCTGTATTTTGTGAATGGACATGGCCAGAGACGCGACGATCGCGCCCGCTTGCTCGAACGTCACCGCGCCGGTTCGCGAGAGCTGCAGCAGGGTCGGTCCGTCGAGGCGCTGCAGCACGATCCCAAAACGTCCCTCCAGCGTCAGCTCGCCGAACACCTCCGGCACCGGGACGCCGGCGGCGAGGACGGCGCGGATCATGCGCACCTCGAACCGGGGCATCCGTCGCGGCACGCCGGGTTTGAACAGTTTAACGACCTGACCGGGTGCCCAGGCGTAGGCTTCGGAGAAGGCGCCTTCACCGATCTTTTCCCCCAGCGATCCCTGCATGCCCGTTCTCCGCCGTGCAGAGAAAACACCGGCGGCGAGCAAAAAGGAACCCCTCCCGTCGCGGGGCCGCCAGACACTATGATCGCCTTTCAACCTGCAGAGACCTTCGTCCACGCCGCTAAATGGTGCCAAGTTCGGTTGTGGCCCAAATGGGAAGCCGTTCGACCGCTGGGTTAGGTCTGTTCTCTGGAACTGAGCGGACCACTCTGCCATGACCTTCGACGGAGCTGCGTCCCACAGCCGACATTGGCCCGCAGCGCAGTCAAAGCCTTCAGCTGGTCGTGCGGACCCAATAATAGCTGACTGCAAGGGTTACGATGAGCACCGCAAGCCGTGTGACCGCTTTCAGGCTCCTTCTTAGCGATGACCTTTCGATTATGAAGCCCAGCGCCAGCACAACCATGAACGGAACGGTCAACGACATCGATCTCAACGCTGTTTGTCCCCTCTCAAGCCACCTCAATAATGACCAGCCAGCAAAGCCTAAAAAGGCTATGCTCACCGCAAGCGCAAAGAGGTTTGCTAGGACGTTCTTGAATTTTTCGGGCAAGAGAGAAACCAATGTGCTGCTGCCTGCTATCATCCTTGCGTGAAGGTACCCTGTGATCAGGACGAAGAAGGTTGCAGGATGACCGCGACGGAAGACAGGCGGAAGTAGTCGGCGTTGACCTTAGGAAAAACTATTTCGCGGCCGCCGCCCCTCAGCGCGAGCCAGACGAAGATGACAACGCTCCACGCAAGCACGAAGCAACACAGGATACTAAAGCTCGTGCCTGCCAAGCCATCAACGGGGCGGGCAATCCACGTGCCGGCCTTCCGTGCAGGTAAAAAGAGCATTGCGTAGATCAACGCCCAAACAAAGGCGAGAACGGCGAGTATGTCCATCTGATGATAATGAAGAGCGCTAGTTAAGGAAGAGATGCCCGTGATGGTTGAAATGAAGCGAGTCTTCGGGTTCGGCGCAGGAGTTCAGATGACCGCTGTTGGTCCTGAGCCGACGTACAGTGAAAGCCCTTGGCATGTCCGATATCGAAGACAAAGCGGACCAAGCCTCCGGCAACCCCTGACTTCCGCTTCTGCCCCCATTTCAGACATGCTCTGGCGTTAAGGAGAGCTCGGCCAATCAAATCGCGAGCGTGCGATCCGACAGCAGCGAGACATGATGACACCAGCGGCGAACTCGCTTGTCGTACCGGATTTCCTGACGTTTACGCTCGGTCTGCTCGTCTATTTCGCCGGCGTGATTGTGACACAACGGGTCGCGTTTCTGCGCAAATACAACATCCCGGAGCCGGTGGCCGGTGGATTTCTTGCGGCAGTTGCCGTGTGGGCCTTTTATGCCGCAACCGGCTTGGCGGTCGACTTCGAGATGACCGCCCGCGACAGGTTGCTGGTCATTTTCTTCGCAGCGGTCGGTATCAATTCCCGATTGTCCGATCTGCTTGCCGGCGGACGAGCGCTGGCCGTCTTGTGCATGCTGACAACGATTTTCGTCTTCTTGCAGAACGTCGTCGGAACGCTGGGCGCTTCGCTGTTTGGCCTGCCCTCGGCGGCCGGGGTGATCATGGGGTCTATCGCGCTGGTCGGGGGGCACGGCACGACAATCGCGTGGGCGCCCGCGATCGCGGCCGAGCATGGATTTCCCGTTGCGGTCGAAACCGGCACGGCAGTGGCGACGCTTGGCTTGATCGTGGCGAGCCTGCTGGGCGGACCGATCGCCAAATTTCTGATCGAGCGTCGAAAGCTCGTCCCCTCGATTCCCGCGGAGGGCACCGCCGCGACAACTCGCGACGCGGATGCCGCGGTAATCAACAAGACGCGCTTGATGTATACCCTTCTCGTGATCAATCTCGTCGTGATCATCGGATATTCGCTGCACAAGTTGATCACCGAGTTTGGCATCAAGCTACCGCTCTTCGTGCCGTGCCTCATCGTGGGCATCATATTATCCAACACGATCCCCTTGATCTTCCCAAAGCTGCCGTGGCCCGCGCGCTCGCCAACATTGACGCTCATTTCCGAATACGCGCTCTCGGTATTCCTTGCGATGTCGCTGATGAGCATGCAGCTCTGGAGCCTGGTCGGAATCGCCGGGCCTTTATTGGTTGTCGTCGCTGTGCAGGCGGTCGTGGCCGTGGTCTTCATTGTCATGGTGCTGTTCCCGCTGCTTGGTCGCGACTACCAGGCCGCCGTCCTGAGTGCTGGATTTACCGGTCTTAGTCTCGGGGCGACGCCGACCGCGATTGCAAGCATGACCGCCGTGACTGAGCAGTACGGCCCATCACCGAACGCCTTCATCATCTTGCCGTTGGTCTCGGCCTTCTTCGTCGACATTATCAATGTGATAGCAATCAAGGTATTTCTCGCACTCTGATGTGCCGCCGGCGACTTCGAGGCTCGCCGAGTCAGCTTTTTGAGCCGTAGCTGACCTGATTGCTGGTTTGCTCTATGTCGCTTGATGGCGCGGCAAAGCGGAAGTCACCGGGCTTGCCCCTGGTCGGTGGCTTGCGACCCGTTGCGGGCGTCATCAAAGTTTCCTCGTTCGACCCGACCAGGAATAAATCGCGGCTGCCGGGGTGATCCAAAGGCATAATTCCCGACCTAGGTCACCCAAACGGTCGCCTTCCATAGGGGAATCATCATGAGGGCGTCGGGCAAGCGTCAAAAGGAAGGAGCGGCGGCCAAACTGCAGAGCTCGTGCTTCACACTCGAGATCAACGGCAGGCCAATATTGGTTCTAGAGGCGGCCTCGCTGCAGGCAGCATTCCATCGTGCTTCGGAAGATTGGCTCTTGGAAGAGTTGGCGGGGATGCGGTCCCGAGGAACCGCGCTCTTTCGCGCGTGTGACGAATGCATGGTGAGGCCGGCCCGAGCCAATGAGGCTGCAAAGCTCCAATTGCAACGCAGGCTGGACGAACTGCAGAGTGAAGACACCAAGTATGCTTTCGCCTTCCTTGTTGCCATTGATCCCTGCTTGAATTGAGGCAGCGATGCTGTCCTGATTGATCAGCGGCGACCGTCGCTGCGAGGAATGTGCGCCGAGAAATCGCATGGAACCCCGGTACAGCGTAGATATTCCGTCCCCAGTATCTTGAAGTTATCTAACCCACGCGCACGGTCGGAATGGAGTTAGAACCTCTTTAAACCGGGTTGTTTCGAAGAGCTTGTTGCCGAGAAGCCATTGCCGATCACCAGCTTGTCTGTGAAGCAATTTGTCACGCGCGTCGAAACAGCGCGGCAACAAATTGACACAGGGGCAGGCCATGGTGGCGAGTGCGCGGGTTCCTAAAACGCTTCGAGTGAGTGGCGCGGCGGTCAAGGCGGCGGTCGAAGAGAACCCTGGAAAGATGTCTGCAGTTGCGGGGCTGATCGCGGCGGCTTCATTTTCTGGTGCTGAAGCGCAAACAGTGGTTCCTCCTGTCACCGTCGAGGCGCCCGTTGCCAGGCCGCGCCCTGTGACATCGAAGCCGTCTCCAGAACAAGTCCGTGCGCGCAATGCTTTGAGGCGGGCTCAGCGAAGCCAGCAAGCGACGCAGACGCCTGTCGTTCCCACCGCGGGGGGGCTTGCAGCCGATCGTGATCCATACGCAAATCCGGCAGCTCCTTACATGGCCACGCGCGTGCAGGCGTCGGGTAAATTTCCTGAGCCGATCCTCAACACACCAAAATCGATAACGGTGCTCACCAGGGAAGTTCTCGAGGACAAAAACGCCACGACGCTGAAGCAGGCGATCCTGAGCACGGCCGGCGTGACGCTCGGCACGGGCGAGGGCGGCAACGCTTTCGGCGACCGCTTCTTCATTCGCGGCTTCGATGCTCGCAATGATATCTTCATTGACGGGGTGCGCGACCCCGGCGTCAGCGTCCGCGAGAACTTCTTCACTGAGCAAGTCGAGATTCTGCGCGGTCCGGCGTCGTCTTTCGCCGGCCGTGGCACTGCTGGCGGCGCGATCAACATCGTGACCAAGCAGGCGACGACCGCCGGCAGCTTCTATAACATGGACAGCACGTTCGGGACCGACCTGACCAAGCGTGTGGTGCTCGACGTCAACCAGGTGATCAATCCGACGCTCGCCGTTCGCGCCGGCGGCTTGTTCCAGGACGCCAATGTCGCGGGGCGTAGTTACGTCACCGACGATCGCAACGGCGCCTTCGTCGCCACCAACTGGAAGCCGGTCGATGCCGTCAAAATCACTGCCGGCTATATCCATACCGAGCTGACAGGCTACCCGGACTTCGGCGTGCCGTACTACCGGCCGAGTACGGCGACGACTGCAGGCGGTCCCTTCCCGGATTTCGGCTCGAACCGCAAGAACTGGTACGGTTTTCTCAATCGCGACTTCTATCGGACTGGCCAGGACATCGGTTCACTCAACGCCGAAGTGCAGGTCACGCCCGATCTGCTTCTCACCAACAGGTTCCGGGATTCTCACTCCACTCAAAACTACATCGGAACGCTCCCGGAAAATCCGCAGATCAAAACTCCGCTCTCAGCATCGACCCTTACGGCCAATCCGCAAAGCCGCTATCAGGCAACGGATGTGATCGCCAACCAGACGGAGGCGACCTACAAGTTCAGCGATGGTGTCGGGTTCAAGCACACGGCGCTTGCCGGCTTTGAGTACGATCACGAAACGTCGTCGATCGACAGCTATACGGGTCTTGCCTCGGAAGCACTGCCAGGAGGCTTCACCGGCAACTCACTGTCGGGCGTGAGCGTGTTCTACCCACAATACACGTACCTTCCGTTCGGCATCCCCGCCGGCCTTACTGGCAAACCGACAAACATTCGGATCGACACCAAGAGTGTCTACGCGCTGGATACGGCCAATTATAACGACCTGCTGATCCTGAACGGTGGCGTCCGTTACGACGACTATAACATCAAGGTGAACGGCTGGGGCAACGTCAACGGAGGAACTCTGAACGCTTTTGGCCAGCAACAACAGGACTACGGGATGCCGAATTTCAATCTCGGCGTCACGCTGAAGCCATCACCGAACGGAAGCGTCTACGCGGCCTATGCGACCTCGTCGAACCCGGTTGGTGCCGAATTTGACGGTACGAGCATTCAGTACGGAGGCCTTGCGCCGGTCTTGAACGGCGCACCTCCCCAGATATTCGGGCCGGAAAAGAACAAGGCTATCGAACTTGGTACGAAGTGGGAGCTGTTCAACCAGCATCTGCTGCTGACAGCTGCGCTGTTCCAGACAGAAAAGGAAAATGCCCGCGAGTCGCGTAACGTCACGGCAGCCACTGCTACTGCAGCATGCCCCTACACGGCTACGTCAGGGAATGTCTCCTGCATCAGCGCGGGCGCTGCTTATCGCATTCGCGGTATTGACCTGGGAGTTGGCGGCAAGATCACCGACAAGTGGAGTGTGTTCGGCGGTCTCGTCCTGATGCAGTCGGAGGTGACGAAATCGTTGATCCCGCCGGCCAACACGAATCTCTACATCAGCAACGTTGGTCTGCCCCTCGCGAACGTGGCACATCAGTCATTCAGCATGCTCAGCAAGTATCAGTTGACGGATGTCTGGGAGCTCGGCGGTCAGGCCGTCTACCGGTCGAAGATCTATGGCGGCACGTTCCTCGCGGCCAACCAGGGAACGTCAATCCCGAGCTATTGGCGGTTCGACGTGTTCGCGGAGGCGAAGATCAACAAGAACTGGCAATTGAAGCTGTTCGTGAACAACATCTTCGACAAGCGCTACTATGACGCTCTCTACCAGAGCGCTGCGCCGTTCGTGCTCGAAGCGCCGGGCCGGGCCGCGTACCTGGTCATTTCGGCCCGCTACTAAGTGAAGTGATGGGAGCATGCCCGTCGCTCCTGTCAACTGATAGTCGCGGTAGGCCGCAGAGGTGTACCCATCGCCAATCTCCAGCCGCCGATCGCCATTGGCAGCTCTTGATCGCTTCTGGCCCCTCAGACGCCTGCGAACAGCCGGTCACAACGTCTGCTGCTCAGGGGAGACCGGAAGTGACGCCTGGGCCGCCAAAACGGCGCTCAAGACCCAAGGCAGAAGTGGAAGGGATCGATCCTCGAAAGCCGCGTGCCGTGTCAAGCGGCGCGCCGGTTGTGTCGCGACGAGCGATCCGGGCACAGCACGAGCTTGCCCTCGAGGCCGCCAGCCTCGAGGCGGCGGTGAGCATCGGCGACCTCGTCGAAGGAGATCCGCTCGGCGATGCGCGGCCGGATGGCACCAGTTGCCAAGAGCCCGAACAACCGTTCCAAGTCCTCCTTGAACCAGGCGGGATGTCGCGCCCGCATGGCATTTACCGAGTAGAAGCGGGCCCGCTTGCCGCCCGGCAACAATCTCCACAGGTAAAGGCGCGCGATCTCCATCACGATAGGGAGCATGCGACGCTGTGCCTGCACGCTCGCCGAGAAGCCGATGGCGCAGAGCAGGCCGCCTGGCTTGAGCGCGGCATATGAGCGGCGATAGCCGTCTTCGCCAACGCCGTCGACGATGACGTCGAACCCGCCCGGCAGAACCCGCGTGAAGTCCTCATGCTCGTAGTCGATTGGCGTTGCCCCCAGCTCTCGGACCAGCGCCATGTGTTCGCCGCGCGCGGTGCCCCACAGCTCGAGGCCGGCCAGTCTCCCGAGTACGAGCAGCGCCTGGCCGACGGCTCCGGCGGCGCCGTGCACGAGCACGCACTGGCCTCGCTGGACCCGGGCCGCGCGGTGCAGAAGCTGGTACGCAGTCGTCCAGCTCAAGATCAGTGTGGCCGCCTCCGCCGCGTCTACGCCCACCGGCACGCGGGCCACGTCGATCGCCCGCAGCGTGCGATAGTCGGCGTTTGACCCGACCACCGTCATGTCGGCCACGCGGTCGCCAATCTGAAAGTCGCGCACGCCCTCGCCGAGCTGATCGATTTCCCCTACCACGTCGTAGCCCATTACGAACGGCGGCCGGAGGCGCATCGTCTGCGGGTATAGATGACGCCTGATCAACACCTCGGTGTAGTTGAGGCTCGACGCGAGTAGACGCACCCGCACCTCGCCCCGGCCGGCGGTCGGCAGGGGAGCGTCGACCACCTCCAGCCTCTCCGGATCACCGAAGCGGCTGACTTGAACAACGCGATTGCGCGGCTCCATGACGATCTCCTTGCAAAGTCGCAATCCAGCGCAAGGACGGGCCCACTTCCGCAACGACTTTGCGTCGCAACGTCGGCAAATATTAAGAATATGGCCGGCCCGAAATTCTACCTTGATTTGGCTCAAATCATCCAGTCCGACGCGCACGGCCCAGCAGAGCCAAAGGTCCATTCTGACCTCGAGCCGAAGATGCCGAAAAGCCTCGCAGGTATCGATTGTCCGTTGCAAGCGGCTCCGAAAGCGACCCCGGTTCCGCAACGAATGGCCCGTCGTCGACGTCTTGCCCCGGTCCTGCTATGGATATGATTGCGTTCTACCGCCACGACCGCAGATCGAGACCCGAAAAGTGGAAGGCGCAGACGAACATGCACCTCGAGAAAACAGCGAGCGGCACGCTGACAGGTGCCGTGATGTTGGCGGCCATCGGTTTTGGAGCGATCGCAAGCGCCGACGCCCAGGTCGGGCAAGCAGGACCTCCGGCCGTCGGCGTGATGGAAGCGGTCAAGCGGCCCGTCATTCAATCGAGCGAGTTTCTGGGACGTGTCGAAGCGACCAACCGCGTCAGCGTTGTCGCGCGCGTCACCGCCTTCCTGGAGCAGCGCCATTTTGTGGAAGGCGCCGAGGTCAAGACTGGCGATCTGCTCTACACGCTCGAGCGCGGTCCCTTTGAGGCCGACCTCAAGTCGAAGCAGGCGCAGGTCGCGCAGTTGCAGGCAACTTTGGTCAACGCCAAGCTGACAACCGAGCGGGCAAGGACGCTCCTGGGCGGGCCGGCCGGCCAACAATCCACCTATGACGCCGCGGTTGCCAACCAGCAGAGCCTGGAAGCGCAAGTGCAGGCGGCGCAGGCGCAGGTCGACCTGTCGCAGATCAATCTCGACTACACCGAAATTCGCTCGCCGATCGATGGCATGATTGGACGCACCGCAGTCACTCCAGGCAATGTGGTCAGCCCGAGCTCTGGCGTGCTCACGACCATCGTCAGTCAGGACCCGATGTACGTCACGTTTCCGGTGTCTGTCCGCGAAGCGCTGGATCTGCGCGAACGCTACGCCCCACGGGGGGGCTTCAACGCGGTTGTCATTCGCCTTCGGCTAACGGATGGCCGCCTGTATGATCAGGTAGGCAAGCTCAATTTCGTCAGTAACACGATCGCGCAGAGCACCGACACGATCACGCTGCGGGGCACGATTCCCAATCCACCCTTGCCGCATCTGTCGGGCGACCGCCTGGTCGTGCGCGAGCTTACCGACGGTGAGTTCGTCACCGTGTTGCTCGAAGGCGTGAAGCCGGTCGATGTGGTGGCGATCCCGCGTTCGGCCGTGCTTTCGGATCAGCAGGGTGAGTATGTTTTTGTCCTCGGCGCCGACAACAATGCGGAACTGCGGCGAATTCAGCTTGGGCAATCAACGCCGACGATTGCATCCGTGACAAGTGGGCTTTCGCCAGGTGAAAAGGTGATCGTCGAGGGCTTGCAACGAGTGCAGCCCGGCCGGCCGGTGGCGCCGGGACCCGCGAGCAAGCTGCTGCAGTCGAGCCTGAACGAGAGCATGGATAGTGGCAGCGGCCAGAAAAGCGGCGGTGGACTCGGGCCGAAACCGACGGGCACATCTCCATGATTTCGTCGGTCTTCGTCGATCGCCCGCGCTTGGCCATTGTGATCGCTCTTGTCATCACAATAGCGGGCGCGCTTGCGCTCCTGCAGATTCCGGTGGCGCAGTTCCCGGACATCGTGCCCCCGCAGGTCACCGTCACCGCCAACTTTCCGGGCGCGTCCGCCGAGGTGGTGGAAACGAGCGTCGCCCAGCCGCTCGAGGCCCAGGTCGTCGGCGTCGACAAGATGCTCTACATGAAGTCGACAAGCGGCAATGACGGTACCTATACGCTGACTGTCTCGTTTGCGCTCGGCACCAATCCCGACATCAATACGGTGAATGTCAATAACCGCGTGCAGAGTGCTCTTGCGCAATTGCCGACCGAGGTGCAGGCGCAGGGTCTGACGGTACAGAAGCGCTCCTCGGCGGTGCTGCAGTTCATCGTGCTGTACAGCAAGAACGGCGAGCAAGATCCGCTCTTCATCACCAACTACGCCATTATCAACGTTCTCGATGCGATTTCTCGCACGCCCGGCGTCGGCCAGGCGACGTTGTTCGCCAAGCTGAACTACTCGATGCGCATCTGGTTTGATACGCAGCGCCTTACCAGCCTCAATCTGGCGCCGTCGGACGTGATCGCAGCGATCCGCGCACAGAGCGTGCAGGCACCGGTCGGCCGCATCGGGGCGCGCCCGATCAGCGACGACCAGCAGTTCCAATTCAATGTGCAGACGCAAGGTCGACTGACCACCTCGACGCAGTTTGGCGATATCCTGCTGCGCGCGAATCCGGACGGCTCGGTATTGCGGATCAAGGACGTCGCCCGCGTCGAGATCGGCGCACAAAACATGGACAGCGAAGCCCGGATCGACGGGCAGGCCGGCGTACCCATGGGGATCTATCTTGCCCCCGGCGCAAATGCGGTGACGACGGCGAGAGCCGTGCAGGCGACTCTCGCAAGGTTGTCCGAGCGGTTTCCGCCCGGACTGTCCTACCTCGTGCAATATGATTCGACGACCTTTGTCACGGATACCATCCAGGAAGTGTTGAAGACCCTGGGCGAGGCCTTCCTGCTCGTCGTGTTCGTGGTTTTCGTGTTCCTCGGCAATTTGCGCGCGACCGTAATTCCGGCGGTCGCGGTTCCCGTCAGCTTGATCGGCGCCTTCGCGGTCCTCCTGGCGCTCGGCTATTCGGCCAACACGGTCTCTCTGCTCGCGATGGTGCTCGCTATCGGCATCGTGGTCGATGATGCGATCGTCGTCGTCGAGAATGTCGAACGCGTGATGGAGGAGGAGCCGGATCTTTCGCCTGCCGAGGCGACCAAAAAAGCGATGGCGCAGATCACCGCGCCGATCATTGCGATCACGCTGGTGCTGTTGTCGGTGTTCGTGCCGATCGCGTTCATCCCGGGAATCTCTGGCACGCTGTTTCGCCAGTTCGCGGTCACGATCAGCACGGCGATGGTGATCTCGGCGCTGAACGCGCTCACGTTGTCGCCGGCGCTCTGTGCGGTGTTCCTGCGCCACAGCGGGCCGCGGCGCGGCATCATGGCGCGCGTGCTTGGCGGGATCGATTGGGTTCGCGACGGCTATGCCGGCATCGTGCGCCGCCTGCTGCGCATGGCGATGTTGTCGCTTGCCGCGGTGCTGGTGTTCGCGGGCGGAATTTTCGGCGTGTCGCGCATCACACCGACCGGGTTCTTGCCCGAGGAGGATCAGGGCGCGTTCTTCATTGCGGTGCAGCTGCCCGACGCAGCGTCGGTCGCGCGGACCAGTGAAGTGGCCAAGCAGGTCGAGACGTTACTCAAGCAGATTCCAGCAATCGAACACGTGCTCTCGATCATCGGCTTTTCGCTGCTCGACGGTGGCAATCAGCCGAATTCGGCGTTCATCGTCGCGCGAATGAAGCCATTCGCGGATCGCAAGGCGGCGGCAGATTCGGTGCAGGCGACGATCCGGCGGACGTTCGCTGAGGGCGCGCAAATCCGCCAAGCCAACATTCTGCCATTCAATCTGCCGCCGATCATCGGTCTATCGACCTCCGGCGGGTTCGAATTTCAACTCGAAGCGCTCGAGGGACAGGATCCCGCGGCCGTCGGCAGCGTGGTGAGTGGTTTGATCAGCGTGGCGAACCGCGATCCGCGCCTGACGCGCGTGTTCTCGACCTTCACCGCGACCAATCCCTCGATCTTTCTTGATATCGATCGTGCAAAGGCCCAGGCCCTTGGCCTCAACATGAGCGACGTGTTCACGGCGTTGCAGGCGACCCTCGGCGGCTTCTATGTCAACAACTTCAACCTGTTCGGCCGTACCTGGCAGGTCAATGTGCAGGGCGAAGCGGCCAATCGCGGCGACATTTCGGACATCTGGCAAATCTACGTTCGCAACAGCACCGGCGAAATGGTGCCAATTCGCTCGATCGCGAACATCAGGATTGTGACCGGGCCGCAGGTGATCACGCGTTACAACAACTATCGCTCTGTCACCATTAACGGCGGACCTGCCGCCGGTGTTTCCTCGGGCACCGCGATTGCTGCGATGGCGGAGATCTCCAAGTCCACGTTGCCAACGGGCTATTCCTTCGAATGGACCGGCACCGCCTTTCAGGAGCAGGCGGCGTCCGGCCAAACCGGCGTCATCCTCGGACTGGCGGTGCTGTTCGCATATCTCTTCCTGGTGGCGCTCTATGAGAGCTGGACGATTCCCGTCCCTGTCTTGCTTGCCGTCGTGGTCGGGGTTCTCGGCTCCTATGTGGCGATCAAGATCTCCGGACTCAATCTCGACCTCTATGGCCAGATCGGGCTCGTCGTGCTGATCGCGCTTGCTGCCAAGAACGGGATTCTGATCGTGGAGTTCGCAAAGGAGCAGCGTGAAGCCGGTCGATCGGTGGAAGATGCGGCGGTGCTCGGATCACAAATGAGGTTCCGGGCCGTGATGATGACCTCGATCGCATTCATTCTCGGCCTGGTCCCGCTGGTTGTCGCAACCGGAGCAGCCGAACTGAGCCGCCGCGCGGTCGGCACCGCGGTGTTCGGCGGAATGCTAGCGGCAAGCTCGATCGGCGTTTTCCTGGTGCCGTTGCTGTACGTGACCTTTCAGCGATGGCGCGAGGCGGCGAAGCATCGCTTTGGCAAATCCCGCCACACAGCGCATCCGCCGGCGGCTGATAAGCCCTGAAAGTCGTCCCTTTCGCCCCGTCGCGGGCGAAATCTCCGACTCATTGCGTTAATGAGCTCGCACTCAGCACCCGCTGCGCGATCGCCACCACCTCGGAGGCTGCGATGTCGCGCATGCAGCGGTGGTCGTTCATCCGGCAGATCGTGCTCTGGCAGGGCTGGCAGGACAGCACGCCCTTGTCCTGGACGACGGTTGCGGCAAGCCCATTGAGGGGGGCCCAGAGGTAGGGGCTGGTCGGGCCGAAGATGCCCATGGTGGGCGTCCCCAGGGCGGCCGCGATGTGCATCAGGCCCGAATCGTTGGAGATGGCGACGCCGGCCGCGGCCATGGCCAGCACGCCGTTGCGCAAATCGTTGCCGGTGAGGTCCCGGACCCCCGGGCCACCTGCGACGACGATCTCCTGGGCCAGCCCCTTTTCCGCGGGGCCGCCGACCACCCAGACTTCGAGCCCGCGTTCGACCAGCAGCCGGGCAGCCTCGGGATAGTAGGTCCAGCGCTTGGAGACGCCGACCGAGCCGGGGGCCAGCGCCACGGCAGCCCCGGCGCTCAGGCCGTTGGCCTGCCGCCAGCGCGCGATCTCCTCGGCAGGAACCCGCAATTGCGGCACCGGCCATTCCGGGGGCAGCGGCGCGCCATCGGGCTGGGCAAGGGCGGCATTCTTGTCGATGAAGCGGGGCAGCCGCTTCTCGCCCCAGCGCCAGCGGTTGATCAGGCCGAACCGGAACTCACCGACGAAGCCGACCCGTTCGGGGATGGCAGCCAGCGCGGGCGCGATGGCCGCCTTCCAGGTCCGGGGCAGCACCAGGGCGGTGCCGTAGTTCCGCTCGCGCAGGAGCTTCGCCAGGCCGAACTGGCGGCCAACGGCAAGCCGGCTGCGCGGCAGGTCCCAGACGATCCCCTGGCGCACGCCGGGCATGTAGTCGACCAACGGGGCGCACAGCGACGTGGTCAGAAGATCGACCGGCCGATTCGGCCAGCGCTCCTTCAGGACCCGGACGACGGTATGATTCCGGACGAAATCGCCGATCCACATATAGGGAACGATCAGGATCGGGCGGGTGTCGCTCCGATCTGCATCTCCGCTAAGTTGCGAATCATTGTTCATTCGTTAATAGGACCGAGGGTGGGCTGATAATGGCGGTTCGGTTAGCCGCTCCGGGGCGGCAGGTAAAGTCGGCAGGGGCCAGATCCCAAAACCGCTTACACTTTGACGGATCATGCGCTACGGCAGAATGGGGCCTTAGGAAATCAGGCAGGAAGCTGGAATGTTGCTGGTGACCGGCGGGGCCGGTTTTATCGGATCGAATGTCGTCGCTGCGCTGAACGAGGCCGGCCGCAGCGACGTCGTGGTCTGCGACCTGCTCGGCACCGAAGGCAAATGGCGCAATCTCGCCAAGCGCCAGCTTGTGGATATCATCCCGCCGGCCGAGCTGCTCGACTGGCTGAAGGGCCGCAAGCTCGATGCCGTGATCCATCTCGGGGCGATTTCCGAGACCACCGCGACCGACGGCGATCTCGTGATCGAAACCAATTTTCGCCTGTCCATGCGTCTGCTCGACTGGTGTACGGCAAATGCAGTGCAATTCATCTACGCTTCGTCGGCCGCGACCTATGGCGACGGCGCGGAAGGTTTTGATGACGACGCCTCGCTGCCGGCGCTGAGGAAACTGCGGCCGATGAATCTCTACGGCTGGAGCAAGCACCTGTTCGACCTCGCCATCGCCGAACGCGCCGTGCGTGGCGACCAGCTGCCGCCGCAATGGGCGGGCTTGAAGTTCTTCAACGTGTTCGGCCCCAACGAGTACCACAAGGGCTCGATGATGAGCGTGCTGGCGCGCCGCTTCGACGACGTCAAGGCGGGCCGCGTCGTGCAGCTGTTCAAGTCGCACCGCGAGGGCATCGCCGACGGCGACCAGCGCCGCGACTTCATCTACGTCGATGACGTCGTGCGCGTCGTCATGTGGCTGCTCGCAACGCCCTCGGTGTCCGGGCTCTTCAATGTCGGCACCGGCAAGGCGCGCAGCTTCAGGGACCTGATGCTTGCCGCCTATGCGGCGCTCGGCGCCAAGCCTAACATCGAATACATCGACATGCCCGAGACGATCCGCGGCGCCTACCAGTACTTCACCCAGAGCGAGGTCGATCGTCTCCTCCGCGCCGGCTATAACGGCGGCTTCATGACGCTCGAGGATTCGGTGAAGACCTATGTCGCCGATTATCTCGACCGGCCCGACCGTTTCCGCTGAGGCCCTTTGATCATGGCGACGCCCATCCTCGATTTCGATGCCCTCGCGCAAGCGATCAGTGGCTCTACGGTGCTCTGCATCGGCGACATCATGCTGGACGAGTTCGTCTATGGCGAGGTGTCGCGGATTTCGCCGGAGGCGCCGACGCCTGTCATCGCGGCCCAGCGCAGCGAGATCCATATCGGCGGCGCCGGCAACGTCGCGCGCAATGTCGCCTCCCTCGGCGCGCGCTGCATCTTCGTCGGCCTCGTCGGCGAGGATGACGCCGGCAGGCGGCTCGCTTCCGCGCTCGCGGAGTACGGGGCAATCGAAAACGTGCTGGTGTGCGATCCGTCACGGCCGACCACGCGAAAGGTTCGCTTCGTCTCCGAGCATTTTTCCACGCACATGCTGCGCGCGGATTGGGAGCAGGCGCTGCCGGCCTCCGACGCGGTCGAGACCAAGTTGATCGAGGCGATCCTGCCGCAGATCGCGCGCGCCGACATCGTGCTGCTGTCCGACTACGCCAAGGGCGTGCTGACCGCGCGCGTGATCCGCCACACGATCGATGCTGCCCGAAAGCTCGCCAAGCCCGTGATCGTCGATCCCAAGAGCCTGAACTGGGCGATCTATCGCGGCGCGACGCTGCTCACGCCCAATCGCAAGGAGTTTTCGGAGGCTACGCGAAGCCGCGCCGACACCGCGCAGAGCATCGTCGATGCCAGCGAGGATGTGATGCGGCTCGCCGATTGCGGGGCGATCCTGGTCACGCAAGGCGAGCACGGCATGACGCTGGTGCCGCGCAATGGCGAGGCCGTCCACGTCCCGGCTTTCCCTGTGAAGGTGCGCGACGTCTCCGGCGCCGGTGACACCGTCGCTGCTGCGCTCGCGGTGTCGCTCGCCGCAGGCGCGGACTGGGACACGGCGCTGCGCATGGCTAATGCCGCCGCCGCCGTTGCCGTCGGCAAGCAGGGCACCGCCAGCGTGAGCGCTGCCGAATTGCGGCGAAAGATCCTGCCGCATGCCTATCTCGCGGCCGAGGAGAAGATCGTGCTCGAACCGGGCGCACTCGAGGCGCAACTCGCCGAATGGAAGAGGCAGGGGCAGCGCGTCGGCTTCACCAACGGCTGCTTCGACATCCTGCATCCCGGCCACGTCAAGGTGCTGACCGCGGCGCGCGCCGCCTGCGACCGCCTGATCGTGGGCCTCAACAGCGATGCCTCGGTGCGGCGGCTGAAGGGCGCGGAGCGCCCCGTCCAGGACGAGCGCGCGCGGGCCGAAGTGCTGGCGGCGCTCGAAGCCGTCGATCTCGTCGTCATCTTCGAGGAGGACACGCCGATCCAGCTGATTACCCGGATCAAGCCGAGCGTGCTGGTCAAGGGCGGCGACTACACCCGCGAGCAGGTCGTCGGCCACGAGGTGGTCGAGGCTGCGGGCGGTACGGTCGTGCTGGTCGACATCCTCCAGGGCTTCAGCACGACGGCGCTGGTCCACCGCGCGCGGGGAGGGGCGAGGTGACAGCGCTTGTCCGCGAGACGCCCGGCCAGATGCTGTGGCGGCGCCTGCGCAGCCCGGTGGCCTGGAGCGAGACGGTCGACCTGTTCGCGATCCTGACGGCTGCCTCGCTGCCGTGGTCGACATCGCTCGCGGGAATATTCAATGTCCTGTTGCTCGTGTGCATGGTGCCGTTCCTCGACGTCAGGGCGTTCCTGCAATCGCTGAAGCGTCCGATCTGCGCGGCGCCGATTGCGCTGGTGCTGCTGGCGCTCTTGGGGACCCTGTGGTCGGACGCGCCCTGGGGCCTCCGCCTCTATGCGCTCAGTCCGACGGTGAAGCTGCTCGTCATTCCCGTCCTGCTCTACCATTTCGAGCGCTCGCAGCGCGGCTGTTGGGTGTTCGTCGCGTTCCTGATCTCGTGCGCGCTGCTGTCGGTGATGTCCTGGCTCGTCGCCTTCTACCCGGGCCTTTCGCTGAAACCCGCGGTCGACGCAGAGCGCGGCATTTTCGTCAAGAACTACATCAACCAGAGCCAGGAATTCACGCTGTGCGCTGTGGCGCTTGCTTATCCAATCGTGACGCTGCTGCGCGAGAAGCGCTACTGGTTCGCGGGGCTGCTCACGGCGCTTGCGCTCAGCTTCTTCGTCAACATGGCTTTCGTGGTGGTGTCGCGCACCGCGCTCGTCACTGTGCCGATCATGATCGGTGTATTCGCGCTGCTTCATCTCAGATGGCGCAGCATCGCGATCATCTCGGCCGTTCTGCTCGTCGGCGCAGTCCTTGCCTGGCAGGCTTCGCCGCAATTGCGCAAGACCGCCGACACCTTTTCCCGCGACTATCAGCTCTACACGCAGGAGAAGATTCCGACATCGATGGGCGAGCGGCTCGAATACTGGCGGAACTCAATCGAGTTCTTCGAGCGGGCTCCGCTCGCGGGGCACGGAACAGGCTCCATCTTTGGGCTGTTCTCCAAGGTCGCCAAGACCGACGATTGGGTCAAGGGCGTCAGGGTGTTTCCGAATCCCCATAACCAGACCCTGGCCGTCGCCGTGCAATGGGGCATGATCGGGGTCGTCGCTCTTTATGCGATGTGGCTCGTCCATCTGCTTTTGTTTCGCGGCGACGGACTGGCCAACTGGATCGGGCTTCTGGTCGTGGTGCAGAACATCTTCACCTCGCTGTTCAACTCCCACCTGTTCGACTTCCACGAAGGCTGGATGTACGTCATTGGCGTCGGGGTTGCCGGCGGCATGGTCCTCGGCGCGCGCCGCGCCATGCCGAAGGCGAGGGAAGCCGGTTCCTGAGTGGCCACGTGGTTGGCAAGTCCTGTGCCGGCAAGTCTTGTTGCCGGCAAGCCTTGATGCTGGCAAGCCTTGTTGCTAGCAAGTCTCGCCGAGATGGGCTATCAGCGCGGTCAGGTTGCATCTAACGGGATTATCATCGGTCGGCGGATGACGCGTCTCTCGCATCTCACTGTGCGCAATTTCCTGATTGCGCTCCACGACCTCCTGGCAACCGCGGCGGCGCTGTTCGTCGCCTTCTATCTGCGCTTCGAGGGCGGCGACGGCTTCTTCGACCGTTTGCCGCTCCTGTTCCAGATCCTGCCCTACTTCCTCGCCTTCAGCGTGGTCGTGTTCTTCATCTTCAACCTGACCACGACGAAATGGCGCTTCATCTCGCTTCCTGATGCGTTGAACATCATCCGCGTCGCGACGGTGCTGACGGTTGCCCTCCTGGTGCTCGACTACGTCTTCGTCGCTCCCAACGTCCGCGGCGCCTTCTTTCTCGGCAAGGTGACCATCGTCCTCTACTGGTTCTTCGAGATCACCTTCCTCAGTGCGGCGCGCTTGGCCTACCGCTATTTCCGCTATACGCGGGTCCGGCGTCACGCCCGGACCGGAGACGCCGCGCCGACGCTGCTGATCGGCCGGGCCGCGGATGCCGAGGTGCTGTTGCGCGGCATCGAGAGCGGGGCGATCAAGCGCATCTGGCCGGTCGGTGTGTTGTCGCCGTCGGCCGCCGATCTCGGGCAGTTCATCCGCAACGTGCCGGTGCTGGGCGGCATCGACGATGTCGAAGATGTCCTCGCCGACTTCGCCAAGCGCAACAAGGCGATCGCGCGCCTCATCATGACGCCGTCGGCGTTCGAGCCGGAAGCGCATCCGGAATCGATCCTGATGCGGGCGCGCAAGCTCGGCGTGATCGTCAACCGCATGCCTTCGCTCGAGAGCGGCGATACGCCGCGACTCACGGCCGTCGCGGTCGAGGACCTGTTGCTGCGGCCGAGCGAGAAGATCGACTATGCGCGCCTCGAAGCCCTGATCAGGGGCAAGGCCGTGATCGTCACCGGCGGCGGCGGCTCGATCGGTTCCGAGATCTGCGAGCGCGTCGTCGCCTTCGGTGCCGCGCGCCTCCTGATCGTGGAGAATTCCGAGCCGGCGCTCTATGCCGTCACGGAAGCGCTCGCCGCCCACGGCTCGGCCGCTGCGATCGAAGGCCGGATCGCAGACATCCGCGACCGCGAGCGCATCGCGCGCCTGATGGCCGAGTTCAAGCCGGACATCGTGTTCCACGCCGCCGCGCTCAAGCACGTGCCGATCCTCGAGCGCGACTGGAGCGAGGGCGTCAAGACCAACATCTTCGGCTCGATCAACGTCGCCGACGCAGCGCTTGCTGCCGGCGCCGAGGCCATGGTGATGATCTCGACCGACAAGGCGATCGAGCCGGTGTCGATGCTCGGCCTGACCAAGCGCTTCGCCGAGATGTACTGCCAGGCTCTCGACCATGATCTTGCTGCAGCGAGCGCCGGCGCCAAGCCGCCGATGCGGCTGATCTCGGTCCGGTTCGGCAATGTGCTGGCGTCGAACGGCTCGGTGGTGCCGAAGTTCAAGGCTCAGATCGAGGCCGGTGGTCCCGTGACGGTGACGCATCCTGACATGGTGCGCTACTTCATGACCATCCGCGAGGCCTGCGATCTCGTCATCACGGCGGCAACGCACGCGCTCGGAACGGTGCGCTCGGACGTTTCGGTCTACGTGCTCAACATGGGCCAGCCGGTCAAGATCGTCGATCTCGCCGTACGCATGATCCGTCTGTCGGGCCTCCAGCCCGGCTACGACATCGAGATCGTGTTCACGGGCATGCGTCCGGGCGAGCGCCTGCACGAGATCCTGTTCGCATCCGAGGAGCCGACCCGCGAGATCGGCGTTGCCGGCATCATGGCCGCGCAGCCGAACGAGCCGCCGATGCAGACTCTGCGCAAGTGGATCGCGGCGCTGGAGCAGGCGATTGCTCGCGACGATCGTGCCACCATCAGGACCATCCTGAAGGATGCGGTCCCGGAATTCGGGTCGACTGCGGCCTGACCATGCAGTCTCAAGGCAAGATCGTCGTCGCGAGCCAGCATTATCCACCGGATCCGAGCACGACCGCGGCGATCATGGCCGAGATCGCCTGCCGTCTCGCCGAAAGTCACGAGGTTGTCGTGCTCTCAGGCTCGCCCGGTGCGTTGCCGGACTCCCAGACCGGCCGGGGCCGGCCACGCGTCATTGCGATCAAGAACCGGATGGCGGGGAAGGCGGCGCTGTTGCGGCGCGGCGTGTCCGAACTGCTATTCGCGGCGCGCACGTTTTTCGCCTTGATACGGCAGCTGAGGCGAACTGATGTCGTACTCACCGTCACCGCGCCGTTCATGCTGCCTTACGCGGTCGCGGCGGCGGCGAGGCTCAAGGGCGCGCGCTCAGCGCTGATCATGCACGACCTCTTCCCGGACGTGCTGGTGATGGCGGGCCTGCTGAAGCCCGGTTCGATCGTGACGAGGGCGATGCGCGCGGCCAACAGCCTGATGTTTCGCGCGCTCAATGCCGTCATCACCATCGGCCGCGATGCGGAGGGGCCGCTGCTGAGCTATTCCGGGATGACGCGGAACAAGATCCGCTTCATCCCGAACTGGGCGACACTCGTGCCCGGCCCGCGTCCGCTGGTGCAGGACAATCCGTTCCGCAAGGCGCTCTCCGGGCGTTTCGTCGTAGGCCTGTCAGGGAATCTCGGCTTCACCCATGATCCGGAGATCGTGTTCGAGGCGGCTCGCCTGCTCAAGGACGAGGCGGACATCCACTTCCTGCTCTCCGGCTGGGGAATCGGCTTCGAGCGGCTGAAGCAGTTGCAGGCGGCCGCGAACCTGTCCAATGTCTCCTTCGTGGGGCGCGTCGAGGATGCCGAGCTCGAGGCATTTCTGGCGTCCGCCAATCTCTGGATCATTCCGTACCGGAAGGACGTTGCGGGGGTGTCGGTGCCGAGCCGGTTCTACAATCTGCTTGCGGTCGGCCGTCCCGTGGTGCTGGTCTCCGAGCCGGAGGCCGAGGCCGCGTTGACGGTGGTGGAGAACGGGCTCGGTTGGGTCGTGACGCCGGGCCGCGCCGATCGGCTCGCCGAGGCGATCCGTGCCGCGTCCCGCTCCGACGCCGCCGCCATGGCGGAGCGCGCGGTGAAGGCCGCATCGCGGTTCGACCGGACCGTCGCGATGAACGCGTATGCCGGTCTGATCGACGAATTGTTGCGCAACCCGGACCTGACGGAACAACGATGAGCGAGCGCAAACCGGTCGTGCTGGTGACGGGAGCGAGCGGCTTCGTCGGCCGTCATGTCGCACCTGCATTGGCGAACGAGGGATGGTCGGTCCGACGCGCTGTCCGCAGCCCGGAGGGCATCGACAACGAGGTCATCATCGAATCGATCGGTCCCGATACCGATTGGCAGGCTGCGCTCGAAGGTGTCGACGCCGTCGTCCATCTCGCCGCCCGGGTGCATCACAAGCACGAGGAGCACGCGGTCCAGCTCTATCGCAACGTCAACATCGCCGGCACCCTGCAACTGGCGCGCTCTGCGGCGGCGGCCGGCGTGCGCCAGTTCATCTTCGTCAGCACCGTTCTCGTGCACGGCCGCAGCAACGAGGGCCGTCCGCCGTTCAGCGAAGACGATATCCTGACGCCGCGCGGCCTCTATGGCATGTCCAAGGCTGCGGCCGAGGCTGGCTTGAAAACGCTCGCGCGCGATTGCGATATGAAGATCTCGGTGATCAGGCCCCCGCTGGTCTACGGTGCTGGCGCCAAGGGTAATTTCGCGCTGCTGACCCGCGCAGTGAACCTGGGGTTGCCGATACCCTTTGCCACGATCCGCAATCACCGCGCCTTCCTTGCGGTACAGAATTTGTCGTCGTTCATCCTGCATCGGCTCGCCCATCCAGACCCTGTGAGCAATTTCGAGATATTTCTGGTGTCCGACGAGGAGCAGGTCTCGACGCCCGAATTCATCGAACGACTGGCCAAGGCATCCGGCAAGAGCTCTCGGTTGTTCAGCATGCCGCCGGGCCTACTCAGCACGCTTCTCAACGTGATCGGCCGGCGGGACATGCATGATAGCCTGCTCGGCTCGCTCGAGCTCAACGTCTCCAAGGCGATCGCAACCGGCTGGCAGCCGCAGGTCTCCCTCGATGAGGGTCTGCGGCTAGCGCTGTCGGCTCAGGACGCCTGAGGGCGGGAGAAGCGCCGCAGGACCAATCCGATCGCGATCGCGCCTGCGACAAGCGCAATTGACGTGATCGCCATCGATCCGGCGCGAACGGTGAGGATAGCCAGCCCTGCGAGTACGAGGTTGAGCAGAAAGACCTCGCCGATCACCCGCGGGACAGAAAAACCGTTGTCGGTGGCGCGCTGGTAGAAATGCGTGCGGTGCGCCGACCAGAACGGTTCGCGCCGCGCGATGCGACGTAACAGAGTGAGGGTCGCATCCACGAGATAGTAAGCCGGAAGCAGCAGCGCCGCGGCGGGCTGCCCGCGCCAGGCAAGCTCCAGCAGGCACCAGCCGAGCAGAAGGCCGATCGGCAGGCTGCCAACGTCGCCCAGGAACACTTTTGCGACCGGACGGTTGAACGGCGCAAAGCCGAGCATGGCGCCGCACAGCGCGGTCGCGATTAGCGCGGATGGCCAAGAGAGATCACCAAGCCATCCGAGCAGCAGCAACGCCGCGGTGACTGGCACCACCTCCGCCACCGTCATCAGGTCCAGCCCATCCATGAAGTTGACGAGATTCACGAACCAGATTCCGGCAAGCAGGATGAGGCCGCGCTCCAGCGGAAGCGGCAGCACCGGCACGATGCGCGCGGTCTCGGGCGCGGTGAACACGACCGCGCCGACGGCCAAGGCTTGCAGCACCAGCCGCACGAGCACCGGCAGCGACACGATGTCGTCGACGAATCCGACCAGTGCGATCAAGATCGTCGCGGCGATGAGGGCCAGCGGGATCGTGATGCCGGCAAGGGCGGCCCAGACCGAGGCAACTATGAGGGTCGCGGCGATCACGGCGATGCCCGCGCCCTGCGGGGTCGGGATGCGATGCGAGGAGCGCGCATTCGGCCGCGCCAGAGCGTAGCGTTGGAGCAGGGGGCGGCTGATCCAGGTGATGAAGGCCGACACCAGCGCGGCGATCGCAACGGCCAGCAGCGAGGGCATCGTGGCGAGAGCGTCAGTGGCTGGACTCACTCCGGCACTCCGATCGGAGCAGATCCTTGCGCGGCTTTCTCCGCGCTGAGGATCCAGACCAGACCGCCGAATGCGCCGACGATGAAGGAGACGGCGCCGAACAGCAGCGAGACGTTGACGCCTTCACTCGCGGCGAGCCCGGCGAAGCCGAAGGCCAGCCCCATGGTGGCCTCGCGCACGCCCCAGCCGGCGATCGAGATCGGCATCAGGGTGATCAGCATGACCGGCGGCACCAGCAGGAAGACCTGGCCGAAGCTGACCGGAGCTGCGATCGACTGCACCACGCACCAGGCGATCACCACGGCGAGCACGTGAACCAGGAGCGACAGGATCGCCACGGTCGGTCCGCGGGTGCGGTTGAAGATCACGCGGTTGGCGATGACGGCGCAGGCGTGAAGGTGATGGGTCGCCCACCAGGTCTTGAGCCACGGCCATTTCAGCGCGCCGAAAATCAGGAAGCCGATGCCGCCTGCGAGCGCCGCGAAGTCGACGAGCAGCAGCGCCGAACGTCCGTGCGGATCGGTGATGAGCTGGTAGCTCCAGGGCAGGCTCGCGACGATGACGATCGCGAGTGCAATGAGGCCAATCGCGCGATCGACGAAGATGGAGTAGGTGGCCGCACGCCATCCGGCGCCGGCGCGCGCGACCAGCCACAGCCGGACCGCGTCGCCGCCGATCGCGGACGGCAGGGTCTGATTGAAGAACGCGCCGATCACGTTGTAGCGCATGGCACGGCCGAGCTCGAGCGGCGCGCCGCATTCGGCGCTGATCTCGCGCCAGCGCAGCACGCCGACAAAAATCTGCAGGAACGTGACCGCGATCGCCATGGTGATCCAGAACAGGCTGGTCGTGGTGAAGCGCGAAAACAGCTCGGACAGGTCGACCTTGCGCAGCGCCAGATAGAGCAGCGCCGCGGAAATCAGGATCTTGGCTGTGGACAGCAGGATTCGGCGCATCTCGCCCGCATGAACAGGGTTTGCGAAGAATGGAGGCAACCCGACGCGATGCGCCGAATTCGGCCGCTTTGGTATGGTTTTGGCGCCGATCTTGCAATAGCCGTTATGAAGAGGCGTTATGAACAGCCATTTTGAAGAGCGGAGGCTATTGCGACCCCCTCGATGCGGCGGCTAAACAGGCGCCCGGGGCGAAGGGCCTTTGGGAACAGGATGACGGATCAGGCGATTTTGGTCACGGGTGCCGCCGGCTTCATCGGCTTTCACGTCGCCCGGCAGCTTCTCGCTGAAGGCCGGCCCGTCATCGGGCTCGACAATCTCAACAATTATTACGATCCGGCGCTGAAACAGGCGCGCCTGGAACTGTTGCGCAGCGATTCCCGCTTCTCCTTCGTCGAGGCCGATCTTGCCGACCGCGAGACGATCGCGGCGCTGTTTGCCCGACACGGATTTGCCAAGGTCGTGCATCTCGCAGCCCAAGCCGGCGTGCGCTACTCGATCGAGCATCCGCACGCTTACGCCGATTCCAATCTCGAGGGCTTTCTCAACGTGCTCGAGGGCTGCCGCAACAACGGCTGTCGTCATCTCGTCTACGCATCGTCATCCTCCGTTTATGGCGCCAACACTAAACTGCCATTTGCCGTGCAGGACCGGACCGACCATCCCGTGAGCTTCTATGCTGCGACCAAGAAGGCGAACGAATTGATGGCGCAGTCCTACAGCCATCTTTACCGCCTGCCGGTCACGGGCCTGCGCTTTTTTACCATCTACGGCCCGTGGGGCCGGCCCGACATGGCCATGTTCCTGTTTGTGAACGCCATCATGGCGGGCAGGCCGATTCGGCTCTTTAACCATGGCCGGATGCGCCGCGACTTCACCTATA
>JAEYRD010000241.1 GCA_023435725.1 Pseudomonadota bacterium | reverse complement strand
CAAAATTGCATTCTGCCCGGAAATCGCTATTTTCCGCGGCCCGGAGGCCCTTAATGTCTGTCATCGATCTCGCCGCTAATCCGAGCGACCTGCGTGCGCTCGCCGAACAATCCAACGCCTGGCCGTTCGAGCAGGCGAAGGCCATTGTCGCGCGGCTGAAGAAAAGCCCGAAGGACGAGGTGCTGTTCGAGACAGGCTACGGCCCGTCCGGCCTGCCGCATATCGGCACGTTCGGCGAGGTCGCGCGCACCTCGATGGTGCGCCATGCCTTCCGCGTGCTGACCGAGGACAAGATCAAGACGCGCCTCTTGGCCTTCTCCGACGACATGGACGGCCTGCGCAAGGTGCCGGACAACGTGCCGAACAAGGATCTGCTCGCGCAGTATCTGGGACGTCCGCTCACCGCCGTGCCGGATCCGTTCTCGAACGAACATCCTTCGTTTGGCGCCGCGAATAACGCGCGCTTGCGCGCGTTTCTGGATCATTTCGGCTTCGACTACGAATTCGCCAGCTCGACCGAATACTACAAGTCGGGCCGCTTCGATGCGACGCTGCTGAAGATGCTCGCCGCCTACGACAAGATCATGTCGATCATCCTGCCGACGCTCGGGCCCGACCGCCGCGCGACCTACTCGCCGTTCCTGCCCATCAGCAAGACCACCGGTGTCGTGCTGCAGGTGCCGATGATCCGCCGCGACGTCGCCGCGGGGACGGTCACTTATGTCGATCCGGATACCAACCAGGAAGTCGAAACCCCCGTCACCGGCGGCAACGTGAAGTGCCAGTGGAAGGCCGACTGGGCGATGCGCTGGGTCGCGCTCGGCGTTGACTACGAGATGGCCGGCAAGGATCTGATCGACTCCGTGAAGCTCTCCGGTGCGATCGCCAAGGCGCTCGGCGGCACGCCGCCCGAAGGCTTCAACTACGAGCTCTTCCTCGATGAGAAGGGCCAGAAGATTTCGAAGTCGAAGGGCAACGGTCTCACCATCGACGAATGGCTGCGCTACGCCTCGCCGGAATCGCTGTCGCTGTTCATGTATCGCGAGCCGAAGGCGGCCAAGCGTCTCTACTTCGACGTCATCCCGCGCAACGTCGACGACTATCAGCAGTTCATCGACGGTTTCGCCAGGCAGGACGGCAAGCAGCAGCTCGGCAATCCGGTCTGGCACATCCACAACGGCCATCCGCCGAAGGGCGACATGCCCGTCACCTTCCAGCTTCTCTTGACGCTGGTGTCGTCGTCGAATGCGGAGAATGCCGAGACGCTGTGGGGCTTCATTGGCCGCTACCGCCCCGGCGTGAGCCCGCAGACGCATCCGAAGCTCGATGCGATGGTCGGCTACGCCATCAACTACTACCGCGACTTCGTTGCACCGATGAAGCAGTTCCGCGTGCCCTCGGACACCGAGCGCGCCGCGCTGCAGGATCTGCGTGATGCGCTGTCGCAGCTTCCGCAGGATGCCTCGGCCGAGGACATCCAGAACGTCGTCTACGAGATCGGCCGCCGCGAGCCGTTCCTCGACCAGGTCAAGAAGGGCAAGGACGGCCGTCCCGGCGTCACGCTCGACTGGTTCAACATGCTCTACCAGGTGCTGCTCGGCCAGGAGAAGGGCCCGCGCTTCGGCTCCTTCGTCGCGGTCTACGGCATCCAGAACGCCGTCAACATGATCGACGGCGCACTGGCGCGGAGCGCGTAAGGAACGTGTGAACGTGTAGCCCGGATGGAGCGGAAGCGAAATCCGGGGTTTTCATCAACCGCACCAGCGGTCCCGGATTGCGCTTCGCTCCATCCGGGCTACGGATCGTCGTCCCGCCGCTCAGATTGATCGCAGTACGTAACGCCGGTTGTCCTTCTGAACTGGCCGCGCGTTCATCGGATAGAGTTTTGCAAACGCTGCGACGTCGGCGGCTGACACCTGGATCGGATCGGTCAGCAGCAGCCATTCGACCACCTCCGAGCAGGGCGGCGTTGTCAGCGAACCGGAATAGCGGAAGTAGCTGTAACTGTGTGGCAGCATGGCGTGGGGATCGATGCTCGCGTCGGCTTTTACCGCGGGTCCTTCCGCCGCCGGCATGGTCTTGACGATCTTGCTGAACGCCGCGTTAGGCTTGCCCTCGGCCATCAGCACGCCGACCACGGCGAGCCCGCCGGCATCGTTGCGGTGGACGAAATGCGCCTCCATCGGAAAATTCTTGCCGCCGATCATGTGCTCGCTCGGCCGGTGGAAGTGCACCTGGAGCAGCTTGTACTTGACGTCGCCGAGCGTGAGTGTGCTGCCTTCGGCGAAATTGAGCTGGATCGTATGTCCGTTGTTGACGATGGTGTCGGCGTTCTTGCCCCAGTTCAGCTTCAGCGCGGGCAATTGCGACTTGATCGTTGTCTCGATGTCGATCGGCGATTGTTGCAGGCCGACCGCGCAGACCTTGTTGGCCGCGTCGAGATCACCCCATCTGGCCGGGGCGCCGTCGCCCTCATAGCTCCAATGCGCGCCCTCGGCGGCGAATGCCGGCTTGCACAGCGGGCAAATTGCGAGGCCCGCGAGAGCCTTCAATGCGTGACGGCGGTTCATCATATTCCCCCGAAGATGAATTCGATCAGCAATAGGCCCGCAAACTAGGCGAGAGGGGCGGTGAGTCGCAATGGCGATCGGTCCTTGAGACTACTGACTCGCCCAGACGATCCGTGCGATCCAGCCGACGTCGCCCGCCACCATCGTCCGCTCGGCCTGCGAAGCATCGAGCGGCTGCAATTCCACCGCCTTTGCCGTGCGGCGCTTCAGCGTCGCGACTGTCACTTCGCCCGCCTTCGTCTTCACCACCACACGATCCCCCTTGCGGATCGGCGTGCCAGGTGAGACCAGGATGATGCCGCCGTCGCGATAGACGGGCGCAAGCGCATCGCCGGAAATCTCCAGCGCAAAAGTGCGGCTGTCGTCGGCGGTAGGAAGCGTGACCTCGGTCCAGCCGTTGCCGGACGGAAAGCCGAACTCGTCGAAAGCGCCGCTCGCGCCTGCTTCTGCGAAGCCGAGCAGCGGTGCCGAGCGGCTGTCACGTGCATCGTCGTCGATCAGTCTTGCGAAGGAGTCCATCGAGGCGTCGGCCGCCGCCAGTGCCTTCGCGATTGATTCGGTCGAGGGCCAGCGCTCGCGGCCGTCGGAGGTGACGCGCTTGGATCTGTTGAAGGTGGTGGGATCGAGCCCGGCGCGCTTGGCGAGGCCGGACGGCGACAAACCGGCACGCGCGGCCAGCCGATCCAGCGCGATCCAGATCTGGTCGTGAGTCAGCATCCTCTGCGCTTTGGCCTGCCTGACCATGAAAGGTCCAGCCCGTCGCAACTCAGCAAAACTGTTCTCAAATCAACCGGTTTTCCGGTTTTCGCGCAAGGGGTGGCGGCGGAAGCGTTTTCAAGCGAAGTGGCTTCCGGGTCGCGGAGAGAAAACGCGTCAAAAACAGGAATCTTGAGCCCCGTTCCGATTTCATCGGAACGGAAAAGGCTCTAAGTCTTGAGTTCGGAAGGTGCGGCCTTTACGGTCGCGCCCGGGTTTCAGGGACCCCGAGAGACAAAAAAACCCAGAAGACTCAAAGAGCTGACTTAGAGAACAAACGGGACTGCGTAAGCGGTGGTCAAGATCTACAAAATCTGTCCGGCCTCGGCCTGGCGCGAGGCGGAACGGCAGGGTGTCTACCGGGGCAGCGCGGACGACGCGCGTGACGGCTTCATCCATTTCTCGACTGCGGCCCAGGTTCCCGAGACCTTGCGCAAGCACTATTTCGGGCAGCGTGCGCTGTTTTTGGTCGAGGTCGACGGCGATGCATTCGGCAGCGAATTGCGCTGGGAGCGCTCGCGTAATAACGAGCTGTTTCCGCATCTCTATGGCGAACTCGATCTCGGCGCGGTGATCTCGGTGTTGAACCTCAATATCCGGGCCGATGGCGGTCACGATGTTCCGGAGCTTCTGCCGTGATCCGCGCGTTTGATGCTTTCTCGCTACCGGTACTGCGCTGGCTCGATCCGGAGGATGCCCATCGCCTCGCGATCCAGGGCCTGCGCTTCCTGCCGCCGGGCAAGCCGCGGCCTGACGATCCCAAGCTCGCGGTGCGCGCTTTCGGGCTCAACTTCCCCAATCCGATCGGCATGGCCGCGGGCTTCGACAAGAGCGCCGAGGTGCCGGACGCGCTGCTCCGGCTCGGTTTCGGCTTCGTCGAGATCGGCTCGGTCACGCCGAAGCCGCAAAGCGGCAATCCGCGGCCGCGGCTGTTTCGCCTCGAGCGCGACGAGGCCGTCATCAACCGCATGGGTTTCAACAATGACGGCGCGGAGGCCGTGCTGCGCCGGCTCGCGGCACGTGCGCAGAACGGCGGCATCGTCGGCGTCAATGTCGGCGCCAACAAGGATTCGCCGGACCGCGTCGCCGATTACGTCAAGCTGATCGAGACCTTTGCGCCGGTCGCGAGCTATTTCACCGTCAACGTCTCTTCGCCGAACACACCCGGCCTGCGCAACCTGCAGGAGGGTGCGCTGCTCGACGATCTTCTCGCAAGGGTGATCGAGGCGCGCGAGCGGGTGCGCCAGAAGGCGGGCGACACACCGGTGCTGCTCAAGATCGCGCCTGACCTCAGTCTTGCCCAGCTCGACGACGTCGTGCAGGTCGCGCGCTCGCGCAAGGTCGACGGCATGATCGTATCCAACACGACCATCGCGCGGCCGAGCACGCTGCGCGAGGAAATGCGCGCGAAGGAGCAGGGCGGCCTGTCCGGCCGGCCGCTGTTCCGTCTTTCGACGCGAATGGTCGCGGAGACCTATGTGCGCGTCGAGGGTGCGTTCCCGCTCATCGGTGTCGGCGGCGTAGACTCCGGCGGTGCCGCGCTGACGAAGCTCCGCGCCGGCGCGAGCCTGATCCAGCTCTATTCATCGCTGGTCTACAAGGGCCTCGGCCTCGTCGACGAGATCAAGCGCGACCTTACCTCGACGCTGCTGCGCACGGGACGCGACTCGCTGTCCGAGATCGTCGGCGCCGACGCGGCCACGCTCACGGCGGAAGACTGGCCGGGGATGTAGGGCAGTCTCGTGCCCCGGACGCAGCCGCGTAGCCCGGATGGAGCGAAGCGCAATCCGGGGCCTTCGTGCCAGCGGACAGCTCCCGGATTTCGCTGCGCTCCATCCGGGCTACGATTTTCTACGGCTTCGGGAACGTCGCCCTGAACAGCGCCGGATACCGCGCACCCTGCAATCCGCCGCGCGCGATGTAGAACGCGATCATCGCGGACCACAGCCCGGCATTGCCGAACGATTGCAGCGTCCACCAGGTGCCCAGGAAGATCGCAAGCGACGCCAGCATCAGGTTGCGCATTTCGCGCGCCCAGGTCGCGCCGACATAGATGCCGTCGAAGCCGAATGCGAACACGCCGGGTATCGGCGCGAGCACGATGAACGGCAGGAAATCGCGCGCGGCCCGGCGGACGTCCTCGCTTGCCGTCATGAAATTGATCAGTACCGGGCCGAACAGGGCAAACAGCGTTGCAACCACCAGCGCGAAGCCGAGGCCCCACAGCAGCACCAGCCGGGTGGAGTCGCCAAAGCCCTTGGCGTCGCGCGCGCCAAAGGTGCGGCCGCAAAGCTGTTGGGCCGCGTTCGCAAGGCCGTCGAGGAAGAAAGCGCTGACCAGCAGGAAGTTGTTGAGCACGGAGTTCGCCGCCAGCGTGACGTCGCCGGTGCGAGCGCCCTTGGCGGTGAAGAACAGGAACACGGCGATCAGGGCCGCGGTGCGGATCATGATGTCGGAATTCACCGCGAGCATCCGCATCAGCTTGTCCCGGTCGAACAGCCGCGCGCGGGGGACGGCAAAGCCGCCATCGGCATAGCGCCGGCAGACGATCACGCCGAGCACGAAGCCGACCGTCTCCGACAGCAATGCGGCAATCGCTGCGCCCGCGATGCCGGTGTCGTAGACCAGCACCAGCAGGATCGTCGCGACCATATTGATGAGGTTGATGATGATCTGCAGCAGCAGCGCCGGGTTGGCGCGCGCCTGGCCGACCAGCCAGCCGAGAACGACGTAGTTGGCAAAGGCGAAGGGCGAGGACCAGATCCGGATCATGAAATAGGTTTTCGCGGCGCGCGTGACGCCCTCGCTGCCGCCCATCAGGTCGAATAGCACGGCGGCCAGCGGCAATTGCAGCGCGATCAGCGCGGCGCCGATCAGGCCCGCGACGATGAAGCCGCGCACGAGAATGGCGTTCAGCTCCTGCGTCTCGCCGCGGCCCAGCGCCTGCGCGGTGAAGGCGAGCGTGCTCATGCGCAGGAAGGCGAACAGCCAGAACAGGCAGTCGAAGATCACGGAGGCCATCGCGACGCCACCGAGCAGCGCGGCGTCGTCGAGCCGTCCGATTGCCGTGGTCGAGACCACGCCGATCAGCGGCGTGGTGAGGTTTGCGACCATCGCGGGACCTGCGATGGCGAACACTTGGCGGCTGCCGACCCTGGGATGAAGCGGTGCGTTCATGTCAGACCGTGAGCACCATGCCGTCTTCGGCAGCGAGATGAGACACGTCGTCCAGACGCGACAGCATATCGTCACTCATATGGGTGAGGACGAGCCGCCTGGCGCCGATCGCGGGGAGGTGCTGTTCCAAGGTCTTCAGGCTGAGATGGTTCTTGACCACCTTTTCGTACATATAGGCCTCGGCGATGAAAAGGTCCGCGCCATGCGCCAGCGGAATGAGCGCCTCCGTCCATTCGGTGTCGGCGCTGTAGGCCAGCGTGCGGCCTTCGGCCTCGACCCGATAGGCGAGAAAGGGACCGCCGGATTCGCCGTGCACGACCGGGTAGGGCGTCACCGTCACCGCGTCGAAGCTCTGGCTTTGCCCTGGCGTGAGCTCGACGACGGACAGCTTGAAGCGCTGCTTGATCCTGGACTTGGTCTTGGAGGAGTGCTCGAACAGCGCCTCCATCACCTGCGCGAGCCGGGTCTCGATGCCTTGCGGGCCCGCGATCGTCAGCGGCTTTGTTCGCCGCGAGAACTGCGCATCAAGCAGGACGAACGGCAATCCGGCAAAATGGTCGCCGTGGAAATGCGTGATCAGGATCAGGTCGATTTCATTGCGATCGATCTCGAACCGCTTCAGCGCCGGCAGGGCCGACGCACCGCAATCGATCAGGAAGTTGGCCTCGCGCCCCGTGACGTGGAAGCACGTGTTGAGCCTGCCGCCGGAGCCGAAGGCGTCGCCGCAGCCGACAAAGCGCAATTGCATCGGCTGCGTCCTTCCAGGGTATGAGCCGAACTTAGCGGCGCGGCGCGCCGAACACGCGGGACAGCAGCCAGATCGGGATCACGATGACGGCGCCGAGCAGGAAGTAGCGCCACAGCCAATTCACGGTGTCGAAGCCGAGATCCCACAGACGCTGGAACAGCAGGCGAATGCTGTAGATGATATTCCAGGGATCGAAGCCGATCGCTGCCAGTACGACGCCAACCAGGATCGAGAGCAGGATCAGGCGGAACGCGACCGTCAGCGGCGAGCCGCCGAGGAAGCGGTTCAGGCCCTCGCTGCCGCCGGCCGGCAAATCTCTGACGTCGTTGGCCATCGCAAGAAACTCCTCAAAGGGGATTCGCCCCTATTATTATAAGTCACGGCGGGGCACATGGGGAACCCCGACCCGACCGTCAATCAGCTTACCGCGTTTTAATTCGGACGAGCGCGTGCCGCAGGCTGGTTGCAGCCTCGCCCGCTTGCGGGAGAGGCATAGGCCGCCTTTGGTGGCCGTCCCCTAAGAGACGCCGAGGCGAAGCCTCGGCTATGGCGTAGCGCCGGGTGAGGGCTCGCGCCTCTTGGGGAATCCCAATGCGGAGACACCCTCTCCCCAGCCCTCTCCCGCAAGCGGGAGAGGGAGCGCACTGCCTTCGTGGCGGGTATCGAGCGCTCTCAAGCCTCGACCTCCGCCACTTCCGCTTTCAGCATCTTTTCCAGCGTTTCCAGCCGGTCGGCCTCGCGCGGTGGTTTGTCCCAGCGCAGGCGGCTGATGCGGGGAAAGCGCATCGCGACGCCCGATTTGTGCCGCGGCGAGCGCTGCAGCCCCTCGAACGCCACCTCCAGCACCAGCCCCTTGTCGCCCTCGTGCACGACATGGCGGACGGGGCCGAATTTTTCCGTGGTGTTGCGGCGGACGAAACGGTCGATCTGAAGCAGCTCCTGGTCGGTGAAGCCGAAATAGGCCTTTCCCACCGGCACCAGCTCGTCACCGGTCTCGCCTTCGGTCCAGACGCCGAAGGTGTAGTCGGAATAGTAGGACGAGCGCTTGCCGTGGCCGCGCTGCGCATACATCAGCACCGCATCGATGATGTGCGGATCGTGCTTCCACTTCCACCACTGGCCCTTCGGCCGGCCCGGCAGGTAGGGCGCATCACGCCGCTTCAGCATCACGCCTTCGACAGCGTCCGCATCTTCGCCGGCACCGGCGCTCGCAGGATCGGCGCGCGCGGCGGTGAGCGTGTCCCAGCTTGCGAAGGGGACTGTCGGCGACAGATCGATGCGGGGATCACTGAGCTTCCCGATGAAGGTCTCCAGCCGCTCGCGCCGCGCCGCGAACGGCAGTTCGCGCAGATCGTTCTCATCGTCGCCGAGCAGGTCGTAGGCGCGCAGGTGAATCGGAAACTCCTTGATCAGCTTCGGCGAGACAACCTTGCGGTTGAGCCGCTGCTGCAGGACGTTGAAGCTCTGCACGCGGCCTTCGCGCAGGATCAGAAGCTCGCCGTCGATCGCGCCGGGCAGGCGCAGCGACGGCACGAGATCCGGAAAGCTGCCGGTGATGTCTTCGCCGGTGCGCGAATAGAGCCGCGCGGCGATGTGTCCGCGCTCGTCGCGTCCTGCGACCGCCTGCACGCGGATGCCGTCCCATTTCCACTCGGCGATGTAGTCGGCGGGATCGAGCGCGGCGAAATCCGTGTCCTCGATCGCATGCGCCAGCATCACGGGCCGGAACGGTGCAGGATCGCGATTGACCGGCTTTTCCGCGCGGCCCTCCAGCCAGGCGAACAGGTCGAGATAGGGCGGGCTCAGCCCCGGCCAGATCAGCTCGACCTCATGCGGGTCCTTGTCGCCGAGCGCTGCCGCCGCGGTCTTGGCCAGGCGCGCGGAAATGCCGATGCGCAGCGCGCCGGTGACGAGCTTCAACAGCGCCCAGCGGCCGGTCTCGTCGAGCTCGTCGAGCCAGCGCTCCAGCTGCCTTGGCAGCTCGGTCTTGCCGAGCGTTCGGAGGGTGGTGACGACCTCGGTGAGGGTGGGAGGAGGCGGGTTGTTGTGGGCGGCCATCGCCGCCTTCGGCCACATCAACGCCACCGTCTCCGAGAGATCGCCGACGTAATCGTAGGACAATCCGAACAGCACGGCATCGGCGCGGGCCGCGATCAGGTCGCGGATCAGCGCGGGCTTGGCGTGCTTGAAGCTGAGCGCGCCGGTGAGCGCCGCCAGCGCATAGCCGCGGTCGGGATCGCCGACCTCGCGAAGATAGCCTGTGATCAGCCGCAGCTTGTTATTGCGGCCGGGCTCGTAGGCGAGGCGGTCCAAGAGTTCAGCGAAGCGGTTCATGCTTCGGCCTCATCAGTGAGCGGCGTCTCGCTCTCCTCCTCGTCGCCATAGCCGACGAGATCCAGCGGCTGCGCCCGCAAACCCCGACTCTTGCACCAATGCACCAGCGCGTCTTCCTGGCCGTGGGTGACCCAGATTTCGCCGGCACCGGTCGCCGCGATCGTCGCGGTGAGGCCGTCCCAATCGGCGTGATCGGAGATCACCAGCGGCAGCTCGACACCGCGCTGCCGCGCGCGGGCGCGCACCCGCATCCAGCCGGAGGCGAACGCGGTGACCGGATCGGGAAAGCGCCGTGTCCAGAGATCGGAGGTGGCCGACGGCGGCGCCAGCGTGATGGTGCCGGCGAGCGCCGCTTTCTTCACGCCTTTCACCGGCCTGAGCTCGCCGAGCTCGATCCCGCGGCTCTGGTAGTAGTGCGTGATCGTCTCCATCGCGCCATGCAGGTAGATCGGCGCGTCGTAGCCGGCTTGGCGCAGCAGCGCGATCACGCGCTGCGCCTTGCCGAGCGAGTAGGCGCCGACCAGATGCGCGCGCTCCGGAAACAGCGCAACGGAGGCCAGCAGCTTCTTCACTTCATCGAAGGCATCGCCATGCCGAAACACCGGAAGGCCGAACGTGGCCTCGGTGATGAAAACGTCGCAGGGCACGAGCTCGAACGGCGTGCAGGTCGGGTCGCGCGCGTCCTTGTAGTCGCCGGAGACGACGATGCAGGTGTCCTTGGCTGTCACAGCGATCTGCGCCGAGCCGAGCACATGGCCGGCCGGGTGGAATTTGACGCTGACATCGCCGAGCCTGATCTCCTCGCCATAGCGGATGACTTGCGTCGAGCCGGCAAAATTCTCGCCATAGCGCAGCCGCATCATGTCCAGCGTTTCCTGCGTCGCCAGCACTGCGCCATGGCCGGCGCGGGCATGGTCGGAATGGCCGTGGGTGATCACGGCTCGCTCCACGGGGCGGACAGGGTCGATATGGAAGCCGCCGGGCTTGCAGCACAGGCCGGCAGCAACTGGCAGCAGGATGTCTTGCGGACGCATGGTAATCATATAGGCACCGGTGCCCCGATGTTCACCCGTCATGCGCGGACTTGCCATCTGCGCTAGGCTTCGCCGGCCCGGCGGTGTAAAAGCCCGCCGAAGCCATTGGCGGAGGCGGGACCGCGCATCCATCCTCCCAAACAGTCTCTTTTTTTGATGGATTGCCGGCGCCCGGCGATGACGAGCTGAGTTCCGATGCCCCTGCGTCTGTTCCTGACCTCCGGCGACCTCATGGCCGACCGCCGCTTCGAGTTTGCGCGCGATCTCCAGCTCAAGGGCGATCTGCCCGCCGCCGCCGACCTCCTGGAGCAGGCGATCGAGCTCGCCCCCAACTTCACCTCGGCCTGGTTCACGCTCGGAGAAATCCGTCAGCAACTCGGCGAGCGGGACAAGGCGATCGAAGCTTTCCGCAAGGCGCGCGATTCCGATCCGGCGGACCGGCATGGCGCCGGCCTGCACCTGATGCGGCTCGGCGACGCGCAGATGGCGGAGATGCCCAAGGCCTATGTGCAGGCCCTGTTCGATCAGTACGCGCCGCGCTTCGAGCACGCGCTGATCAACGATCTCGGCTATCGCGCGCCCGCGCTGATCTTCAAGGCGGTGTTGGCCGCGCGCGTCGCCGCGAAGAAGCCGGCCTTGTTCAAGCGCACCATCGATCTCGGCTGCGGCACCGGGCTCGCGGCCGCCGCCTTCGCAAGACAGGTCGATCATTTCATCGGCATCGATCTGTCGCCTGGCATGATCAAGGAAGCGCGCGCTACCGATCTCTATGCCGAGCTCGAAGTCGCCGACATGATCGAAGGCCTGCGCAGCAAGGCTGATGCGAGCGCGAATCTCGTCGTCGCGGCGGATGCGTTTGTCTATCTCTCCGATCTCGCGCCGGTGTTCACCGAGGCGAAGCGCGTGCTCGTATCCGGCGGCGTGCTCGCCTTCACGCTGGAGACGCACGACGGCAGCGGCATCGTGCTCGGCGAGGGCCTGCGCTATGCCCATTCATCGGAATATGTGCGCGGCGCGCTCGCCAAGGCGGGCTTCAAGCTGCTGACGCTGGAGCCGGCGTCGCCGCGCAACGAGAACAACGAGCCGGTGCGTGGCCTCGTCGTCGTCGCCGAGAAAACTTGAGTCTAGGCGCTAATCGCTCTGCAATTTGAGCGTCATTGCGTCGCAAAGCAACGACTTCCCACTTGCGAGCCGTGCGGCGTTCCCAGCACTATGCGTGCGCTAGGGAGAAACAACAAATGACGAAGAATCCATCGCGGCGCGATTTCAGCGCCGCCGCGCTCGCCGCCATCGCTGCATCCACTTTGCCTGCGCCGTACGTCTGGGCCGCGGAGAAGAAATACGATGCGGGCGCCAGCGACACCGAGATCAAGATCGGGCAGACCGTGCCGCATTCAGGCGCCGGTTCGCTTTACGGCGTGCTCGGCCGCATCGGGGAAGCCTATTTCCAGATGCTGAACGAGAAGGGAGGTATCAACGGACGCAAGGTCAAATTCCTCACCATGGACGACGCCTACAGCGCGCCGAAATGCGTCGAGGCGACGCGGCGCCTGGTCGAGCAGGAAGAGGTGCTTGCGCTCTACGGCTCGCTCGGCACCGCGCCGCAGACGGCCGTGCACAAATACCTGAACTCCAAGGGCGTGCCGCAGCTCCTGCTCAACACCGGCGCGTCGAAGTGGAATAATCCGAAAGAGTTCAAATGGACCATGGCGGGCCTGCCGCTCTATCCGACCGAAGCGCGTATCCTGGCGCGGCACGTCGTCGCCGTGAAGCCGAATGCGAAGATCGGCATCCTCTACCAGAACGACGATTTCGGCCGCGACTTCCTGGGCCCGTTCAAGAAGGTGCTCGCGGATGCGGGCGGCACCGCGCAGGTGATCATGGAGCAGACCTACGATCTCACCGATCCGACGGTCGATTCCCAGCTCATCAATCTCTCGAAGTCGGGCGCGGACGTCTTCTACAACATCACCACTGGCAAGGCGACGTCGCAGTCGATCCGCAAAGTGGCCGAGCTCGGCTGGAAGCCGCTGCAACTCTTGTCGGCGGGTTCGACCGGCCGCTCGATCCTCAATGCCGCCGGGCTCGAGAACGCCACCGGCATCGTCGCCATCCGCTACAACAAGGAGGTCGGCCTCCCGAAATGGGAGAAGGATCCCGACGTGATGGCGTTCGAGGAGCTGCGCAAGAAGTACATCCCGACGATCGATCCTGATAACACCATCGCTTTCGCCGGCTACGGCCAGGCAGTGTCCATGGGCGAGATCCTGCGCCGTTGCGGCGACCAGCTCACCCGCGCCAACGTGCTGAAGCAGGCTTCAACGCTCGCGGGCTTCCACTCGCCCTATTTCCTCGACGGCGTCACCTACAGCTACACGCCCGAGGACTACACGCCGATGAAGACGCTCTACATCTCGACCTTCACCGGCAAGGATTGGGACATCTCCGACAAGCCGATGTCGGAGTAGGGCTCTCTCCGCGATTTCCGCTGCCTCTTCTCCCTCTCCCCGTTCTTACGGGGAGAGGGTTGGGG
>JAEYRD010000231.1 GCA_023435725.1 Pseudomonadota bacterium | reverse complement strand
TGCTCGATCTCCTGCGTGAGCGCCTCCATCTGACCGGAACCAAGAAGGGATGCGACCGCGGCCAATGCGGCGCCTGCACCATTCTCGTCGATGGCAAACGTATCAATTCCTGCCTCGCGCTCGCCATCAGCCATGACGGCGCCGACGTCGTCACTATCGAAGGCGTCGCGCGCGGCGACCAACTTCATCCCGTGCAGGCGGCCTTCATCGCCCATGACGGATTTCAGTGCGGCTTCTGTACGCCGGGCCAGATCATGAGCGCGATCGGAATGATGCGCGAAGCCCAGGCCGGTAACGATCCCGAACGCATCCGCGAATGCATGAGCGGCAATCTCTGCCGCTGCGGCGCCTATGCAGGCATTGTCGATGCCGTGCTCGAAGCCCAGGCGGGCATGGATGAATCCAATCAGAGGCGTTCCGCATGAAACAGTTCGATTATGTCAGGCCGGCCACGGTCGCCGAGGCCATCGCTGCTGCCGCGCAGCCGGGTGCGACCTATCTCGCCGCCGGCACCAATCTGCTCGATCTGATGAAGGGTGGCGTCAGCCGCCCGGATCGCCTGGTCGATGTCACGCATCTCGAAGGGCTCGATCAGATCGAGCACCTCGCCGATGGCGGCGTGCGTATCGGCGCCCTGGTCAGCAATGCCGATCTGGCGCACGACGCGACCTTCGCAAGATCTTATCCTGCCGTAGTGGAGGCGCTCCTCTCCGGTGCGTCCGCGCAACTGCGCAATGCCGCGACCGTCGGCGGCAATCTGCTGCAGCGGACGCGCTGCGCGTATTTCTACGACACAGCCAGCTGCTGCAACAAGCGCGAGGCCGGCAGCGGCTGTGATGCTCGCGGTGGTGAGAACCGCACGCACGCGGTGCTCGGCTGGAGCGAGAACTGCATCGCCACGCATCCATCGGATTTCTGCGTGCCGCTGGTTGCGCTCGATGCCATCGTCGAGATCGAGGGCAGGAACGGCCGGCGCGAGATTGCGCTCGCCGAACTGCATCGCCTGCCCGGCAACACGCCGGAGCGCGATTCGGCGCTGGAACCCGGCGACCTGATTGTCGCGGTCCACCTTCCGCCTGCGGCGCGCGGCTTTGCTATACATGCGCGATATCTCAAGGTTCGTGAGCGCACGTCCTACGCTTTCGCGGTGGTCTCGGCCGCGGCCGCGTTGCGGATAGAGAACGGCAAGATTGGCGAAGCGCGGCTTGCGCTCGGCGGCGTCGCCGCAAAACCCTGGCGCGCCGGTGCCGCGGAAGGCGTGCTAAGGGGCGTCGCGCCCACGGCCGATGCGTTCCAGGAAGCTGCATGGCGTGCACTCACCGACGCAAAGCCATCCGGCGACAACGCCTTCAAGATCGAGCTCGCGCGCCGCATCGTCGTGCGCGCGCTGACCCTCGCTGCCGCCGGTACGCCGGCGCGCATGCCGGCACTGCCGGCCTCTCCCTTTGCCTCGACGTCCGGAGCCATTCATGCCTGAGCTCAACCTCACCAGCGCGCCCGCCCATCTGCGCCATGGCTCGAACATCGGCCAGCCGCTGACCCGCCGTGACGGCATCCTCAAGGTCAAGGGGCAGGCGACCTATGCCGCCGACAATCATCCGCCGGGTATTCTGTTTGCGGTGATTGCGGTCTCCAGCATCGCGCGCGGTCGCGTGGCCTCGCTCGATGTCACCGCTGCGAAGCGCCATCCCGGCGTCGTCGACGTCATGACATCAGACCACAAGCCTCAGCTCGCGATCGATCCGGAGATCAAGACCAATCCGTTCGTGTTCCGGATGGAGGTGTTGCAGAGCAATGAGGTCCGCTACGCCAACCAGCCCATCGCCGTCGTGATCGCCGAGACGCTCGAGGCGGCGACGGAAGGCGCGGTGCTGCTGGCGCCACGCTACGAGACGCTCCCTGCACTCGTTGGCCTGGATGCCGGCGAGAGTTTCGTGCCGCCCGTCGTCGGTGTCGGCAACCCCACCGAAAGTCACCGCGGCGATGTCGAGGCGGGCCTCGCCTCGGCCGAGAAGCAGATCGAGGCGGTTTACGAGACGCCGCCGCAATATCACAACGCGATGGAGCCGCATGCCATCGTCGCCGCCTGGGACGGCGACAGACTGCAGATCGACATGCCCACCCAGGGGCTGATGTTGTCGCTGGGGCGCATCGCCGAGCTGTTCGGCATCGCGCCGGACAAGATCCATATCCGCAGTCCGTTCCTTGGCGGTGGCTTTGGGTCGAAGGGGTTGATGGCTGGTCCGCAAGTGCTCGGCGTCATGGCCGCAAAGCTGGTCGGCAAGCCCGTCAAGCTCGTCCTGCGCCGTGAGCAGATGTATGGTCCGGTCGGCCATCGCGCGCCGACGCGCCAGCGGTTGCGCATCGGTACCGACAGCGAGGGACGTCTCACCGCCCTCGATCACCACGCCAGGACCGTATCGAGCACGTTCGACGACTTCTATGAGCCCGCGGCCGACGCCTCGCACACGCTTTATGCGGCTCCTGCGATCCGCACTTCGCACGATGCCGTGCGCGTCAACACCGGCACGCCGTTATTCATGCGCGCGCCCGGCGAGGCGACCGGATCGATCGCACTCGAAAGCGCGATCGACGAGATGGCCTGGGCCTGTGGCATCGATCCGCTCGCCTTCCGCCTGAAGAACTATGCCGAGGTCGAGCCGATGACTGGCAAACCCTTCTCCTCGAAGGCGCTGCGTGCCTGCTACGAGCAGGGCGCGGCGCGCTTCGGCTGGTCAAAGCGGTCGCTGCAGCCACGTCAGATGCGTGACGATTCCGGCCTCCTGGTCGGTTGGGGCGTGGGTACTGCGACCTTCCCGGCGCTGATGTTCCAGGCCGAAGCGCGCGCGGCGATCCGCCGCGATGGGAGCGGCGCGATGGAGATCGGCGCGCATGACATGGGGCAGGGCGCCTGGACGGCGCTCGCCCAGATCGCGGCCGATGCGGTCGGCCTCGATATTGACCGCGTCGAGTTCAAGGCCGGAACTTCAGACCTGCCCGATGCCGGCATTGCCGGCGGCTCGGCGCACACGGCGACGGCCGGTGCGGCGATCCACAGTGCGGGGGCGGCCGTCATCGCCAAGCTTGCCGATCTCGCAACCGGTGACGAGCGCTCGCCCTTGTTCGGCGCCGGCAATGCCGGCGTGATTGCGCGCGACGGCAGGTTGATCCGGCGCGACGACGAAAGCCGCGGTGAAAGCTATGCCGAGATTCTCGCGCGTGCCGGTGTCGCTGAGGTCGAAGCCCGCGGCACCGGCACGCCGAACCCTGCCGCGATGGAAGAGTACGCGATGCACGCCCACGGCGCGGTGTTCGCGGAGGTGAAGGTCGATCCCGAGCTCGGCCAGATCCGCGTCACGCGGATGGTCGGCGCGTTCGCTGCGGGACGTATCGTCAATCCGCATCTGGTGAAGAGCCAGCTCTTCGGCGGCATGATCTGGGGCATGTCCTTCGCACTGCACGAGGAAGCCATCACCGACCGCCGTAGCGGGCGGATCATGAATGCCAATCTCGGCGAGTACCACATCCCCGTGAATGCCGACGTGCCGCCGCTCGACGTGATCACGGTCGAGGAGCACGACCCGCATGTGAATGCGCTCGGTATCAAGGGCGTCGGCGAGATCGGCATCACAGGCAGCGCCGGCGCGGTCGCCAACGCGGTCTGGCATGCGACCGGCATACGTGTCCGTCGCTTTCCGATCCGGATCGAGGAGTTGCTGAAATAGCTATGATGCCCATGATGCTGCCGCGTGCTGCGGCAGCATCATGCCCTGCATCCGGCGGGCCGCTGAATGGTCACGCTCGACACAGCGGCCTCGCAGATCAATCGACGCCTTCGCCGGCCGAGTGCGGCTAGCGAATAAAGCCGGGAAGGTTGTCGATGTCGAGCGAGGGACGGGCAGGAAAAAGCCTTGCTGTCGAGGAGTTGTCGAGCCTCCGCTTGCACTTCTCCTCGTCCTCGTTCTCCTTGCCGCTGCGCTTCTTTGCAAAGAGATCATCGAGCCGGTTGACGATCAGCATGCCGTGATCGCGTTCCAGCGTGTCCGGGTTCTTGCGTTGCTCGTCGGAGCGAAAGGTGCCGTCGGCGATCTTGCCGCTCATATCGTAGTCGCAGCCCGCCTTCCAGTCACCCTGATCCCACTTCCAGCCCTGCGCCTTCAAGCGGCCATCCTTGTCGACGGTGATCTTGATGATGGCGTTGTAAGCCAGCCAGACACCTGCAAGACCCCTGCGCTTGTCGTCGAAGCCCTCGAGCAATGCGATGCGCTCGCGCTGGAGGCCATCGACGTGGTCGCGCGCGTTGGCCGTGAAATGCATCTGTGCCGTCTGTTTCTCCCAGGCCGGATGCAGGAATTCGGGATACTCTTGCGTCTGGGCACCGACCCAGTTGCGCTGATCTTCCGTCAGCGCGCGCCGGGTCGCATCGTCGAGCCTCGGGAGCAATGCCTTCCAGGCGCGATTCAGCCGCCTGTCATTTTCGGCAAGGTCGGGGTCGGCGCAGATTTCTTCGTCGGTCGCGGTATCCGGGCGCAGGCAGTCGAAGGTCGGCATCACGAAGCTGGTGTCGGCCCTGTCGGCCGTATCCTGCCGACCGCTCGCAAAGTAACTGCCCGTGATCTGCCACATGTAGTCGCAGTCGTCGCGCTTGTTGTCCCATTCGTTATCGCTGTCGATCATGACGACGCGCAGCGAGTCACCCTGACGGCGAAGCTTGATCGACGGTGGCTTCGGGGACTTCCCCTCGACCGTCGTCTTCTGCTCCCCGGCGCTTGCCGGCTTGCCCTCCTCAGGCTGGATCGTGCCGCTCAGCCAGCCGCCGGCGGACGGCGCGACGACCGCATTCAACCTGCAGGAGCGGTGCTTGTCGCTGCCGTAATAGGCCTGCATGTCCGCAGCGAGACGAAACTCACCGTTGTCGGCTGCAGTTAGCGTGACGCTCCCGAACGCATAAACCCACTTGCCGGCGAGCCCGCTTCGTCCAAACCCCTGTGCGACGTCGTCCAGTACAGCGGCGCGCTTGTGAAGCGTGGCGACGAAGTTCTCACGAAGTTCGTCCTCGTCCGCTTCCTGGACGGTGCCCGCGGCTTCAAGGATCATTTCGTTGAACCAGGCCTGATCACGCTTCAGCAGCGGCCGGATATTGGCCGGCGTTTTTGCCAGCGCGGCGTCGAATGATCTGTCAATCGCAGCGACGAGCTTGTCGTAACCGGCCTTGCCGCAATCGGCTGTCGTGAAGCCGGCACCGTCGCTGTTGACCTCACCGCAGAGGGCGATGGCGGTCGGCTCGCGGCTTCTGGCGCGTAGGTCGGCGTCCATCGCGTGGCTGATGGCAGGGGTAAGTGACGCCACCGCAGCAAGCAGTGCGATGCGGAAAGAGGCGGACATAGGCGACTCGTAGACGAAGCGGGGCGGGTTCCGCCTTTTGGTCGCCCGCAATGTCTTCCTGGTTCAGGAGGGGGCCGCTAAATCTGCTTTCGTGACCCGACTTAGTTCATCTTCCGCCGGATGGCCTTGATCGCTTCCCTCTGCGTCTCGATGTAGTTGGCGATAGCCCTGCGCAGCTCGCGCGAATGCAGCTTGTCGGCATCGCGCTGAACTTCGTCGAGCGCGGCTTCCGCATTGGCGAGAGTGATCTTCATGCGCTAGCCTTTGTTACGAAGCGGCCCCGGAGTGCCTAGGAGTCCGGGGCCATAACCTCAGCACCTTTGCGCCAGGCTGCTCGGCTACGGTTCGCAAGATATAGCGGTTTGGCTCGCGGAAATTGAGATGGCTCAAGCTCCGTAAGATAGCGGTGCTCCGTAAGATCCCGGATGCGGTCGATCGCGCTTCAAAACGTCGGCGGCGTGCAAGCCGAGATCACTTCGCACGGCTTGCCGCCGACGCAGCGAAAGCGATGCGGGCGGCGGCTCTCAAAATAATAGGCATCGCCCGGATTGAGAATGCGGCGTTCATCCTCGACGGTGACTTCTAATTTGCCCGAGATCACGATGCCGCCTTCCTCGCCGTCGTGAACGAGAGGGACGCGTCCGGTGTCGCTGCCGGGCTCGTAGCGCTCTTTCAAAATCTGCAGGCTGCGGCCGAACAGATTGTCGCCGATCTGGCGATACGAGATCGGCTTCTTGCCGACCTCCGTCAGTTCCTCCGCGCGGTAGAAGATCTTGCGCCGGCTCTCCGGCTCCAGCGCGAAGAACTCGGCGAGCCCCATCGGGATGCCGTCAAGGATGCGCTTGAGCGCGCCGACCGACGGGTTCATCTGGTTGGATTCAATCAGCGAGATCGTCGAATTGGTGACGCCGGCGCGTTTGGCGAGTTCCCGCTGCGACAGCTTCTGGCGCGCCCGGATGAATCGCAGCCGTCCACCAATGTCGACGCTCATGCCCCTGGTCCCTGTGTTGCAGGTGTTGCGGATCGCGCAAATATGGACCAGTAGCCCTAGTCAAATCAATGGCTTGCAGGTCCCCAGAAAAGGACTTGTTGCCCTATTGAAGCCGTGGCTCTGCTAGCAGGTCAGCAAAGGAGCGTGGCCCGTGACCCTTCATCAGATTCCGAACACTATCAAGACCGACTCGTTCTGGATGCCGTTCACGGCCAACCGTCAGTTCAAGAAGGCGCCGCGCCTGTTCTCCTCGGCCGAGGGCATGCACTACACCAGCGTCGACGGTCGCAAGGTGATCGACGGGTCCGCCGGCCTCTGGTGCGTCAATGCCGGCCACGGCCGCAAGCAGATCGCCGCCGCTGTCGAGCGCCAGCTCATGACGCTGGACTTCGCGCCGTCGTTCCAGATGGGCCATCCGCTGGCGTTCGACTTCGCTGAGCGTCTCGCCGAGATCGCGCCGAAGGGCCTCGACCGCATCTTCTTCACCAACTCCGGCTCCGAGTCGGTCGACACCGCGCTGAAAATCGCGCTCGCCTATCACCGCGCCAACGGCCAGTCGAGCCGCACCCGCCTGATCGGCCGCGAGCGCGGCTATCACGGCGTCGGCTTCGGCGGCATGTCGGTCGGCGGCATGGTCGCTAACCGCCGCGCCTTCGCGACGCATCTTCCCGGCGTCGACCATATCCGCCACACCCACGATCTCGGCCGCAACGCCTTCGCCAAGGATCAGCCGGACCACGGCGTCGAGCTCGCCGATGACCTCGAGCGCCTGGTCGGCCTGCACGGCGCCGAGACGATCGCTGCCGTCATCGTTGAGCCGGTGCCGGGTTCGACCGCGGTGCTGCCGCCGCCGAAGGGCTATCTCCAGCGCCTGCGCGAGATCTGCGACAAGCACGGCATCCTCCTGATCTTCGACGAGGTCATCACCGGCTTCGGCCGCCTCGGCACGCCGTTCGCCGCCAACTTCTTCGGCGTCACGCCGGACCTGATGACAACGGCCAAGGGCATCACCAATGGTACCATTCCCTGCGGCGCGGTGTTCGCGAGCCGCAAGGTGTACGACGGACTGATGGTCGGTCCTGAGAGCCAGATCGAGCTGTTCCACGGCTACACCTATTCGGCGCATCCGACGGCCTGCGCCGCGGGTATCGCGACGCTGGATATCTACAAGGACGAAGGCCTGCTCACGCGCGGTGCATCGATCGCCGAATACTGGCGCGATGCGCTGCACTCGCTCAAAGGCTTGCCCAACGTGGTCGACATCCGCAATTGCGGCCTGATGGGCGCAGTCGAGTTGGCGCCGCGCGACGGCATTGTCGGCGCGCGCGGCTATGACGTCATGGTCGACTGCTTCAACACCGGCCTCTACCTGCGCACGAGCGGTGACTCCTTCGCGATGTCACCTCCACTCATCGTCGAGAAGAGCCACATCGACCAGATGGTCTCGATCCTCGGCGACGCCATCAAGAAGGTGGCCTGATAATTGCTCTCGCCGTTCAAGGAATTTCTTCTTGCAGCGGCGAGCGTAATATCGCGGGAGTTTGACGAAGCGTGAAAGTTCTGATCCTCGGCAGCGGTGTCATCGGTGTCACCTCTGCCTACTACCTTGCTCGTGCCGGCCATGAGGTGACGGTCGTCGACCGTCAGCCGGAGCCGGCACTGGAGACCTCTTTCGCCAATGCGGGCGAGGTCTCGCCCGGCTATTCTTCCCCCTGGGCCGGTCCCGGCGTGCCGGTCAAGGCGGTCAAGTGGCTTTTGATGAAGCACGGCCCGCTGGTGATCCGGCCGAAGCTCGATCCCGTGATGTGGGTCTGGCTGCTCAAGATGCTGCGCAACTGCACCAGCGCGCGCTATGCGGTCAACAAGAGCCGGATGATCCCGATCGCGGAATACAGCCGCGATTGCCTGCGCGATCTGCGCCGCGACATCGGCATCAAGTATGACGAGCGCTCGCAGGGCACGCTCCAGCTGTTCCGCTACCAGGCGCAGCTCGACGGCACCGGCGAGGACATCGCCGTGCTCAAGCAATATGGCGTTCCTTTCGAGGTGCTGAGCCGCGAAGGCTGCATCGCGGTCGAGCCTGCGCTCGCCGGCGTGAAGGAGAAATTCGCCGGCGGACTGCGCCTGCCGCAGGACGAGACCGGCGACTGCCACATGTTCACGCAGGCGCTGGCCAAGCATGCCGAGGCGCTCGGCGTGCGCTTCATGTTCAACACCGGCATCGACCGCATCGTCACGGACGGCGCGCGCGTCAGCGGCGTCGCGACCAGCGCCGGCATGTTGCAGGCCGACGCTTACGTGCTCGCGCTCGGAAGCTGGTCGTCGCGTCTCGTTGCGCCGCTCGGCATCTCGCTGCCGGTCTATCCGGTGAAGGGGTATTCGATCACGGTGCCGATCAAGGACGCCTCCGGTGCGCCGGAATCGACCGTGATGGACGAGAGCTACAAGGTCGCGATCACGCGCCTTGGAAGTCGCATCCGCGTCGGCGGCACCGCCGAAATCTCGGGCTTTTCGACCAAGCTCTATGACGCGCGCCGCGCCACGCTCGATCATTCCTTGACCGATCTGTTCCCGCGCGGCGGCGATCTCTCCAGGGCGACGTTCTGGAGCGGCCTGCGTCCGATGACGCCGGACGGCCCGCCGGTGATCGGTCCGACGCAGTATGCCAATCTCCACCTCAACACCGGCCACGGCACGCTCGGCTGGACCATGTCCTGCGGTTCCGGCCGCGTGCTCGCGGACATGCTGTCCGGCAAGAAGCCGGACGTCGACGCCAGCGCGCTGACGGTGGATCGCTACAGTCACCGGTTCGGGTAGCGGTCTCTGCTCTCGTCATTGCGAGGAGCTCGTGACAAAATTGCAGAGCAATTTTGCACCGAAGCGACGAAGCAATCCAGGATGTCTCGGCGGTGGGAGTCTGGATTGCTTCGCTTCGCTCGCAATGACGACGTGGAGCTGCTGCGGGTTTCTTCTCCCTCGCCGCGCGCGATGAGGGGCGAACAAGGGAATTACCCCGTCCCCGTCACGCAATTCACCCACAGCACGACGGCCTTTGCGTCGTTCGCCGGATTGGAAAATCGGTGTGGCCGGCGGCTCGCAAACCGAAAGCTGTCGCCTGTCTTCAGCGACCACGTCTCGCTATCCACGGTCAGCATCATCTCGCCGTCGAGCACGAGGCCGGCCTCCTCGCCGTCATGGGTGTAGAGCTCATCGCCCGTGGAGCCGCCGGGCTCCAGATGCACCAGGAACAGGTTGAGGCGGTTGTCGGCGGTCGCCGGGCTCAGCAATTGCTTGGAGATGCCGGTGCGCCAGAGTTTCAGTTCGGGTCGCTGCAGCCCGCGCGTCACGACATGATCGGAGGCACCGTCGGCGCTCGGGCTTGCGCCGAACAGTGCGGCGATGCCGACGCCGAGCACGTCCGCCAATGTTGCGAGCACGCGGAGCGATGGTGACGACAGTCCGCGCTCGATCTGGCTGAGGAACCCGATCGAAAGATCTGTGCGCTCAGCCACCGTTTCGAGCGAGAATTGCCTGACGCGCCGGAGATCGCGGATGCGGCGGCCGACCGCGACGTCCATCGCGGGCTCGGCCGATTTGGTAATGGCCTTGGTCGAAACCTTCTTGGCCTTCACCTTCTTCGCCGGCTTTGCTGCGGCCGGTTTGCGTATTCTTTTGTCACCGCTCACGTCAAACCGCTTCCTTCATGTGCATGAAAATCGCTTGCATCGACCGCAAAAGTGTGACCAAATTTTCATATTGGTGAAAATAGGCCGAAACGGCTTGGCCCGCAACGTCTGCGATCACGACATGCGCGAGCGCCGTCATCGGCAAGCCCAAAGGGGGATGCGATGAAGCGTTTTGGTCTGGCCGCAGTCGCGGCACTCGCGCTGGCAGCGGTGGCGCCGGCTTCCGCGCAGCAGGTGCTGAAGGTCGGCTCGACGCCGACCGGGATTCCCTTCACCTTCCTCGACACCAAGACCAATTCCATCCAGGGCATCATGGTCGATCTCGTCACTGAAGTGGGCAAGGATGCCGGCTTCAACGTACAGATCGAGCCGATGCAGTTCTCGGCGCTGATCCCATCGCTCACTTCGAGCAAGATCGATATCATTGCGGCCGCGATGTTCATCACCCCTCCGCGAAAAGAAGTCGTCGATTTCTCCGATCCGATCTACACCTATGGCGAAGGCTTGGTGGTGCCGAAGAGCGACACCAAGGCCTATGCGACACAGGATGATCTGAAGGGCGAAACGGTGGGGGCCCAGGTCGGCACCGCCTTCGTCGACGCGCTGAAGAAGTCCGGCCTGTTTGCGGACGTCAAGGCCTACGATACCATCCCGGACATCCTGCGCGATGTGAACACCGGCCGCCTCAAGGCCGGCTACGCCGACTATCCGATTCTCGCCTACAATCTGAAGCAGGGCGGTTTCCCCGAGGTGCGCCTCGTCGACGGCTACAAGCCCGTCACCGTCGGCTCGGTCGGCATCGGCGTGCGCAAGGGGGAGACCGCGCTGCTCGGCAAGATCAACGCCTCGCTCGCGAAGCTGAAGGCCAACGGTACCATCGACAAGATCCTCGACAAATGGGGCCTGAAGGCACAGGGCTGACGATAGAGGCTGATCGAAGGCTGCCCTATGAAAGGCTTCTGGCACGACGCCGCCGAGTTCTTCCCGATCCTGATGAACGGCGTCGCGCTGACGATCGTCGTCACCATCGGCTCGCTTTTGCTCTCGACAGTGCTCGGCCTGGTCTGGGCAATGATGCGGGTCTCCGGCATCAGGGGGCTGTCGATGCTCAGCGCCAGCCTGATCAACGTGATCCGCGGCATCCCGATCATCGTTCTGCTGTTCTATCTCTACTTCGTGATGCCTGACCTTGGCGTCACGCTCTCGGCCTTGCAGGCCGCAATCCTCGGGCTCGGCATCGCGTACTCGGCCTATCAGGCCGAGAATTTCCGCGCCGGCATCGAGGCCATCGACAAGGGCCAGATCGAGGCGGCGCAGTCGATCGGCATGGGCTGGTGGCTCACCATGCGCCGCGTGGTGCTGCCGCAGGCGGTGCGCATCGTGCTGCCGCCCTACGGCAACGTCATGATCATGATGCTGAAGGATTCCTCGCAAGCCTCGACCATCACCGTCGCCGAGCTCGCGCTGCAAGGCAAGCTGATCGCCTCGTCGACCTTCAAGAACACCAGCGTGTTCACGCTGGTGGCGCTGATGTATCTCACCATGAGCATTCCCTTGATCCTGCTGGTCCGTCACTTTGAGAAGCGGGCGGGCAAGAAATGATCGAGCTCAACGACGTCCACAAGAGCTTTGGCAAGGTCGAGGTGCTCAAGGGCATCACAGCCTCCGTGCAGAAGGGCGAGGTGGTTTGCATCATCGGCCCGTCCGGCTCCGGCAAGTCCACCATCCTGCGCTGTATCAACGGGCTCGAAAGTTACGACCGCGGCGAGATCAGTATCGAGGACCTGAAAGTCGATCGCGACGCGCCGTCGATCGTGAACATCCGCACCCAGGTCTCGATGGTGTTCCAGCGCTTCAACCTGTTTCCGCATCGCACGGCACTGGAAAACGTCATCGAGGGGCCGCTCTTCGTGAAGAAGGAGCCGCGCGCGCAGGCGTTCGAGCGCGGTCGCGCGCTGCTTGCTCGCGTTGGGCTCGCCGAGAAGGCCGACGTACATCCGCCGCAGCTCTCCGGCGGCCAGCAGCAGCGCGTCGCGATCGCGCGTGCGCTCGCGATGCAGCCCAAGGCGATCCTGTTCGACGAGCCGACCTCGGCGCTCGATCCAGAGCTCGTCGGCGACGTCCTTGGCGTCATGCGCAAGCTCGCGGACGAAGGCATGACCATGGTCGTCGTCACCCATGAGATGGGCTTTGCCCGCGACGTCGCCGACCGCGTGCTGTTCATCGACGGCGGCGTCATCGTCGAGCAGGGGCCGGCCAAGGCGCTGCTCAATCAACCCCAGCATCCGCGCACGCAGGACTTTCTGCGCCGCGTGCTGCATCCGCTCTGATCGGTCTTCGCCATGAATGCGCGCCTGCCTCTGCCGCCCTCGCTCTATGCCGACACAGCCGTTGCGCCGGTCACCACGCCGCCGCTCGATGGTGACAAGACCGTCTCCATCGCGATCGTGGGCGGTGGCTACACCGGCCTGTCCACTGCGTTGCACCTGGCGGAGCAAGGTGTCGAGGCACTGGTGCTGGAAGCGCAGGAGCCGGGCTGGGGCGCGTCGGGCAACAACGGCGGCCACACCAATCCGGGCTTGAAGCACGATCCCGATCAGATCGAAGCCGATTTCGGCGCCGATCTCGGTCGCCGCATGGTCGAATTCTCGTACGGCACGACGAACTTCACGCATGAGCTGATCCGCCGCTACCAGATCCCATGCGAGGCGCGGCAGAACGGAACGTTGCGCGCGGCCTATAACGAGGCCAGTGCCGCCGCGATCGAGAAGACGGCGCAGCAATGCATCCGTCGCGGCATGCCGGTAACGTACCTGAATCGCGAGCAGCTCCGCGAGATGACCGGCACCGACCGCTACATCGGCGCCATGCTCGACACACGCGGCGGCGACCTGCATCCCCTCAGTTACGCTCGTGGTCTCGCGCGTGCCGCGATCTCGGCCGGCGCAAAAGTTTATGGCGAGACGCCGGCGTTGTCACTCCGCCGCGACGGTGCGCGTTGGCGCATCGAGACGCCGCGTGCGATCGTGCATGCCGACAAGGTCCTGCTCGCCACCAACGGCTTCACCGACGATCTCTGGCCGGCGCTACGCCGCACCATTGTGCCGGTGTTTTCCTCGATCGCTGCGACGGCGCCGCTCTCGGACGAGGTCGCCCGCTCGATCATGCCGACGCGCCCCGTGCTCTACGAAAGCGGGCACATCACGGTGTACTACCGCATCGATCAGCAGAACCGGCTCTTGATGGGCGGCCGAGGCCCGATGCGGTGGATCAAGTCGGCATCCGACGTCGCCTACCTCATTCGCTACGCCGAGCGGCTCTGGCCTCAGATCAAGGGCGTGACCTGGACCCATGGCTGGAACAGCCGCCTCGCCATCACCAAGGACCATTATCCGCATGTGCACGAGCCGGCGGAGAACGTCCTGATCTCGCTCGGCTGCAACGGCCGCGGCGTTGCGCTCTCGACCGCGATGGGCGCACAGCTTGCACGCCGTTTGATCGGCGGCGTCAAGGCCGAGATCGACATGCCCGTCACCAGTATCAAGCCGATCCCGATGCACGCGTTCTGGCCGGTGGCAGTCACGAGCGCGGTGATCACGGGTCGGGTGCGAGACCGGCTGGGGATATGAAAGAGGCGCCACCCGGGCAGGGGCGGCGCCTCGCATGAGTTGCAGGTGGGGCGTTAGCAACGCCCCTGTTTCCAGAGTCCGGGCGGGCACCCCCTGCCGCGCCAACCAACTTTGCGCCCGTGAGACCATCCGGGCGGCACGGCATGGCGATGTCCATGGTATCCGCCGTGGTGTCCGTGACCGTGGCCGTGTCCATGACCGCCCTTGGCGAATGCCGCGCCGGGAATCGTGAATCCGGCCGCGATGATCAATGTTGCGGCGAGCGCAAGCTTCTTCATCCTCAATCTCTCCTCTTAGGCACGCATATGCCCGTTCGATGAACGGACATCGATCGCGGTGTCGCGCGCAAATATGGAGGAGTAGTGGCGCTCAGCCCTCCGCTACCGCGTCGGCCCAGGGCTGGAAGATCTCGACCGCGCCGGAATTCATATCGCCCTCGCGCATCACCACGCTCGGGCAGGCGAACTTCTGCGGCAAGGACTGCACCCGGGCTTCTTCATAGTCGAAGCGCGCGGCGAGCGTCCTGCGTGCTTCCGCCGGCAGGCGGGCGTCGCCGATCACGATCGCGCCTTCACTGGCGTCGATGCGCGGCTGGTGGATGGAGGCATCGAGGTCCATGCCGAAGTCCATCGCAAAGGACACCAGCTGCATCACCGAAGGCAGGATGCGGCGGCCGCCGGAGGCGCCGACGGCGAGGCGTTTGCCATCCTTGGTCTCGGCGATGACGGGTGTGTAGTTGGTGAGGCAGCGCTTGCCGGGGGCGAGCGAGTTGGTGGTGCCCGGCGTCGGGTCGAACCACATGATGCCATTGTTCATGGGGATGCCGGTATGCGGGGTCACGTATTTCGAGCCGAAGGATGAGAGCAGCGTCTGCGTCACCGCCGCGATGTTGCCGTGGCGGTCGACGACGGAGAAATGCGTGGTGCAGGCGGGCGCCAGGTATTCGGCGCCGAGCGAGCGCTTGCCGTCGGCATCGCCCATGTCCTTGAGCCGCTCGCGATAGGCCGATTGCAGGGCCACGGCATATTCGGCGTAGGCGGCTGCGTCGGGCGTGGCTGCCGGCTTCAAATTTTGCTGCAACAGGCGCAGCGCATGAGCCATGGTCGGCCCCGCCGTGAGTTCCGGTGTCGCAAACACCTTGCCGCCGCGATAGGGGATCGCCAGCGGCTCGCGCAGATGGGCGCGGAAGGCGGCGAGATCCTCCACCGACAGCGAGCCGCCGTCGGCCTTGATGTCGGACGCAATGCTCCTGGCGAGATCGCCCTGGTAGAAATCGCGCGGCCCGGCTTCTGCAAGGCGCGACAGCGTCGCCTTCAACGTGTCCTGCGGCAGCCGCGTCTCGGACTTGATGCCCCATGGCGCGCTCGGTGGCAGGCCGTCCTTCAGGAACGATGCCGCGCTCGCGGGGTAGCGCCGAAGATCGGCCGCCGAGCTCGTGATCATCAGCGTGGTCCACCAATCGACCAGCAGGCCCTCGCCGGCAAGTTCGGCTGCCGGTGTGACCAAGTCCTTCCATGGCAGCCTGGCGTGGCGGCGATGCGCTTCCTCCATGCCGGCGACGACACCGGGCACGGCGATCGAGCCGGGGCCGTGGATGTTGCGGTCGTCCTTTACCCGCGGCCAGGGAAAGAGATCGGAGGCCGCGCCCTCGCCGCTGAGGGGATAGTCGGCAGCGCGCAGGCTCTGCGGCGCGCACATGCCGTAGTCGATCACCTCGTAGCGATTTTCCTTGGCGCGGTAGAGCACCATCGCGCCGCCGCCGCCGATGCCGCTGTTCCAGGGCTCCAGCACGTTGAGCGCGAAGGTGGTCGCGACGATCGCGTCCACGCAGTCGCCGCCCGCCGCCAGCACTTGCGCCCCCACTTCGGCCGCTCGGCGTGACTGCCCGGCGACGATTCCGCCCTTGGACTTGACGGCGGGTTTGCGGACGGTTTGGGCGAGGCTGAACTGATGAGGCATGATGTCGTCTTGTGTGCTGTCTTCGGTTGTCTGGGCTTCGTTGCGCTGACTTTGAAGCTCCGCAATTGGCGAAGCCCGCGGACAATGGCACATTGCCGCCAACGATAACATCAAAAGGGAGACGCGACATGGCAGGTGTGAAACAGGCGCGGGATGGCGCGGTCGGGATCCTGACGCTCGACGAGCCGGCGAGCCTGAACGCTATGACGCCGGACCTGCTCGGCGGGCTCGCCGCCGCCGTCGTTGAGATCACACGGGACGAGGGCGTTCGCGCCCTCATCCTTACCGGTGCGGGGCGCGGCTTTTGCTCGGGGCAGAATTTGAAGGCCTCTGAAGCGCTCGGCGAAGACATCGCCGCGGGCGTGATGCGCTTCTACTGGCCGGCGTTCAAGGCGCTGCGCGAATGCCGCGTGCCTGTCGTCGTCGCCGTCAACGGCGTGGCCGCCGGTGGCGGCTTCAGTCTGGCGATGGCCGGCGACATGATCGTCGCGGCGCGGTCGGCGAGCTTCATCCAGGTGTTCAGCCGCATCGCGCTGGTGCCGGATCTCGGCTCGACCTGGCTGTTACCGCGGCTCATCGGCCGGCAGCGCGCGCTCGAGCTGATGCTCCTGAACGAGCCGCTGACGGCCGAACGTGCGCAGGAAATCGGTCTGGTGCGGCAGGTCGTCGACGATGCGAAGCTGATGGAGGAGGCGTTGACCCTGGCTCGCCGCCTCGCCGACGGTCCGACGCGCGCCTTGGTCGCGACCCGCGCACTCATCGAGGAGAGTGAGCACACGACCTACGAGGCGCAATTCCGCCGTGAGATCGAGCTTCAGGCCACGATCCGCAAGAGCGCGGACGCCATCGAAGGCCGCAACGCCTTCGTCGAGAAGCGCAAGGCGAAGTTCACTGGCAAGTAGGGGAAGGGTCGCGAACTGCGCTCAGAGCGTGCCGTCACCGCGGTCCGTACGATGCTTGGCGCGCCATTTCGGCCCTGGGCCGCGCATGTAGTGAAGCTCGGGGCGGTAGGGGTTGCCTGCGATCCGCACCAGCTTCTGCCATTTGGCGGCAACGAAGTTCAGGGGCTGGCAGAGCAGGGTCAGCGAAGCGAATAGCACGGCATCACCTCAATGCGGCTTGCCAAGCATGGCGGTGAAGGGGAGGTCGAAAATCTCCTCGCCGTCGGAGTCGCTGACATGGATGATCCAGTCGCGCCAGTCCTCGGCACCGGGTGTCTGGATCATCGATTGCATGATCTGCGCGGCGCGGTCGCGCGCCTCGGGCAGGCTCGCGACCGCGGTGCCGCTGCGATCGATCAGCGTGCCCTCGGTGTTGGAGCAGTGAAAATAGACCTGGACCATATGCCCCTCCTGTAGGGAGCGATTGGGACGGCAAACCGATACCACCCGAGGCATTCGCGAAACATTCGGGGCGAGCCCGGTGAGGGAATCTACGGAGATTGGTCGGCTCGAAGACCCCTGTGGGTTTGATCACAGGGGGGTGATGATCAACTGGACGGCGTTCCCATGGCATGGAACAACTTTGGACGGAAAGTCCGGGAGTCATCGTGAACCACCTCACATTCTGGCATGAACGCGGAAGCCTGCGGCTGTTCGCGGCGATCGTCGTCGGAACGTTGCTCGGCCTCGTCTCCGGGGCCTCCTCCGAACCGGTGAGGAAGAGCGGCTATGCGATCGGCACGGAAACCTGCGGCAGCGGCGATCTCGCCTTTCCCAAAATCCAGATCGACATGAAGGCGGGATTTTGCGCCGGCCTTGTCGCCAGCGAGGAGGATCATCTCAAATTTCCGCGCTCGATCATCCAGGTGCCGGACCGTGATTTGTTCGTGGTCGCCGACATGGGCGGCTGGGGGCATACCGACGGCCGATTGCTGCTGCTCGATCCGCATGCGCCCCAAGGGCAGCGGTTCAAGGAGCTGTTGACTGCGATCGAGTATCCCTTCGGCCTCGTGATCGGGCCGGACAAGAAGTTCTATGCCTCGACCGCCGAGACGATCTTCCGGTTCGATCCGCTTGCCGACAATCCACGCGGTACGGTCGAGACCATCATCCGGCACATGCCCGGCCGGCGGATCACGCTGCCTGACGGTACCAGGCTCGACGAGAGCGCCCATCCGCTCAAACAGTTCGTGTTCGACAGGAACGGCCGGCTGTTCGTCAACATCGGCTCGCACAGCGACGACTGCATCACGCCGGCCCCAATCACACGGCCTTGCGCGGCCGCCGAGGGCGCTTCTGCGATGGCATCGATCTGGCTGTTCACGCCGCCCGCGGGCGGCATCTTCCTGGCGCTCAAGCCGAACGATCCCGATCCGCCGCACACCGTCTATGCGCGCGGCTTGCGCAATTCGATGGCGCTGGCGCTGCACCCGAATTTTCCCGACACCGGCTACGCCTTCCTGCAAGGCGAGAATGGGCGGGATCTCCCCGATATCTTCAAGCCGAACGAGGAGATCAACGCGGTCGAGCAGGGCAAGCATTACGGCTGGCCCTATTGCTACGATCTTTCGACGCCGAGCCCCGAATTCAAGCTCGTGCTGCAATCCGGGGTCTACAAGTCGCTCTGCTCGGCCAGTGCGCTCTACAAGGCGCCGTTCTCGCTGCTGCCGCCGCATGGGGCGCCGCTCGCGATGCTCTACTATCACGGCGCCAAATTTCCGGAACTGGAGGGCAAGCTGCTGGTCGGCCTGCACGGATACCGCCCGACCGGCAGCCGCGTCCTCATCTATGATGTCGACGACCACGGCTTCCCCAAGCCGAGCCCGGCGCCGGTGCGTTACCACGTCAGTTGCGCGGCCGACCCGACCCACAGATTTGAGACCGACGCTGGCGAGGTCGCGGCCGCGCCGTTCGAGGAACTGATCGGCGGCTGGCACCGCGTCAACGGTGCGCGACCGCAAGGCGCGCCGGTCGGCATGACGGTTGCGGAGGACGGCGCGATCTGGCTGGTCGAGGACAAGAATCAGACCGTCATCCGCATCGACCGCGCCGCGGGCGATCCGCCGCAGCCGTTGCCCTGCGACATGCGCAGCCAGGCGATGATCGATCAGCTCGCGGCCTTCGTCGCCAGGGACGCGCGGAACAGCGTCCGGCTCACCACGCTGCGCAAGGGCCTCGTCGAGAAACATTGCGTCGGTTGCCATTCCGATTTCGGCTTGAAGCCGGGCCAGTCGGACGCGGACAAGGACGCCACGGTGCTGCGCTTCATGCTGTCGCAGGATGGCTGGATCTATCCTGATGATCCCGAGTCCGGCAAGCTGCGCACGCGGCTGCGCGGTCTCGGCGCGGAGAAGCTGATGCCGCCGGGCGGCGAAAGCCTGCCGAAGACCGAGCCCGGCTATGCGCGTCTGCTCGACACCGTGGATTTGCTGGTCGCGAAAATGGTTCCGGGTATGCGGATGCGAATCAAGCCTGGCCCGCCGCAGCGCAAGTTCTTCGGCAAAACGAACAAGGAATGCGGCGAAATACCGGCCGCCAAGGTCGTCGTCGTGACACAAAGGAGCGCTGTAGACAAACCCGGCTTCAGCCGATTCTTCCGGCCGGCCGATCCCTATCTGAATGGCGAGTGCACCGACGGCGATGGCTATTACATCCGGCAGGAATTTCTGGTGCCTGTGCGGTAGCGCTTTCCTCGTCATCGCGACGGCGTCCGTCCAGGCGGAAACAAAGCTGTTCGAAAGCGTGCAGGTGACGCCGGCTGGCGAATATACCTTCGGCATCGAAGGGCCCGCCGCCGACCTCGACGGCAATCTCTTCGTCGTCAACTTCGGCAAGCCCGGCACCATCGGCAAGTTGCCGGCGGGCGGCGCCGCTTCTGAGCAATTCACAGCGCTTCCCGAGGGCAGCGTCGGCAACGCCATCCGCTTCGACCGCAGCGGCACCATGTTCATCGCCGACTACAAGAAGCACAACATCTTCGCGATCCCGAAGGGCGCGACCGAGCCGGTCGTCTGGTTTCACTCGGACGAGATGAATCAGCCCAACGACATCACGGTTGCCCGCGATGGCACGATCTATGCGAGCGATCCGAACTGGAAAGGCCGCGAAGGCCATATCTGGCGTATCTCCAAAGCTGCCGACGGCTCGGTGCAAGGACAAGTCATGTCGGCGCCGCGCGCGATGGGCACCACCAACGGCATCGATCTCAGTCCTGACGGCAGGACGCTCTATGTCGGGGAATCCAGTAGCGGCCAGGTCTGGTCGTACACGATCAATGGCATCGAGCTCACCGGCGCAAAACTCGTCAAGACGTTCCAGCCCGACACCATTGACGGTCTGCGCACCGACGTCAGCGGCCGGCTCTATGCCGCGCGCATCCTTAAGGGGACGATCGCACTGATGAAGCCCAATGGCGCGATCGAGCGCGAGATCGCGCTGAAGGGGAAGGAGCCGACCAACCTCGCCTTCGGCGGCAGCGACGGCAAGACCGTCTTCGTCACGCAGCGCCAGGGCGGCTTCATCGAGTCCTTTCGCACCGACCAGCAGGGTCGCGAGCACTGCCTCCAGCGCGGCCGTTGCTGAGCTCGGAGGCGAATCTGCTCCGAGCGCAGAACAGGGGCGGCATTCTTCTTGCTTGCATACGGCCGCGGCAGGGATCAAGACATCTGCGGCACCGTTCAAAGAGCACGCGATCACGGAGTGTTTTGAGTGAAAGCCGTCTATACCGAACTGCATCGTAGCCACGATCCGCAATTCTTCCTGGTTCGTGGTGTCGTCAAGCGCACCACCGAGCAGCCCGAGCGCGCCGATCGCCTGCTCAAGGGAGTGGGGGACGGCAAGCACCAGCTGGTCGAGCCGGCCAAGTTCGGGCAGGGCCCGCGTGCGCGCATTCACAGTCCGGAATATCTGTCGTTCCTGAGCGAAGCCTGGGACGCGTGGACTGCGCTCGGCGATGCCGGCCCGGAGATGATCGGCAATATCCATCCCGTGCGCCATGCCGCGACCTATCCGACCCACATCGTCGGCAAGCTCGGCTGGCACACCGCCGACACAGCGGCGCCGATCGGCCCCGGCACCTGGGCCGCGGTTTGCGCGGCGACAGACGTGGCGGTCACCGCGGCGCAGATGGTGATGGACGGCGAGGACGCGACCTACGCGCTCTGCCGTCCGCCCGGCCATCACGCCTATCGCGACATGGCCGGCGGGTTCTGCTTTCTCAACAACAGCGCGATCGCCGCTGCTCATCTACGGCTCAAGCACGAGCGCGTCGTGATCCTCGATGTCGACGTCCATCACGGCAATGGCACCCAAGGCATCTTCTACGCGCGGCCGGACGTCTACACGATATCGATCCACGCCGACCCCATCGCGTACTATCCTTACGTGTGGGGCTACGCGCATGAGCGCGGCGAAGGACCCGGCCTCGGCACCAATCTCAACATTCCCTTGGCCATCGGCACCGGCGATGACGGCTACATCCAGGCGTTGGACGTCGCGCGCAAGGCGATCGAGTCCTTTGCGCCCGGCGCCCTCGTCATCGCGCTCGGTCTCGACGCCTCCGAGCACGATCCGCTCCGCGGCCTCGCCGTCACCACGCCCGGCTTCCGCCGTATCGGCCAGGCCATCGCCAGGATGGGCCTTCCGACCGTGTTCGTGCAGGAGGGCGGTTACCTCTCGGATATTTTGGGCGCGAACCTGACCTCGGTGCTGGCAGGGTTCGAAGAGGCGCGGTGAGGCGAGTTCTTCACTCTCCCCGCCTGCGCGGAGAGGCTGGAATTTGCGAGAGCAAATGCCGGGCGAGGGGAGGCTCCTCGAATCTAACTGTCACCGTTTTTGTTGATGCGGCCCCGCAATCTGACGCTCTCCCCGTAGGAACAGGAAGAGCGGAAAGAGTTCGAAACATTCGTCATTCAGCCGCTTCCTGGAGCGGCCAGGCATTGCGGCTGATGGGGAGGCCGCCGTCCGCACGGGAGCCATCTGCGATCGCGAGGCGGTGCGAGGGCGACGGCGAGCACAGCGAGAAGCGCCAGCCGCGCGGATCGTCGGCGATATCGGGCTTGAAGCTGATCCCGATGGCCTCGCGAGACACCTGCATCGCGAATGCGTCGAGGGGCAGGTTGAGTCCAAACCCCCTGGCCTTCAGATAGGCCTCCTTGAGTGTCCAATAGTCGAAAAAGCGCTCGATCGCCGTTGGCTCCGGCAGGCTGCGCAGCGTCTCGACCTCCTCCGGCGCAAAGAAGCGAAGCGCGGTGGACAGCGGCGCGACCCGCCGTGACACGGTTTCGACGTCGACGCCGACGGCCTCGTGCCTGGATACGACGCAGGCGACGCAGCCGTCGGCATGCGACAGGCTGAAATGCAGCGCGATCGACATTGCGGGTGCTGCAACGAACGGTCGCCCATAGCGGCCGGCTGCAAAGGACCAGTCTGAGGGTGCGACGTTGGGGGCAACCCGCGAAAGCGCCAGGCGCAGCATGGCGTGGGCGAAAATATACTGCCGCCGATGCCGCTCGAACATGAAGCGGTCGGCGCGGACCCGTTCATCGACCGAGAGCAGGCGACGGCAAGCATCGGCCGTACCCGGCGCGTCAATGGTCTCGATCAGTCCGACAAACAGTTCAATCCTGTCGTCTGCCATCAATACGGCCTTTGGCGTCAGGCGGAGGGCAAATCCCCAGCCCTGGCGGAAGAATCAACGGAGCAAGAATCGACGAGTGAACTGCTGTTAGCGGCCCACTCAGGCAAATTCTTGTCGATTTGCGGGCCGGTTTACCGGCGCAAGCTTGTGCGAGGCCCGACCTCGACGCGCGAGTGACAAAAGTCCGAAAAATGAAGCCAAAGCTTCGTACGGCGCCCCGGCCGACGAGCCCTACTTCTACTTCCTGGATTTCTTCCACCCGCCCAGCATCGAAAGGCCGGCATCGACGTCCTTCAGCGTGGACTAGAGCTTCTTCTCGACGGTCAGCAACTTTTGCAGGGCCTTGCGATTCTTATCGCTCAGCGGTGTGCCCTGGGTAAATCTGATGAAATCCACAACAATCCCCCGATTGAAAATATTCGTCAAAATCAAAACGCAGGAACAATCTTGCGCGGTGTCGCCAAATAATCAAGATGCAACTTGGTCAATCACAGCTTTGGCGAGTGAACCCCTATTGGCCCGTTCTGAACAGCCGGTCATGCCGCCCTGCGGTCGAGCAATCGGCCAAGCTGCGAGTCGGGTCGGACGACGGCCGTCCCCAGCAGTGTGACGAGTTCGGCCATCCACTTGTCGACCATAAGCCTATCGAGCAGCTCTCTTGAAATTGCATGAACCGGAGATTCCGTCGGACGCTCCTTGAGCATCTGTGACACAGCCAGATCTGGTCGATGGGCAGCACCGGCTGGCCCTCGCGCGCGATGTCTCCGATCGATTGCACCGCAATGTCAGGCAGATCAAGCGACTCCGAGGGCCAGCCGGCCCGGCGCGAGGAGGGCGGCGCCGCCGGTGTCCTGCGAGCACAAAAGTCGAGAACGCCGCCGATCCGGGGAGAGATCTCGGTTTCGGCTGAGCCCTCTCCCGCCCGGATGCAATGTCCGACAATGCCATTCCCTTTTGATCTGATTGGGCTATTCTTCGTGGAACCTAGGGAACGCGTCCAGTCTGAGGTGAAGTTCGGGCCCCCAAAATCTGTGATCGAGGGGCCTAAAGCCCTTCGACGGAATGATGGTCGGGCAGAATCACCATGCTGGAGAATGAACCGGGTGCGAGGACGGAAGGCGGGCTGAAGCACTGGCTCGAAGGCATCGGTCTTGGTCACTACACCGATCTCTTCGCGCGGCATCGCCTCGATCTCGATGTCATGGCAGATCTGACCGAGTCCGATCTGGTCGAACTCGGCTTGCCGCTGGGCGATCGCAAGCGGCTCCAGCGGGCCACGACCGCGCTGTTCCGGGCCGAGACTGCGGAGAAGCCCGACGCGGCGGCTCGCCCGCAAGCCCGGGCCGAGGTCGGCGCCGAGCGGCGTCAGCTCACCACCATGTTTTGTGACATGGTGGATTCCACTTCGCTCTCGGTGCAGTTCGACCCGGAAGACGTGCGCGACATGATCGCGAGCTTCCGCGAAACCTGCGTCCGCGTTGTGAAGCATTACGAAGGTTTTGCCGCCCGCTTCGTCGGCGATGGCATTCTGGTCTATTTCGGCTATCCGACCGCGCATGAGGACGATGCCGAGCGCGCGGTGCGCGCCGGGCTCGAGATCGTGCGGGTGCTGTCGACCGCCCGCGCGATCGAGCCTCGTGGTGCGCTCAGCCATGCGCCTGCCGTCCGCATCGGGATCGCGACCGGCCTCGTCGTGGTCGGCGATCTCGTTGGGCAGGGCACCGAAGAGCGCGACTCCGCTGTCGGTGAAACCGTCAATCTTGCCGCGCGCCTGCAGGGCCTCGCGCCGCCCAACGGCGTCGTGATCTCCGCCTCGACCCAGTCGCTGCTGAAGGGAAAGTTCGACTACCGTAATCTCGGCGCCCACGCGTTGAAGGGCATCTCGGAGAAGGCTCAGGCCTGGCACGTTGTGCGCGCCTCGCGGGTGGAGACCCGCTTCGCCGCCGCCATGGGCTCGCGGCGGGCCCCGCGCGGCAA
>JAEYRD010000212.1 GCA_023435725.1 Pseudomonadota bacterium | reverse complement strand
CGCGCAATGCGTCCGGAACCGCTGGCGGCGACGCCGACGTCCAGATAGTGCCGCCGATAGTGCTCGCCCTCGAACCATTCCGGTGGCAGCGCTTCGAACAGCAGGCGGACGCGGAACGGCTCATCTCCCGACATGGAAAGGATCTGAGACAGGTCGACGTTGTCGGACCAGAGCTTGTCAAACTGTTTCTGCACAGATGCTGCCACCGCCGGTATCGGGTGCAGCAGCCGGACCAGGCGCGGACGCCAGCCGAGCAGGGGATCGGCCCGCTTCGGCGAAGGCAATCGCACGACCACACCCCACAGCACATTGCGTGCCGACAGCATGGTGCACAGTGCGGACAGCAGGTGCGTTAGCGCAGCGTCGCCATCGCCGACTGAGAAGTCGGCCAGTCGATCCCAGAGTGCGTAGACATCTTGATTCTGCGGATTGATGGAATCCGTGGATAGATACATGCGCCCCCTCGAAACGAGTATGCAGGTCACCGACCTTCGCGTGAGCATAAGGAACACCGGACCACCTTTCTAGGTAGTTCCAAGGCGCATCAAGTGGCGCGATATTCAGTGCGGGTGTTGGGACGACAGGCCTCCTCACCGTCACGATATTCGGAGATTAACGATGCGCACAGCAACGGGCGCGCGCCGGCTTGGCACGCCCGACGACGACCGGACGGAGAGGCGATGGCGCTTCGCCTTTTTCATCGTCCTATCATGCGCCGTTTTGATTGCGCTCGCAGCTTTCGCGCAGGAGCCACCGACCAAAGTGTCGATCCGCGCGACTGGTCCGATGCCGGGCGTCAGCGTTCCCTGATCAAGCAGCTTTCGAGCACTTGTCCTTCGTTTTGAAGTCTTGTTTGCAGTGGACATTTCATGATCCAGGCCACCAGCGATCAGGCATTTTTGCCTGTCGTGACTTCAGTCTTCCCCGGGGCGTGTCTTGTCTGGGCCCGTTTTGGGAAATCGAAGAAGCCCGGCGGCAGCATCGCGAGTTCGTGCGAGATGCGCGACGCGCGATGACGCCCGGGCAATAGCAACCGCTGGAGGCTGCCATGTGGGCTCTCGCAACTGCCGCCATCGCAAACGCCTTCGTGCGGGCGTTCCCCGCATCGTCGCTGCGGGCAAATCTCCTCAAGCAGGTCGCGTTGCTCTGCGGAGCCGTCCTGTTCGTGTGGCTGTTGTCGCTGACCTACGGGCTGGATCTCAGCGCCGCGTTTTTCTAGCAGTCTCTCAGGTTTCCGACCGTCTCGTCGAACCAGAAAAACGATGGTGAGCTTCGGCCTGCGCCGAGTGGGTCAACGTCCGGGCAGAGCGCCGCATCAGGACACCGCGCGCGGCCGATGTCGTCGGCTGCGTGCCGGGTCATCTTGTTGTTGCCTATCCGGCACACCCGCAGGAAAACAGTCCTTCCCGCGCCCGCCCGTGAAGACTTAAACGCGCGGCGGCTGCAAAATGGGATACAACTAGCACTTGCGTGGGGTGGGGCGTGGAAATCGACAGGCAGAGAGCGGTCGCGCGGGCGGCGCATCTGACGTGCGGGAATTGCGGCACCTGGGATAAGACCATCGGGCAAGCAGGGGACCGGGCGCGGCGCCTGCGGACAATCTCGGGCGCCTCGACGGCGATCGCTATCTTACTGTGGGCGGTCACGATGCTGGCCGGCATCATGCCCAAGCCTGCAGCCGCGCAGAACGCGACCTGGCTGCAGACTCCCGTCACGAATGGTTTCTTCGACGCCGTCAACTGGAGTACGGGATCGGTGCCGACCGGCACGGCGACCTTCGGCGTCTCCAATACGACCAATCTGAATCTGTTCGTCTCTGGCTGGAGCAATAACTCAATCTACGACGCCGGTCAGCAGGCCACCCTGAACGGGGTCAGGTACGTGGCCCTGACGGGCAACTTTAATGTCACCCCGGGCAGCGACCCGACCGTTTGGGCGACTGTGCCCTTTGCCTGGAGTAATAACACAGCCTACAACGTCGGTCAGCAAGTCACCCTGAACGGGATCAACTACGCGGCGCTGACAGGCAACTTTAATGTGACCCCGGGCAGCGACCCGACGGTTTGGACCGCATTCACCGGCGACAGGGTCGGTGGCATCACACTCACTCCCGGCGCGTCCAATTATAACTTCTCCCTCGGTGCCAACACTTTGACGTTCACAGGAGCGGGAATCGTGGTGAACGGCGGCAGTGTCAACCTCGTGAACGACACTGGTGTCCTGAATTTCGATGGCAGCAGCACGGCGAGCAGCGCCACGATCACCACGAACGGCGGCGCTCAGACCCTCTTTGCCAGTTCTGCAAGTGGCGGAACCGCGCGCTTCATCCTCAACGGCACCGGCATCCTTGACATTTCGCAACTCACGAATGGCGGCACCACCGCCGGCTCGATCGAGGGCTCCGGCACTATCTTTCTCGGCGCGAACAACCTGACCGTCGGCGGCAACAACCTTTCGACAACGTTCTCCGGCGCGCTGCAGGATCGTGGCAGATTCGGCAATGGTACCGGCGGCTCGCTCACCAAGGTCGGCACCGGCACGCTGACGCTGTCCGGCGTCAACACCTACACCGGCGGCACCACGGTGACCGGCGGGTTGATCAATTTCAGCACCGCCAACAATTTCGGCACAGGCGCGATCACGCTCAACGGCGGCGGCCTGCAATGGGCGACCGGCAGCACCACCGATATCTCCGGCCGGCTTGCCGCGTTCGGCGCTGGCGGTGCGAGCTTCGACACCAACGGCAACAACGTCACGCTGGCCTCTACGCTCGCCGGTATCGGCGGCTTGACCAAGCTCGGCCAGGGAACGTTGACCCTTTTCGGCGTCAACATCTACACCGGCGGCACTACGGTGACCGGCGGGCTGATCAACTTCAGCACCGTCAACAATTTCGGCGCAGGCGCGATCACGCTCAACGGCGGCGGCCTGCAATGGGCGACCGGCAACACCACAGATATCTCCGGCCGGCTAGCCGCGTTCGGCTCCGGCGGCGCCACCTTCGATACCAACGGCAACAACGTCGCGCTGGCCTCCGCGCTCTCCGGCACGGGCGGCCTGACCAAGATCGGCCTGGGCACGCTGACGCTTTCGGCTGCCAATACCTACACGGGCGGCACGCTGGTGACGGTGGCGCCGGGCAGCCCAATTGTTGCGGGCGGACTGCTGCAAATTACCGGCGCCGGCACACTCGGCGCTGCAAGCGGGGCGACCGCGGTGGTGAACTCCACGCTCGATCTCGGCGGCACGACCCAAATCCAGAATGGCGGCGTGCTGCTGGCGGGCGCCACGATCCAGAATGGTACGCTATCGTCGAGCAGCGGTTTCGCGATGATGTCGGGGACCGCAACCGTCGTGCTCGCGGGCAGCGGCGGTCTCAACAAGACGACGTCGGGCACTGTGTTCCTGACCGAAGCCAATACTTATACGGGTGGTACGACCGTCAGCGACGGGACGTTGCGGGTGCTGAGCGGGGCCACCCTGGGCGCTGCGAGCGGTACGACCACAGTGTCCGGTGGCACGCTCGACCTCGGCGGCACCACCCAGACGCAGGCCGCACTGAATCTGGCCGGCGGCACGGTCCAGAACGGCAACGTCAATGCATCGATCACGTCGACAGGCGGCACGCTCAACGGGCTTGGCGGCACCGCCAGCCTGACCACGACGGCCGGCACGACCACGCTCCTCGGCACCAACAGCTACACCGGCGCCACCAATGTGAATGGCGGTGTCCTCGATGTCGAAGGCATCATCACCGCCACCTCTGCCGTCATGGTGAATGCCGGCGGCGTACTGACCGGCACCGGGATTGTCGATCCGCTCACCACGACCATTGCCTCCGGCGCCGCGCTTGTGCCTGGCAACGGCACGCCGGGCACATCGCTCACGATCGACGGCAATCTCGCGTTTCAAACCGGCGCGATCTATCTCGTGCAGGTCAATCCGTCGGCGGCATCATTCGCCACCGTGACCGGAACGGCGACGCTCGGCGGCGCCGCGGTGAATGCGGTGTTCGCCAATGGCAGCTATATCAGCAAGACCTATACGATCTTGACCGCGGCCGGCGGCGTGTCCGGCAGCTTCGCATCGAATGTCGTCAGCACGAATCTGCCGGCGAATTTTTCGACCGGCCTCAGCTACGACGCGACCCATGCCTATCTCGATCTGTCGCTGAATTATGCGCCGGGTGGTGCCGCTCCCAATTTTGGCAGCGGCTTGTCCGGCAATCAGCAGGCCGTGGCCAATGCGCTCGTCAATTCCTTCAACGCGAACGGGGGCATTCCGCTGGTCTATGGCGCGCTCAATCCGGCAGGATTGACCCAGGCTTCCGGCGAGCTCGGCACCTCTTCGCAGCAGACCACATTCAACGCCATGGGCCAGTTCATGGGCGTGCTCACCGATCCCTTCATGCAGCGGAGCGGCGGGCCGGGCTCGAGCGGTGCGCCGGGCTTTGCGGAAGAGGAGGCAGCGAGCGCCTATGCGGCGCGCAAGCGGACCGATGCGTTCGCGATGTTCGCCAAGGCGCCGCCGGTTCCTTTCGTGCAGCGCTGGAGCGTGTGGGCGACGGGCTTCGGTGGTTCGCAATCGACCGACAGCAACGCCGTCACCGGCTCCAACAACACCACGAGCAACATCTACGGCGCCGCCGTCGGTGCCGATTATCTGCTCTCGCCGAACACGCTGGCCGGCTTCGCGCTCGCCGGCGGCGGCACGAGCTTCAGCGTCAATGGTCTCGGCTCCGGCCGCTCCGACCTGTTCCAGGCCGGCGCGTATGTCCGCCACAACGCGGGACCTGCCTATGTCTCCGCCGCGCTCGCTTATGGCTGGCAGGACATCACCACTGACCGCACCGTGATCGCTGCGGGCATCGATCATCTGCGCGCGGAGTTCAATGCCAATGCCTGGTCCGGCCGCCTCGAAGGCGGCTATCGCTTTGTCGTGCCGTGGAGCGATGGCATCGGGATCACGCCTTATGCCGCGGCGCAATTCACCACCTTCGATCTGCCCGCTTACGCCGAGCAGGTGATCTCGTGATCGCCCGCCTTTGCCTTGAGCTATGCCGGCAAGACCGTGACCGACAGCCGCACCGAACTCGGCCTCCGCTCCGACAAATCCATCACGCTTGCGACCGCCGTGCTCACGCTGCGCAGCCGCTTCGCCTGGGCACACGACTATGATCCCGACCGGTCGGTTGCTGCGACCTTCCAGGCCCTGCCGGGCGCGAGCTTTGTCGCCAATGGCGCGGCGCAAGCGAGTGAGTCCGCGCTCACTACTGCATCCGTCGAGATGAAATGGCTGAATGGCTGGTCCGCGGTGGCGACTTTCGAAGGCGAGTTCTCCAGCGTCACCGCGTCCTACGCCGGCAAGGGCGTCCTGCGGCACGTGTGGTGATACTTGCTGAGCGAAGGCGCGTGGATGGCCGCTCATGGGACGCTTAGCGGACATCGCTGGCGAAGCTGCCGATGTCTGCGAATGCCCCCCCTCGGACATTGGTCCCTGTCCGGACAGCGGCCCACGATGCTGCTATGATGGACGTCTAGCTTCCCGAGCCGGGAGTGCGTCTTGAGCAGCGAGTCCGTAGAGCGGCGACTGACGGCTATCCTGGCGGCGGATGTCGCCGGTTATAGCCGCTTGATTGGTGCCGACGAGGAAGGCACGCTGGCGAAACTGAAGGCTTTCAGAAAAACGCTTGTCGACCCCACAATCGCCAAACATCGCGGTCGCATCGTCAAGACCACTGGGGATGGCATGCTCGTCGAATTTGCCAGTGCCGTCGATGCAGCGCGATGCGCCGTCGAAGTTCAGCGTGGCATGGCCGACGAGAACACTGAGATACCCCAGGCCGAGCGGATCGAGTTTCGCATCGGCATCCATCTGGGAGACATCATCATCGACGACAACGATATCTTCGGCGATGGCGTCAATATTGCGGCGCGGCTCGAAAGCATCGCTGTGCCGGGAGGCATTTCGATCTCTCGTGCTGTTCACGATCAGGTCCGTGACCGGATCAATGTGTGTTTCGACGACAAGGGCGAGATGGCGCTCAAGAACATCGCGCGACCGGTGCAAGTGTTCGCGATTTCTGGCGCGGAGGAATCGAAAACGATAGTTTCGTCAGAATCGAGGCCCGTCCTTGCCCTTCCTGATAAGCCCTCCATCGCCGTTCTGCCATTCGCCAACATGAGCGGTGATCCGGAGCAGGATTACTTTGCCGATGGAATGGTCGATGACATCATCACGGCGCTGTCTCATTTCAAGGCGCTGTTCGTCATCGCCCGCAATTCGAGCTTTACATACAAGGGGCGCGCCGTCGAGGTGAAGCAGGTTGGGCGCGAGCTGGGGGTGCGCTACGTGCTGGAAGGCAGCGTTCGCAAAGCGGCAAACCGGGTGCGCATCACGGGACAGCTCGTCGATACCGCTACCGGGGCACATCTTTGGGCAGACCGATTTGATGGTGGGTTCGGCGATATCTTCGATCTGCAGGATCAGGTGACTGAGCGCGTTGTCGGGGCGATCGTGCCAGCGGTGGAAACAGCCGAGATCGAGCGTGCCAGGCGCAAGCCAACCGAGAGCCTCGACGCCTATGCCCTGTATTTACGCGGGTTGGCCAAGCTTCACAAGTTCGCCAACCGGCACGCGAACGAAGAGGCGTTGCGCCTGTTCTACCGTGCGGTTGAGCTTGATCCGGATTTTGTGTCTGCCTACGACCGCGCCGCCCTTTGCTACGGATACGATAAGGGCCATGGCTGGCTTTCAGATACAGCGAGCGAGATTGCCGAAGTGAGGAGGCTCGCTCAGCGTGCGGTTGAACTGGGCAAAGAAGATGCGACGGCGCTCAGCGGTAGCGGATGGGCGTTGGCGTATGTTGCTCGCGATCTCGAAGCAGGCGCCGCGTTGATCGATCGCGCGCTTCTCCTCAACCCCAATTTGGCCGAGGCGTGGCATAACGGCGGTTGGGTGAAAAATTGGCTCGGCGAGTTTGGACCGGCGATCGAGCGCTTCACGCGAGCCATGCGCCTGAGCCCATTTGATCCGTGGATCCCAGCAATGCGGATCGGGATCGCTCATGCACATTTTTTCCTGAACCGCTATGACGAGGCGATATCGTGGGCTGCAGTGGCATTGCGGGACAATCCTGACGTTCCGGCAGGACTTCGTATCAGCGCCGCAAGCAATGCAATGGCCGGACGGCTGGAGCAAGCACAGAAGGCAGTGGCCCGGCTGCGACAACTGTATCCCACGCTACGCGTTTCCAACCTTAAAGATGTGCTTGGCCCCTATTCACATGCCGACCTCTCGCGATACGAGGAAGGATTGCGGCAAGCCGGACTGCCCGAATGACCATCACAGCCAAGGTGCCCACAACCCGGCGACAAGCTGGCCGCTGATGGCCCTTCTGCGACATCCGGCGATGTCCGCTATTGCGCTGTTATTGGCAGAGAAGCGGACATCAGGGGCACCGGAGCGGAACGCTCCGATCTAACCATCATGCGGTCTTAGGCGTGCCTACTCCTCGTCTTCGTCCTCTTCATCATCTTCCTCTTCCTCTTCCTCTTCGAGGTCTTCCTCCACCTGCACGAGCGTGGCCAGCGGCAGCGTCTCGCGGAACAGGTCGCCTTCCATGCCCATCCAGAGACAGAGAACGTCGTCGCCCTTCACTTCCGCAACGGTCAGCGGCTGGCCGCCGGATTTCAGCATCACGACATCGCCGGCTTTCAATTCCATGGATTGTCCTTTCGAGTTGATCGAACCGAAGTCGAGGCTAAAGCGGGATGGGGTTAGGTTGAATCGATTTGGGATTCCCAAATCAGCCTGTTTCTGATTCACCATGCTGGCTGGGCGGAGGCCAGCATGGATGGGCAAGCCTTATTCTCTGGATCTTCGTAAG
>JAEYRD010000188.1 GCA_023435725.1 Pseudomonadota bacterium | reverse complement strand
TGCGAGCAGGTGCCATGATGCGCATAGAAATCTCCGACCCGGCGGAACGTCGCCGACCGGCCTGCCTTCACCTCCTCATATTCCGCAATCAGAAATCGCCACTTCTGAAGGTAATTCTGCTCAATCGTCCGGTCGAAGCTGTTGTCGCGCATCGAAATTCTCCCTGCTCAGCATGAATTCGATCAGCGAATTAGTGAACTTGCACAATTGCGAGCCAACGGGTCCGCGCGAAGCGCGGCCCGATGACAGGCTCCGCGAAGCAATCCAGAAAGCGTCCGCGGTGATGGTCTGGATTGCTTCGTTGCGAGCGCTCCTCGCAATGACGGAGTGTGAGGCGGGCTGCGGAAAATACGACGTGGATGCCCGGGGCGAGTTCGGGCATGACGATGAGGAGGCGACGTGCCGTCCTTCGGCGCTTTCAAGCACTATCCCTTGATCACGCCGCTGGCCACCAGCCGATGCCAGATGAACAGCACCACCACCGCGCCGATCGTGGCCATGATGAAGCCGGCGCCCTGGTCGGGGCTGTAATGGCCGATGGCCTGGCCGACGAAGGTCGCGAGAAATGCGCCGGCGATGCCGAGGACGGTGGTGAAGATGAAGCCGCTCGGATTGTTCGGCCCCGGCGCCAGCCAGCGCGCGATGAAGCCGGCGATGAAGCCGACGACGATGATCCACAACAGGCCGCCCATGCTCATGACAGTGCTCCGCTTCCTGAATGCCTAGAGCATGATCCGGAGAAGCGTGCAGCGGTTCTCCGAACAGATCATGCCCAAATCAATCTTCAGAGTTCGATCAAATTCTGCCCGAGAGCTCGTTCTCGGTCGGCACCCGTCCGTCCGGCGTCAGGTGGTCGACCACCTGCGGCAGATATTGGCTGAGGCCGGACAGCAGCTCGTCGCGCGACAGGCCGCTCTGGGCGGACAGGCTCTCGATCTGGTCGGCGCCAAGCGCATTGGCGAGATCGCCGGGCGCGATCGGCTTGTTGTCGCCCTTGCCGACCCAGGAATTTGCGGCTTCGCCATGGCCGCCCTGCTGAAGCTGGTTGAGGAGATCGCCGAGGCCGCCGCTCAGCACGGTGCCGGCCGCGCCGCCCGCAAGCAGGCCGCCGAGGCCGCCCTTGACCAGATCGCTGAGACCGCCGCTGCCGCCGGGCCCTCCGGGAAGAGCGCTTCCACCTGCATTCGCCGGCGTTGGAGGCGGCAGTGGCGACCGCTGCTGCGGCGCCGCGCCCGGCTGGCTTGCGGTCATATGCTTGAATGCTTTCCAGGCGAGCAGGCCGAGGAGCGCCATGGTCATCGGCGACATGCCGCCAGAGGATTCCTGTGAGCTTGGAGTGCTCGGCGTGCTCGGACCGCGCGGGCCGTTCTGCATGCCATTGAGGACGTCGAGTAGACCCATGGTGCTCTCCTTGCGTTCTCTGTCGGCGAGCGCTCGCCGGCGACAGCCCCCCGGGGGCAAAACATATGAGGCTCTCATGACGGTTACAAGGCGGATGCGCGAGCGGCCCGATGGGCAGCCGGCGCTGCCTCTGATATCGAAGGCCGGTCGTTGAGGGGAGCAAGCCAGGTGGTTACGGATCGACTGATCGTGGTGGCCGGCGCGGGTGCCATCGGATGTTTCGTCGGCGGTACATTGGCGGCCGCCGGCCGCCGCGTCGCCCTCCTGGTGCGGCCGCGGGTAAAGACCGAGATCGAACGGTTCGGCCTGCGGCTGACCGATTTCGACGGCTCCGAGAAGAAGCTTGCCGCGGGTCAGCTCGCTTTGTCGGAGGATCCTGCGATCTTCCATAGCGCCGGCATTGTGCTGGTCACGGTCAAGAGTGCTGACACCGCCGATGTCGCGGATCAGATCGCACAACACGCGCCGCAGGATGCGGTCATCGTCTCCCTGCAGAACGGTGTCGGCAATGTCGCCGTGTTGCGCGAGCGCCTCGGCGGCCGCCGCGTGCTCGCGGGCATGGTGCCGTTCAACGTCATCGCCATGGGCGAGGGCCGTTTCCACCGTTCGACCTCCGGCGATATCCATGTCGGAGAGGATGAGGCGAACACGGCCGCTGCGCTGTCAGTGCCCGGTCTTGCGATGCGCGCGAGCCGCGACATCGCAGGCGTGCAATGGGGCAAGCTGATCATCAATCTGAACAATGCGCTCAGCGCCTTGTCCGACATGCCGCTCGCCGCGCAATTGGCGAACCGCGACTGGCGAAAACTGTTCGCCGATCAGATGGCGGAGGGGCTGGCTGCGCTCAAGGCTGCCGGCATCACGCCGGCGTCGGCCACGCCGGTCCCGCCGAACTGGACGCCGACCTTGCTGAGGCTGCCGGATGTGATCTTCAACGCAATCCTCGGACGCACGATGAAGATCGATCCCGAGGCGCGCTCCTCGATGTGGCAGGATTTGAAGCAGGGGCGCAGGACCGAGATCGACTACCTCCAGGGCGCGGTCATCGCGCTTGCCGAGGCGAACAGCGTCGATGTGCCGCTGATGCGCCGCATTGTTGCGTTGATCAAGGAGGCTGAAGTCGCTGGCAACGGTCCGCCCGGGCTGACACCGCAGCAGATCCGCGGAGCGGCTTGAGTGTGATGGAGGAGCGCGATGAAGCGTTGTTTGATGATCGGGCTCGCGGTTGTGGCGCTCTGCGGCGCATCGACGCTCGCCCATGCCAGGCCACCGACTGTCATGAACTCTCCCGGCTATGACGCGCGCCTGCAGGAGAGCCGGTCGGCGCTGAGTGCTTCGCAGGCGGCAACCGCGCCGGCGAATGCGCCAATGGCCAAACCGAAGCGCAGCAAGAAGAAGCATCCGAACTGATGCGCGACATCGTTGACCGCCCGGCTTTCGCCAGCACCGCGGCGGAGGGGTTGGCGCGGATTTCCATCCAACTCGCAATGACGGCGGTAGCTAGCTCAGCCCTTCTTCGCCGGCTTGCTTGGTGCCGGGCTGAACAGCTTCTTCAGGTCGTTCAAGCTTTCCGACAGCCGTGGCCATTCGCAGGAGAATGAGCCCTTGGTGCAGGGCGTCCCCTTCGGCCGTGGGGCTGCAGCCTGCTGCACCTTCGGCCGCTCGACCGGGACGGGCACGCGCTCGACCTCGGTTCGCAGCGCGACCTGCTGGAGCTGCTTCACCTGTTGTTCCTGCTGCTCGCGCTGCTGACGCGCGGTGGCCTGGGCCGCTTCATTGCTGCGGCGCTGATTGGCGAGGTAGGCGGTGTAGGACTCGTCGATCTTCTTCTGCTCTTCCGGCGTCGGGTTAGGGCCGGCGATGTCGAAGGTGCGATCCTGCAGAAAGTCGTAGTAAGTGTAGCCGCCGCCGGGCTTGCGGCGGCCGGCAAACTTGGCGTTGCAGTCGGCGAGCGCGGCCGTCTTCTCAGCCTTGGTCGAAGACTTCTCGGCGGCATCCGCGCATTCCTCGAAGTCGACCGGTGCGCGCTTCCACCATTGCGCATGCGCGTGCGAATGCGTCAGCAGAACGAATCCCGCTGCGGTAACGAAAAGCAGCGCCGCACGACGCGATGCAAACACGGACGGCATTCTACGAGAGCATTCCTTGAAAAGCTCAACCCCAGCTGAGTCGAGGCGGATTTTTGCTCTTTTATGGCTGATTTGTCACCCATGGAACTCGGGAATTTCATGGCTGTATTGCTGACATTTTTGGTTGACGTGGCCCGGGAGTCACAGCCGCGCGGCACATGATGCGCTTAGAGTTTATCGGTCTGAACTTGAAGGGAAATGTCCGCCATGAGAGCGCTGGCCTGTTTCGCCGCAATCGCGTTCGCACTGATGTGCGGCCGCACGTTCGCCGCGGACGAGGATGCGCCCAACCGCAAGCCGGTGAGAGCGATTGCCGACGCGCGGCTTTCGGTCGGTGGTCAGGGAATTCTGCCGCTCTATCTCTCGAGCGACTGGTCGATGCCGCTGCCGGCGGTCTCGCGCGCCATCATTGTGCTGCACGGACGACTGCGCAATGCCGACGAATATTATATGTCAGCCCACACCGCGCAGGTCGCCGCGGGCGACGACGGCAAGAGCGCGCTCATGATCGTGCCGCAGTTCCTGGCCGAGATCGATATCGAAGCGCACAAGCTGCCGGCGGACATGCTGCGCTGGTCGCTGGAGGGATGGGAGGGGGGCGATGCCGCGCTTGCCCCGAATCCGGTCTCCTCGTTCGAGGCGCTCGATGCGATTCTGGCAAAACTCTCCGACCGGCGCATCTTTCCGAACCTGAAGCAGGTCGTGGTCGCCGGGCATTCCGGCGGCGGCCAGGTCGCGCAGCGCTACGCCATCGCCGGCAAGGGTGAGGCGACGCTGTCGCGCCAGCACATCGACGTTCGCTACGTCGTCGCCAATCCCTCGTCCTACGCCTATTTCAACAGCACGCGGCCGGTGCCGGCCATCGCCGCGTCATGCCTGGGATTCAACAATTGGAAATACGGCATGGACCAGCGTCCGCCTTATCTTGCGGGTGCGACGCCGGCTGCGCTCGAGCAGCGCTATGTCGAGCGTGAGGTGATCTATCTGCTCGGCACGCTCGATACCAACCCCGAGCACCCCGCGTTCGACAAGAGCTGCATGGCGAAGGCGCAGGGTCCCTATCGTTACTTCCGCGGCCACGCCTACGTTGACGCGATGGCGAAGCGCGACCACGGCACGCCCAATCACCGGGTCTGGGATGTTGCAGGCGTCGGCCATGACGGCGACAAGATGCTGACCTCGACATGCGGGCTCGCGGCGCTGTTCGATATTCCGGGCTGCGGGGCGGAGCGCTGATGCGGACGTCTTGAAGGCGAATATCTTGAAGGCTTGGCTCCGGCTGTTACACTTCGTCTTGCGACGTGCCTCATCGTGAGGCGATGTTCAAGAAGACGAAGTGGAAACGCCTGATGCTGCTGCCCCTGTCCGATGTGCCGCGCTGGTACGCTCAACGCAAACCCGAGGGCACGATCGCCGTCCAACATGGGCAGGACACGCTGACATGGGACGAACTCGAGCGTGGTGCCAACCGGCGCGCGCGGGCATTCGCGGCGAAAGGCGTCAAGCCCGGCGACTTCGTCGCGATCGGCCTTCCCAACGGCAATGCGTTCTTCGAGACCAGCTTCGCGGTGTGGAAGTGCGGCGCGACGCCGACCTCGCTGTCATGGCGGCTGCCGCGCGGCGAAGCCGCTGCCGTGCTCGACATCTTGAAACCGGCGCTGGTCGTCGGCGGCGAGGCCGACTGGAACGCGCCGAACCGCCTGCCTGCGGATTTCTCCCCGGAAGGTTTTTCGGACGAGCCGCTGACGCCGCCGGTGGCGCGCTACTGGAAGGCCATGACCAGCGGCGGCTCGACCGGTCGCCCGAAGGTGATCCTCGATCATCAGCCTGCAGTGACCGACACGGTGGCTGCGCTGCCGCTCAACATGCCCTTCGGCGCTTCGCTGCTCAATCCGGGACCGCTCTATCACAATGCGCCGTTCATCGTGTCGCATTATGCGTTGTTCGGTGGTGGCAAGCTCACCGGCCTCGTCAAGTTCGATGCCGAGGAGACGCTGCGGCTGATCGCGCGCGAACGCGTGCAATGGGTCAATTTCGTACCGACCATGATGCACCGGATCTGGGCGCTGCCAGAGAGCGTGCGCAACGCCTACGACGTGTCGAGCTTGCAGACCGTGTTCCACATGGCAGCGCCAATGCCGCCCTGGCTGAAGGAAAACTGGATCGCCTGGCTGGGGCCGGAACGTGTCTGGGAGCTCTATGGCGGCACCGAGCGGCAGGGCTCCTGCATCATCTCCGGCACGGAGTGGCTGACGCACAAGGGCTCGGTCGGCAAGATCGGCGAGATGGCGCGCTTACGCATCATCGGTGAGGACGGCAACGACGTCGCGCCGGGTGAAACCGGCGAGATCTACTTCCTCAACAATGACGGCAGGGACGCCACCTATCACTATCTCGGCGCCGAGCCGAAGCGTCGCTCAGATGGCTGGGAATCGCTCGGCGATATCGGCAGGCTGGACGCGGAAGGCTACCTCTATCTCGGTGACCGCCTCGCCGACATGGTGCTGCGTGGCGGCGCCAACATCTATCCGGCCGAGGTCGAGGCCGCGGTCTCCGAGTGCCCAGGCGTGCGGTCCTGCGTCGTGGTGGGATTGCCGGATCCGGAACTGGGCCAGCGCGTGCACGCCATCATCGAGCCGGAGTCCGACGCGGATGGACAGGCGATCGCGGACGGCATGGCGGATTTCCTCAAGGACAGGCTCAGCCGCTACAAGCATCCCGAGAGTTTCGAGATCGTCGGCGCCCCGCCGCGCGATGATTCCGGAAAAGTCCGCCGCACGCTGTTGCGCGATGAGCGCGCGGCGTGGATGAAGGAGGGGCGCGCCTTCCGGCTTCTGCCGTCGAAGGCGCGGGCGCACGCCGACTGAGACACATCACGGAAGGACTGAACTGATGAGCATCACCATCGCTGCGAACAGCGTGCCAAAGCCGCCGGCTGACATCATCGAGGGCTTCAGGAACGCGCCGACCTCGGTCATATCGGACAATCTCGCCCGGCTGCCGGGCGCGGTGGGGCTGAAGCCCTATCACCGCGGCGGCAAGCTGGTAGGGACGGCCTTCACGGTGCGCACCCGTTCCGGCGATAATCTCGCCATCCATCGCGCGCTCGATCTGGTCGGTCCCGGCGACGTCATCGTCGTCGACGGTGGCGGCGACGAGACGCGCGCGCTGGTCGGCGAAATCATGAAGAACATCGCGCAGTGGCGCAAAGCTGAGGGTTATGTGATCGACGGCGCCATCCGCGATGTCGCGGCCTTCGCCGGAGACGATTTCCCCTGCTACGCCCGCGCGGTGATCCATCGCGGCCCCTACAAGAACGGTCCTGGCGAGATCAACGTGCCTGTTACGATCGGCGGCAGTGTGATCTCGCCCGGTGACATCGTCGTTGGCGACGAGGACGGCGTGGTGTCGTTTCCCGCTGCCGGCGCCGCGACGCTGCTCGAGGCGGTGCGTGCCCAGGTCGCGCGCGAGGAGGAGACGCTGAAGGCGATCCGCGAGGGCCGCTACCAGGGCTCCTACGGCAAATCCTGATCAACGCGAGAGCGAAGGGGGAGGATGGCGTGGGCCAGAAGGACGAATTTCACAATCTCGACAATGCCGCCGATGGACTGTTTCGCGAACTGGCGGCGGGAGTGACCACGCGCATCTTCTCCGGCGAGCAGGCGATGCTGTCGGTGGTGACGCTGGCGCCGCACGCGCAAGGCACGCTGCACCATCATCCCGAGGAGCAATGGGGCGTGCTGCTCGACGGCACCGCCATCCGCGTCCAGGGCGACGAGGAGATCCCGGTGAAGAAGGGCGATTTCTGGCGGACGCCCGGCAATGTGCCGCACACCATGCGCGCCGGCCCCGACGGTGCCCGCGTGCTGGATATCTTCAGTCCGCCACGACCCGAATACAGGAAACCCGGATCGGGCTTCGGGACTACGTAGTACTCAAAACGCACGTGGCGTATTGTGGTCGCGGCCCGGCCATGAACGACGAGCTCGGCGGCCATGTTGATCTCATCGCAGGATCGGCGGCGCGATTCGCGGCGTCCGATTTGCGCCAGCTCGTGCGCGAGAACGATGTCAGGGCGTGAGGCACCGATTCCCGGGATTGCCATCCCAGGTCCCGTGCGCTCGCGCAGGCTTGAGCGTCAGAGCATCTTGCCGACGATCTCTGTCATATCTGCTGCCGAAAATGCGCGCAGCGTTTCAGTGCGGACATTGCCGAGTGCGCTGAGACTAAGGCTGAGCGACATCGCGGCAGTCTCATCTGGCGCCTCGAGAACGGTCACAACGTCATATCGTCCCTGCGTCCAGACGATCTCTTTCACGGTCACGCCGAACGTCTTGGCCATCTCCTTGAAGGCATCAGCCCGCTTCGGCGAGTCCTTGACGTTGCGGGCTCCCTGATCGGTGAAGTTCCCCAGCACGACATAGGTTACCATGGTCGTCCTCCCTGGTTAGAACCCAGATACAATTCTCGCTTGAGGAAACCGTGCCGAGCTTGCCACAGTGGCTGCGATAACGCCACTTGCGCGTTGGGAGCGTCAGCGGATGTGACTTACTCGGTCAGGACAACGGCCGCGCGAAACTGAGCTCGTGGCCGTCGGGGTCGGTGATATGGAAGTAGCGCTCACCCCATTCCGCATCGCGCGGCGCGGTCGACGGCTGCCATCCGGCGGCACATGCGCGCTCGTAGGTCTCGTCGACATCGGCGACATGGAAGATGACGCGGCCCCACCAGGACCAGCGCTTGTCGTCCGGCTGCGCCGTCAGGTTTAGATAGCCGGTGCCGGCGCGAAAGCTTGTGAATGCCGCGGCCTCGCCGCCATACAGGAGCTCGAACCCCAGCGAACGGTAGAAGTGCACGGCGCGCCTCATATCATGCGTGCCGAGCGTGATGGCGCTGATGCTTTCGATCATGTGGGCTGCTCCGACGGGAGGGATCTGGAAGCAATTGTACAGCCGCCTTGTTCAGATTGACGATGATCTGGCCCGCCTTGCGGCTGGCGAACCGCATCCTGCTCTGCTATGAGGGGCCCGAACCTGCCCCGCGGGTTCCGCGGTCCCGTAGCTCAGCCGGATAGAGCGACGGTTTCCTAAACCGTAGGTCGGAAGTTCGAGTCTTCCCGGGATCGCCATTATCGCTTTCGCTTCAAGCCGAGATCCGCGCAAAGCGCTTGCGGTATTCGGCAGGTGTCACGCCGACGTGGCGGGCGAAAGCACGGCGCAATGTGTCCGCGTCGGCAAAGCCGCAATGCATGGCGACTTGCTTGGGGGCTTCGTTACCGAGCTCCAGCAGGCGCCTCGCAGCATTGACCCGGGCTTCCTCAACCCAGGTCGCGGGGGTGATTCCGACGTCGGCGCGGAACAGCCGCGCAAAGTGACGCGGGCTGATGTCCATGCGCGCCGCGAGGCTCGCGACGCTGTGATCCAGTCCGGGATTGGCGGCGACCCAGCGCTGCAGCTCCTGCAGCGCTGCGCGGCCGGCGGGGACGGTCTCTCCCTTGCGGGTGAACTGCATCTGCCCGCCCGGGCGCTTGAAGAACATGACGAGCTGGCTTGCGACCTTCATCGCGGTCTCGCGTCCGAGATCTTCCTCCACGAGCGCGAGCGCGAGATCGAGCCCCGCGGTCACCCCGGCGGCGGTGCGGAGCTTGCCGTCGGTGACATAGATCGCGTCCTTATCCACGCTGACCGACGGGAATTTCTCGGCAAGCCGGTCTGCGACCGCCCAATGCGTCGTGATCCGCTTGCCGTCGAGGAGACCCGCCGCTGCCAGGAAGAAGGCGCCTGAGCAGACCGAGCCGAAGCGTCGGGTTCTGGCCGCCCGGCGGCGGAGCCAGTCGATCACCACGCCGTCCGCCGGCACGTCGGCGGCGTTTGGGCATCCCGCGATCAACAAGGTGTCGATGCTCTCCTGGAAGCCGCGGTCGATGATGCGGTCGGGCATCAGCCGCACCCCCGAGGAGCTGCGGATCGGACCCGGCTCCGCCCCCGCCACGAAAAGCACATAGGCCTGATGGCCAGCCTGCAAGTTCGCTTCGGCGAACACGTCGAGGGGGCCGGCGACGTCGAGAAGCTGCACCCCGGGCAGCGCAACGATCACGACAGTCCTCGGTTTCGGGCCCATGTCCGCCTCGGTCGGCATTTGTCCGTTTATGACGTATTACGTCAATTGAGGACAGAATAGCCCGGATCTAGCTTGGCGGCTACCGGAGATATTCAGGAGACCATCATGCAAGAGATTGCTGAAGCTGTCGCCATTCCCGACAGCAAGCTGGCGCGCGCCATCACCGATTACATCCGCGATACCGAGACGGACCTGCTCTTCAATCATTCCAGCCGGGTCTATCATTTCGGTGCGCTGGCCGGCATTCGCCGCGGGCTGACATTCGATCGTGAGCTGCTCTACGCCGGCGCCATGTTTCACGACATCGGCCTGATGCCGGGCCATGGCAGCAAGCACGAACGGTTCGAAGTCGATGGCGCGCACGCCGCGCGCGACTTCCTGCGCAGCCACGGCATTCCCGAAGCCGACGCCTATACGGTCTGGACCGCGATCGCGCTGCACACCACCCCCGGCGTGCCGCAGCATATGCATCCCGTCGTCGCCCTGGTGACGGCCGGCGTCGAGATGGACGTTCTCGGGCTGACCTACAAGGACTATTCCGACGCGGAACGCGAGGCGGTGGTGAAGGCGTTTCCGCGCACGCCGCATTTCAAGGAAGGCATCATCCAGGCGTTCTACGACGGCATCAAGCACAGGCCCGGCACGACCTTCGGCAACGTCAAGGCCGACGTCATCGCCGACAAGGAGCCGCATTTCCATCGCGGCAATTTCTGCAGCGTCATCCGCGGCTCGCATTGGCACGGCTGAGCGACCTTTCGGCGCTGCAACGCGGCCCGACCGCCTTTCCCCAAATCACGGATCAGGAATCAACATATGAGTGACAAACCACCCTACCTCACGCACGTGACCGGTGCTCCCGTCAACGACAACCTCAACATCATGACCGCAGGCCGCCGGGGCCCTGCGCTTCTCCAGGACATCTGGCTGATCGAGAAGCTGGCTCACTTCGATCGCGAGGTAATTCCCGAGCGGCGCATGCACGCCAAGGGTTCCGGCGCCTTTGGTACCTTCACCGTGACGCATGACATCACGTGCTACACCAGGGCGAAGATATTCTCGGAAGTCGGCAAGCAGACGCCGATGTTCGCGCGGTTCTCGACCGTCGCCGGCGAGCGCGGCGCGGCCGACGCCGAGCGCGACATCCGCGGCTTTGCGCTGAAGCTCTACACCGAGGAAGGCAATTGGGACATGGTGGGCAACAACACCCCCGTGTTCTTCTTCCGAGATCCCCTGCGCTTCCCCGATCTCAATCATGCGATCAAGCGTGACCCGCGCACAGGGATGCGCAGCGCCGACAACAATTGGGATTTCTGGACGCTGTTGCCGGAGGCGCTGCACCAGGTCACCATCGTCATGAGCGAGCGTGGCATTCCCAAAAGCTATCGTCACATGCACGGCTTCGGCAGCCACACCTACAGTTTCGTCAACGCGGCCAATGAACGGACCTGGGTGAAGTTTCACTTCCGCACCCAGCAGGGGATCGTGAACCTGACGGATGCCGAGGCCGAGACGCTCGTCGGCAAGGACCGCGAGTCGCATCAACGCGACCTGTTCGGCAGCATCGAGCGTGGCGATTTCCCGCGCTGGACCCTGTTCGTGCAGATCATGACCGATGATGAGGCCCGGGCGTTTCCCTTCAATCCGTTCGATCTGACCAAGGTCTGGCCGAAGGCGGACTTTCCGCTGATCGAGGTCGGCACTGTCGAGTTGAACCGCAATCCGGAAAACGTCTTCGCCGAGGTCGAGCAGGCATCCTTCTCACCGGCTCATGTCGTTCCGGGCATCGGCTTCTCGCCCGATAAGATGTTGCAGGCCCGACTGTTCTCCTACGGCGACGCGGCGCGCTATCGTCTCGGCGTCAACCACCATCTGATTCCGGTGAATGCCCCGAAATGCCCGTATCACAGCTACCATCGCGACGGCGCGATGCGGACGGACGGCAATCTGGGACGGACACCGACCTATTTTCCGAACAGCCACGCCGAATGGACCGACCAGCCCGATCTCAACGAGCCGCCGCTCGAGATCGACGGCGCGGCCGCACATTGGGATCACCGCGTTGACGACGACCACTACCAACAGCCCGGCGACTTGTTTCGCAAGATGAGCGCGGCCCAGCGACAGATTCTGTTCGACAATACGGCACGTGCCGTCGGCGGTGCTGCGGTCCACATCCAGGAGCGGCACATCGCGAACTGCACGAAGGCCGATCCGGCCTATGGCGCCGGTGTCCGCAAATCGCTGATGCGTCTTGCCACCGTTCGCTTCGCCTAGCCCGCGTCGGCCCTCCCGGGAAGAAAGCGGCCTTCCACCCCATAAGTCGGAAACCGAAAATTTCCGGGGTCGCCATTTTGTCATGGGCAGCGGCCGCAATTTGCAGGCCCTCCGGCGCAAGACTTGCTAGAAGCCCGTCTCCCTCCTTGCTCGGCTCACCCGCAAACCATCTCGCCTCACTGCCATATCCGGAGACCATGATGCCTTTCGATTTGATCCTGCGCGGCGGACGGGTCATTGACCCCTCACAGAAGCTCGACGCCGTGACGGATGTCGCCTTCGCCGGCGGCAAGGTCGCTGCGGTCGGCAGCGGGCTCAAGGCGGATCCGGGTACGGAGGTGCGCGACGTCTCGCGCTACATCGTGACGCCGGGGCTGATCGATCTTCACACCCATGTCTATTGGGGCGGCACCTCGCTCGGCATCGATGCCGAGGAATTTTGCCGCCTTTCCGGCGTCACCACGGCGGTGGACACCGGCAGCGCGGGGCCCGGCAATTTCGCGGGCTTCCGCAAGCATGTGATCGAGCCGAGCCAGGTCCGCATCCTCGCCTACTTGCACGTCTCGCATGCCGGGATCTTCGGCTTCTCGCACCGGATCATGGTGGGCGAGAGCGAGGAGCTGCGGCTGATGAATCCGATCGATGCGGCCAAGGTGGCGGATGCCAACCGCGACCTCATCGTCGGCATCAAGGTGCGCGTGGGGCTGCACTCCTCGGGCACCTCGGGGGCGGTGCCACTCGATATTGCGCTGCAGGTTGCCGACGAGGTCGGCATGCCCCTGATGGCGCATATCGACCATCCGCCGCCGAGCTATGAGGAGGTGCTGGCGCGCCTCCGGCCCGGCGACGTGCTGACCCATGCGTTCCGGCCCTTCCCCAACACGCCGGCGACCGCGCAGGGCACAGTGAAGAAGGCGGTGCTGGATGCGCGCGAGCGCGGCGTGCTGTTCGACATCGGCCACGGCAAGGGCTCGTTCGCGTTCAAGACCGCGCGCGCCATGCTCGCCAACGGCTTCTATCCGGATACGATCTCGTCCGACATCCACATGCTGTGCATCGACGGCCCAGCCTTCGACCAGGTCACGACCATGTCGAAGTTCCTGTGCATGGGCATGTCGCTGCCCGACGTCATCGCCGCATCCACGGTGAACGCGGCGATGACGTTGCGGCGCCCCGAGCTCGGCAGTCTCAAGCCCGGCAGCGTCGGCGACGCCACGCTGATCTCGGTCAGAGAAGGCCAGTTCGACTACGTCGATGTGGTCGGCGAGCACCTGATGGGCGATCGCAAAATCGCATCCGAAGGCGTCGTCATCGGCGGGCGCTGGTGGCACCCGACCTGATCGGCGCGGAGGTCTACAGCGACCGCGCGATCAACAGCTTCATGATCTCGTTGGTACCGCCATAGATCTTCTGGATGCGGGAATCGATGAAGATGCGCGAGATCGGGTATTCCTGCATGTAGCCGTAGCCGCCGAACAGCTGGAGGCATTCGTCGGCGGTCTCGACCTGCTTCTCCGAGCACCAGTATTTCGCCATCGACGCGGTGACGGTGTCGAGGTCCTTGGCGACCAGGCGCTCGACGCACCAGTCGACGAAGACGCGCGCGATCATGGCTTCGGTCTTGCGCTCGGCAAGCCTGAAGGCTGTGTTCTGGAAGTCCATCAACGGCTTGCCGAACGCCTTCCGCTCCTTGGTGTAGTCGGTGGTGAGCTTCACCGCGCGCTCCATCGAGGCGACGGCACCGACCGCGAGCGCGAGGCGCTCCTGCGGCAATTGCTGCATCAGCTGGACAAAGCCCTGGCCTTCCTCCTTGCCGAGCAGGTTTTCCGGCGGCACCGTGACATTGTCGAAGAAAAGCTCTGACGTGTCGGAGGCGTGCAGGCCGATCTTGTCGAGATTGCGCCCGCGCTTGTAACCGTCCGCGCCCGCGGTCTCGACCACGATCAGCGAGATGCCCTTGGCGCCGACGTCGCCGGTGCGTGCGACCACGACGACGAGATCGGCGGCCTGGCCGTTGGTGATGAAGGTCTTCTGGCCGTTGATGACGTAGGAATTGCCCTGCTTTTTCGCGGTGGTCTTGACGCTCTGCAGGTCCGAGCCGGTGCCGGGCTCGGTCATGGCGATGGCACCGACCATCTCGCCCGAGGCCATCTTCGGCAGCCAGCGCTTCTTCTGCTCCTCCGAGCCGTAATTGAGGATGTAATGCGCGACGATGGCGCTATGCACGGAGACGCCGGTCGTCAGCTCCGGAACCGTGCTTTCGAGATCGTCCAGCACGGCGGCATCATAGGCAAAGGTCGCGCCCAGCCCGCCATATTCTTCCGGCACGCTTGCCAGCAGCGCGCCCATCTCGCCGAGCCCGCGCCAGGCGAATCGGTCGACCATCTTCTGCTCGCGCCATTTCTCGGCGTGCGGCGCCAGGTCTTTGGCAAGATATTTCCGGAACTGGTCGCGGAAAACGTCGAGCTCTTCGGTCATCCAGGAGGAGCGGTAGGACATGGGTACCTCGGTTGGTGCGGCTGGCCGGCTTGGTAGGCTAGTCGGCCGCGGCAATTATTGTGTTTTCAGGCTGCGCCGGCAACGCTACCAAAGCGGCCGGAGTCGCATCTGATGGGATGTCCGATTTTGGCTGTCAAAACTCAAGAGCTCAAGCTCGACATCGAACGTATCGGCACGGTCTCGGCGATCCTGACGCAGCCGGACAATGCGCGCGCCTGCTACGTTCTGGCGCATGGCGCAGGGGCCGACATGCGACATTCGTTCATGGACAAGGTCGCGGCGGGCCTTGCAGACCGCGGCATTGCCACGCTCCGGTACAATTTTCCCTATATGGAGAACAAGCAGCGCCGTCCCGACCAGCCGGCGGTCGCGCACGCCGCCATCCGTGCAGCGGTCGCGGAAGCAGCACGGCTGTGCCCAGGACTGAAGCTTGTCGCCGGTGGAAAGTCATTTGGCGGGCGCATGACATCGCAGGCGCAGTCAAAGGCGCCGTTGCCGGGTGTGAACGGGCTCGCCTTCCTCGGCTTTCCCCTGCATGCCGACAAGAAGCCGTCGACCGAGCGCGCCGAGCACCTCGCCAGCATCGCGATCCCCATGCTGTTTCTGCAAGGCACGCGCGACGGGCTTGCCGATCTCGGCCATCTCAAGCCCGTCATCGAGGCGCTCGGCCCGAAGGCGACGCTGCATGAGGTCGAAGGCGGCGATCATTCCTTCGCGGTGCTAAAAAGGTCCGGTCGCACCAACGAAGAAGCGCTGACAGAGGTGCTCGACGCGCTCACCGCCTGGATCGATAAACTCGCCTGAAACTCAAGCGGCATAAAGCCCCTTGTCGCGCGCCTTCTGGATCGCCAGTGCGGCGATCAGGTCGAGCGTCGGCGTAGACAGGCCGGCAGTGCGCGCGAAAGCCGCCGGCGCCTTCACCAGCACGTCGATCTCCATGGTGCGGCCGAGCTCGTAATCCTGCAGCAGCGACGGCTTGTGATTGGGCGCGGGGCCGCTGCGTGTGACGCGCTTGACCTCGGGGATGAAGTGCTGCGCGATATCGTTGGCCTCGTTCAGCATGCGCGGAATGACCTCGGCAAAGGCGGGGTCGTCGCGCACGCCGCGCGCGGTCTGGCCGGTCAGCAGGCACAGCACCGACAGCGACATGTTGGTCAACAGCTTCGACCAGATCGCCTCGCGGATCTCGGCCACCGGCGGCGATTCCAGCCGTGCGTCGTTCAGAACCCCGCGCAGCTTCGTGATGCGCTCGCAATTGCGGTCGTCGCATTCGCCGATCAGCAGGCGGTTGCGGTCCGGCGTCAGGTTTTGCACGACGCCCGGCGCGATGACCTCGTTGGAGGAGAAAATGACGCCGCCGATGATTCGCTCCTTCGGGATGCAGGCGCGCAAGCGCCCGCCGGGGTCGAGGAAGGAAATGTCGGGCGGGGTGGGGTGCCGCGGCGGCAGGCCGATGCCGTACCACCAGGGAATGCCGTTCTGTGCGAACACGATCGCGGTGTCGTCCTGGAGCAGCGGCTTGATGCTGGAGACCAGGCCCGGAAGCGCGGTGGCCTTCAGCGTGCTGATTACGACGTCCTGCGGGCCGAGCTGGGCCGGATCGCCCGAGGCGTTTACCTTGGCTGAGACCTCGGAATCGCCGACGCGCAGCCTGAGGCCACCCGCGCGGACCGCCTCCAGATGCGCTCCCCGCATCACGCACGAGACCTCATGGCCGGCGCGCGCCAGCCGTACTGCAATGTGGCTGCCGACGGCGCCCGCGCCGAAAATGCAGATGCGCATGTGATGTCCCGTCTCTTATCCCTTGGCTGCCGCCCGATGCCAGCATGACACAAGCCGCCATGCGATGGGCGCGACCGCCCCACGCCGGAAAGATATGGATCGGGGCGCGCGGGATCGGCCATAGTGCGCGGCAAATCAAACTGACCGGAGGAACGCCGATGACCGCCAGCCCCGTCCTGTGGACCCTTGACGCGCGCGGGGTCGCGACCGTCACCCTGAACCGGCCGGAGGTCAACAACGCCTATGACGGCGCGCTGATCGTGGGCGTGCTGGCGGCCATCGACGATCTCGGCAAGAAGCCCAACCTTCGCGTCGTCGTGCTCCGGGGCAATGGCAAGCATTTCCAGGCCGGCGCCGACCTCAAATGGATCAACGGCGTGCGGCCGCAGTCAGTTGAGGCAAACGAGGCGGCGTCGCGGGCGACCTTCGAGGCCGTGCAGCGGCTCAACACATTGCCGATCCCGACGGTCGCGCTGGTGCAGGGCGGCTGTTTTGGCGGCGGCACCGGCGTGATCGCTGCCTGCGACGTCGTGATCGCGGCGGACAACGCCCTGTTCTCCATCACCGAAGTGCGCTGGGGCCTGACCGCCGCCATCATCATCCCGCAGCTTTGCGATGCCATCGGCGTGCGCCAGGTGCGCCGCTACGCGCTGACAGGTGAACGCTTCGGTGCCGAGGACGCTCGTCGCATCGGCCTCGTCCATGACGTGGTGCCGCTCGCCGAACTGGAGGCCGCGGGCGCCAAGGTGGTCGAGCAACTGCTTGCCAACGGACCGGACGCGATGGCCGAGACCAAGCGGCTTGCACTGGAAAGCTCGTTCGGTGGGATGGCGGTTGATGATGCGGCTTACACGCGGCTCGTGCACCTGCATTCGGTCAAGCGCCAGAGCGCGGAGGCGGCGGAAGGGCTGGCGTCGTTCGCCGAGAAGCGGGCTGCGAATTGGGGCGGCGGGAAAGGCTGAGCGCTAAAGCATGATCCGGAAAAGTGTGAAGCGGTTTTCCGAAAAGATCATGCTCAAACAATAACCTAAAGCGCGATGACGATTCATCCCAATCTCGTCGCGCTTTAGCCGCTCAGCAGCCGCGGCAGATGTTGCTGATGCTGCGATAGACCGCGTCGTCGTCCTGCCGCATCTGCTGCAGCGATGACGCGACAAGGATCACAGCGACGGCGCAAGTGACGTCTTAAGCAGATTGAGCAATGCCTGCACCGCGGCTGCATTCCGTCGCCGCTCGGGGATCGCAGCTTTGATCCACAGCTCGGGAATTGGGAAATCGCGCAGCACCGGCTTGAGCGTCCCGTCGCGCAACGCATCGGCAACCAGATAGTGCGACAGCAGGGCGATGCCGTTGCCGGCGATCGCGCTACGCGCCAGCACATGCCCCTCGTTGGAGGAGAGCAGCGGGCTGACCTGGATGTTGATGCGGCCGCGCGGTCCGTCGAAGATCCATTCGGGGCCGGTCGGCAGAAAGCTGAGGCAGCGATGATCGACGAGATCGCGCGGGTGCTTTGGTGTTCCGTGCTTCTTCAAATAGGTTGGTGAAGCGCAGAGCAACCGCTTCAGCGGGCACAGCGGCACGTCGACCACGCCGCCGAACGAATGCGGGAAGGCGCCGATGGCGATGTCAAACCCTTCGGCGACAGGATCGACGGGACGATCGATCAGCACGATCTCGAGCTTCAGCCGCGGGTTCTGCGTCTGAAACGCGCTGAAGGCGTCGGCAAGGTGCGCCACCGTCAGCGAGGTCGGCGCCTTGATGCGGAGGTGATCGACGAGATCGTGGCCCTTCTCGCCCATGCGCGAGAGCAGGTCGGTGGCATCTGTCACGACGCCGCGCGCGCGATGCACGTAGCGTTGCCCGGCCTCGGTGAGCCGCAATTGCCGGGTGGAGCGGTGAAACAGTCGCGTTCCGATCCGCGCCTCCAATTGCGTCACGCGTTTTGCGACGACCGAGGTCGAGACGCCGAGCTTTCGTGCGGCGGCGGAGAAGCCGGCCGCATCCGCGGTGGCGAGAAACGCCTGAAGGTTTACCAGAATGTCCATCTCGATCTTTCGCGATTCGTGAAAGCTGATCGCGTATTTTGGTAGATTGTAGCCCGGCTTGCGTTAATTCATAGTCCGCTCCAAGCAAAGGATTTTGGGAGCGGACGCGCCATGCGGGCCACGACGATCGAAGAACCGGCACGAAAGGTGCCGCTCTATGGCGAATATGAAGTCGTCGTCCTCGGTGGCGGGCCGGCCGGCATCGTTGCTGCCGCCTCGGCCGCGCGCGCCGGGCGACGGACGCTGCTGATCGAGCGCTACGGTTTTCTTGGCGGCATGGGTACCGCTGCCGGCGTCACCAATTTCTGCGGTCTGCATGGCAATGTCTATGGCGAGGCAGTCCGGCTGGTGCAGGGCATGGCGTCCGAGCTGCTGGCGCGGATTAATCTGCTCAACGGCCTGAACGCGCCGCACCTGATCCTCGGCAAGGTCTTTGCGCAGGCCTACGACACCGCAGCCTACAAGATCGCGGCTGACGAGCTTCTCGCAAGCCACAAGGTGCACATCCTCTTCCACGCGCTCGGCGCCGGCGTCGTGATGGGCGACGACCGCCGCATCGACGCGCTGATGGTCGAGACCAAGGCCGGCCGGCAGGCTGTGCGCGCCGAGATATTCATCGACTGCTCCGGCGACGGCGACCTCGCGGTCTGGGCCGGTGCGCCATTCGAGCTCGGCGATGAACACGGTCATCCGATGTACCCCTCGATGATGCTCCGTCTCAACGGCATCGATCCCGAGAAGGCGGGCGATGCCTCGCGCACGATCCCGCAATTGATGGAAAAGGCCATCGCCGCCGGCACGCACAAATTCCCGCGCAAGAGCGCGATCGTGCGGCCGCAAAAGTCCGGCATCGAATGGCGCGTGAATTTCACGCAAGTCGCGCGCGAGGACGGACATGCCATCAACGGCATCGAGCCCGACGACCTCACCCGCGGCGAAATCGAGGGCCGCAAGCAGGCGCTGGCTGCGTTCGAATTCCTGCGCACCGTGCCGGGTTTCGAGAAGTCCTATATCGTCGACCTGCCGCCGCAACTCGGCATTCGCGAGACCCGCCGCATCAAGGGCGGCTACCAGCTCAGCGGCGAGGACGTGCTCGGCTGTGCCTCGTTCGACGACTCGATCGGCGTCAATGGCTGGCCGATTGAGGCCCATGTTCCCGGCGATGTCGTCTTCACCTTCCCGCCGATTCCGGAATCGCGCGGCTATAACGAGTTGCCTTACCGGATGCTGTTGCCCGAGGGCGTCGACAATCTCCTCGTCGCCGGCCGCTGCGCCTCGATGACCCATGAGGGACAGTCGGCGGCGCGGGTCTCCGGCGCCTGCTTCGTGATGGGGGAGGCGGCCGGTTCCGCAGCAGTGCTGGCGCTGTCCGGAAACCGGATCCCGCGTGACATCCCGGTTGAAAAATTGCAGGAAACGTTGAAACAACAGGGCGCCTTCATCGGGCGGGATCAGCCCGTGCCCGAGGGCCTGTAACGGACTGCAAGAGAACGACCGAGAGAAATACGACGGAGGAGACGGGATGATCGGGATTGCGCGGCTCGCACTTGCGGGCCTGGTGGCGATCATGGCGATGGGCACGGCGAAGGCCGAGGACGCGCTGAAGGCCAGGATCGGCGTGCTTCGCCTGTCGTCCTCCGCGCCCGTCTTCATCGCACAGGACAAGGGATACTTTCGCGAGGCCGGCCTCGACGTCGAGCTGAAGTTCTTCGACGCGGCGCAGCCGATCGCGGTTGCGACCACTTCGGGCGACGTCGATTTCGGCGTCACCGCGTTCACGGCGGGCCTCTACAATCTCGCCGGCAAGGGCGTGCTGAAGGTGATCGGCGGCATGAGCCGCGAGAAGGCCGGCTATCCGCTTATAGGCTATTTCGCCAGCAACAATGCCTATGCCGCCGGGCTGAAGACGCCGAAGGATCTCGCGGGCAAGCGCGTCGCGGTTACGCAGGTCGGCTCCTCCTTTCACTATTCGCTGGGCCTGCTCGCCGACAAATACGGCTTCAAGCTCGCGGACGTGAAGATCGTGCCGCTGCAATCGCTGTCGAACGCGGCCGCTGCGCTGAAGGGCGAGACCGTCGATGCGGCGCTGCTTCCCGTATCCACCGCGCGCAAGCTGATGGACGAGGGCGGCGCGAAATTCCTCGGCTGGGTCGGCGACGAGACGCCTTGGCAATTAGGTGCGGTGTTCGCCTCGCCGAAGACGCTGACCAACAAGGCGCTGGTGACGAAGCTGCTCGGCGCGCTTGGCAAGGCCGATCGCGAATATCACGACGTCATCCTCGCGGCGATGAAGGACGGCGTCGCGCCGATCAACGAGCAGACAAGACCGCTGCTGGAGATCATCGCAAAGTACACCAACCTGCCGGTCGAGCAGGTGGTCGGCAATTGCGCCTATATCGATCCCGAGGGCAAGCTCGACGTCAAGAACGTCGACAACCAGATCAAATGGCTCCAGGAGCAGGGCTTTGCCGACAAGGGCTTTGATGCCAATGCGATCATCGCCAAGGATTATGTGAAGGCGGATTGAGAGATGAGCCCGTGGACCTGATCGCCAACCATATCAGCCATCGCTTCGGCGATCTTGCCGTGCTCGACGACGTCTCGTTCACCGTCGGCGCCGGCGAGGTGGTGGCGATCGTGGGTCCGTCGGGCTGCGGCAAGAGCACGCTGCTATCGATCCTCGGCGGACTGTTGCAGCCGACGTCCGGTGCGCCCGAACTGCGCGGCGCTCCGCCGGCGGACAGTCTCAATCCGCTGACCTTCGTGTTTCAGGATTTTGCGCTGCTGCCCTGGGCCACGGTGGAGGAGAACGTTGAATTCCCGCTGCTGCACACCCAGCTCTCGGCTACGCAGCGCCGCGCGCTGGTCGACGATGCCCTGCGCCGCACGGGCCTGACCGATTTCCGCAAGACCTATCCAAAGCAGCTCTCCGGCGGCATGCGCCAGCGCGTCGGCATTTCGCGCGCGCTCGCGGTCAAGCCGGCCATTCTCCTGATGGACGAGCCGCTCTCGGCGCTGGATTCGCAGACCCGCGAGCTCCTGATGGAGGATTTTGTCCGCCTGCTCGCGGACGGCGGCATGGGCGCGGTCTATGTCACTCACAATCTCGAGGAGGCCGCGCGCCTGGCCGACCGCATCGTGGTGCTGTCGCGCCGGCCGGGGCGTATTCGCGAAGTCGTGATCGTGCCGATGACCCGTGCGGCGCGCGGCGAACCGGCAGCGCGTGAGAAGCTGCTAGCGCTGCAGAACCAGATCTGGTCACTGATCCGCAACGAGGCGATCGATGCCGAGCGCGAGGTCCAACATGCTTGATCGCGCGCCGGCGGCGGAAACACCTGCAAAGGGCGAGGCGACCCGTCGCGTCCGCTTTCGCGGCGCGGGCTTTGTGCCGGCCGGCAGCCGCTTCGGCGGTTGGATCGCGCTCGCCCTCGTAATCGCGATCTGGCAGGCGGCCGGCAGCACCGGCCTGGTCAATCCGCTGTTCCTGCCAGCGCCGTCGGCGATCGCCTGGGCGATCTACGAGCTTGCGATGTCAGGCGCACTCTGGCAGCACCTGTCCGCTTCCCTGCTGCGCATCGGCGTCGGCTGGTTGCTGGGAACGGCGGCCGGTGTCGCCGTCGGCTTTGCCATTGGCCTGTCGCGGCTCGCACGCAGCGTCGGCATTACCTTCATCTCCGCGCTGTTTCCGATCCCGAAGATCGCGCTGCTGCCGCTGTTGATCCTCTGGCTCGGCATCGGCGAAGAGCCGAAGATCGCGACCATTGCGCTAGGTGTGTTCTTCTCGACCGCAATCTCGGTCTATAGCGGCGTCGATGCGGTGCCGCGCAACCTCATCCGCATGGCACAGAGTTTCAACGTTCCCTTCGCCACCATCGTGCGCAAGGTGATCTGGCCGGGCGCATTGCCCGCGATCCTCGCCGGATTCCGCATCACGGCCTCGGTCGCGCTCTTGCTCGTCGTCAGCGCCGAGATGATCGGCGCGCAGTACGGTATCGGCGCGTTCGTGCTGCAGGCGGGCAATTTGATGCAGACGGATCAGCTGCTCGCGGGCGTGGTGATCCTGTCGGTGTTCGGGCTTGCGGTGGGGAAGGTGATCGGCTGGCTGGAGACGCGGCTGCTGCACTGGCGGTAGTGAGGCCCGTCATTGCTGTGCAAGTTCACTAATTCGCTGATCGAATTCATCCTGAGCAGGGAGAATTTCGATGCGCGACAACAGCTTCGACCGGACGATTGAGCGGAATTACCTTCAGAAGTGGCGATTTCTGA
>JAEYRD010000133.1 GCA_023435725.1 Pseudomonadota bacterium | reverse complement strand
TCTTCGTATAAGATTGCAAAATCCAAGCACTCTTCCAGATCATCGAAAGCGAAGGGGGTATGGTCGTATGACGGCAGATGCACGTCTTCGCGAACCCTGACACGAACCTGACTTAGAAACTCCTCCTGGCTGTTTGGGCCGGCGAAATTGCCATATTGAAGGTTGGGATTAAATCGATTCAGGAGATTCATGTTTAGGTTGGCCGTCGGATATTTTTGAAACAGGGACACAACACGCTGAAATTTAGCGACGGGAGAATCGCCATCTGCTCCCCGGAAGCACTCCACAACGCAGGTTGCAATGAAATGCTCTTTGACATCAAGGATCGCTGGAGAGTCGTCGCGAAAAAGGCTGGTTAAGCCAAGGGCCATTCTCAGAACCGGAAGTTGCGTCTTTTCGCTCGCTTGAAGCAGAAGTTCCCATTCGGCCATTTCCAAAAACCAGTGAGGAAGTCGGAAGCCCGTCCTAGTGCCGTTGAGTATGACGCGCTGAACCCCGATTCGTCCTGCGCTTGCCAACGGTTCGAGAGCGGGGTGGTATTCGCCATTAACGTCGAAGACGACAAAGGTCGCGCCACGTGCGTGGTGTTCGTCCGGCTTGCCAAATAGCGACTGAAGGATTGATGCCACAGTGCAGGACTTGCCACTTCCGGTATTTCCAAGAATCGCGACGTGGCCGCCGAAAAACTCGTCGATACGAACCTTGACTTCGTAATCCTCGAAGATCACTGAGTTTCCGATCGAAAGGACCCGGTACCGGCTGGCACCGGCAGGAGTACAAGCAGCGCCGTTCAGGCCAACCGAGGGTTCGATGAGAGATTGTGTTTCAAAGATACAATCCAATTCGTCATCCAGTGCGTAGAGCACGTCGGCATAGAGGGATGGAAAGACTGACACTCCGAAACGGAATGTGCCGCCTCGTGCCGAAAGCATACCAACAGGGACCACGTCCAAGAATTTCGATGACGCCGCACGATCGAAGTCCCGCCGCTCCTCTGGTCGGACTGCGTCCCGTTCACGTAGGCCAATGACCTCCACCACTACATACTCGGACTGGGCCGCAATCATAAGGAACGAGCCGAGCCTCGCTACATAATGGACATCGTCGAATCCGACGACTGTAAAGTTGTCTGTGCCAGTATGCATCTCAACGACAAAGCGGTCGGCGGCGATAGACACCAGCTTACCAATCGCTCGCTTGCGATCGTCGTTACTCATTCGTCCCATTCTCGCGATTGTGGTACCATCTCGATCATTACTTTGCGAACCGCCTCATCAATGCGGTCGCTGGGGCGCTGAGGCATGAAAAATTCGACCACGGTGTCGAAATAATGTGCGCGCGAGCCCTCCGTCGGTCCGTCGCCGCCGATGATCCAAATTCTAGGATCGCGGAGAAGGCGAAGTTTGGCAATCTCTCCCTCGGTTTCAGGCGCCGCGAAAATGATCAATCGAAATGTTGGAATCGTGAGCCCTTGATAGATGATGTTATTTATGTGCTCGTCGCCAAAGGCGTAGCCGATCGTTATCAACACGTTCTGTTCACGCACAATGCGCGACTGAAATTCACGGAACAGATCGGCATAGGGTGAAGCAAGGGACGCATTTTGCTTGGCGGGCGTGGGATAGATCAACATCCGCTTGGGATCGTTCTGCGGCCAGACTTCGCGGATCGGAAACAATCCGTGGCTGTCTTCCGTCCAAGTTACCGAGCCATGGAGCTTGCAGAGGTAGACAAAGGCATCCACGGCCGCCCATTTTCGGTTTCCGACATCTAGCTGCTCTGCGAGCGTATAACGAAAGCTCGCAGGATTAAATCGACGCTCGATTACACCTGTGAATCCATTGGCGTAAGGAACGCCAAGCCGATCCATAGCGGTTTCGTTGAATACATCATAATTCGTGGTGAAGACCCAAGGTCTCGGCAGCGACCGGTCGCGTAGAACGAGCTTCTTGTAGAACCGCTCGTAGAGATCACGAACATCTGTGCTGCCTTTGTTAAAAGCGCCCTCGGTTAGTCGGCACCATAAGAAGGCTTGCACCTTTTCGATGACGCTGTTTACGAGATTGAGTTGGGGCCAGTGAGAGGAATCTTCGCTCTTGCGCAGCACGAAGCGCTGGCTGAAGAGAACCTCCATTAGGCGCTCAAGGTTGCGATTGTATCCGCTCTCAAGGTCGATACCGAGCGATGTCAAGCAATCGTACTCGGCTAATGTCAATCGCCAAGGCGCAGGCGCATCCGACTCAGGCTTTAGTTCAATGGCTACCGTTGGCGTAAGTACTATCTCAGCGCCGTCCTCGCCCCTGATATACTGCGCTCGCTCATCGTTTGGTGTTTCTGCAAAATCATCGGCTTGTGCATCGTCATTGCCTCGCTCTGCGGTCGGAATACCGGGCATTACTGCCGAGAACGTCTCTACGCAAAACTCCTTCGCTAATGGCGCCATTGTGGCAATACCAACTTCGGCGCCGTCTCTGATCAACGACGAACATCCGGCACCAAGCAGAAAGGCGATGTTCTTTGCATTCAATGCCTCAGAGATTGCTTGACGGGCGGCTTCTACACCCTTGTCCCAGTCCATATCGGTTGGGTCGGCTTCGCCGTTTCGCAAGAATTTAAAAGTCCTGACATTTTCCTCAATCCCAGTCATTCACTACTGTCCTGACCAATGGCTTGGCTCCAGCATGGCCGAATCCATTACCTAACGTACAGCCTTAGATTGTTTGAAACAGCACAACTTTACAAAGGACCTCTTGAGGATACACCTGCACTCATGCCGCCCAATCCGCTGACAGCGCTTCGGCCTGTTGCAACACTCTCTGCACCGCTGCGTCCTGCAAGTCAGGCGGATAACCATACTTGCGAAGAAGGCGCTTCACCAAGACCCGGATGCGGGCGCGGGCCGCATCTCGATGCATCCAGTCAACGGTGACGTTCTTCCTGATGCTCGCAACGAGTTCGTGCGCAATCACTCGCAATGCGGGTTCACCCATGACCTGACGCGCGCTTTCGCTCTCGGCCAGCGCGTCATAGAATGCGATTTCTTCCTCTGAGAGACCGGTCTCCTCGCCCCGGGCGCGGGCCGCACGGATGTCCTTGGCAAGCTGAATCAGTTCTTCGAGCACCTGCGCGGTCGTCAACGCGTTGTTGTGATAACGCAAGATCGCCGCCTCCAGCCTTTCAGAGAACGCTTTCGACTGCGTCACATTGCGCTTGCCCTGCGAGCGCACCTCGCCGTTGATGAGCTTCTTAAGCGCCTCGACCGCAAGGTTCTTTTTGTCGCTATCGCGCACCTCAGCAAGGAAGTCGTCCGACAGGATCGATATGTCAGGACTCTCCAATCCCGCCGCCTTCATGATGTCCACGATCTCGGTGGATACGACCGCACGGCTCACGATCTGTTGGATCGCCAGTTCGCGCTCCGCGGCACTCTTCTTTCCATCGCCCGGTACGCTCTTGATCAGTGCCGCGCGGATCGCCTGAAAGAAACCGACTTCGTCTCGGATCGCCTGAGCTTCATCGCTCGCCGCAGCCAGCGCGAACGCTTTAGAGAGAGCCACTACGGCATCGGCATAGCGCCGATGGGCGCGCTTTTTGGCGTCTTCAGTCGTCTCCTTGGCGGCGTCGGCCTGCTGGAGCGTCAATAACCAGTCGATCGCGCCGGCCATGATGGCAAGCCGCGCCTGCGGTGTAGCGGTCGCGTTCAGCGCCGGCCGGTAGTCGAACCCGCCCTTAATGTCGGGGCGGAACATGGCGCGCACAATCTCGTATTTCTCTATGAGCACGCGGACCGCTTCAGCCTCGTCGATGCCAACCTGTTCAGCGCCGTGTCCGGCATATTGTCCCAGTGCGCTTTTCAGGTTCTGCGCGATGCCGATGTAGTCCACCACCAGCCCCGCTGGCTTGTCTCGAAACACGCGATTAACGCGGGCGATGGCCTGCATCAGTCCGTGGCCCTTCATTGGCTTGTCCACGTACATCGTGTGCATGGAGGGCGCGTCGAAGCCGGTCAGCCACATGTCGCGCACGATCACCAGCTTCAGCGAGTCGGTCGGGTTCTTGGCCCGCTTCGCGATCAATTCGCGCCGCGCCTTCGGTCGCTTTCCGATGTGGGGCTGCCAAGCTGGCAGGTCGGAAGCCGCACCGGTCATCACGACCTTGATCGAGCCGCCGTCGTCTTCGTCGCTATGCCATTGTGGACGCAGCTTAACAATGGCGTCATAGAGGGCCACGCAGATGCGCCGGCTCATACAGACGATCATTGCTTTGCCGTCAAGTGCTGCGAGCCGCTCCTCAAAATGCGTCACAAGGTCTTGTGCGACCATCGCGAGCCGCTTGTCAGAGCCGACCAGTGCCTCGACACTTGCCCATTTTCGCTTGAGCCGGTCTTGCTCGCTGTCCGCTTCGTCTTCGGTGAGTTCATCGATCTCGGCGTCGATCTTCGGCCTCTCGTTCGCATCGAGTTCGATGCGCGCAAGCCGGCTCTCGTAGTAGATAGGCACGGTCGCGCCGTCCTCGACCGCGCGACTGATGTCGTAAATATCGATGTAGTCACCGAACACGGCCGGCGTGTTAACGTCGTCCTTCTCGATGGGCGTACCAGTGAAGCCAATGAAGGATGCATTGGGCAGCGCATCGCGCAGATACTTCGCGAAGCCGTAGGAGATTTCGCCGGTCTTGCTCTTTACCTTGGCACGAAAGCCATACTGGCTGCGATGGGCTTCGTCGGCGATGACGATCACGTTCCGACGGTCCGTGAGAGCCGGATAATCGGTCTTGCCTTCGTCCGGCGCAAACTTTTGCAAGGTGGTGAAGATCACGCCACCCGAGGGCCGATCCAACAGCTTGCGCAGGTGGTCGCGGTGCTCTGCCTGCTGCGGTGTCTGGCGCAGCAAGTCCTTGCACATGCTGAAGGTGCCGAACAACTGGTCGTCCAGATCGTTGCGGTCGGTCAGCACCACCAGCGTCGGGTTCTGCATCCCAGGATGCTTGATGATCTGCCCGGCATAGAACGCCATGAGTAGGCTCTTGCCAGAGCCCTGCGTGTGCCAGATCACACCGGCCTTGCGGTCGCCGTCCTGCGCGGTCGCCGACAGCGTGCTGTCCACCGCCTTCCGCACAGCATGGAACTGATGATAGCCCGCGAGAATTTTGGCGACGTCGCTCCCCGTGTCGCCGAACACGATAAAATCCTTCATCAGTGCTAGAAAGCGACGGCGCTCGAACACGCCCTTGAGCAAAGTCTCCAATTCGGGCGTGCCTTTGGCCGCCAATTCGTCGCCTGTTACCGTCCGCCACGGCATGAAACGCTCGCGGTCGGCGGTGAGCGAGCCGATGCGGGCCGCTATTCCGTCGGATACGATCAGCGCGGCATTGGTACGGAACAGCGACGTGATCTGGCCCTTATAGGTTTGTAGTTGGTTGAACGCCCCGTCGAGGGTGGCGTTTTCATCGCCCGGATTCTTGAGTTCGATCACGCCCAGCGGCAGCCCGTTGACGAAGATCACCACGTCGGGCCGGCGGTTCGCCTTGTTCTCGATCACCGTGTACTGGTTCACCGCCAGCCAGTCGTTCGCGTCGGGGTCGTCGAAGTTGATCAGGCGCGCCTGCTCGCCGCCGATGGAGCCATCCGTGCGGCGCACCTCGACTGGAACGCCTTCCACGATGTAGCGATGCAGACGCCGGTTTTCCTCGATCAGCGAGGGGGTCTCCGTCTGCATGATCTTCGCAAGCACTTCCGCGCGCGTCTCGACGGTCAGAGTCGGATTGAGTTTGGCAATCGCAGCGCGCAGGCGTTCGATCAGCAGCACTTCACCGTAGCTGGCGCGCTCAGGCTTGTCGCCGTCCGGGCCGATGTCGAGACCATTCGCCGTGCTGTAGCCAAGCTCAAACAGCCACGCGAGAGCGGCTTCCTCGACGTGGCTCTCGGCGATGCCGTTCACAGTGCCGCCTCCAGCACTTTCTCGGCGTCCTTGATATGCATTTCGCCGGACATCAGCTTGGGAAGGAGGAGGTCGCGAATTGTGGTGAGCGTTCTTACCTCATCGCGATTTAGCTGCTGGCGCTTCCAGTTTGGGTCGAGCAGCTCAATGAACAGTTTTTGAGCCTCACGCTGAACGAGTATGGCTTTATGTTCGTGAAGATGATTGCGATTGATACCTGGCACGGCCCCCTTGTCCGAATATGCAGTAAAGTCTAGACCGGAAAGAAGGTAGTAGATGAAGCGGGGTTCAGATCCCTTGAAATCACTGACGTAAAGGGCGGTATTCAAAGGCCAAAAATCGCCTTCGATGTAGAAGACTTCCCCGATGGTTCCGTAGCGACCGGTAACAACGCCGGGGCCACTAACCATCGGATGTGCGTGCGTACCCGATATTCCTGAGGATGAAACAATCGGAAACAGTCCCTCTTGTCTCTTGCCGGTTGGTAAATCGTATCCACGCTTTAGCTCACACAGGTCCAACAAGCGGCAAGTAGTCCATCCTTCTGGGAGAGCTTCGGGATCGAGGCGCTTGGGGAAGATAGACCAAATTTCAGAATGCAAGTAAGGTGCGCGCCCTTCCATCTTCGCACGCGTCGGGCCGAAATCGACAAACCAGTCCTTGAAGATCGCCCGCGCCATCGCCTCGAGCGTCTCATTCATGCGCCGGTTCAGTTCAATCTTGTCGTCGAGTGCACACAGAACGTCAGCGATCCGGTCCTGCTCAGGTCGGCTCGGCGCGCAGATGTGGAATGCCTTTACCTCGGGAAAATATATGGTCGGATGAACGCTCCCCACAGCAAACATTCGCAGGGCGCGTGTTTCCGAAAGGAGGGCATACTTCAAAAAGTGCGGATTTAATTCGTCAGAGCACACCCAGTTCACAAAGTCTTGGCTGGTTGCCATAGGACGGCCCATCATGACGACATATCCGACGGACGCGGTTCTTGAGAGGCAGACAGTGTCCTTTGGAAGTAGGCGCGCGGATGAGTTAGCGATGCCAAGCGCGTTCGTATATTCGCTGGTTCTTTGAATGATCCGCCCGTGATTTCCGGTTGCGTCTCGGATACCAATCCAAGGAATGTCTCCGCCCCAGTATTCAGGATGCTTGCGGCTCGGCGTGTGTCCACTTTCGAGCCGAGCTATTGATGATAGTGGCCGCCACGACCAACCCAGCGGCGGCGGTCGCTTCGGCAAACCGACGGCAAGACAGACATCGCCGGGAATTACAGCGGTGGTGGCGTCGCGCCCGCCCGTGATCGTTGTCTCTCTCGCCACTATACCACGCTCTTAAGCCGTTGACGGACTAGGTTAGTGAGCCTGTCTGCTTCAGCAAATTCGGCCTCGAGCTTCGCCTGCAATGTGGCGAAGCGTTCGGGAAAGGGCGCGCTCTCCACATCCGCCTCCTCCGCTCCAACATAACGACCTGGCACCAACACATGGTTCTGGGCGCGCACGTCCTCTACGCGCGCTGATTTGCAAAAGCCGGGCACATCGGTGTAGCCGTTGCCCTCACGCCACGCGTGATAAGCGCCGGCGATCTTGGCCACGTCCTCGTCCGAGAACTCCTTTCGCGTGCGGTCCACCAATGTGCCGAACTTGCGCGCATCGATGAACAGCACTTCGCCGCGGCGGTCGCGCAGCTTTCCTCCACCCTTCTTGTTACGTGCGAGAAACCACAGGCAAGCCGGTATTTGTGTCGAGTAGAAGAGCTGACCCGGCAGCGTAATCATGCAATCCACGACATCCGCTTCCACCATCGCCTTGCGGATGTCGTCCTCGCCGGATTGTGCCGAAGACATTGAGCCGTTTGCCAGCACCACGCCGGCCGTGCCGTTCGGGCTTAAGTGCCAGAGGATATGTTGCAGCCACGCATAGTTGGCGTTGCCGACTGGTGGCGCGCCATAGGTCCAGCGCGCGTCCTCGCGCAGCCGCTCGCCGCCCCAGTCCGAAATGTTGAAAGGTGGATTGGCGAGAATGTAGTCGAAGCGCAGGTCTTTCAGTTCGTCCTTGTGGAAGCTGCCCTCGTTGTTCCAGCGGATGTCGGCGTCGATGCCGCGCACCGCGAGGTTCATCTTGGCGAGCCGCCACGTCGTATAATTGCTTTCCTGCCCGTAGATGGCGATGTCGCCGATCCGGCCGCCGTGGGTCTCGACGAACCTTTCCGATTGAACGAACATGCCGCCGGAGCCGCAGCAGGGGTCGTACACGCGGCCCTTGTAAGGCTCCAGCATTTCGACAAGCACCCGCACCACCGAGCGGGGTGTGTAGAACTCGCCGCCCCGCTTGCCCTCTGAGCCGGCGAAGCCGCCGAGAAAGTATTCGTAGACGCGGCCAAGAATGTCCTTCGCCTTGTCGTCCGGCTCGCCCATGCCGATGCCCGACACGAGGTCGATCAACTCGCCCAGCATGACCTTGTCGAGGGCTGGGCGATTGTAGTCCTTCGGCAGCACCCCCTTGAGGCCGGGGTTCGCTTTCTCGATCTCCGACATCGCATCGTCGATCAGCTTGCCGATCGTCGGTTGTTTGGCGTTGTCCTGGAGATGGGACCAGCGCGCCTCCTTGGGCACCCAGAATACGTTCTCAGCGAGATACTCGTCCGGGTCTTCGGCAGCGGCAGGGTCTTCCGCGAGCAGTGCGGCATGCTTCGCCTCGAAGGCGTTGGAAATGTATTTGAGGAAGATCAGGCCGAGCGCGACGTGCTTGTAGTCGGACGGCTCAAGGTTCTTGCGCAGCTTGTCAGCGGCAAGGAAAAGCTGAGCCTCGAAGCCGAGATTGGCTCCGTTACCTTTGACCTTGTTTGGCTTGCTCCCTTTTGAAGGCGCGGCTGTGCCAGCCGAAGCCTTCGGATTTCTGCGCGGCATGAGCCCCCAACCCCTTATTTTAATTATCCTTTTTCCGATTCGAGCATCTCTGAGCCGTGATACCCGGTCACCAGATAGGAGACAACCTTGTCTGCTTACTACATTGAAGCGCTATCGGAAAAGTTGCGTCACCACCGGAGATTATACTTTTCGCCTAGGCGGGGGGCGGTTTCCGAAAAGAGAGCGTCTCCAAATCTCCCAGCGCGGCGGCGCTCCAACTTTAGCGGCCGCAGGTTGGAAGGATTTTCGCGACGTCCGCTCAACCCTCACAACCTGAAGGGATCTTCGACGGCCTCAGACGGAACGATGAAGCGCGTGGGCTGCTGAGACATGGCCACTTGAGGTCGGACCTTTCAAGACGCTGGGGATATTCTTGAGCATCGATATCGTGGATCAATACCACGCGTCTGCTCAATCAATCTCGTGTCGGACGCATCGCGACGTCGGGCGAAATCGCAATCAGCAGGTTGGCCAACCTTTCGCTCGCGGCCTCGTCTCCGAGCGGGCTCGGAGAGAGGAGCGTGCAATCCCGTACGCCTGGGATCTGCTGGAGGCGAGCCCAAGACTCTGCGGGCGGAGGAAACAAGACGAAGCCACCCATCGGGTGGCATCTAACCACCTCGCCTTGCGCAACCCATCCGACCGTGCGCCTGTAGTTTTCTACGGTGTATGGCTTCGCCTCTTGGGGCTTCTTCACCGCATGATGTTCCGGACTGGCGAGACACGCATCACCGACCATCAAAGACCGCCCCGCCGGCGTCGTGATCCTGATCAGATAGTCCGGAGAACTTTTCTCTTCCGACCCCAAGTACGGTCGGCTCCGATCGAATTTCTGATTCGTGGCTGCCCATTCCAACACCGGCATTCCGCGCTGATGAACGGGAGGAATATCGGTGTAGTCTATGAATGTAGGGTGAGCTTCATAGTCCAGCTCGAGAACGACGTCGCCCCGCTGCAATCGCCATGAACACGAATGCAGTTTGTCTACCGGGTTGAGGAAGCAAGAGCCGGCGAAGCCCCATCGTCTGAACTCCTTCGCGAGCCAGACCGCCCCCCAAAGCTCCCACAACGTATTCAGATAGATGGGAGGATAGTGCGACCTGGACGACTCCGCCGTCGAAATGGCTTCGGAAAGGCGCGGTGCGAACGCACGTAGTAGATGACGTAGACGATGGTCCCGCTGGAATATCGGGCCTGGATATATACCGGTCTGCAGCTCTTCGTCTCTGCAGAGACGGGACAGCATTCCCTTCAGCTCTGCGATCTCGCGCGATAGCCCGCCCAACCGTTCGATAGCACTATGAAGCTCCGGCAACCTACCGACCGGATTGTGCCTCGCATCTCTGTCCTTCAGGAGTTGCAGCTCCTCAGCGACCTCTTCGCCCGACCGCTGGAGCATGTCGTGCCTCTTCGCCGCCCAATGGGAGACGATCGCATTTTCCGGCAGAGGGACATCGCGTCTCGACCGGGGCCCTAGCTCGGAGAAGGGATCTCGACGGATCGACTGCGCGAAGCGCAGTTCGTCTTCGACGTACTTGACGAGTTCCTGGACAGCCATGTGTCCGCCGCTGTTGCCTTTACGGCTCCACGATCGATCAGGACGTTGGTCGATCACGTCCCACGTGGCGTCCACGCCGAGCTCGGACTCGATGTCCTCGATCATGGCGATGACGTCGCGGTAGCCGAGCAACGCCGTCGGAACGATGTAGCATCGTAACACGGCATCTTCGGGGACTTTCAGGGGCAGCGAGATTTCGCCAAAGCGGCGGTCGCGTGCTATCTCCTGCTCGAAATTCCAGCGCTGCCAGCTTGCGCCCTCCGGTGCGGGGTCGGTGAGCTTTTCCAGCTTGGTCTTATCAACCGATTGAGCGGCGTATCCCCTGACCAGAATGTCGAGGTACGGACGATCGTCGCGAATACCGTACCACGAGGACGGCTTCCACGCGTACGGAACGTACTCGCCGTCCTCGCCCATGACGCGTACGGCTTCGATCGCGGAGCCCCCTACTGCCATGGAGACACGAATCCAAGACGGGACTGTTGCCGTGCCAGCTTGAGGCGACGGCGGGTTCGTCGCAGTTCTTCCATTCCGTCTACGACGTTCTCCAGAGCGTCGAGAGCGGGCTGAACCTGGTCGAAGGCGCCGGACAACTTGACGAGGACGCGGCTTGCCAGAACTCGATCGACCAGGTCGTCACGGCTGAGAAGATCCTTGCCTTTGAGATCTAATCGATGATGGAGACCAAGAAGGGCCCTGACATCCGAAAGCGCTCGTCGGGATGGAAGGAGGTCATGTCTTAGATCGTGCTCGAAAACGGCAACGTGGAGGGCCTTCAACACGGCGTCGATCCGTGGATCAGTAGTCGCGCCATCAACCGTCGCGACCGGTAGACCCGACAGTGGCTGAATCGAACTAAAGTCAGGCAGCCCGACGGGACTCTCGGCATCCCAAAGCACTTGTTCAAGTTCGAGAAGGAAACAACGGTCGATCACCTTCGGCGAGGGCGGGCGCGAAGAATCATCGATGTTCATCGTCCCGAGCACTCGGCATGGCGCGATCTTTGTGCCCGGAGCAATTGTGCCTCTACCGCCATCCAAGGCGTGAAACACGCGTGACAGATAGTATTCCGGGCGCGTGAGGTTGAACTCGTCGAACAGAACGATGTGCGACTGGCTCTGATCTTCCAGCAGATGACACAGCAGTCCCTCTTGGGCGAAGAGCGCGCTGTCGTTTTCCCAATGCGCCTGGACGGCCACCTCGTGGAATGTCTTGCCGGACTCCGTGCCGAGGATTCGGGCTATCGTCCGGACGAGGGTCGACTTTCCGCAACCAGGCGGTCCCGCGAGGAGCACGATCGGGCGTACCGCGAGCGCGAGAAGCGCGACGACGATGTCGTCGAAACGCTGATGCGGAGCGGCCGATTTCAGCGCGTCGCGGAGCTCCTCCAGGGCGTAGGAAAATTGCGCGTCCGAAATCCGCGTACCCCAGTCCGAGCCATCGTTTCGTCTCGGGTCTGACGCTCCGACGGGCGGGGTGCCTGCCGGTTGTTCGGGTCCTGCTGACGGTTCCTCGTCGGGGACGTTGTCGTCCTGATCGCCGCCATCTTCAACATCGACCGATCGTTCGTCCTCGACGGCGCTGGGTGACATCGATAGCCGATCGGCCGCTTTCAGGTCGGACCGTGGCTCTGAGCGATCATCCCGCAACCCTTGGCTGCCTACTTCGATGACAGGAGCTTCCTTCGGCTGCTTATGATCCGGGATCAGTTGCTCTTCATCGAGCCCATCCTTCACGACGCGTTCGAGTTCCTCCGCCGAGACCCAGCCGCGATCCGCGGTCAGGGCGACGATTTTGGACATGCCGAGGTCGAGAACGACGTCCTCCGCTTCATCGACCGCCTGCGTGCCGGGTTCGAGAGTGCCATCGAATGGATTTAGTGGCGCTTCCTCACGCTTGCGGTGAGGATTCGCGTCGATCCAGAGCGTAGACTTCGTATCTTGCACCTGATCGGAATGGACGGTGGCCCGCTGCCGGACGGGATCCCATTCGACGCTCATTTTGCCTGGAGACTGTCGGACCTCCAATGCCTTGAACATGCGCCCTTTGCGCGCCTCCACACCTGCTGCCCCGCCTGGCACCAACCGCATTTTCGGACGCGATCCTGCCGCCAACAAGGGAAGGCCTTCGATGGGCCTTATTCCGCCGTCATCGATGAACGGATCATTGGGATCCAGGACAGTAACCAACTCCTCGGGCTTCGGAGTTTGCTTGATGCCGATGAGCAACGGGTATGGCAGGGTGGATTCCAAGGCAGGCTTGATGACGTCGGCGCCCTGTTCGTCCGACTCCCGGAGCCGGGGAGGCGCGTAGTTGTGGAGCCTGTGAGCGAGACCGCCAGCCGCGGCCGCGATCGCGAAGGAGGTTCCGACGTGCAGCACCGTCGGTCGGCGACCGTCGGGGAAGAACGCGGAAAGCATCGCTTCCTCAAACCCAGGGAGCAGGCTCGTTCCGCCGGCAAGAAGGATGAAGTCGATGAGACGATGAGCGTCGCCTGGGCCGCTCACCTCACGTTCGCGGAAGCGGGCTTCGCTTTTGTTCCGCGCGTCTTCGGTCTTCGTATTGTTGTCGTATAGTCGCGCGCATAGCCTCTGGAACAACGGTCCTAGCGTCTCGGCGAGGGTCTTGGAGACGGACTGCAGCGTCTTCAGGGTGACGACCATCGGTGGGTCACCTGGAGAGAGTTCGACGGGCGTATCCCTTCTGGTCTGGCTCGCGGTGACCTTCGCCCTCTCGATCGCTCTGAGAACGCGATCACGGCTCTCGCGGTCCTTGTCCGTGCGCGGTTCCGGCGCGCCCAGCGCCTGGGCAAGCTGCTTGTCGACCCACCGCCCGGCATGGGGGACGCTGTCGCCCCTGAGCGCACGGATGCGCTGGTCGCGTTGAGCACCTGTCGTGTCGACGTCGACGATGGTCTGATCCCGTCGACTGACAACCAGGGTCATGTCCGCCGTCGACGCACCCACGTCGATCACAAGAATGACGTTGTTCGCGCCGCTCTCGAGTTTCAGCGTACGTTTCAGAAGGCGGAAATACTCCGCCACCATCTCGGGTTCCGGGATGATCGTGACGTCCGGCAACGCCGCTTCGACCGCATCCCTGTAACGGGTACGCGTCCTGTCGTCGCCGATGGACGGCATCAATGCATACTTGCGGCGCTGCCGATATTCGGCGGGCAGCTTGTCCAGAATCTGCCGCAGATATTCGCGGAAGACCTCGTCGCGGTCCAATTCCCGGAAAGGCGTGCGCGGATTGCTAATGTCGTAGTACATCTTCCGCACGGGTTCGGTGCCGTGCAGCATCCAATCCTTGATGTCATCGATCTGGAAGACCCACTCGGCGTCCTTCGGACGATCCAGTTCGAGCGTCCAGATCTTGCGATCCATCACTTTCGGGTCGGCGACGATGAAGCACGTCGAAGGCCGAAACGGCTGCGTGCCCTTTTGCAGCAGGAACTTGAACGCTGTTTCGGACATGCGGCGGTCTTACCTTGACGGTTATCCGGCGGGGCGCGGAGGCAAAGGATCGGCGAATGCGGGCGGGCGCCCGTTAGTTGCAACGATGGCGTGTTCGCGCGATGCTGGCAATTGGATAAGTAGCGGAAGGCGGTGCGACGTTAGTCGGAATGTGGACGGGACGTCCGCGACGGCTCGGCCAAACGGGTTGCATCCACAGCCAGTGAGGGATCAATCCCGCGAGCGGACATCCGGAGCAACACCATGGTAGATTGCCCCGTCAGAGGCCGGAAAAGGAGGCTCGCATGCCCGGTCCGCCGCCTAACCATCCGAGTTTGCGCTTGCTCAAAGGCAACCCTGCAAAACGTCCAATGCGTTCGCCGCCCGAACCTGCGCGGGCGGAGGAATGCCCTGCACCGCCGCGGCATCTACGCGGCTATGCGAGGGAAGCATGGCTTGAGCTGGCGCCCGAGCTATATCGGCTGAATCTGTTGACCACCCTCGATCTTGGTCCGTTCAGCGTCTACTGCGCCGCCTATGCCACGTGGCGACAGGCGGAGGAGGCTCTTGCACGCGAGGGCGCCCTGACGATCGCGACCGCTGAAGGCCATCAGCGTGTCAATCCGCTGGTCCGCATCAGCTCGCAGGCGATAAACGACATGCTGCGCTATGGGGCTGCGTTCGGTCTGACGCCGAGCGGGCGGCTGCGGCTCAGCGGCATCAGCCCGCCGCAGGGACCAAACAAGTTCGATGGGCTGCTCGGCTAAAGGACGGCTTCGACTGCTAGAGGGCCGCATGGCAAGCCTCCGAAGGCATTGCACCGCGTTGCCCGGGTGCATCACAGTCCTGTTCCTGCTGTTTGTTGCTTCAAGCGCCTTTGCGGCGTGCGGCGAGCGCGGCGGGCCCGGCTATCGTGGGCCGGACGGCCGTTGTGTCGGCTGGGCTGATCTCAAGAGAACGTGCGGCAATCCTCCAACGACGAGGTGTACGCCCGAAATGGTGGCGAATGTGCCAAAGGCGGCACCGCCTGGGGCCCAATTGCCGTCGCCGTCGATTGCGCCTCCCGCGCTAGCTTTGCCCGACCCAAATTTGAAGGGCGGCTCTGACCGCTATGCGGCTCCGACCCCGCTATATGCGGCTCCGACTCCGCTACTTGCCGGTGACCTGATCGGCCAAGCCAGCATCATTGACGGTGACACGCTCGAAATCCACGGCACCCGCATTCGGCTATCCGGCATCGATGCGCCGGAGAGCACCCAGTTCTGCCGAGGCGAGGACAGCCTGCCGTTTCGTTGTGGCGCGAAGGCCGCCAACGATCTCAGCGCCTTCATCGCGCAAAGGCCGGTGACGTGCGTACCTGTCTCGTCGGATCAGTATGGACGCACCGTTGCGACGTGCTCGGTCGATGGGATTGACCTCGCGGACTGGCTGGTTCGCAACGGCTTTGCGCTTGATTGGCCGCGTTATTCCAAGGGCAAATATGCCTCCGCCCAACGCGACGCCGAAAGAGCTGGGCGCGGTATCTGGGCCGGTAGCTTTGTCGAGCCATGGCTGTACCGGGTGTGCATTCGAGCCGGAGGCCGGCCAGCAGCCTGCTCGGACGACACTGGCGCGCATCCGCGACGCGGAGCGGTCGAGCCGCCGCCGGCCTAGATGCGGGCCCGTAACAGCGCCGCGCATCCGGTTTTCAACGGCTGGTACTCCGGCCGCAAGCTGCAGCAGGAGCTGCAAGCGGCGGTCACCGCAAAGCAAAAGCGGCACCATGATTCTGGTTGAAGAATTGCGGAGGTGACGATGCAGAGCGCGCGCTTCGACATCTGCTGGGACCGCCGCTGCTCGAACGGATGGCATCGCAGCTCGCCGCGCTGGTTCGTCGACGCGATCCTGACCGAGCGCGTGCTGCTGGAAGGCCGGCCGCAGCTCAAGATCGTCGGCCGCCTCAGTATGATCCTTGAGGACCGGCTCGCCGACGTCGCCGAACGTGATCGCTTCTGGCACGACGCCCGCGCTCGGCTCGGCCGGCTCCGCAGACTGCAACGTCGCGATGTCGACCAGATCGAGGCGCTGCTCGCGAAGAAGGTGCCGAGGCCAGTGCCGGTGCAATCGCCGGAGTGACCGCGAGCCGGCCCCGCCCATGCGTCATTCCGAGGTCGGGGCTCCAGTTACCGGGCGACTGAAACGCGACCGCCTAACTCCCTAGGAAGGCCAGCTCAGCCGCGGCCAATTCCGCGCCATCGTCGCCGCGCGGAAACAGGTGGCCGTAACGATCGGCCGTCAGCGCGATCGTGGCGTGGCCCAATCGGGTTGAGACCACCTTGAGCGGCAATTCGAGCCCGCCATCGACACGGCGGTTGATGCACCAGGATGCGTAGAAGTGACGCAGCGCGTGCAGGCCGGTGTATTTTGCGGTGACCATCGGCTTGTCCTCGTCGTCCTTGGCCGGCTCACCGCGCTCGTCCAAAACTGGGACCGTGACGCCGGCCGCCACCATTGCCGGCTTGAGGCCACGGGCAATGATGTTGGTGAGGTTCTCGACGTTGCCCTTGCCGTTGGGGAAGACGAGATCGAGCGTCCCCTTCGGACACGCCGTCCGGTGCGCCCGCAACGTCGTCACCACCATCGGCGGCAACGGGATCGTGCGTTCGCCTGCTTCCGATTTCGGCGCTCCGATCATGTTGAAGAAATCAGCGCGCTGCCGGACGTTGAGTTCGCCGTGCTTCAAGTCGACATCTTCCCAGCGCAGGCCGCGCAGCTCGGAGGCACGTAAACCAGTGAAGATTGCGGTCAGGAGCAGCGGCCGCCAGCGGCCGTCCAGGGTGCCGATCAGGGCGCGGATCTCGTCCGGCGCCGGGATGTGAACGCCGATCTTGAGCTTGCCCTTCTGCCGCTTGTCGGCGCGCACTTCCTTGCCGCGTCGTCGCCGGGCCCGCAGGCTGCGGACCACGTTCTGTCCGACCAGCCCGCGCTCCTGGGCGTCCGCCAGGATGGCGCCGAGCGAGCCGCGCGCCTTCTTCACCATGGCCGGCGAGCGGTCGAGCGCGAGCTTGTCCTCGAAGGCTCGCACCATCGGTGCGGTCAGCCGCGACAGCTTCACGGCGCCGAGTAGCGGGATGATGTGGAGGTCGAGGTGCTGCTGGTAGTAGACCAGCGTCGAGCGTTCGAGCCCTGCGGCCTCGCAGCTCTTGATCCAGAGCCGGCCGGCCTCGGCAACCATGATGCTCTCGCTGTCGGGGACGTGCAGGCCGGCGCGCATATCGGTCGAGACGCTGGCGTGGAAATTGTCGGCATCACGCTTGCGGTCGAAGCTCTTGATCCGGCGCTTGCCGCCCTGGTCGGTGTACGACGCGACCCACGCCTCGCCTTGCGAGCCATCGCCATTGGTCCAACTCCGCTTGCGGACAGACATCTCTAGCCTCTTCTAATACGTTCGAATAAGTGCGAATATCGACGTGCGACAGAGGTGTGACAATATACCTATTTAGCCAGCAATATCAATGTCATTTTGCATCTTTGTAAACCGAAGGTCGGGGGTTCAATCCCCTCAGCCGGCACCATTGAAAATATTGATCATTTCGGCCAGTCCAGACCTGAGCGTAGACACATTTTTTTATCCAGGTAACGCGAAAGCCCTTGCCCGATGGAAGCTAGAGTCTTGGCAAGTCCGCGTGACGTATTGCGAGCATGCCTGCAGGACATCAACCCAGCGGCGTATTTTGGGGCCCTCAAATGGCCTGGGTCGTAATCGCCTGCACGTCGTTGATGATCGTTCGACTGGGCGGCGGCAAGAAGTTCGGCCAGATCATCCTCGGTTCGGCTGCTCTCATCGGGGGCAAGCTCAGCATCACCCACATGCGGCACCACGACCAAGGACCAACCGACGAGCCGCGCTGAGCCATCACGCTCGTATCAGCGATGCCGTAGACCACCGTGCACATTCGGAGAGTGGGCCGTGATCAGGTTTTTGTGCTTCCGGGCCGCCGCTTCGGCCTCGCGAGCAAGTCGTTCGGCCTTTAACCTCTCGCGGTTTGCATGAAACGCCGCTTGGATGCGTTCATACTCGGACATCGCTACTTTGGCATCGGTTTCCTTGAAGACCCTTTGCGCCTCACGTTGGGCGGCAGTGGGCGGCTTCCATCCGTAATTTTTATGAGCGGTCATTCCCTCCTCCTTCGGTGATAGCCGTGGGAGCTTGTTGGGTCCGACCGTGAAAGTCTCTTCCTGTTTTTCAGTTACCGCAATCGAATATTTGCCAGTCGTTACCGTGCCTGCCGCGCCCTGCCCGGCCTGCAGAGGGCTAGCTCCGCATGCCGGTTCAATTGCGAATCAGAGCGCCGGGAGTGCTAGGCCCGCCAGCGTGAGCCGACGGGCTGAGCGCAGGATCTCACTGCGCGGGAGTCTTTTTGGTCGCCGCCGGCGGCTTTGGCGTCGCGCTTTTCGTTGGGCCGTAGTTAGCCGTATTCCTTCCGCCCCCAGGCTTGCCATCCATTTTACCAGCGGAGGCCGGTGCAGTCATAAAGCCGGCGGCGATAACGACACCACCGAATGTGACGATTACGAACAGGGCGATAGCTCTCACAATTGCCATTTGCTGCTCCGAAATTTGCTTTGCTAAAAATCGCCACGTCGACAACGCACGTAGCGGGTGCATCCTATTCCAGAACAACTTCGCCCGCGAGGCAATTCCCTTCCCTTCGCGTCGATTGTCAGCGGCACTGCGGGTGGGTAGCGGCGCTTCCGTTGCCGCGATAATTCGGCCGAAACCGCCCAGTTTGTCACGGCGGAATATCCTGAGAACAGCTGCCATCGGCCCCCATAAAAAAAGCCCGGCGCTGAGGCCGGGCTTTATGTTCTGGGGCTCCGGGGTGCTCAGTCTTTAGGGAGGTTCGGCGCAGTTGGGATGGAGGGCGCGGAAAAGCTGGCCCCGCTTCCCGTCAGCTTGTCTTTTTTGTAAACTGAAATCATGAAGAGGTCAATTTCAGTAAACAAGAAAGCACGGGGCCGCCCCAGGAAGAAGGGGGGTGTCCATCCGGTCTCAGCCGTAAGGCTGGCTCCAGAGTTGGGGCGCGATGTGGACAAATGGGCCGCCGCTCAGCCCGACACCCCCACGCGTTCGGAGGCCATCCGCCGCCTGGTAGAACTAGGCCTGACCGTGAAGCCAAAGGGGAAGCACTCCAGTGAAGGCCAAAGGCTCCGGGCCCGCGAGATGGCCGCTAAGGCGATCGACAAGCTGGCCGACTCTGCCGCCACCCCTGAGGACCAAGCCACACGTAAGAAACGCCTGCTTAAGGGCCCGGAAGAATTTCAAACGGTGAGAGTCGATCGACCAAGTAGAAAGACATAATCGCGCTAACGGTCGATCTTCGGGGACGACGCGAGACGAGATTGACTCAACCGATCCGCCCCGGCAGGCTACAGATAGCAGGAAGATGGCCCATGACCGCATCTCGACAAGAACGCGGAGCGTCTTTTCTTACCAGGCGAGAGATGATTCACCTCGCCGCTGCATTCGCAGTGAATAACGCTTGCACGATACCCGCGGGCAAGGCCGAGACTCCTCCCGGTATGCCTTCAGGCGCATTTCCCGATGCAACGACGACGGGTGTGCCACGCGGCATGGTACTCAAGAAATCCGCCGGTCTTAAGATAAAGAACTCAGGCGCGGTTATCGCGGGCCTAGACATAACCGGCGTTGTCTCCATCGTCGCCAAGGGCGTGACCCTCAAGAATTGCAGAATCAACGCCAATGGCGGTTATTTCGCGATCGACAGCGATGGCTACGACACAACAATTCAGGACTGCGAGATTTTCAATGCGCAGAATTCCGCCGTCCTTTGTAAAGGCGGTCAAGTTTTGCGTTGCGACATGCATCATTGCGATAATGGAGTGACCACGCAAGGCGGCGATCTAATACAAGACTGCTATATTCACGATCTGGGCTATACTCCTACGGCACATGTTGATGGCGTGAGCATTCAAGCCGGCAGCGGTCAAATAGTTCGGCATAACCACATTGAGAGTTGGGATACATCCTGCGTCTTCATAAAGGATGATTTTACGCCGATCTCCGAGATCGTCATCGATGGCAATCGGCTAATCAACACCCCCGGCAAGATGACTGCCTTCTGCGTCTACTCGGATGCGCGAGGCGATCATGGCGGTATTAGCGGCGTCCAGTTTATCAATAACATCATGCAGCGAGGCAATGGCGGCTATGCCTCCATTGAGCGCAACTCGCCGGTCTGGATCAACAACATGGACTATCTCACCGGCCGCCAGATTGCGCGTCCGTAGTTCGCACAAGGCGCAACCCTCAACGTCGGGCAGCATTCCATTGTTCTCGCGCAAATAGCAAAGAATCCAACTTTACGGGTGTTGGCTCGGCGTGTCATCATTGAAGCATTACTTAGGAGAGTTTTCAGCATGGAGTAAATCAATGCCTGTTGCACAAGATACTTGGAAGACTGCGCTACCAGAAGAGACAGATTTTTGGCGCAAGTGGTTTGAAACCAAGGGATTACAATGGCCAGACTCATATGCGTGGAGGATCGATCCGAATTATGAGTTCTATGCTCACTTGAGACCATACGTGAAATTGCCTCAGGGCAGCACGGTCAGGGTGCTTGATGTTGGAGCCGGTCCTCTAACCGTTCTTGGCAAGGTCTGGCCGGGGTACACGTTGGACATAACAGCCGTTGACCCTCTGGCTCACGAGTATGACAAGCTAATTGATGAGTTCAAGATAAAGCCGCTTGTTCGCACCCAATACGGGCATGGCGAGAAGCTGTTAGACCAATTCCCAGAATCGAGCTTTGATCTTGTCTATGCAGAGAACTGCATAGATCACAGCTATGATCCGCTCCTTTGCTTCTCGCAGATGCTGTCTGTAGTTAAGCCGGGCTGCTATGTTGCAACGGATCATTTGGTAAACGAGGGCACCAACGAGAAATATGAGGGCCTTCACCAATGGAATTTTGACGTGAAGGGCCTTTTTCAGAAACGATTTGTCATTTGGCGTCCCAATGCGAAGCCCATCGACGTCCAAGACTATTTTGGTACCAGAGCCAAGGTCAGCGCGAATCTGACAAAGCGCCATGTCTACGCGTATATTCAGAAGACATGACAAAAGGCCGGGACGACCTCCCCTTGGAGTGGCCGTTGAGGGGTACGCGATCGACGCGTGCAAAGCAAGCGTGCGGCGGTTTCTAGACGATAGGAACCGCTGCAGCTTCGAATTTCTCTGCCGGAACGTTGGCGATGCGCGGCTTGCGTCTGCTGATGTTTGGAAATGCCAGCGGCATCCATAGTTAGCTGTCGCACGAACCTCGAAGAGCAATTCCCGACGGCACATCGCTGCGCATCACAATCCTCGGAATGGATATATGCGACCTAGCGCGTGGCGGCAGTCGATGCGGGAGCCTGTGCGCTCTCCCACGGGAACGAAATGACGTTGCCGTAATACTTCTTCAGGATCTCCTTCACCTCAGGCGTCGTTTGATAGATCTGGATGAACTGCTTGATCCTGGGATCGTCGGCGCGGTCGGGACGCGTCACGAATCGCAGCGCATAGAGATCGTTCGGCTTCTCGAGGACGATTGGGCTGTTGGGATCGAGGCCGCCAAGCTTGGCGAAGGCCGGATAAGTCACCGTGACGTCGACATCATCCAGCGCGCGCGAAATCTGCGGACCATCGACCTGGACGATTTTCAGCTTTCTGGGATTGTCGACGATGTCTGCGATCGTTGCGCGATAGCCGACGTCCGGCTTCAGCTTGAGCAGATCCGCCTCCTGCAAGAGCGACAGGGCGCGGCCCGTATTGATGACATCGTTCGCGATGGCAATCGTCGCGCCGTCCTCCAGGTCACTCAGGCTCTTGATCTTCTTGGAGTAGATGCCGTTCGTGGTGGAATAGCCGAGCCCGACCGGGGCGAGATTATAGCCGGCTTTCTTGATCGAATCCTCGAGGAACGGCAGGTGCTGAAAGTAATTCAGGTCGAGATCGCCGTTGGATACGGCAATGTTCGGTGTGGACCAGTCGCTGAACTCGACGATCTTGACGTCGAGCCCTTGCGCCTTTGCCTTGGCAACGACGATGTCGAGAGCGCCATTCGTAGGCATCGTAGCAACGCCGACGGATAGAGAAGCGGCAAGTGCGCCCGTCGTGAAGGACCCGAGAACTGCGCATGCGAGCGCCCAATTCCGGATGAGGGTGCGGACATTGGAAGCCGAGATCGTCAAATTCATCATAGCCTGCTGTGCATTTCATGGAGAGAAGCGATCAAATAATGAGGATGAATCTCGCGATGCACAATAAAACGCTAAACCAAAGTTTGCGGAGCATACGGAAGAAACCGTTGCCCTGGGGATGTCGACGTAGCGACATCTTTCACGTGCTTTGCGATGTCGCTTTTCGCACAAGCTCCGCCCGACCCCGATGGGCGGCGTCGAGCTCGATAGGATCAAGGCTCATCACAGGCGCATCGATCGACGCGCCGGTGACTTGGCGCAATGCCCTCAGAATTTGGGGAGCCCAGGAGGGTTGGTTTCCGCTGCTTCCAATACTTCATCCGACAGCGCCCAGCGCGACAGGAGCTCGCGGTATTTACCACTCTTGATGAGATCGTTGAGCGCGATCGTGATGGCTGGCGCTGGGCCACTGCCCTTGCGCGTGGTCACGCCGACATCCGACTTCAGCAGCCAGCCCGCATTGATGCGCGAAATAGTCTGATCCAAGCGTGCATTCAACTCGCGCCGGATCTTGCGCGCCGTTCGCTTCGACCGCTGGAATATGCCGTCGCCTTCCCGAGGATGATTGTCCGCCGGCGCTATCACCGCCTGCGCCAAAAGCGAATACATCGCGGGGATCATCGGCGCCGAATACAGCTCTCACATCGCCGACGCGATCGAGGCTATGGTGGGGCAGCGCGTAACAGGCGTGCTGGTCTCGCCTGCCGTACATCACGACGTCGACGACGCGACGCCGCCCTCGTCGCAAGTCCACGTCTCCCCCTCACTCCTTTCCTACCTCGAACGCCAGCAGCACGTTGCCGGCGACGCCGCCCCATTGGCCGTAGCCGGCATTGGTGTAGAGCATGCCGCCGGCGATGACCGGCCCCGGGCCGTCGATCGCGCCGCCATGGGCAGCAACGCCGTTCACGGCCTTGAAGTCCCGCGCGGTGTCGAACTCCCACAGCAGCTTGCCGTCGGCGGCGGCGTAGGCGCGCATGAAGCCACTGACGCTCCCGGAGAACACGACACCGGGGATCAGGCTCACCGCTGCCGACAGCGCGGGGCTGCATTGCAGACGTTCGCCGCAGGTGACCGGGGACACCTCCATCGCGATTTTTCCACTGGCAAGATCGAGGCCGAACAGGCCGCCGCCCTGGGTGGAATCGAGCTGCAGCGGGCTGTCGCGCGTAAAGCGCACGTCGGAGTTCGCGACATAGATGCGGTCCTGATCGGCGGCCGAGCCCCATTCGCTGCCGCCGAGCGGGCCGCCCTTCCCGATTCTGGTCTGCCACAGGATCTTGCCGCCATCATCGGGATCGAACGCATGCACGACACCGGATTTCTGCGCGGCGACGAGAATGCGCTTGCCGTCGCGCAAGGTCACGAGGATCGGCGACTGGCCGAAATCGTGATCGGGCCCGTGATCATCGGGACAATTGGTCTTGTCTGCGCTGAAGCACGCCACGACAAAAGCATCCTTCGGCGTGGCCTGCTGCTTCCAGAGCAGCTTCCCGGTCGCGAGCTCGAAAGCGAGGACCGCATCGGCGGTTGCGGCCGGCGGGTTCGAATAGGAATTGCTGCTCGCGACGTAGACGGCGTTGCGCTTCGGATCGATCGTCGGTGCAGACCAGATCGAGGCGCCGGACGGACCGAACAGCTGCGTGCCCCTCGCATTCTTGCCGGTCGGATGCGGCACTTCCGGAATCGTATAGGCCTGCCAGACCGGCTTGCCGGTCGCAGCCTCCAGCGCGACCACGCTGCCGCGGAAGGTGCAGCATTCGTAATTGACTTGCGAGCCGGCGGCTTCCTCGATCGAGGACACCGGCACGTAGAGAACGCCGGAATGCAGCGTCGGGGCGCCGGTGATGCGCGCGGCCGGATGCTCCTCGACTTTCGTTTTCCAGATCAGCGCGCCGGTCAGCGCGTTCACGGCGTAGGCGTTGGCGCGCAAATCACCGAAGAAGATCGCGAACTGATCGGAGCCGGGAAGCGGCGCAAAGCTGATCGCGGCCCGCACCGCGCCATCGGTCGCGAATGTCCACAGCGTGCAGCCGCTTCTGGCGTCGAGCGCGTGCACCTTGCGATCGGTGCCGCCGATGAACAGCAGACCGCCCACGATGGTCGGCGGGGCAAAGGACAGCGAGGCGCCGGGAAATGCGTAGGCCCATCTGAGCCGCAGGCGCGGCACCTGCTCCGCGGTCAGGCCCGCCATGTCGGCCGGCTGGAAGCGGCTATTGTTGACGTCGACGCCCCAGCCGTTCCAGCGTGGACCGTCGAGCGGTTGCGGAAAGCCGCTAACCTGCTCGGTGCAGCGGCCCTGCGCGTCGGCTGCGCGGCCCTCGGTCGGGACCTTGCCGGTGACGAAGGAAGCAATCGCGCGGCGCTCCTCGTCATTGCGGTCCTTCGCCATCACCGCCATGCTGCCGGAGGTCAGCGCCCCCAGCACGTGGTCGAACGACATCGCCTGCATGGCATTGCGGCCCGGCACGCGGCTCTGTCCATTTGTGCCATCGTGACATTGCGCGCAGTGCGTTGCGTAAAGCGCGGCGCCATCCTGCTGAGCCAGTGCCGGCGCGCAGAACCACGTCAGCATGGCGGCGACGACTACACTTGGTCTCATGGCGTGCTCCAGCACCGGCACCGTAACGTGAGACGGCTTCACACAACCCAAAGTGTAGCGCGGCAGCAACGACCGAAGCAACGGGTTCCGCCGTGTCTGTCAGATATCCGTGGCAATGCGGGCGCTGTGGGGCAGCTCGTCCAGCCGCCAGAGCCCGAGGCTCTTGTCGCGCCAGCCGCCACTACCCTCCTCGCAACGCTCATTGATCAACGCGTGCGGCGCAGGCCAGTTGAACGGAGCCTTCTCCATGTTCAGCGCGCGCCAGTCGCCGTCCTCGCAATCGCGATTGCCGTCCCATTCGGGGAATGTCGTAACCAGCAGGAAGCGCGCGCCACTGTCGCGAAACCGGGTGACGGCACGAGCGATGTTCTGAAAGCTCAGATGCACCAGGCAGTCGCGGCACAGGATCATGTCGGCAGGCGGCAGCGCATCCCGCGTGATGTCCGCGACGCGAAACCGGCCGGCCAGTTCACCCCGCGCCGCGCGCTCGCCATTGGCCTCGATCAGCGACGGCACGATGTCGATGCCGGTGTAGTCGACATCGAGCCCGATGCGGCCGATCCAGCCCGCATCGCCACAGGGCGCATCGAGCAGCGAGCGCGCACCGAGCTGTTGCAGCAGCGCGGGGAGTGCTTCCCTGATCGCGGCCGCGGCAGGGTCTTCCGAACCGAGGCCGGACACCGAGGTCGCGGCTCCCCAAAGGTTCGTCCGCTCGATCCGCTCGAACCGCGCGGCGAGATCGAGGCCGGCAAAGTTCTCGCGATCGGCGACGAAGCGGTCGTGGGCGAGCACGGGCGGACGATTGGGGATCATGGGATGAGGCTCACATCAAGGTTCCGCAACGAGCTCACTATACAGGCTTCTGCCACTCCATGATGTGGAAGAAGGGCACGCGGCGATGATGGGCAATTCTGCCGGGATCGCCGGCTGTGGGCTGCGGTTCGACGAACAGGCGCAACTGCAGGCCATGATCGAGCAGCAGCGTCATATAGGTGCTGAGCGGACGATGCCAGTTCTGGACCCGGATGCCGTTCCAGCTCACCCAGATCGGCCGCTCGTCCATGTAGTGGTCGATTGCGAAGCGCGGGATACCCTCGCGGTCGCGCGTCCATCCATCGGGCTGGCCAGCGGTGTTGAAGCTGGTCAGGTTGGCGATCAGCAGCGTGCCGCCCGGCAGTAGCGCGGCCACCATCTTCGCGATGGCCCCAGCGAGATCGGGCATGTCGATCAGGCTGAGATAGCTGACGACGAGATCGTAGGACGCATCGGCGTCGATCGTTTCGGCCCTGCCGAGCCGATAGTCGCCATGTGGGTCCAATTCCCTGGCGCGCGCGAGCAGCGCTTCTGTCGGATCGACGCCGGTCGTGCGGATGCCGGCGCGCTGCATAATGCGGCAGAAGCGCCCCTCCCCACAGCCGACGTCGAGCGCATTGCGAAACCCGCGTCCTTCGATCCGCGCCCGCATCGGCGCATCCAGCACGAAACGCCGGCCATAGTCGCCCTCATCCCCCTGCTCGATGATCCAGGCGGCCGCAGAAGCGCTCCAGCCGTCGCTGACCTCCTCGCTCATGTCTCTGCCTTCGGGACTGGCTATTTGGCGCGCGTTGCGCGGGGACGGCTACTGACCACAGATTGGATCAGAGTTCAACATGAGGTAGAGTGCATATCACATGCGTCCCCATACCAGCCGAGAGATCGCCAAGATCATCGCCGGTGCCGCGGCGGCGATCGTCGCGACGGGCTTCCTTTTCGCAATCGCCATGGCTCTCTTGCTGCCGCAATAGGAACTGCGGCTCGCCGGCGGCGCAAGGCCGCCGGAGCTTGTGCGCCGCGCGGACTTAAGCCGCGCGCACCGTCCGGAGGAATTTCCCGACTTCATCCTTCAGCCGGTTGCTGTCGGTTGCCAGCATTTTGGCGGTCGAGAGCACCTGCGAGGAAGCCGAACCGGTCTCGGCCGCGCCACGCTGCACGTCGGTGATGTTCGAGGAGACCTGCTGGGTGCCGTGGGCGGCCTGCTGCACGTTGCGTGCGATTTCCTGGGTCGCAGCGCCCTGCTCCTCGACGGCCGCGGCGATGGTCGAGGACACCTCCGACAGCCGCTCGATCGTTGCGGAGATGTCCCGGATCGCATTCACCGATTCCTGGGTCGCGCTCTGGATGCCGGAGATCTGCTGGCTGATCTCGCCGGTCGCCTTTGCGGTCTGCTCGGCCAGCGTCTTCACCTCTGCGGCGACGACCGCGAAGCCGCGGCCGGCTTCGCCGGCGCGCGCCGCTTCGATGGTGGCGTTCAGCGCCAGGAGGTTGGTCTGGCCGGCAATGGTATTGATCAGCTCGACGACATCGCCGATCCGCGTCGCTGCGATCGAGAGTTCGCTCACCCGCTCGGTTGTGGTGCGGGCCTGGCTCACAGCTTCGCCCGCCATCCGCGCCGATTCCTGCACCTGCCGGCTGATCTCGTTGACCGAGGACGACAGCTCCTCCGTGGCGGTCGCGACCGATTGCACGTTGCCGGTGGCTTCGCCCGAAGCGGTCACCACGACCGAGGTCAGCTCCTGTGCGCGTTGCGCGGTGGTTGCCAGGGTCGAGGACGATGCCTCCAGCTCGGTGGAGGCGGATCCGACGGTCTCGACGATCTCGCCGACCGCACGTTCGAAGCCGTCGGCAAGGTTGAACATGTCGCGGCGGCGCTGCTCGGCAGCCTGCTTCTCCGCTTCGACCTGCGCAGCCTTGAGACGCTCCACTTCCAGCGCGTTGGTCTTGAACACTTCGACGGTCTTGGCCATGTCGCCGATCTCGTCGCGGCGGTCTTTCTCGGACACCTCGGTCTGCAGATCGTTGCGGGCAAGCCCCTCCATGGCGAGCTTGAGCCGGGCGATCGGCTGCGACATCGCCTTGAGGCCAATGAACAGCGCAATTGCGATGCCGACGAGCAGGCCACAAGCGCTGACGCCCATCACGGTCCAGGTCGCGGATTTAGCGTCACGTTCGATGGCTTCCTTACGTTTGGCGACCGCCTGGGCAGTCTCGCCTACGAATGTATTGATGCGCACCAGGGCCGAGTCGATCAGCGGATCGCACTCCTTGTGAGCCCGATTGGCGGCCTTCGAATTCTCTTCCTGGCTGCTCGCCTGCGAGCCAGCCTGAAGTACCGGATCGCAGCCAATGAACACGGCCTTCAACTGGCTGCTGATGGTCTTGATCTCGCTTGCGCGCGACGGATCGTCTTGCTCCGCCGCCTCCAGGAATTGAGGAATTTCGTCGCGGTTCTGGGTTGCGGTCTTCAGACGACTGGCGTTGCCTGCCTCGGTCGCCTCGGTGAAGACCGCATAGAGCGCCGCGTGATACGTCTCGACGCGGCGCAGGGCTCGCGTGACGTTGAGCGCCGAGGATTGCGCAGCGGCGAGTTCGCCAAACCCGTCGACCGTGGCGGAGAGTTCGCGCGTGCCGAAGGCCGCGACGCCGACCAGCGCGCAGCCCATCACGGTCACGATCAACGCGACCTTCCAGACGATCTTCAAATTGTTCAAAAAGCTCATTTCGGCCGCCCAATGATTTTCAGCGACCGAAGCAGTCGCAGCGGCGTCATTGGAACCGGCGGACGTTAACATTTGATACTAAATGACGCGCAAAGCCTTACGGAAAAATAACCGTTCGCTGCCGGGGGCGTAGGCTTCAGTCATCTTTGGGCAGCGTTTGGTCCGCTGTCGGCGGTCCGGAACCAATGCTCCGCGCCGGTCGTTCTTGGCCCATGCGGATCAGAGAAGAAAATCGAAACATGTTTCTGTTGGGAGCGGTGACGCTGTGCTGCGCCGTGGTGGCCGCGACGCTTGCATTGTTCGAACCTGTCTTTGGACAGGCGCCGGAGAAACAGCTCACCGACAGCAGGCCGACGGAAGCCGCAACTCGGGAGCCGGTCCGGGTGGTCGGCGCGCCCTTCATGCCCAACGTCAACCCGCGCGAGCGATAACGCTCAACGCGGGGACACGTTGGTGCCCCCCTCGGGCCGGCCACGGGCACGCACCAATGCCTCGACGAAAGCAATCACCTCCGCCCGCTTGTCGGGTGGCAGTGACAGAAAGGCGCGCACGAGCCTCAGGCCCAGCGCTTCGTCCGACTGCTCTGTCTTGGGATCCATGCCCTACTGTCGGGCGTTCGGGAAAAATATGCAATCCCCCGCGGGGCACCTCCTTGATTCGGCCGGCCAGCTTTGCTGGAATAGCTCCAACCGAGGTGCACCATGAAGTGGATCAAGGAACGCGACGCGCTGATCGCGCAGACAATGGCCTTCGTCCAATCGGTAACCGGCAAAAAGGATGCCTTCTATCCACCGGAGCCCGCCACGACTGCGTTCGCGGTAACGACGGAAATTGTTACCGTCGAGACCGTTACGGTCGAAATCGAGCCTCCGGCGGCCATACCGCCACCTGAGCCCCAGCTACTGGTCGAACCCGAACCCGTCCAGGCCCCGCCGCCACGGATGAGCGACGTTCGCAGCGAGATGCAGGCCCGCATCGCCAATTTCCGCAAGCATCAGGAACGTTTCGAGCGCGAACGGGAGGAATATTGTGCGGCCACCTTCGCGCGGCTCCGCGCCGAGATGCGCGACACCTCCCCCCGCCCGCCGGCGGAAAAGTGAGGCCGCTCGCGCCTCAAAGCCAGGACCACACCAGCCAGAGATTGGTCGCGCAGGCGCCGAACAGCGCCAGCGTCAACGGCAGGAGCATGTGCCCGCAGGAGGTTTTGAGGTCGCTCGTCATGGCCAAAAACATCCGCTGATTCCGGCCGGAGAGTCCCTGGGATTCTTTTTTTTGGGATTCAGGACTCGTTTACGACTCAGGACGCCAGGCGCCTTGATCACGGCCCCGTGATCATGCTGCCAGCCGGAACCCTCTCCCCCGCGAAGTCGTTAACGCGCTTTCCGGGAGCGGGAAGAATGCCCTACGCCCTGTTTTGCAACGACGCCCAAATCAGCAAGGCTTATCCGGGCGAAGCCGACGTCTGGAAACTCGCAGAGCGGAGTGGTTTGGTCGTGGATGTGTCGGCCGACGACGAGCGTCCCGGGCCGCGCCGGGTGCTCGACAACGACTATGAGATAAAGCCCTGCCCGACAGCCCAAGGCGAGGACCCAGCCCAGAACAAGGCCGAGGCCGAGCGGCAGTCCAGGACGGAGCTTAACCTGAATTCGTGAGATCCGGCCGGAGGCCTGAGGAGGAGCTCAGGGCGTCGCGGTCGCGAGCGAAGCCTGCTCGCCCGTCAGCACCACGCAGGACTTCCGGCGATGCAGTCCGCGGATCGCCCCGGTGACCTTCAGCACCTTTCCCGACGGACAGGAGGCGTCCTTGACGAAGGCCACCTCATAGGGTGCCAGCATCAGAGGCTCGGATTTGAGGATTGTCTGTGCAGAGCACGGCAAGGCGGTGAAGCACGAAAGCACTACTGCCGACACAAGAATACGCATGTCCGTCGTCCCACCGCCCAATATTTCTCATATAACGCGTTCCGGCGCGTGAGTTCCGTAAGCCGCAAAAATTATTTTTGCTTTACCCGGGCCCCATGACGCGCGTGAGAAGGCGTGCGTCTGAATGTTTGCTTGCAAATGATGCGCCAGATGGTTCACGCAAAGCAAACGGGAGGCAGGCAAACGAAAGGCCGGCGGAGGCCGGCCCTTGTCAGATCATGGTCGTTGACGGTGCGTCAGTAGCGCGAGGCTGGCGGACCGCCCCAGCCGAAGCGGTAGTTCACACCGACCTTGACGGTATGCTCGTCCTCCCGGCCACGGACGCCGGCGATATCGGCTGGGCCGGAGGTGAAGGTCGTGCTGCCGAAATTATAGTACTGGTACTCGGCCTTGGCCGACCAGTTCGGCGCGAACATGTATTCGAGGCCGGCGCCGACCGTGTAGCCGTCCTTGCTGTTGCCGGTGGTGGTGAAGGCCTGGGGCACGCCGGCGATGTTGACGCCGAGATTGTTGTTACGCCAGGCGTAGCCGCCCTTGGCATAGACCAGTGCCGGCCCCCAGGTGTAACCGATGCGGCCCGTCACCGACCCGATCTGGTCGGTGTTGGACGTCACCTGCGTACCCAGCGGGAACAGGACGCCGTTGTTGTTGGTCGGCAGCCAGGAATACTGGGCCTCGATACCCACCACCCAGTTGGGCGCGAACTGGTAGTCGAAGCCGCCCTGCACGCCGCCCAGGAAGCGCGCGTCGCTCGACTGGAAGCTGCTGTCGCCGGCAAAGGCGCCGCCGACATGGCCACCGATGTAGAAACCGGTCCAGTTGTAGATCACCTGCGGCGGCGTATAGACCGGCGCCTTGGTGTAGGTGCGCGGCTGCATGTCGGCTGCCGCGGCCGGCGCGGCCAGCGCAAGCAGAGCGGCGGCGCCGAGCAAAATCGTCCTCATGTCCATCCCCGTTCTTTCAAAATCGACCCTCAGCAAACCAAACAACGTGGCGTGAATTTGGTTGCCTCGCGGCGATGCCGGAACGTTGATCGTTCGTTACTGTGACGGGGCGGCAACAACGCGATTCTGTTCCGTCACGTTGCCATGCACCGA
>JAEYRD010000085.1 GCA_023435725.1 Pseudomonadota bacterium | reverse complement strand
TGATCGTTCCTGAACGGAGGCTGAAACGATCGCGGCTATTTCTGGGGCGCCGGCGGCGGGCGTGCCGCTGGCGAGGGGCTTGCGGCGGGCTGCGGCGGCGCATTGCCGGCGGCCGGCGCCGCCGCCGGCTGGGAGGCCGCAGCCGCCGCCTGCTGCGGCTGGGCTGCCGGATTGATCCAGCAAGCATGCACCCGGCTGTCCAGGGTCTCGGCGACCTTGGGATCGATCTGGCCGCCGAAGCGGGTCAGGCAGCGGAAGGCAGCCTGGATGTGGCCGCCCGGGCAGCCGAAACGGTCGTAAAGGTCGAGATGGCGGAACGCAGTATCGAGGTCATCCCGCCACATCAGCCGTACCACGCGCCGGCCGAGCCAGACGCATTCGGGGTTGCCGGCCGGGCCGTTGATAACCTGGGCGGCTTCGGCGAACTCGTCGGTACGGCGCTGGTTCTGGGCGGCGGCGTCCTTGGCAGCGGCGTCGGCGGGCTGGGCGGCGGCCGCCTTGCCCTGGTCAGGAGCGGGAGTGCCGCTCTGGGCGGATGCATGACCGATACCGACCAAGACGACCAGGGAAGAGACGGCCAAGGTGGCGGCGAACTGCCGCAGGACCGCATTTCGAAACTCGAGCACCCGCTGCCGCATGAATTCCCCAACTTCTCCGCTGACCGCCCGCGTCAGGATCCCGCGGACGCGCCGGTGATGGCGTCCAATTGGGTCTCCAATGCGGCGGAAAATTCCCGCCGAATGCCATGACCTGTATTTCGAATTTTGTCCAGCAAAGTCACGATCCTAGGTCTCTGTCGAACGGCCGCAGGTAAATTCCTTGGGAGAGGGAGGGACCCGTTCGGAGCCCCCCCTTGGCAGACGGCGTGCGAGCAGGTAATCGACGGCCCTTCGCGGAGGACGGAACCGATTTCTCTTCGTACGCCACTGGCGCTGCTGCTCGTCTCACTGGGTGCGATTGCTGCCGTGTGGTGGTGGCTTGCCACGCCAATCACGCTCGCGCGCGCTCCGATCGATCCGGTCGAAAAGGTCCAATGCGTCTCCTATGCGCCGTTCCGCGGCGAGCAGTCGCCGCTGAACGCATGGACCCATATCGAGGCCGAGCAGATCGAGCAGGACCTGCGCCAGCTCAAGGAGATCACCGACTGCGTCCGCACCTATTCGATGGAGAACGGGCTCGACCAGGTGCCAGCGATCGCCGCCAAGGTCGGCGGGCTGAAGGTGCTCCAGGGCATCTGGCTCTCCAGCAATCGCACCAAGAATCTTGAGCAGGCCGCACTGGCGGTCCGCCTCACCAAGGAATTCCCCAACATCATCACCGCGGTCATCGTCGGCAACGAGGTGCTCCTGCGCGGCGAGATGACGACGGCGGACTTGGTCTCCATCATCCGCTCGGTGAAGGCGCAGGTCAGCGTGCCCGTCACCTATGCCGATGTCTGGGAGTTCTGGCTGAGGAACCGCGAGGTCTATGACGCCGTCGACTTCGTCACGATCCACATCCTGCCTTATTGGGAGGATTTCCCGGTGCGCGCGAAATTCGCCGCCGCCCATGTCGAGGCGATCCGCGAGCGCATGGCGGTCGCGTTTCCGGGCAAGGAAATCCTGATCGGCGAAACCGGTTGGCCGAGCGCTGGCCGTATGCGCGAGGGCGCGCTGCCGTCGCGCACCAACCAGGCACGCGTGGTGTCGGAAATCCTGAGCTTGGCGAAGGCACACAAGTTCCGCGTCAATCTGATCGAGGCCTATGACCAGCCCTGGAAGCGCAAGCTGGAAGGCACGGTCGGCGGTTATTGGGGCCTCTTTGACTCGGTGCGCCGGAACCTGAAATATCCGCCAGGCGAGCCGATCAGCAATTTCCCGTACTGGAAGTGGTACATGGGCGCGGGCATGGGCCTCAGCGTGCTGGTGTTCGCGGTCGCGCTGATCACGCTGCGCCGGCGGCCCTGGACGCCGCGCTTCTCGGCCTGGCTCGGTGTCGCCATCTCGGCAACGACGGCGGGGATCCTGCTCGGAGTCGGCGCCGACAAGATGTACTACGAGAGCTACGGCATCGGCGGCTGGCTGCATTGGGGCGCGCTGCTTCTCGCCGGCATCCTGTCGCCGATCTTCTGCGCGCAGGCGATGGTGATCGGCCGCAGCCTTCCAACCTTCCTCGATCTGCTCGGTCCGCGCGAGGGCCGGAAATGGTCGAAGCTCACCGCCGTGCTCGGTCTCACGCTGGCGATGACTGCGGTGATCGCGGCGCAGACCGCGCTCGCCTTCGTGTTCGACCCGCGCTACCACGACTTCCCCTACGCCTCGCTGACGATGGCGGTGGTGCCGTTCGCGCTGCTGACGCTGAATCGGCCGCAAATCGGCCAGCGTCCGATAGCGGAGGCCGTGTTCGCAGGCACGCTCGCGCTGTCGGCGATCTACGTGCTCTTCAACGAGGGCCGCGACAACTGGCAGTCGCTGTGGACCTGCGCGATCTATCTCTTGCTCGCGCTCACGCTGTGGCGGGCGCGGGCCGAGCAAATCCAAGAATGAGCAGGCCGATCGCCAGGCCCGACAGAACGACATTGTAGAGCACGATGCCGAGGCCGGCGGCGATGATGCCGACGGTCAGCAGCACGATCGACGGCCGCATCAGGTTCAGCGTCGCCGCTACCAGCGCGACGATGCCGAACACCGAATTCTTGAACAGCACGGTCGACACCGAACGCGCCTTGCAGATCAGCGTCTGAAGGCCGGCGTCGCAGGCGAGCCCGACCGTCGAGAGCTCGATCCCGAGATAACGCAGATAGAGCGCATAGCCGACGCTGGCGAAGCCGACGACGATCAGGAACTGCACCTGGTAGGGCGTGAGGCGGAAGGGCTTTTTTGTCATGGGCGCAATATGGTCGGGATGGTGGAAAGGGGCAACAGGGGAGGCGGAGGTTTCCTCGCGAATTCGGGCGAGAAGGCGACGGTAGGTCCAGCAGCCAACGTCCTGAATGCGACGCAAGGGAGCCCGCTGCGGGCGGAGCGTCTTACCGCCTGAAGAACGACGACAGCGTCGATCCAGTCGAGGCGGTCTCCGGCTTCGCCGGCGCCGGCGGTGGGGTCGCGGGGGCAGGCGCCGGCTCCTCGCGCTTCGACGAGCGTTTGGTGGAGGAGTTGCGGCGGTGCTTGTCCGGCTTGGCGCCGGGCGCAGGTGCGGTCTCGGCTTGCGGCACCGCGTCCGGGCTCTTCTCCGAGTTCTTGTCCTGGTTCTTGTCCTGGTTTTTGTCTTCGATTTTGTCTGGGGCCCTGTCTTGAGGCTTTTCCTGCGTCTTTTCCGGGCCGGCGCGCAGTGACAGACGCTGGCCGTCGAACACGGTGGTCTCGCAGCGGCGGTCACTTTCGGCGAGGCCGGCACAGAGCCTTGCGGCGGCTGCGGCATTGATCAGCGGGCCCGCGCCTAAGCGGAGCTGCATGCTGAGGCCGCTGTTGCCTTCCTTAATCATGATGATCGGCCGCAGCGCGGCGATCTGCGGATGGGACTTGATCAGGCCACGCCAGAGCGCGCGCAGTCCGTCGATCGAGTTGGCGCCGCCGAGGTCGATCGCAAAGCGCGTCTGCTGAACCGAGATCGCGGCGGCCTCGCTGTCGACGGCTTCCGGCGGCTTGGCGGATGCCGTGGCGACCTCGATCACGGCAGGCGCCGGCTCGGCTTTCTTCTCGGCTGCCTTGTCGGTCGTCTCGGGCTGAATCAGTTTCGGCGCGGCCGCATCGGGCGGCGCCATGATCGACTTGGACGGACCCAGCGGAAGGATCGGCAGTGCCGAAGTCGTCGCCGGGGACTGCTGCACGAGCGAGGCGGCGGCCGCGGTCTGCGGCTGCGGGCTCGCGTGATCCTTGGGCGTGTCCCTGGAAGAGTCCTTCGCGGCCTCCGTGCGCGGCTTGTCGCTCGCCGGAGCCGGCGTCGAGGCGACCGGCGCGACGCTGGGCGCGGCGTCCTGCGGCCTTGCGGCCTGCGGCGGCGCGGCAGCCTGCCTGGCGACGGCGCCCGTGACGGACTCGAGCCCCTGCTCCAGCACGGTGACGCGCGAATAGAGCCGGTCGCGATCGGTGTTCAGGGTCTCGATGGCGGAAGCGAGCCGGCGGGCCTCGTTCTGGCTCTCCTTCGTCAGCATCTGGAGCCGGTCGGCCTGGCGCGACAGATCGGCCGAGGCGACCTGGTCGCGGCGCCAGCCGAGCTGGGCCTGGTTGGCCATCACGGCCACCACGACGGCACCGACGGCGGCCACGCCCCACGAGCCCAGCCGCCACATCATGCGGCGGTCGGACGCGTTTTCCTCGGCCAAAAGACCGGAGAACAGCCCGCCGGTCTCCTTGGCGCCGAAGGCATCCGCCAGTGGGTCGGAATCCTATGCCATGAACGTTTAGTGCCCAGCCCCCTGGACCGCTCCCCGAATCGGTCAGGGAACATTAACAGGAAATGAGTGCCACACTTGAATTCCGGGCGTTTGCGGGGGTAGCAAGGCGGCAAGCTCACGAGGGCGGCCTGCCGCCTGCCGCGCAATCAGTTCGGCCGTACCTTGACAGGATACTGATGACCGCCCGCTCAAGCCTCACGATCGTGCTCGCCGCCGGCGAAGGCACGCGCATGCGATCGAGTCTGCCGAAAGTGCTGCATCCCGTAGCTCACCAGACGCTGCTCGCCCACGTGCTTTCGGCCGCGCCGAAGGGAGCCGGCACCTCGCTCGCCGTCGTGATCGGCCCTGACCATCAGGCGGTCGCGGATGAGGCCAGGCGCATCCGCCCCGACGCGCTCACCTTCGTGCAGGCGGAACGGCTCGGCACCGCGCATGCGGTGCTTGCGGCGCGCGAGGCAATCACGCGCGGTGCGGACGATCTCCTGATCGCATTCGGCGACACGCCGCTGATTTCGGCCGAGACCTTTGCGCGGCTGCGCGCGCCGCTCGCCAAGGGCGCCGCGATCGCTGCGCTCGGTTTTCGCGCCGCCGATCCGACCGGCTATGGCCGCTTCATCGTCGAGGGTGACCGCCTGGTCGCGATCCGCGAGCAGGCCGACGCCAGCGAGGCGGAGCGCAGGATCGACCTGTGCAACGCCGGCGTGATGGCGATCGACGGGCGCCGCGCGCTCGAAATCCTCGGGCAGATCGGCAATGCCAATTCCAAGGGCGAATATTATCTGACGGACGCGGTCGGCATCGCCCGCGCAAAGGGATGGGAGTCCGTGGTGATCGAGACCAGCGAGGACGAGGTACGCGGCATCAACACCAAGGCACAACTCGCGGAGGCCGAAGCGGTGATGCAGGCGCGCTTGCGGAAAGCGGCGATGGAGGCCGGCGTCACGCTGATCGCACCAGAGACCGTCCATCTCGCCGCAGACACCGTGTTCGGCAAGGACGTCACCATCGAGCCGTTCGTCGTGATCGGACCGGGCGTGTCGATCGCCGACGGCGCCGTGATCCATTCCTTTTCGCACATCGTGCAGACCACGCTCGGCAAGAACGTCTCGATCGGCCCCTATGCGCGGCTGCGTCCCGGCACCTCGCTCGGCGACGGCGCGCGCATCGGCAATTTCGTGGAGACCAAGGCTGCGACGCTGGAGGCCGGCGTCAAGGTCAATCATCTCTCCTACATCGGCGATGCCACCGTCGGCGCCAATTCCAACATCGGCGCCGGCACCATCACCTGCAACTACGACGGCTTCAAGAAGCACAAGACGGTGATCGGGCAGGGCGCCTTCGTCGGCACCAACTCCTCGCTGGTCGCGCCGGTGAAGATCGGCAACGGCGCCTATATCGGCTCGGGTTCGGTGATCACGCGCGACGTGCCCGACGATGCGATGGCGCTGGAGCGCAACCAGCAGACCATCCGCGAGGGCGGCGCGGCGCGCTATCGCGAGATCAAGACGGGCGGCAAGAAGACGGAGAAGTAAGCGGCGCTATTCGTCGTCGGTTTCCGTGGAGCGCGGCTCGTCCAGCGTGACCGCCAAATCTCGATGGATGGATTACGCAGACTGGAATTCCTTGCCGCGCCAGAATTGGCTGCGCAAATCGTTGATCGGTCGGGCGGCATGTGTATGTTCGCTCCCGTTAAGATCATTGGTTGCCTGACACTTCAGGAAATTTGCAGGGGAAATACAATGCGTTTTCGTTTGATTGTTTGCGCGGCGGGCCTGCTTGTCGCGAGTACCGCCAACGCTTCAGCGTTCTCGCTCTCATTCAAATGGTGCGGCTTGGGCTCTCCAGTCTTCTCGATAAGTGGCGTTCCAAAGGGCACGACCACGCTTGTATTCCGCATGGTCGATCTCCAGAAAACAGACTACAATCATGGTGGAGGCAGCGTCGTCTACAAGGGACAAAGCTCGGTCGCCTGTGGCGCTCTCGGTCAATCCAACTATTCGCCGCCCAGCCCTCCGCCAGGGGGCCACGACTATCAGTGGACGGTGACCGCAGAGGGCGGCGGCGGAAATCTCGGCTCCGCTTCCGCCACCAGGCATTTCCCGTAAGGGAACGCCGGGCCAATGCCTCTGTGCCGTGCTGAGGGCGGTCTGCGCGTCACGGAGGCAACCGCTGGAAGTCGGCGTGTTGTAAGCGGCGGACCTCCACTGCCCTGGCGAGATGAGGCACCGCCGATCGATGCTATTCGTCGTCGGAGAATTCCGAGAAGATCGCGCGTGTCAGACGCCAGCCGCGCGGCTTGGCGCGTTTCGCCGGCTCGCCGGCTTGGTGCTTGACGAAGACAGGCTTTTTTTCCTTGCCGCGCTGAGGCGGCGGCCAATGCGCAAGGCGGGTGCCCGTTGTCTCGCTGGCGCGCACAGACATTGATGACAGACCTTTGCGGTCGGACGAGCCCTTCATGACCTTACACTCCTGAACTGGAATGGTTGGTCAAACCTGTTGACAACAAGTTAAATCGCGCGGTTTAAGGCCGGCCAATTCGACGCAGGCGAAGCATGGTGGCGAACTGGTGCTGTCTCAATCCGCAATAATTATTGAGTATCTGGTTCCTTGGGAACTTCGCTAAAAACCGAGCGTGTCGTTTAGGCGATTTTTCGACGATTTGGGGGAGAGTGGTCCGCATGTGCGGGATTGTCGGCATTCTCGGGCGCGAACCGGTTGCAGAGCAATTGGTGGATTCGCTCAAACGTCTTGAATATCGCGGCTACGATTCCGCGGGCGTCGCCACGCTTGAAGGCAACCATATCGAGCGCCGCCGCGCCGAGGGCAAGCTGAAGAATCTGGAGGGCCGGCTGCGCGACAAGCCGCTCAGCGGCACGACCGGAATCGGCCACACCCGCTGGGCCACCCACGGCAAGCCGACCGAGAACAACGCCCATCCGCATGCGACCGAGCGCGTCGCTGTGGTCCACAACGGCATCATCGAGAATTTCCGCCAGCTGCGCGAGGAGCTCGAAGCGAAGGGCACGGTGTTCGGTACCGAGACCGACACCGAGATCGTGCTGCATCTCGTCGACGACCTGCTCAGGCGCGGCAACAAGCCGGTCGAGGCGGTGAAGCTGACGCTGGCGCGCTTACGCGGCGCCTTCGCGCTCGGCTTCATCTTCGCCGGCGAGGATGACCTGATGATCGGCGCCCGCAACGGTCCGCCGCTCGCGATCGGCCATGGTGACGGCGAGATGTATCTCGGCTCCGACGCCATCGCGCTCGGGCCGTTCACCGACACGATCAGCTATCTCGAGGACGGCGACTGGGTCGTGCTGACCCACAACAGCGCTGCGATCTTCGACAAGGATGGTCACGCCGTCCACCGCGACAAGATCAAGCACGCTGCCTCGACCTCGCTGGTCGACAAAGCCAATTACCGCCACTTCATGGCCAAGGAAATCCACGAGCAGCCCGAGGTGGTCGGCCACACCCTGGCGCGCTATGTCGACATGGCGACAGAACGTGTCTTGCTGCCGGTGAAGCTGCCGTTCGACTTCAAGGATATAGGGCGCATCAACATCACGGCGTGCGGCACCGCAAGCTATGCCGGCTTCGTCGCAAAATACTGGTTCGAGCGTTTTGCGCGCGTGCCGGTCGAGGTCGATGTCGCCTCCGAATTCCGCTACCGCGAGGCGCCCTTGCGCAAGGGCGATCTTGCAATCTTCATCTCGCAGTCGGGCGAGACCGCCGACACGCTGGCGGCGCTGCGCTATGCCAAGGCCGAGGGCGTGCACACGGTCGCGGTCGTCAACGTGCCGACCTCGACGATCGCACGCGAGAGCGACACCGTGCTGCAAACGCTCGCCGGCCCCGAGATCGGCGTCGCCTCGCCCAAGGCCTTCACCTGCCAGCTCATGGTGCTCGCTGCGCTGGCGGTCGCCGCCGGCAAGGCGCGCGGGGAACTGTCCGAGGAGGATGAGACCAAGCTCATCCACGGCCTCGTCGAGGTTCCGCGCCTGATGGCGGATGCGCTCACCACCGAGATCCAGATCGAGCGTCTGGCGCGCGAGATCGCGAAGTCGCGCGACGTGCTCTATCTCGGCCGCGGCACGAGCTTCCCCCTCGCGCTCGAGGGCGCACTGAAGCTGAAGGAGATCTCCTACATCCACGCCGAGGGCTACGCCGCCGGCGAGCTCAAGCACGGGCCGATCGCGCTGATCGACGAGACCATGCCGGTCGTCGTCATCGCGCCCTACGACCGCGTGTTCGAGAAGACCGTCTCGAACATGCAGGAGGTCGCCGCCCGCGGCGGCAACATCATCCTGATGACGGACGCCAAGGGCGCGGAAGAGGCCACGGTTGATTCGCTCGTCACCATCGTGATGCCCGACATGGCGGCGGCCTTCACGCCGATGGTCTATGCCGTCCCCGTGCAGTTGCTCGCCTATCACACGGCTGTCGTGATGGGCACCGACGTCGACCAGCCCCGCAACCTCGCGAAATCCGTGACCGTGGAATAGGCAGAAGGGATCGGGCCCAAGGGATTAAGTCGCTGCCCGCTTCGTGGGCTTCCAAAACCTGCTAGAAGACCCTAGCTTGATTTGAGCGACCGACCTGGAACCCGAATGACCACCCGCGACGACGCGCCTGCGCCCCTCGATCCCGCGCCGGAACCGCATACCGGCCTGATGGGCCGCTTCCGCAATTATTTCCTGACCGGCCTCGTCGTGACGGGGCCGATTGCGATCACCCTGTATCTGGTCTGGTGGTTCGTCACTTGGGTCGATGGCGTGGTACGGCCGTTCGTGCCGCTGGCCTATCGGCCCGAAACCTACTTGCCGTACGGCGTTCCCGGCTGGGGACTGATTGTCGCATTCTTCTCGCTGACGCTGGTCGGCTTCCTCGCCGCCAACCTGATCGGCCGGACACTGGTCGATGTCGGCGAGACCTTCCTCGGCCGGATCCCGGCCGTTCGCGCCATCTACCGCGGCCTGAAGCAGGTGTTCGAGACGCTCTTTTCGGGCAAGGGCTCGAGCTTCCGGAAGGTCGGGCTGGTCGAATTTCCCTCACCGGGCATGTGGTCGATCGTGCTGATTTCGCAGTCCCCGAGCGAGGACATCGCCCGCAGCCTGCCGGGGCAGGAGGAGCACGTCTCGGTGTTCCTGCCGTGCTCGCCGAACCCGACCACCGGCTTCTTCTTCTACGTGCCCAGGAGCAAGATCATCGAGGTCGACCTCAGCGCCGAGGATGCCGCAACGCTGATCATGTCGGCCGGCGTGGTGCAGCCCGGCTCGGCGCCCGATCCGAAGAAGGCCGCGGCGCTCGCGGGCATGGCAAATGCCGCGCGCATCGCCAATGCGTCGGCGCTGCAGCCCGAGCCCGCGAAGGTGGAGTAGGGCCATTCGCGCACGGGATGGCCGTGTTCACGCGAGCGGTCGCATCCTCTGTTATTGTTCCGGTCGAAGGCTTGGCGCAGGGCGCCGACGTCGAACTGGAGTGCACAATGTCCAAGACCATTGCGATCCTTGCGCCCGGCGCCATGGGCAGCGCCGTGGCTCGCCGCCTCAACGAGAACGGCGCGCGGGTGCTGACGTCGCTGAAAGGACGGAGCGATGCGACGTTGAAACGTGCCGCCGATGCCGGCATGGTCGGCGCCGAGGACGACGCGATCGCGGAGGCCGACATCATCCTTTCGATCGTGCCGCCGGGTGAGGCTGTTGCCCTTGCCGAGCGTTTGGCCGCGCTGATCGTCCGGCGCGAGAAGAAGCCGGTCGTGGTTGATTGCAACGCCGTCAATGTCGATACGGTGATGCGGATCGAGGAGATCATCGGCTCGGCGCAGGCGCCATTTGTCGATGCCGGCATCATCGGCTTCCCGCCGCAGCCCGGCGGCAAGAGCCCGGCCTTCTACATGTCGGGCGAGCACGCCAAGGACGTCACGGTGCTCAGAGATCTCGGCCTCGACGTACGCATCGTCGCGGGGCCCGTAGGCGCCGCGTCCGCGCTGAAGATGTCCTACGCCGGTATCGTCAAGGGCCTCGCCGGTATCGGCTCGGCCATGGTGATCGCGGCAACGAAAGCGGGAGCGGCCGATGCGCTGCGCGATGAGCTCGCGCTGAGCCAGCCCGCGGTCCTGGCGCGGCTCGAAGTCGCGCTACCGGACATGATCCCGAAGGCCTATCGCTGGGTCGCGGAGATGCGGGAGATTTCAGGCTTCCTCGGCCCCGATCATCCCGCCAGCCAGATCTATGAGGGTTTTGCGCGCTGGTTCGAGCATCTCGCCGCGGACGCGAAAGGCGGGGCGGTGGATGCGGATCTGCTGAAGACGTTTGCCGAAAAAAGCACGCAGAAGAAGTCCTAATCATCCGCCTCACGTCACGGCAACGGATCACTCGCCGTGCACCGAAACGGAATCCAGAAAACCCTGGATGTCCCGGTCGCGCCTCAGGCGGAAGACCGGGACGTCTGCGCCATACTGCAAGCGCTCGGCCTCGATGACAGGCGCGCGCTCTATGTCGTAGCGCCACGCCTCTCGCATCAATTTCCAGTCGAACTGCTCCGGACATCCCTCTGGGAGGTCAGGCCGAGTCTTGTCGCGATCGATGGCCGAACGCCAGAGAATGCGCCATTGGCAGAGCCAGCGCGGGCGGTCGATGACCACGAGAGTATCGGCACGCGCAAGTGTGATATCGAAGGCCAGCCCCGAAAAGCTGCCGTCCACGACCCACGCGTCGCCCGCGACTGCCTCGGCGACGCGCCCCCGAAAGCTCGGCTTGTCGGATGGCTTCCAGCCTGGCTGCCAGTAGAGAACGTCGAGATGCACCACCGGCAAGCCGAGCTTTCGCCCGAGCTTCAGGGCAAGGCTTGTCTTTCCGCTTCCCTGGGAGCCAACGACGATGATCCGGCGCATGGCGGAAGCGTTTCATAGAATGACCCTCGACGAAAGATTGCTCTTCTCGTTGAGGAGCGTTGCGCTCGATGGCCGGAGGTGAAAACTGCTTGCCCTGCCACGAGGGCAGTGGCTGAATGCGCGAAGCATGACATGGGAGTTCGCATGAGAGTGCTCGTCATCGGCGCGGGAGCGCTCGGAGGCTATTACGGAGCCTGCCTGGTCCGGGCCGGCGGCGACGTGACCTTTCTGGTGCGGGCCGGGCGGGCGGAGCAATTGCGACGTGATGGATTGAGGGTCGTGAGCCCGCACGGCGACTTTGCCGTGCAGCCGACAATCATCCTGGCGAACGATCTCAAGGAATCGTTCGATGTCGTTCTCGTCGGCGTGAAGTCCTATTCGCTAGCCGATGCGATGAGCCAGTTTTCGCCGGCCGTCGGCTCCTACACGATGATCCTGCCGATCCTCAACGGGTTGAGGCATATCGACGTGTTGGCTGAGCGGTTCGGCGCAGCGCAGGTCCTGGGCGGCTTGGCGAACATCAGCGCCGGGCTCGATGCGGAAGGTCGGATCGTTCAGTTCTGGCCCAATCAAATGATCGTCTTCGGCGAGCTCAACGGCTCGTCGAGCGAGCGCACGCTTGCGCTGGAGACACTGTTCCGGGGTGCCGGCATCGATGCGCGCGCCAGCGAGGCCATCATGCATGACATGTGGGAGAAATTCGTCCAGCTGAGCACGCTCGCCGGCATCACCTGCCTGATGCGTGCCAGCATCGGAGACATCCTGGCAGTACCGAACGGCGAGGAGTCCATTTTTCGCCTGTTTGCGGAATGCTGCGCCGTCGCGACGGCTTCGGGGTTTGAGCCACGAGCTCCGTTTGTCGAGTTTGACCGGAAGCTCTTCACGACCCTGGACTCTCCGCTCAAGGCCTCGATGCTGCGCGATATTGAACGTGGTTCGATCACCGAGGCGGAGCATATCCTCGGTGATCTGGCCAATCGTGCCCGTGCGCTGGGCATTGACACGCTGCTTCTGGATCTGGCCCGCGCGCATGTGGCGGCCTACGAAGTTGGGCGACGAAGAGCAGCGGGCTAACCCGCCCCGATCAGTGGGATCGCCTCGTCCCGCTCGTAGAGATACAACAGGCACCTTAGCGCCTCGCCGCGCTCGCCCCTCAGCTTCGGATCGTCCTTCAGGATGCGCAGGGCTTCGTCGCGCGCCTGGGTGATGAGCTGGCTATGGACTTCCGAGCGCGCGATGCGGTAGCCGGGCAGGCCGCTCTGGCGCACGCCGAGCACGTCGCCTTCGCCGCGCAGCTTCAGGTCTTCCTCGGCGATGCGAAAGCCGTCGGTGGTCTCCCGGATCACCTTCAGCCGCGCCTTCGACATTTCGCCGAGTGGCTCCGAGTAGAGCAGGAGGCACGTCGAGGCTTCCGAGCCTCGACCGATCCGGCCGCGCAACTGGTGTAGCTGCGCGAGGCCGAAGCGCTCGGCGTTCTCGATCACCATGATGGTGGCGGCCGGCACGTCGACGCCGACCTCGACCACGGTGGTTGCGACCAGCAGCCCGATCTCATGAGCGGCGAACTGGCCCATCACGCGGTCCTTCTCGGTGCCCTTCATCTGGCCATGAACGAGGCCGACGCGCCCGCCGAACCGCTTCTGCAGGCTCTCGAAACGCTTGGTCGCATTGGTGAGGTGCTCGGTGCCCTCGGCCTCGGATTCCTCGACCAGCGGGCAGATCCAGTAGACCAGCTTGCCGGACTGGAGCGCACGTCCGACGCCTTCCATGACCTCCTCGATCCGGCTCATCGGCACCGCGCGGGTGTCGATCGGCTGGCGGCCGGCCGGCTTCTCGCGCAGCTCGGAGATGTCCATGTCGCCGAAATAGGTCAGGACCAGCGTGCGCGGGATGGGCGTTGCACTCAGCACGAGCACGTCGACGGCTTCGCCCTTCGAAGTCAACGCGAGGCGCTCGCGCACGCCAAAGCGGTGCTGCTCGTCGACGATGGCGAGAGCGAGATCCCTGAAGATCACGTCGTCCTGGATCAGCGCATGGGTGCCGACGAGCAGATCGATCTCGCCCTCGGCGAGCTGCGTGATGATCTCGCGCCGTTCCTTGCCCTTTTCCCGGCCGGTGAGGATCGCGACCCGCATGCCTGCGCGCTCCGCGAGCGGCGCGATGGTCTTGATGTGCTGGCGCGCCAGGATTTCCGTCGGCGCCATCAGCGCGGCCTGCTTGCCGGCTTCGGCGACGGCTGCGGCCGCAAGGAGCGCCACCACGGTCTTGCCGGAGCCGACGTCGCCCTGGAGCAGGCGGAGCATGCGCACGGGCTGTTGCAGGTCGCCGGCAATGGCGGCTGCGGCGCTGCGCTGCGAGGGCGTCAGTGCATAGGGCAAGGCGTCTATGATCTTGTTGCGCAGATGCCCGTCGCCGGCGTTGCGCACGCCGGCCGGGCGGCGTAGTTGAGCTCGGATTAGCGCCAACGCGAGCTGGCCGGCCAGAAGCTCGTCGAAGGCAAGGCGCGACCAGAACGGCTGGTCGGGCAAGATGTCCGTGAGCTCGACCGGCTGGTGCACGCGGGTGAGGGCTTCCGCGATCGGCGGGAAATTGCAGCGGCGCATCACCTCCGGGCTGATCCATTCGGGCAGGGCAGGCAGCTTCTGCAGCGCCTGCGCGATCGCGCGTCGGAGCGAGCCGAGCGCAAGGCCTTGCGTCAGCGGATAGACGGGGTCGATGCCCGAGAGTTTTGAAATCGCCTCCTCGTCGAGCACGCGGTCCGGATGCACGATCTGCGGGATGCCGTCATACATCTGCAGCGTACCGGAGACGTAGCGCTTCTCGCCCATCGGCAGCAGCTTTTCGACATAGCCGGGCTTGGCGCGGAAGAAGGTCAGCACGACGTCGCCGGTATCGTCGCTGGCATAGACCAGATACGGCGCGCGTGAGTTGCGCGGCGGGGGCGGGCGATGGCGGTCGACGGTCACCTCCAGCGTCACCATCGTGCCCTGGACAGCGTCGCGGATCTTCGGCCGGGCGCGCCGGTCGATGACCTGGCTCGGCAGGTGCAGCAGGAGATCGACCAGCCGCGGCGTCTCATCGCGGCTGAGCAGATAGCGCAGCAGCTTGTCCTGCTTCGGACCGACGCCGGGCAGGCTGGTCACGGGAGCAAACAGCGGATTGAGCAGGCTGGGGCGCATCGGGCGAATCTAGGATCGATTTGGCTCCTCTTGCCCGGCTTTGTGCCGGGCATCCACGGCTTTTTTCGTGTCCGCACGCAGGCATCGGGCCAGGCCAAATTGAAAGCGCAAATCGAGGGCTGACACGGCCGGTCCGAGTGGCTATATCACCCCGGCCCGGCACGTCCGGGCTTTTGGCGTTTGACTGGATTTGAGACATGACGGGAACGACACGATCGAGTGACGGGCTGGACAATCGCCGCAAGCGGCTGCTGTTCCGCTGCTGGCACCGCGGCACGCGCGAGATGGACCTGATCCTCGGCCGCTTCGCGGATGCCGAGATCGGCAATCTGTCCGATGACGAACTGAAGGAGCTGGAGCGCCTGCTCGAGGTCAACGATCCCGATCTCTACGCCGCCATCACCGGCGACAAGGTGCTGCCCCCCGATGTCACCGGCGCGCTGTTTGCCCGCATCAAGGCGTTTCCGATCGCGGACCGCGACGCATGAAGCAGGGGATGAAATCGCCGGCCGAGCTGCTCGCGCCCGGCCGCGCGCTGACGCTTGCCAATGTCGCCGAAGGCGCCGAAGGCCTCGTCGTCTCCGATCTCGCCCGCGCCATCGCGGCGCGGCCGAAGAAGCCGGCTGTGAGCCTTGCAATCGTCTGCCGCGACGGGCCGCGCATGCAGCAGCTCGAACGCGCGCTGCAGTTCTTCGCGCCCGATCTGCCGGTGCTGACCTTTCCGGCCTGGGACTGCCAGCCTTATGACCGCGTCTCGCCGCATGGCGGCATCCTGGCGCAGCGCCTGACCACGCTGGCGCGGCTGGCTTCGCTGACCGGCAGCGACAAGCCGCTGATCGTGCTGACCACGGTGAACGCCGTCGTGCAGCGCGTACCCGCGCGCGAGCTCGTCGCCGCGCAGGCGCTGTCGGTCGCGCCCGGCAATGTCGTGCCGATGGACACCATCGTTGCCTGGCTCGAGCACAATGGTTACAACCGCTCGTCCACCGTGCGCGAGCCCGGCGAATATGCCGTGCGCGGCGGCATTCTGGACCTGTTTCCGGCGGGCCTGGAGCAGCCGGTCCGTTTCGATTTCTTCGGCGATAGTCTGGAGTCGATCCGCACCTTCGATGCCGAGACCCAGCGCACGCTGCTCGACATGCGTTCGCTCGACCTCGTGCCGGTCTCCGAGTTCCAGCTCGTTACCGACACCATCCGCCGCTTCCGCATGGGCTATGTCGCCGAGTTCGGCGCGCCCGAGCGCGATGATGCGCTGTATGAGGCCGTCAGCGAGGGCCGCCGCCATCCCGGCATGGAGCACTGGCTGCCGCTGTTCCAGGACCGGATGGACACGCTGTTCGACTATCTGCAAGGTGCCGCCGTGGCGATCGAGCCGCAGGCAGAAGACGCCGTTCGCGAGCGCTTCAAGCAGATCCTCGACTACTACCAGGCCCGCCGCGATGCGATGGAGCATCCGGGTGGCGGCGCCATCTACAAGCCGCTGCCGCCTGATCGGCTCTATTTGACTGAGGAAGAGTGGGGCAAGCGCCTTGGCGATATCCCGCTGGCGCGGCTGACGCCGTTTTCCGTGCCGACCGATGGCACGAGCGTCGTCGATGCCGGCGCGCGCAAGGGCCGCGATTTCGCGCCGGAGCGCAACGACACCACGGTCAACGTGTTCGAGTCCGTCGTCGCGCATGTCACGGCCCTGCAAGCGCAGCGCAAGAAGGTGGTGATCGCGCTCTGGACCGAAGGCTCGCGCGACCGCATGACTTCGATGCTGCGCGACCACAAGCTGACCCACACTACCAGCGTCAACAGCTGGCGGACGGTGCAGGCGACCCCGCGCAACGAGACCATGCTGGCCGTGCTCGGTTTGGAGACCGGATTCGAGACCGACGAGATCGCGCTCATCAGCGAGCAGGATATTCTCGGCGACCGCCTGGTACGGCCGCGCAAGGCCAGCCGCAAGCTCGACAACTTCATCTCGGAAGTAACGAGCCTTGCCGCCGGCGACATCGTCGTCCACGTCGATCACGGCATCGGCCGCTTCATCGGCCTGCAGACCCTCGACGTCGCCGGGGCGCCGCATGACTGCCTCGAGCTGCATTATGCTGCCGAGACCAAGCTGTTCCTGCCGGTCGAGAACATCGAGCTGTTGTCGCGCTACGGCTCCGACCAGACCACTGTCGAGCTCGACCGCCTCGGTGGCTCGGGCTGGCAGACCCGGAAAGCAAAACTGAAGAACCGCATCCGCGAGATCGCGGGCGAGTTGATCAAGATCGCGGCCGAACGCCAGCTCCACGAGGCGCCAAAGCTGCCGGTGCAGCCGGGCGTCTATGACGAGTTCTGCGCGCGCTTCCCCTATGACGAGACCGAGGACCAGCTTGGCGCGATCGAATCCACGTTGAAGGACCTCGAAAAGGGCCGTCCGATGGACCGGCTGATCTGTGGCGACGTCGGCTTTGGTAAGACGGAAGTCGCGCTGCGCGCCGCCTTCGCGGTTGCGCTCGACGGCAAGCAGGTCGCGGTCGTGGTGCCGACCACGTTGCTCGCTCGCCAGCACCACAAGACGTTTACCGAGCGCTTCAAGGGCTTCCCGGTGCAGGTGGCGCAAGCCTCGCGCCTGATCCCGACCAAGCAGCTCAACCAAGTCAAGAAGGGCCTCGCCGACGGCTCCATCGACATTGTCGTCGGCACGCATGCACTGCTCGGCAAGGCGATCAAGTTCCGCGACCTCGGCCTGCTCATCGTCGACGAGGAGCAGCATTTCGGTGTCAGCCACAAGGAGCGGCTGAAGGCGCTCCGTGCCGAGGTGCATGTGCTGACGTTGTCGGCGACGCCGATTCCGCGCACGTTGCAATTGGCGCTGACGGGCGTTCGCGAACTCTCGATCATCGCCTCGCCCCCGGTCGATCGGCTCGCAGTCCGCACCTTCGTCGCCCCGCATGATCCGCTGATGATCCGCGAGGCGCTGCTCCGCGAACGCTATCGCGGCGGCCAGGCCTTCTACGTGGTGCCGCGCATCGACGACCTCGCCGAGGTCAAGGACTTCCTCGACAAGAACGTGCCGGAGATGAAGGTCGCGGTCGCGCACGGGCAGATGCCGCCCGCCGTGATCGAGGACATCATGACCGCGTTCTACGACGGCAAGTTCGACATCCTGCTGTCGACCACCATCGTGGAATCCGGCCTCGACATTCCCAACGCCAACACGCTGATCGTGCATCGCGCCGACATGTTCGGCCTTGCCCAGCTCTATCAGCTCCGCGGCCGCGTCGGCCGCTCCAAGCTGCGCGCGTACGCGCTGTTCACGCTGCCGGCGCAGCAGAAGATCACGGCGCAGGCCGAGCGCCGCCTCACCGTGCTGCAATCGCTGGAGACGCTGGGCGCGGGCTTCCAGCTCGCCTCCCACGACCTCGACATCCGCGGCGCGGGCAATCTCCTCGGCGAGGAGCAGTCCGGCCACATCAAGGAGGTCGGCTTCGAGCTCTACCAGTCGATGCTGGAGGAGGCGATCGTCAACCTCAAGGCCGGCGTATCCGAGCCTGCCGCCGACCGCTGGTCGCCGCAGATCACCATCGGCATGCCGGTGCTCATTCCGGAGGATTACGTCGGCGATCTCTCGGTGCGGCTATCGCTGTACCGCCGTCTTGCCGATCTCGACACCGAGGAGGAGATCGAGAACTTTGGCGCCGAGATGCGCGACCGTTTCGGCGTCCTGCCGGACGAGGTCCGCTATCTCTTCAAGGTCGCCGCGATCAAGGCGTTCTGCCGCAGGGCCAATGTCGAGAAGATCGACGCCGGCCCGAAGGGGGCAGTCATTGCCTTCCGTGACAATTCGTTCGCCTATCCCGACCGGCTGGTGTCGTTCATCCGCAGCCACGGTCAGGCTGCGAAGGTACGGCCCGACATGAAGGTGGTGTTCCTGCAGGATTGGGAGACCCCCGAAGAGCGTCTCGCCGGAACCACGGAGATCCTGCGGCAGCTGGCGCAACTCGCGCACAGCAAGAAGGCGGCGTAGGGGCGTAGTTTCTCACCACGTCATTGCGAGCGAAGCGAAGCAATCCAGACTATCTCCGCGGAAAGATTCTGGATTGCTTCGCTTCGCTCGCAATGACGGCTGTTGTTGCTGCAGCCGTTATTCCGCCGGTATGGCGGTCGGCGTCGCCGCCTCGGCCTTCCGCAACATCATGCGTGCGATCATCTCGCCAATGACCACCGTGGTGAAGTGGGTGTTGGCGCGGCAGTCGGCGGGCATGATCGAGGCGTCCGCGACGCGCAAGGCCGCGATGCCCTTCACGGTGCCGTCAGGATTGACAGCGCCATTGGTGTCGTTGAAGCCGGTCATGCGGCACGAGCCCGCGGCGTGCTGGATGTCGCCGGTGTCGCGGCGCAGCACGGCTTCCAGCTCCTGGGGCGGCAACGCTGCGGCCTGCGGCAGCGTCATGTCGGTGTCGGTGAGGCGGATCCAGTCGGCGATGCCTGCCAGCGCCGGCTGCGTGGTGAGAACGGCGAGCCGTTTCACGGCGTCGACCATGCGTTCCATGTCGCGCGGATCGGCCAGCATGTTCTCCTCGACGATGGGATCGACGGAGGCATCGGGCGAGGCCAGCTTCAAGGTACCGCGCGAAAAGGCGTTGTAGAGGCCGGCGCCGATCGCGCCGGGATTGCCGATGCCGCGGTGATTGAAGCAGATCAGGATCATGTCGCGCTTGCCGCCGTTGGCGAGGCCCGACGAGTAGGTGACGCAGCAATTGGTGTGGCGGGTGTCGCGATCGGTGGGGCGAAGCTGTTCGCGAAGCTGGATCGTCGTGCGGAACAGCGGATGGTCGAAATAGTGCCTGCCGACCGGCAAATCGCGCTCGACCGCGATGCCCATCGCCTTCAATTCATCGGCAGGTCCAATGCCCGAGCGCATGAGGATGGCTGGGCTGTGGATCGCGCCGGCGCAGAGCACGATCTCGCGTGCGCTGATCTCCTGCGTGCCTAGTCCCTCGATATGCACGATTACGCCGGTCGCCCGGCCGTTCTCGATCACGAGGCGGTCCACCAGGGCGTGCCCACGGATCTCCAGATTGGCGCGGCCGCGCGCCGGCTCCAGATAGGCCTCGTTGGTCGAGATCCGGCGCAGGTTGCGGCTGTTGATGGGATAGCAGGCAACGCCTTCGCCATCGGGGCCGTTGACGTCGTCGCACCACGCATATCCTGCAGCGAGCGCGGCATCGCGAAGGCCGCGATCGACCGGTCCCCATGTCTCCGGCGGCGCGCGATAGACCGGCAGCGGCCCGCCCTTGCCATGGCCGGGCCTGTCACCGAATGCGAGGTCGTCCTCGATCACCGAGAACAGCGGCATCACGTCCCTGGCGGACCAGCCGGTGCAGCCCATCGCGGCCCATTCGTCGAACGCGTCGGCGACGCCGCGGATCGCGATCTGGCCGTTCATCATCGAGGACCCGCCGAGACCCTTGCCACGCCAGTAGAAGCGCTGCTCCTGGCCCGCGACGCGGCGCGCATGCAGGTTCGGCCACTGCCACTTCTCCTGGAATTCGCGCTGGTGGATGATCGGGATCGGGTTCGCCGTGGTGACTTCCCAGGGCGCGTCGGCGGCGCGCCAGTCGAGGCCTGCCTCCAGCAGCAGCACGCGCTTGGATGGGACTTCCGAAAGCCTTGCGGCAATTGCGGCACCGGCGGAACCGCCGCCGACGACGATGACATCATACATGGGTGTGCTTCTGGGTTTGCTTCTCGATGATCCCGGCGGATCATCAAAGCATGGGCGGATGCGGCCGAGCTAGAGCCGAATGTCAGGGCTCACTTGTCGGGAACGCGGCGCAGCGCGAAGCGCTGCTCAGGACGCTGCCCGCGACGCATCTGCGCAGAGCCGCGCCAGCAACGACCTCGCCGTATCCGAGGGCGACAGCGAGTCGACGCTGACAACGGGATCGCTGCGCATCTCGTGCTTGCCGTTCGAAGTGTGCCGCATCACCGCCGACAAGCGGCGGGCGATCATGTGGGCGGTGCGGAAGTCGGTTTCCGCGAACACGATGATGACCGAGCCGTCCTTCTGGACCGCGCCAAAATCCATCTGCCGCATCAGGCGGCTCAGGATCCGCGCAGCATCCAGCTGGGCGCGGGAATTGCCGGGGTCGAAAGCGAAGCGTGCCACGGAGAGGCCGCCACCGCGGGCGAGGGTCTGCTCGACGGCGTTGGAGAAATCACGCGCAAAGGCTTCCAGCGTGAGCAGGCCGCTGCGCGGATCGAGCCAGCCGCCGGCATCGATCGAGCGCAGCGCGCGGCTCAGTTGCGCTTCCATCGCGCGCTGTCGGATCAGGGGCAGCGCATTGGCGGCGACCTTCGCCGGCTCGCCCGGGATGAGCTCGAGGTTCGGCAGGTCGTAGCTCTGCGTGAGCTGGTGCGCGGTGACGACCACCGGCAGGCTGCGGAAGCGGGTGTCCTCGGCAAGCACCGTGAGGAAGGCATCGGTAACGCGCGCGGTAAAACCTTCGGCGAGCACGACGCCGTCGAGGTCACGGGTGTTGAGATGTTTTGCCGCGGCCTCGATCGAGAGCGCGCCGATGACGCCGGTGCGTTCGCCGAGCGCGACGGAGAGCGCAGGATAGGCGGCGCCGCGGCCGATCAGGAGCACCGTGGCATCGCGCGCGGGGTCGCCACCCGGCAACGCGACCTTTGTCGTGACTTCCGGCAGGCGACGCAGCACCGTGGCGTGGAGCGTGCGGACCCGCAGCGCGGCGCGCAGCCGCGCGACCAGGCGATCGGGATTGCCGCTGCGCGAGGAAAAGGGCAGGGCGTTGTGTGGAAGTATGCCCGCCGCATCCAGGGCCACGAAGGGGAGGTACAGCGATTGGCCGGCGATCTCTTTGGCGAGCGTCGCCAGATACGGCTCGTGTCCGCTATGCATCGCGGCGAGAACCGCGGCCGGCTGCACCTGCTCGACCGCGCGCGCCGCGCTGGCCCAATCGGTGTCGACCACGGGAAAGAGTCGGGCCTCGTCCAGCGCCGCAATGAAGGCGGGCCGCTCGGCATTGGACACAAAAAGGATCGGGCCCGCCTGGGACATCGCAAACTCTGATCACGCAATAGATGCTGCGCAATCTAGTTTGATCGCCTTAATGCAGCGTCAACGAACGTGCCGAAAGTGCATCAAACCGGCCCGGAGCGGTCACGAAAAGCCTCTACCATCAGGGGGTTAAGTCCGAGCTCGCCGAGTGCCTCGCGGGCGCGGGCATTGTCCTGGGCCCGTCCTGCGAGCCGGTGGCCCGAGAGCCGGTCGGGCAGCGCCGTGAGCAGGGCGCCCTGGCCGAGCCGGCGAGCCCATTCCTGGAGGTCGTTCGACAGGAATCGGTAGCCGCCGACGGCCATGATGCCGGAGGGCGGCGCGGTGATGCAGATCGCGCCGGTCGGACGGTCGAGCCGCGCGGCATAGCCGGTGTCGACATAGTCGCGCGGGGGCTGCGCCGTCAGCGTCTCGCCGACCGGCTGCGGCGGGGCGTAGGCCGCGATCGGCACCATCGCGCCGCGCAGGCCGAGCGTGCCCTTCTGCGTCAGCAGGATCTCGCCGGCAATAGAGGAGCCTGCCTGCTCGCGCGGAGCGCCGTGCGGGCCGGGCATCACCGGCACCGGCATGCCGTCCTCGCCGCGGCGGGCGCCGAACAATCCGGCTTCGCCGAACAGATAGACGTCGGTCAGCGGCGCATGCGGCGCGACCCAGGCATCGCTCGCCGCCACCTGCTCCGGCGCGCGCCATAAGCCGATGACGTTGCGCAAGCTCGGCATCCGTCCTGCCAGATCGGAAGCGCCGAGCCGCAGTGCGAGCGGCGCCGGTGCGATCAGCACGGCGCATTCATGCTCGTTGATCTGCTGCTCCAGCGCCTCGCTCTCGAAGGGATGATGCAGCGCCAGCGCGCCGCCGCACAGCAGCCACACCACGAGAGAGGAAGCCAGGCCCGCGAACGACATCGGCGTGAACGCCGCCATCACGGTCGCGCCCTGCTTGATGTCGGCTTCCAGCGACATCGCGAGCCCGGCGGCGATCAGGCTGAAATGCGGCCGCGGCACCGGGCGAAAACCTTCTGCCGTGACGTCGAAGGAGATCATCGCCGCCTTGCGGCCGTCCTGGATCACGGCGCGCGCAGTGCCGGGCGGGCGCGCCAGCACCTCGTCGAGCGAGGCCATGCCTTCGGGCAGGTCGGTGCCGAAGCCGTAGACATGGCGGATCGAGAAGGCTTCCGCCGCGGCATGCATCGCGAAGTCGGCGTAACCGACGCCATCGACCTTGCTCATGGTGACGATGGCGCGCGCCGCGGTGCGATTGAGCGCGGCGGTGAGCTCCGCGTGCCGCCACAGCAGCGGCAGCACTGCGACGACGAGGCCGGCGCGATGGGCGGCGAGCACGGTCAGCACGAACTCGACCGTAGCAGGCAACTGGATGGCGATGACGGAATTGGCCGGCAGGCCCGATTCGACGAAGTGCGCCGACAGCGCTTCGATGGCCGTGTCGGCCTCGGCATAGCTCATGCGCCGCGGCTGGTGCCCGGTCACGCGGGCCTTGTTGAGGGGATCGAGCAAGGCGGGTGCGTGCGGTTGCCGCATCAGCGTGCGCTGAAACAGCGTGTCGAGCGTCGGCGATACGGCTGGCTGATTCACGGCGTCACTTCGCTTGCGGCTGTCTCTTCGACCACCACGTCTCCGGCAGATAGCCGGACAGCGCGGTACTCTTCGGTCGTTCTATCCGATTCCAGCGCGCGATCCATTGCTCGGATACGTTAAACAGGGGGATTGTGTAGAAGCCGGAAATCAAAGCGCGGTCGAGCGCCCGCACCGCCGAGACGAAGGCCGTATGTTCACGGGCCTCGAGCAGGGCGGCGATCATGGCATCGATCGCCGGATTCCGGGCGCCCATGTAGTTGCGGGTCCCGGGATTGTCGGCGGCGGCGCTGCCCCAGTAGAAATATTGCTCGTTGCCGGGCGACAGCGACTGGTCCCAGCGGTTCTGGATCATGTCGAACTCGTAGCCGAGCCGGCGCTGGTCGAACTGCACGGGATCGACCGCTCGCACGCTCGGTTCGATGCCGGCGCGCTTGAGATCGCGCTGGAAGGCGAGCGCGATACGTTCCTGGTCGCGGGTCGAGACCAGGATCTCGAAGGTGAAGGGCGCCTTGGTCGTGCGGTTGCGCAGCACGGTGCCGTCGAGATCGTAGCCCGCCTCTGACAACAGTTTCAGCGCGGCGCGCAGCGTGGTGCGGTCGCGCCCCGAGCCGTCGGTCACCGGCAGGCGGTAGCTGCCGTCCATGATGTCGGGCGGAATTTGTGCGGCGAACGGTTGGAGCAGCTCGCGTTCGCGCGCATCGGCGGGGTGGCCGTAGGCCGACAGGTCCGAGCCGGCGAAGTAGCCGGCGACGCGCGAATACAGCCCGAAGAAGTAGTTGCGGTTGACCAGCTCGAAATCGAACAGGAGCGTCAGGGCCTGCCGCACGCGGATATCGGCGAAGATCGGACGGCGGGTGTTGAACACCAGGAATTCCGAGGGCTGCGGCACGCCGGGCTTGACGGTGTCGCGGATCACCTCGCCGTTGCGCACCGCCGGAAAATCATAGCCGTCGTGCCAGCGCAGCGGCTCGTTCTCGACGCGGAAATCATAAAGGCCGCGCTTGAAGGCTTCGAACTGGCCGTTGGCCTCGCGAAAATAGTCGAGCCTGATCTCGTCGAAATTGTAGAGTCCGCGATTGATGGCAAGGTCGCGGCCCCAATAGTCGGGATTGCGCGTGAGCGTCACGCTGGCGCCGGGTTTCACCGCCGTGACCCGATAGGGCCCGGAGCCGACCGGGCCTGTCAGCGTTGTCTCCTCGAAGGTCGCGACATCGACTGCATGCTTCGGCAGGATCGGCATCAGACCGAGGATCAGCGGCAGCTCGCGATCATTGGCGCCGCTGAGGTCGAAGCGGACGGTGAGCGGATCGGGCGCCTCGGCCTTGGCGACCTTCGCGTAATATTGCCGGTGATTGGGACGGCCGTGATCGCGCAGGAGCTGCCAGGAGAACAGCACGTCCTCGGCGAGAACCGGCTTGCCGTCGGAGAAGCAGGCGCGGGGATCGAGGCGGAACGTGACATAGGTCCGCTCGTCGTCGGTCTCGACCGATTTGGCGAGCAGGCCGTAGAGGGTGAACGGCTCGTCATAACCTCGCGCGAGCAGACTCTCGACCACGTAGTTCCGCATCTGCTGCACGGCCAATCCCTTCACGATGAGGGGATTGAGGCTGTCGAAGGTGCCGAGGAGGCCCCAGGTCAGCCGGCCGCCCTTGGGGGCGTCGGGATTGGCGTAGGGCATGTGGGTGAAATCGGCCGGCATCGCCGGCCTGCCGTGCATGGCGATGGCATGGGCCTCCTCGGCCCGTGCGCCGCCTGCCAGCCCGCCGGCGAGGGCGAAGGCAAGGACGCAAAGGCGGACGCCAAGCCGCTTAACAAGGCCCTCGATAAGGCGCTGGAACATGAACATCTGCACACGTTGATTCGAGGACCCGCGGGCTTGAATCCTATCACAGGGAATTTCACTGGACGCAGGCCTCCGAGCGGTTCAAGGCGCGGTCAAGGACGCTTGTCGGCATTGATCTTTTCGTCGGCCACGTTAAGAAGGCGGGCAATCGCGCAAGAGCGTCGAGCCCGTCACTTATCCGCCTCAATTGACGGGGAGAGAGCCGCGCCCAAGGCGGCTAGGTTCGGCGCTCGGAGCGGTTCGGGCACTTCCCGTTCAGAAAGGGTTTTCCGCAATGAATTTCCGTTACTTGGCCGCGTCGGTCCGGCCGCGCGGGCGACTTCTCGCCCTGTTGACGGCGACGGCATTGGTCGTTCCGGTTGTAGCCGAGGCTCAGGCTCCTGCGCCCGCCCCTGGTGCGCCCGCGCCCAAGGCGGCTCCGAAGGCCGCTCCGAAGGCTGCCCCCAAGGCCCCCGCGCCGGCGGCCCAGGCGCCCGCTCAGCAGGCTCCCGCTCAGGGCGCTCCGGCGCAGCAGGGTGCGGCGGCGCCCGCGGATCAGCAGATCCAGTTGATCTACGCCCCCTGGACCAAGTTCTGCCTCAAGGGCCAGGACGCCAATGCCAAGCAGGTTTGCTTCACCGGCAAGGATGGCCGTATCGAGTCGGGCCAGCCGGTCATCGCGGCCGTCATCATCGAGCCGGAAGGCGAGCCGAAGAAGATCCTGCGCGTGACGCTGCCGCTCGGCATGCAGCTGGTGCACGGCACCCGCATCATCGTCGACAGCAACGCGCCGCTGCAGAGCCCGTACGTGATCTGCTTCCAGAACGGCTGCATGTCGGACTACGAGGCCACGCCCGAGCTCATCAACAACATGAAGAAGGGCCAGAATCTTGTGGTCCAGGCGATCAATGCCAACGGTCAGCCGCTGACGCTGCCGCTGCCGCTCGCTGGCGAATTCCAGAAGGCCTATGACGGTCCGCCGACCGATCCGAAGGTGTTCGAGGAAACCCAGAAGAAGCTCCAGGAAGAGCTTCAGAAGAAGGCTGACGAGCAGCGCAAGAAGCTCGAGCAGCAGGGTGGCGCGCCCGGCGCACCGCCGACCGCTCAGAAGTAATCGAGCTTACATCCCGAATATGAAAAAGGCGCTCACTCCGAGCGCCTTTTTTGCTGGCCGCTTGTTGGCGGCGAAAACTCAGTTCAGCGAGGGGTTGCGTGGACGGTAGCCGCCGCCCTTGTCCTTGATGAAGATCTCAGCGACCTGGGAATGACGGATCGGTTCGCCCGAATCGTCCGGCAAGAGATTCTGCTCGGAGACATAGGCGACGTATTCCGACTCAGCGTTCTCCGCGAGCAGGTGATAGAACGGCTGGTCCTTGTGGGGCCGCACCTCCTCGGGGATCGACAGCCACCACTCCTCGGTGTTGTTGAATTCCGGATCGATGTCGAAGATCACGCCCCGGAACGAGAAGATCCGGTGGCGCACGACCTGTCCGATCTGGAATTTGGCAGTCCGCGCTTTAATCATCCCCCGTCGATAGACCAGGATTGTGGCCGATGCTAGTGGCCTCATTTGGAATTAACCCGCCGGTAAGGGGCAGATAGCCCCCAAGTCTTCAGAAAATACTTCATCAATGATCAATATCCTCAATCTGGCTCTACCTTATTTCGGCTTGATCTTCGTCGGTTTCGCCTGTGGCAAGGTGAAATCCCTGCCGGAATCGGGGCTGGCCTGGATGAACTTCTTCCTGCTCTACGTGTCGCTACCGGCGCTGCTGTTCGCGATCATGTCGAAGACGCCTTTTGCGGAGCTGAACAACCCGCCGTTCCTGGTCGCGACCACGCTGTCGACGGTTGCGGCGTTTACCCTCGCGCTGGTCATCGGCAAGGTTCTTGGCCGGCTCTCGCTGCGCGAGGCGACGCTGGCAGGCCTGTCCGGCGGCTACGGCAATATCGGCTACATGGGACCGGGGTTGGCGCTCGCCGTACTCGGACCGATGGCATCGGCGCCAACCGCGCTGATCTTCTGCTGCGACAGCATCTTCCTGTTCACCGCCGTGCCGCTGCTGATCGAAATTTCCGACCGCGACCATCCATCGGTATTGCATGCCTTCGGCGTCGTGCTGAAGCAGATCGTACTCAATCCGTTGATCATGTCGGCCTGCTTCGGCGCGGCCGTCGCGGCGCTGCATATCGAGCTGCCGGTTGCGCTCGACCGCACCATCACCTTCCTCCAGAACGCAGCTGCTCCGACCGCGCTGTTCGTGCTCGGTGTAACCGTCGCGCTCCGCCCGTTCGACCGCGTGCCGTGGGAAGTGCCGGGCGTGATCGCGGTCAAGCTCCTGATCCACCCGCTCGCGGCGTTTGGGCTGATGCTGGCGTTCGGTCCGTTCGCGCAGCCCTGGGCCGCGACCGCCGTGCTGATGGCCTCGCTGCCGCCCGCGCTGAACGTTTTCGTCATCGCCCGGCAGAACGATGCGTGGATCGAATCCGCCTCTGTCGCGGTGCTGCTCGGGACGTTTGCGTCCGTGGTCACGCTGACCAGCGTGATGTGGGCAATCCAGACTGGCCGGCTGGCTTTTCCCTGAGTGAACGGAGTACTCGGGCCAACAGTTACCTTCGCCAAGTCGGTGTTAGTCCTTCGCGCATGGCGAAGCGCCTGAGTGGTCCGATGGCGCCGAGCAGGTGCATGCCGACCGCGCGCGCCGGCTGAAGCGGCAGGAAATCGTTGAGCAGCGAGCGGTTGGCGATGTCGATCGCAAACGTCCGGCTCAAAATGTCCGGACGGCGCGCCCGGTCGTAGCGCTTGAGCACCTCGTCCGCGCCGGGATCCTGCCCCGATGCGATGGCCTCGCCGGCGAGCCTGGCAATGTCGGCGGCATCGCGCAGGCCGAGGTTAAGGCCTTGGGCGCCGATCGGGGGGACAACATGGGCGGCTTCGCCGACCAGCGCGATGCGGTCGCGGCCGAAGGATTTCGGACGTTCGATGGCAAGCGGGAACAGGTTGCGTCCGGGCTCGACGGTCATGCGTCCGAGGATCGAATGCGCCTGCTTCTCGATCGCGGCGGACAACTCCGCGTCGCTGAGTGCGCGAAGCCGCTCGGCTTCAGCCGGAGCCGAGACCCAGACGATGCTGGAGCGGTCGCCGGGCAGGGGCACGAACACGCAGGGCCCATGCGGGGTGTGGAACTCGGTCGAGACATTGCGATGCGGCCGGGTATGGCCGACGTTGAAGGTCAGCGCGGTCTGCGTCAGTTCGCGCCGCGTCACTGCAATCCCGGCAGCCCCGCGGCAGAGCGAATGCCGGCCGTCGGCGCCGACCACGAGCCGGGCAGACAGGAATTGTGCGGAGGCGGTGCGGATCGCGACGTCGTCGGCTTCGATGACGACGCTTTCGGCCTCGTCGTCGAAACGGACGAGGTTGGGCAACTCGGCCGCGCGCTCTTCCAGCGCGCGCATCAGCGAGCGGTTGTCGATGTTGTAGCCGAAGGCATCAAGTGCGATCTCGTGGCAGGAGAACCGTACCTCCGGTGCGCGGAACAGCCGTCCGGTGTCGTCCACGAGACGCATGACCTCCAGCGCCGCCGCCTTGTCCTTGCATCGCGGCCAGACGTCGAGCGTTTCCAGCAGATCGACGGAGGCACCGAGCAGCGCGGTGGTGCGATTGTCGGCGTAGGGCGCGCGCCGCGCGACCAGCGCGGTCCGTGCACCTGCCTGGGCCAGTGCGATGGCGGCCGCGAGTCCCGCCGGTCCGCCGCCGATCACGGCCGTGTCAAAGATTGTCGATGCGTCTGTCATGAACGACAAATGACACGCCCCGCAGCAAATTCAAGCTGAAGTCTCTTCGCCCTCATTCCGGGGCGCGCCTCCTGGCGCGAGCATCCATCGGGCCGCAGGGATGGTCGTGAAACGGATACCGGGCTCGATGCTTCGAGTCACCCCGGAATGACGATGCGTCAACTCGCCATCCCGCTGATTTTCCTTGATTTTATGGCGAATTGCGCAGCCAACGCCGCAATGGCGGATGTGCAAACCGGTCTCATTCTGATAGCAGAAGCCATGGATACCCAGCAGGATTCCCTGAAGCCGAAACCGGCGGTCCGCGCCGCGGCCTTCTCGGTGCACATCTTCACCGCCTTCGGTGCGGCGATCGCGCTGCTGGCGATGCTGGAGGCCGTGCGCGAGCACTGGGCGGCGATGTTTCAGTGGCTGGGCGTCGCGCTGATCATCGATGCCATCGACGGACCGATCGCGCGCCGGCTCGACGTTAAGAACGTGCAACCGAACTGGTCGGGCGACGTGCTCGACCTCGTGGTCGACTTCGTCACCTATGTCTTCGTGCCGGCCTACGCGATCGTGGCAAGCGGGCTGCTGCTGCCGGTTGCGGCGCCGCTGCTCGGGGTCGCCATCATCGTCACCAGCGCACTATATTTTGCCGACCTGCGGATGAAGGCCGACGACAATCATTTTCGTGGCTTTCCGGCGCTATGGAACGCGGCGGCGTTTTACCTGTTCCTGCTGCACTGGCCGCCGGTGTTGTCGACGCTGCTGGTCGCGGCGCTGGTGGTGCTGACCTTCGTGCCGTTCCACGTGCTGCATCCGGTGCGTGTCGTGCGGCTGCGCTGGCTGACGATGTCGCTGATCGTGATCTGGGGACTGCTCGGGCTCTACACGCTGGCGATGGATTTTAGCGTCGGCACCGGCGTGACCGTCGCGCTCTGCGCGATCGCGCTCTGGATCAGCTTCAGCGATGCTCTGATCCGGCTGGCAAAATCCTTCGCATGATGCACCTGTTGACCAGCCCCGAGGCCTGGGCCGCGTTGCTCACCTTGACCGCGCTCGAGATCGTGCTCGGCATCGACAACGTCATCTTCCTGTCGGTGATCGTCTCGCGTATCCCCGGGGAGCAGGCCCTCCGAGCCCGCCAGATCGGGCTGGCGCTGGCGCTGGTCTTCCGGATCATCCTGCTCAGCCTGCTGGTCTGGCTGATCGGCCTGACCGCATCGGTATTCTCGCTTCGGGGTTACGACTTCTCCTGGCGCGACCTCATCCTGATGGGCGGCGGCCTGTTCCTGATCGCGAAGGCGACGCATGAAATCCATGCCGAGGTCGAAGCCGATGATGGCGAAGGTGAGCAGGCCTCTGGGCGCAGCGCCTTCTTCTGGGTGATCGCCCAGATCATCGTGATCGACATCGTGTTCTCGCTGGACTCGATCATCACTGCGATCGGCATGGCACAGGACCTCGAGATCATGATCGCGGCCGTCGTGATCGCCTGCCTGATCATGTACCTTTCGTCAGGGCCGGTGTCGCGATTCGTCGCGGAGCATCCGACCACGAAGATGCTGGCGCTGGCCTTCCTGGTGCTGATCGGCGTCGCGCTGGTCGCGGACGGATTCCACTTCCACATTCCGCGCGGCTACATCTATTTCGCAATTGCGTTCTCGGCGGCGGTTGAATTCTTCAACGTGCTGGCGAAGCGCAACCGCAGGAAAACGGCGGCCAATCCGCCCGCCTAGGCGTTCCAATCTGGGTCGAGTTGACAAGGCGGGCGCGATGTCTTTCGCTCAGCCGCGAGAAAAGGAGGTCAGGTGATGACCAAAGCCGTCCGTGTGCACAAGGTTGGAGGCCCCGAAGCCCTGGTCTATGAGAGCGTCGAGGTGCCGCCGCCTGCTACCGGCGAGGTGCGCATCCACCAGCATGCGGTCGGCTTGAACTTCATCGACGTCTACTACCGCACCGGCCTCTACAAGGCGCCGGAGCTGCCCTTCATTGCCGGCAACGAGGCCTCGGGCGAGGTCGTCGCGGTCGGGCCGGGCGTGACGCATTTCCATCCCGGTGATCGCGTTGCCTACTACCACAATCTCGGCGCCTACACCGGCGAGCGCAACATCCCCTGGGAGAAACTGGTCAAGCTGCCCGACCACATCACCCACGAGCAGGGCGCCGTGCTGATGTTGAAGGGGCTGACCGTCTGGTACCTCCTGCACAAGACCTTCAAGGTCGAGCCGCATCATCGCGTGCTGATCCATGCCGCGGCCGGCGGCATCGGCCTGCTGGCCTGTCAATGGGCGAGGGCGCTCGGGGCCCATGTCATCGGCACGGTCGGTTCGCGCGAGAAGGCGGAGCTGGCCGAGGCCAATGGCTGCGACCACGTCATCCTGTACAATGAAGAAGACTTCGTCGCGCGCGTGAAACAGATCAGCCGCAACGAAGGCTGCGACGTCGTCTATGACGGCGTCGGCAAGGCGACCTTCCCGGGCTCGCTGTCCTGCCTGAAGCCGCGCGGCATGTTCGTTTCCTTCGGCAATGCTTCAGGTCCCGTACCGCCGTTCTCGATCGCCGAGCTCAACCATCACGGCTCGCTGTTTGCGACCCGGCCGAAGCTCAACGACTATATCGGCAAACGCTCGGAGCTGCTGGAAGGCGCCGACACGCTGTTCGCCGCCGTCATCAGCGGCAGCTTGCACGTTCCGATCAACCATGCTTACGCGCTGAAGGACGCCGCGAAGGCGCATATCGATCTCGAAAGCCGCAAGACGACGGGGGCGTCGATCCTGAAGCCGTAGGACCGGCGGCGCACGTCTCTTCGAGATCTCATTCAATGATATCAAAATAACTCAGTATTATGATGCTGCGATAACGCGCCGACCAATCGCGGCCGGCGTGCACGTGGGCGCCTGTCGAGTGCGCGTATTCGTTCGCGCGGTCCAACCATGGCTCCAAATGAGGTTCGCCCCGTCTTCGCAGAGGCTCGAACGACGAAGGCGACTGAACGGGAGGGCATCGCACGTGCCTGACATACGTGATCACGTTGTCACACTTATGATATTAAAGGAGATCCATCAGACGGGAGAGAGGGGAAAGATCAATGCTGAGGACGTTGGCCGAACGTCTGGCGCGCAATCGCGTGATCAAGCGCAGATTGCCGAACGGATCGCCGATCTATGTTTCTCCCGACAGCCAGCTCAAATATCTGAAGGGATCATTTGACCGTGACCTCATTTCCCTCGCGGACAAGTATAGTTCCAAGGATGCGGTGATCTGGGACATCGGCGCAAACTGCGGTGTATTTTCGTTCGCCCCGACGGCGGCCAAGCAGATCGTCACGGTGGAAGCCGACCCGTTTCTGGTCAGCGTGCTGCAGCGAACCGCTCTTCTCAGCGCGCTGCCCATTACACTCGTTCCGGCCGCCGTCTACAGCAAGACGGGCATGGCTGAATTCGCGATCGCAAAACGCGGGCGCGCATCGAACCATCTCGTTGTCGCAGGCGGCAATAGTCAGACCGGTGGCGAGCGTTGCAGGCTATCGGTGCCGACGATCACGCTGGATCAGCTTCTGGATCATTTCGGTCCTCCGACCCTCGTGAAAATAGACGTCGAGGGAGCCGAGGTCGGGGTTTTCGACGGCAGCGAGCGCCTGTTGAGAGACGCCCGGCCAGCGATCTATTTCGAAGCGAACGACAAGACCTATTCGCAATGCGAAAGGATCCTTGCGAACGCCGGCTACACGCTGGAAAAGGGCGCCGAGATGAATTGGATGGCCACCCCGATAGCGGCGCGCCACTAGGCGGTCCGAGAGAGCCAGATCCGGAACTTCGGCATTCCGGATCCGGCATCTGCCAGCGAATGAAGATGACGTTTCACTCGGCTAAGCCACGCGCCGCGCCGCTCCGGCCTTGGTCAGGATCGCATCCAGGCAATCGATCATCTCGGCGATATCGGCCCGCGTAACGTTCAGCGCTGGCATGAAGCGCAGCGTGTCGACCTGCGGCGCGTTGAGGAGCACGCCGGCCTCGAACGCCTGGGCGACGATGCCGGGCGCGATCGGCAGCTTGAGGTCGAGCGCAAGCAAGAGGCCGCGTCCGCGCACGCCGCCGAGTCCGTGCCGAGCCGAGACCTTCTGCAACTCGCTTTCGAGCAGCAGGCCGGTCTCGGCGACCGCCTTCAGGAAGTCCGGCTTGCCGACCTCATCCAGCACTGCAAGACCCGCCGCGCACATGATCGGGTTGCCGTTGAACGTGCCACCCTGGTCGCCGTGTTCGAAGCAGGAGGCGCGCTCGGTCGCGAGCAGGGCCGCAAGCGGCACGCCGCCGCCGATGCCCTTGCCGAGCGTCATGATGTCGGGTGCGATACCTGTGTGCTCATAATGGAACAGTTTTCCGGTCCGGCCCATGCCGGTCTGGATCTCATCGAAGATCAAGAGCAGGCCATGCGCCTCGGTGAGCGCGCGCAACTCCCTGAGGAAATGATCGGTCGCAGGCCACACGCCGGCCTCGCCCTGGATCGGCTCCAGCATCACCGCGACGGTGTTGTCGTTGACCAGCTTTGCCACGGAAGTGATGTCGTTCAGCTTCGCCTTCTTGAAACCGGCGACCTTCGGCTCGAACAGCGGCTCGAACGCCTTTTTGCCCGAGGCCGACATCGTCGCCAGCGTCCGGCCGTGGAAGCCGCCTTCGAAGCTGATGATCTCGAACGCGCCGCCTCTGTGCAGGCTGCCATATTTGCGCGCGAGCTTGATCGCACCCTCGTTGGCCTCGGCGCCTGAATTGGCGAAGAACACCTGGTCGAAGGCGCTGTTTGCAACGAGCGCCTGGGCAAGCTTGAGGCTCGGCTCGTTGTAGAAGGCCGGGCTCGGCGTCAGCAGCCGCTTGGCCTGCGCGGCAAGCGCGTCGGCGATCGCGGGCGGCGAATGGCCGAGGCAGTTCACGGCCCAGCCCTGCACGAAGTCAAGGTAACGCTGGCGGCTGTCGTCCCAGAGGTATGAGCCGGCACCGCGGACGAACACGGCCTTGGGCCGTGCAGTGATGTCCATCAGCGCGTCATACGGATGGGTGACGGTGGTCATGTCGAACTCCTCTGGGGGCGGGTGGAAAAGGCGCGCGAAAAGCAAGAAGGCCGCACTTTGCGGGTGCGGCCTTCTGGCGAACTCTGCTGAATTCAGTAGCTCAGCGGCGTCGTCGGACATGGCGCAACCCATCATCGTCGCGGGTGCGACGACGGAAAGCTGCGCGGCGGTGGGTCCGAGAGGTGATCATGGGGCGCGTCCCTACAGCCGAAGTGCAGGGCTTGTCAAGCGGGTGTTTTTCACGACACCCGCTGGGCGTGCATCCGTCAGGTCAGATGCGCGGCTTCTTCGGCGTCCTCGCCGCCCCAATCGGCATCGGCGATCGCGGTGTCGATCAGTTCGCCGCGCATCAGCTTGAACGGCGATGACCAGTACAGCGCGATGTTGTGGAGGGGATCGGTCAGCACCTTGAACCCCCACACCAGTCCGGTCGTGGCGTCGCGCGTCACGAAGAGCTGGATCATGCGCGCAAGTCCGCCACCGACGCCGATCGCCAGCCAGAGCACGCCGACATGGCGGATGAAGTCGAGCCGGCCTGCGGGGAGATCGAACAAGCCGAACAGAGTGGGATAGGCGTACAGCACGAGCGGAGCGCTGCCCCAGACCAGCAGCAGGATGATCTTGCGGGTCTGGTTGTAACCGACCTTGACCGCTTCCTTGTATTCGTTGCTGACGTCGTTGACCGCGTCATAGCCGTTCGGCTCGAAGAAGAAATGTCCGGTCTGTCGCGTCAGCATCGCGAGCCAGCCCACGAGCCCGGCAAGCGCGGGGTCCTTGAACAGCAGCGCGTAGCAGCCGAGGAAGATCAGAGCGCTGAAGAGGTGTAGCGTCTGGTTGACGGTGCTCTGGTGGTAGAAGCGGTAATCGTCGAAGCGCTGCGTGCGCAGCATGTCCGAGAGGCGGCTCATCATCAATCCTCGCTCGCGTTGAAAGGCGCGGCAGAGTTAGGACGAGTCCGTGACCCCCGCGTGAATGCATTATAGTGTCACATTGCAGCGCGGATGCCGTTGCCCGCGGCGCGATGATGTTGCGGTAGAGGATTACTTGATGTCGTAGCGAGCGAAGCTGTCGGCGACGCCGGCGTTGATCGCTTTCGCCGCGGCGATGTCGCGCTCGGCGCCCGCGTTGTCGCCCTTCTTCTTCCGCTTCGCAAGTCCGCGACCGTAGAGCGCAACAGCGAGCCCGGGCTTTGCGCTCAGCGCGGCATCGTAATCCGCGATCGCTGCATCGAAGTTTCCGAGCCGGAGGTAGATGAGGGCGCGCGTGTCGAGCACGTCGGGTTCATTCGGCTTCATCCGCAGCGACTGATCGCAATCGGCCAGCGCTTCCGGAAACTGGCGAAGTGCAATGCGCGTTACGCAGCGTGCAAAGAACACGCCGGGGTAGCTTGGGTCGGCCTTGATTGCGCGATCGTAGTCCTCGAGCGCCCGCGCATAATCGTGCGCGTCGAAATACATCTCGCCGCGCGCATAGGCATCGCCGCCGTTGTTCGGGTTGATCTCCAGCGATTTGCTGAAGTCGGCCAAGGCGCGATCGCGATCGCCTTTGTCGCGGAGGATGCGTGCGCGATTGCCATATGCCCCGCCGTCGTTCGGATCGAGCCTGATCGCCATGCCACAGACGGTCGCCGAGCGCGCGCTCGGTCTCGTGGTGCTGGGCGTAGGCGGTGCCGCGGTTGAAATAGCACAGCGCGAACTTCGGATCGATCTTGATGGCTTGATCAAAATCGGCGATCGCGTGCTCGTAGTCGTTGTTGCGGAACAGGGAAATACCGCGGTTGCACCAGTAGTTTGCGTTGTCGGGCTTGAGCTGGATCGCGCGCGTGTAGTCGGCGATGGCGTGGTCGCGGTCGCCGAGATCGGAGTAGGTAATGCCGCGACTGAACCAGACGCCGGCGTTATCGGGGGCGAGGTCGACAGCGCCGTTGAAATCGGCGAGGGCCCGCTGTGCGTCGCCCTTGCGCCGGAAGGATCGGCCCCTGTTGGCGAGCGCGGCGGCGTTCGACGGATCGGCCATCAGCATGGCCGAGCAGCCTTCGATTCGCTGGTCGTCGCTGATCTCGCTGGAACCGAAGCACCATTGACGTGCCTGAGCGGCTGATGAAGATTGCGCGCTGGCAGGGTGCGCAAGCAGAATCAATGCGATACTGATCGTGCACAGTCCGACCCGGACACCAATCTTGTGATTGTATTTCATTTGATTGCCGTGCAGAAACCAACATGCCTCTAGCGCGTTTGTGATCACAGGACGCGAATTGGTTCGAACCGGACACAGGACGGCTCAGACCAAGAAGGGCGGGACCAACCAGATAGTTTTGAACCTTGTCCGACACGCCTTATCCGATCGATCTTGATAGCATTCACGGCGCGTTTCCTCCGGGCATCGAAGCGCCGTCGCTCCTGGTGGACTTCGCCGGCTGGTTGAAGGGGCGCCCTTGGGGCAGTGTCGGCTGCTTCTCCCTGCAAGGCCAGTTCTCCGACCATGCGCCGATCGTCGACGGCAGTCCCTTGCGCGACCGGTTTTCGCTGTTCATGCGGCTGCCTGACGGCTCGGCCGTCGGCGGCTGGTATGGCGCCGGTCTCGACCGCGACAATCCGCCGATCGTCGGACTGGGATCGGAGGGCGACTACGAACTGCTCGCGCCGAGCCTCGACGGTCTGCTCGCGAAACTGACGTCGCAGCAATTCGACAAGGCCTGGAGCGATCTGCTGCCGTATGGGGAGGTCGAGTGCCAGACGGTCGAGCTCGCGCAGTGGCTCGCAGGACGGCCGGTCGGTGAGCAGATTGCGCCCGACGAAGGGGCATCAGACCTGCCGGACTTCCGTAGCTTCGTGGAAAAGTGGAGCCGGGATCGCGAAGACTACTGGGCGAATCACCGGCTGATGGCCGAGCTCGGCTGGCGGTTATCCGCGCATCTGCCGAAAGGCAGGAACCCCTGGGACAAGACGCATTTCGAGGTCGCGATCGTTGGCGCGCAATACCAAGCCCGTGTCCTCGCGCGCGGGCCGCGGCCGTTCGAGGAGGCCGCCTCGATCGAGTCCCTGCTACGCGATCTCCGCGAGGAGATGCGCCGCGCCCAGCCCGAACTCGGACTGTGGTACGCGATGAATTTCGGGCTCTATGGCGATGGCCGCGTCATGCCGCAGTTCGACTACGACGTGCGCCCGACCATCGAAGGCGAGCCGGCAAAACTGACCGAAGCCAAGGCCGATCTTGCCCGCGCGCCCCGCCCGGAGCGTTGGGTGCCGAAATGGCTGGCGTGAAAGCATCCACATCGTCATTGCTGTGCAAGTTCATCAATTCGCTGATCGATTGGTTTCGGTCTTTTCGGCGGCAAATTCCTTTGGCGTCTTGCCGCCAAGGGCCTGATGAGGCCTGAAGTTGTTGTAGTAGACCAAATA
>JAEYRD010000076.1 GCA_023435725.1 Pseudomonadota bacterium | reverse complement strand
CTCTGTGCCAGCACCGGCAGCGGCGCTGCGGCGAGCGCGGCGGCAAATGCGACGATCGATAGTTTCCTGAACATTTCGTAACTCCCCGGCCTTCTGTCTTCTCTTTCCAGCCTATGCCAATTCCGGCCTGGACACTAACCTTCCGTGGCAGCCTGCGGCAACGCCATCACCGCCTCCGCCTTGTGGCAAGCGGCGAAATGCGCTTCTCCGACCTTGCGTAGCTCAGGCAGAACCTCGCGGCAATGCTGGTCGGCCAGCGCACAGCGTGCGACATAGGGACATCCCGCCGCAGCGGCCGACTGCGAGGCAATCGCCTGCGCCCCGCGCCGCCGCCGGCCCCCGCCGGCGCGCGCCCGCGGCACGGCATCCAGCAGCGCCCGCGTGTAGGGATGGGCGCAGCGCTCGAACAGATCCTCCGGTCTGCCCTGCTCGACGATCCGGCCGAGATACATCACCGCGACTTCGTCGCAGAGATAGTCGACGACGGCGAGGTCATGGCTGATCAGGATGTAACTGAGGCCGAACTGTTCCTGGAGGTCCTGCAACAGGTTCAGGACCTGCGCCTGCACGGAGACGTCGAGCGCGGAGACCGGCTCGTCGGCGACGATGAGCTTCGGCTGGGTGATCAGCGCACGCGCGATCGCGATGCGCTGGCGCTGGCCGCCGGAAAACTCGTGCGGATATTTGTCCATGTCCGCATCGCGCAAGCCGACCTGACGCAGCGCCGCGGCCACGCGTTCGCGGAATGTCGTGCGATCGATGCCCTCGAGCACGGTCAAGGGCTCGGCGACGATGCGCGCGATGGTCTGCCGCGGATCGAGCGATCCGTACGGGTCCTGGAACACCATCTGGAAATCGCGGCGCGCGCGACGCAGCTCGTCGGCGGAGATGCGGTTGAGATCGCGGCCGAGCAGCACGACCTGCCCCGACGTCGGCCGCTCCAGTGCCATCACCACCCGCGCCAAGGTCGACTTGCCTGAGCCGGACTCGCCGACGATGCCGAGGCTCTTGCCGGCATCGACCCGCACGCTGACGCCATTGAGCGCGCGCACCTGACCGGGCGGACGGAACAGGCTTTCCCGCGGCAGCGTGTAGCGCTGCTCGAGATCCTTCACGTCGAGAAGAGGCGCGGCGGTCATGCGGACAACGCTCCGATAGTCTCGGCCATGGAGACATCGGTGCGTACGCAGCGGACGGCGTGCCCCGGACCAACCTCGACCATCGGCGGAAGCGCCGCGCGACATTTCTCCTCGACCAGCGGGCAGCGATCACCGAACGCGCAGCCCGCCGGCAGGTCGGCGAGCTCCGGCACCGTGCCCGATATCGTCTTCAGTCGCGTCCCCTTGCGCGCGCCGAGACGCGGACGGGCGCGGAACAGGCCCTGCGTATAGGGATGTCCCATGCGGCGGAAAACGTCGTCGGTTAGTCCGCTCTCGACGACAGTGCCGCCATACATCACCATCATGCGCTGCACGTTCTCGGCGATGACGCCGAGATCGTGCGAGATCAGGATCATCGACATGCCCCGCTCCTCGACGAGATCGGCGATGAGGTCGAGGATCTGGCCCTGGATGGTGACGTCAAGCGCGGTGGTCGGCTCGTCCGCGATCAACAAATCGGGCTCGCAGGCGAGCGCCATGGCGATGGTGACGCGCTGGCGCTGGCCGCCGGAGAATTGGTGCGGATAGGCATCGACGCGCTTGGCCGGATCGGGCAGTCCGACGCGATCGAGCAAGGCGATCGCTTCTTTGAGTGCCTGCGCCGCCGAATACTTCTTATGACGCCGCAGCGGCTCGGCGACTTGATGACCGATCGTGTGCATCGGGTTGAGCGCAGTCATCGGCTCCTGGAAGATCATGCTGATGCGGTTGCCACGCAGCCGGCAATAATCCGTATCCGAAAGCCCGACGAGCTCGGCTCCGTCCAGCTTGATGCTGCCGGTGACGACCGCGCTGTCCGGCAACAGCCCCATCAGCGACAACGCCGTGACCGACTTGCCACAGCCGGATTCGCCGACGAGCCCGAGCGTCTCGCCGCGCTTCAGCGCGAAGCTGACGCCGCGTACGGCCTGCGCCGGCCCGCGGCTGGTGTTGAGGCGCACGCCGAGATTGTCGACCCCGATCAGCGGAATGGGTGAGCGCTCGCTCATCATCATCGCTCCCGCGCCAATCGTGGGTCGAGCAGATCACGCAGTCCATCGCCGAGAAGGTTGAGGCCAAGCACGGCCACCGCAATCGCCGCGCCCGGATAGACCGCAAGCATCGGCGACTGGAACAGCAGCGTCTGCGCATCGTTCAGCATCCGCCCCCAGGACGGCTGCGGCGGCTGGGTGCCGAGACCGAGATAGGACAAGGCGGCCTCGGCGAGGATTGCGAGCGCGAACTGGATGGTTGCCTGCACGATCAGGATCGACAGGATGTTCGGCAGCACATGCTCGATGGTGATGCGGAACGATCCCTTCCCCGACGAGCGCGCCGCCAGCACGAACTCCCGCGCCCAGATCGCGTTGGCCGAGCCGCGCGTCAGCCGGGTCAGCGTCGGGATCTGGAAAATGCCGATCGCGACGATCGAGGTCACCATGCCCGGCCCCACGACCGCCGCGAGCATGATCGCGGAGAGCACTGCCGGAAAGGCGAAGGTGAAGTCAGAGAAGCGCATGATGATCTCTTCGGTCCAACCGCGCTTGGCCGACGCGATCAGGCCGAGGCAGACGCCGAAGGTGAGACCGATGCTGACGGCGATGACGCCCACCAGGATGGTCGAGCGCGCACCTGCGAGCAGCAACGAAACGATATCGCGGCCGAAGGAATCGGTGCCAAGCCAGTGCTCCGCCGAAGGCGGCCGGAGTTTCGAGGCGATGTCGATCTCGTAGGGCGACCACGGCGTCCACACCAGCGACAGCAGCGCCGAGGCGAGCACCAGCAGGCTCAGCGCACCGCCCAGCACGAAGCTGCGATGGCGCAGCGCCCGGCCCCAGAACGTCCGGGCCGGCATGCGACGCGCTGCGACCGGCGCGTCAACCGAGGTGGTCAGGGGCGCGCTCACAGGTCGTGGACCTTGATGCGGGGATCGATGAAGGCATAGAGCACGTCGACCACGAAATTGACGATGACGACCATGGCGGCGAGCAGCATCACGCAATTGCGCACCACGATCAGGTCGCGGTTGGCGATCGACTGGAAGATCAACCGGCCAAGGCCCGGCAGATAGAACACGTTCTCGATCACGATCGTGCCGGCGAGCAGATTGGCGAATTGCAGCCCCATCACCGTCATCACCGGGATCATGGCGTTGCGCAGCACGTGGCTCCCCAGCACCTCACGCTTGCCGAGACCCTTTGCGCGCGCCGTGCGGACGAAGTCTTCGCGCAACACCTCGAGCACGGCCGAACGCGTGACGCGGGCAAGGATCGCGGCCTGCACCACCGCAAGCGAAATCGCCGGCAGCAGCAGCGACTTGATGCCGAGCCAGATGCCGTCCTCCCAGCCGGCAAAGCCGCCCGCAGAGAGCCATTGCAGCCGCACCGCAAACAAGAGGACCAGGAGGATCGCGAACCAGAAGTTCGGCAATGCGATGCCGACCTGGGTCAGCGCCATCACGCCGACATCGCCGAGCTTGTTGTGGTTGGCGGCGGTGTAGATGCCGGCCGAGAGCGCCAGCGTCACCGTGATCAGCATCGACGTGATCGCGAGAGGAATGGTCAGCACCAGCCGCTCAGCAATCAGGCTCGCGACCGGCGTGCCGTAGACATAGCTGTTGCCGAGATCGCCGACGAGGAGACCCTTGATCCATTGCAGGTAGCGAACCGCCAGCGGCTGATCGAGGCCGAGCTTGACGGTGAGCGCGCGCACCGCATCGGCCGAGGCATCGGCACCCATCAGCATCTGCGCGGCATTGCCAGGGAGAGCGTCCAGCACCAGAAAAATGATCAGGGACGCGCCCACCAGCGTCGCCAGCAAGGTCAGGACACGTCGAAGGACAAATACGCTCATGCGCGCTCAGGTTCGGGGCTCATCCGCGGCACGATCACCATGTCCGGACGCCTGAGGCAAGGACTTTGCTGCATGCACACGCCGTCATTCCGGCCAGCGGGACAGGAGGTCGCTCGAGGCCTCGAACAGCGCGCTCACGCGCAGCAATTCTGCGTCGCCACGGAAGCGGCCGACGAGCTGAAGCCCGATCGGCAGGCCGTCGCGGCCGAAGCCGGATGGCAGGCTGACGGCCGGATGCCCGGTCATGTTGAACGGCATGGTCCAGGGGAACCAGTGCGGCCGGACGCTGTCGAAATGCTGGCCGTCGATCTCGATGGCGCCGAACAAATCCTGCTTGATCGGCAGCGCGGTGCGCGTGAGGGTCGGCATCGCCAGAAAGTGGCCACGCGCAAGCAGGGATTGCACGCGGCGGAACAGCGCGGTGCGCGCGAACATCGCCTCCTGATAGTCGACGCCGCTGACTTCGGTCGCGAGCGCAAGCTGCTTGAGGAAGGCCTCGCTCAGCTCGTCCCCGTGCTCGGCCGCGAGTTTTGCAAAGCGCGTGCGCCAGACCGTGTGGTTGATGGCGCGCCAGATCGGCTCGATGTCAAAGCCTTCGCCGGAAAATTCCTCGAGCTCGGCGCCGAGCCCCGCCAGCCGGTCTAGGCTCGCCCTGAAGCTGGCTGCGACTTCGGCAGACACCGGACGGCCGGGCGGCGTCAGGCAGTAGAGTATCCTCTGCCCGCGCAGATCGCCGCGTGGGGTGGCTGTGTCGACGAAGTCGGGCACAGGAACGCCGATCGACCAGGGATCGATAGGGTCCTCGCCGGCCATCGCCTGCATCATCAGCGCCGTGTCGGCGATGGTGCGCGTGGTCGGCGTGACATAGGTCTGGTTGCCGAAGGCGTCGAGCGCCTGGCTGTGCGCGATCACGCCATTGCTTTGTTTCAGCCCGACCACGCCGTTGCAGGCGGCCGGAATTCGCGTCGAGCCGCCGCCATCGGTCGCGATCGCGAGCGGCGCGATGCCGCTCGCAACGGCGACCGCCGCACCACCGCTGGAGCCGCCGGAGGAACGCTCCGCGCTCCAGGCATTGCGGGTGCGGCCGAACAGCGGCGAATCGGTCAGGCACTTGCTGCCGAATTCCGGCGTCGTGGTCTTACCGATCAGGATCGCGCCTTCCGCGCGGAGCTTCGCAACCGCGACGGCATCCTCAGTGGGGACATTGTCCTTGTAGGGAACAGCGCCGAAAGTGGTCCTCACCCCCCTTGTATTGACGATGTCCTTGACCGTGACGGGAAGGCCGTGCAGCAGGCCCAGCGGCTCGCCGGCCATCACCTTTCGCTCGGCCTCGCGCGCCGCGGCCATCGCCTCATCGCCACAGACGGTAATGAAGCAGTTCAATTCGGGCTGAAGCGTTTCGGCACGTGCCAGCACTGCGCTGACGATCTCGACCGGCGAAACCTCCTTGCCGGCGATACGCGCTCGCAGTTCGGTGGCGGACAGGAAACAGAGATCGTTGCTCATAAGGACAGGCTCGCGTCAGGAAATGCGGACCTTGCCAGCGTACCGCCTACCCTGTCCATTTCGGATGGCGCATGGCCGCAGTCCGCCGGGACATCTCGGAAGTGCCGGACGCGCTGCCTACCAGTTCCAGGCGATCTCATGGCTCCAGGGCGGATCGGCGCCCGGACGGGTGCAGGTCAGGCCGGCGCAGCTGGCGGCAAAGGACAGCGCAAGGCGGAGTTCTTCGGTGTCAATGTCCTTCAGTTGCCGCCGAGCAAGACGCCCCTGCCTGTGCAGGGCGAACAACAGGGCCGCCTGAAAACTGTCGCCGGCACCAATCGTATCGGCGACCTCGACTTTCGGCGCGGGCACTTCAATCTGCCCTGCTCTTGCGTGCCAGGCGATGGCGCCATTGTTGCCGCGGGTGATGACGACGAGGCTGACACCTCGCGCGAGCAGCGCGCTTGCACGCTGCTCGTGAGGCTCATCTCCAAAGAGATAGGCGAAGTCGACGTCCGACATCTTGATGAGGTCGGCGCTATCAGCGAACTCGGCCATGCGCGTAAGGTAAGCCGGCTTGTCCTTGACCAGATTGGGACGGCAATTCGGATCGAAGGAGATCGTCGACGACGCGCGCGCGTCTGCAATCAGGGCTTTCGTCTCGACCGCCCCCTGGTCATTGACCAGCGTGGTCGAGCCGACATGGACGGCTTCGACGTTCGCGAATGGAATTGTGCCGCGCCGGTAGGTCCAGTTCCGTGTCGCGGTCTCGGCATCGTAGAAGGCGTAATGCGACTCACCCGCGACGATGCGGACGAAGGCGAGCGTGGTCTGGCGATCGCTGCGCGTCGCGAGACCGAGTTCGACGTTCGACGCCGACGCGTGGTCGGCGATCATCCGTCCGAACATGTCCGTCGAAATACCGCCGACGAATCCCGTCAGCGCGCCCAGCCGCGCCATACCGATCGCGACGTTGAGGCAGGAGCCGCCGACCGCCGGCATCACCGCCTCGCGTCCGTCGGCGTTTCGCGTCGGCACGAAATCGATCAGTGCGTCGCCGCAGGAAATCAGCATTCGTTTCAACCTCTGGCGATGTCACGCATCGCGGCACGGCTGCCGCGATCGACCTCGCGCAGCAGCTTGTACACCTCGCGCTTGCGGGCGTGAAACGCCGCCATGTCCGGCGCGGTCGGCTCGCTCTTGCGTCCCAACGCTGACATCCTGGCCATGGTCTCGCCGATCGAGGCATAGGCGCCGCCGGCCACCGCTCCGAGCATCGCTGCGCCCAGCAGCACCGGCTCCTTCGTTTGCGGCAGCGCGACGGTGAGGCCGGTGGTATCCGCCATGATCTGCCGCACCAGCGGGCTGCGGCTCGCGCCGCCGCCCATGATCATGATGCTGGAGCGGACGCCATGCTCGGCAAAAGCCTCGATCACCTCGGCGAGGCCATAGGCGAGCCCACAGAGACCGGCGACGAACAGCCGCTCCATCGAACCGATGTCGGTGTCGAGGTCGAGGCCCGCGATCACCGAGCGCGTATCGGGATCGGCATAGGGCGAACGGTTGCCGATGAACTCGGGGAGGACATGAACGTCGCGGGCCAGCAGCGCGGCACGGCTGGCGCCGCCTGCGCGCGCGATGATGCGGCGCTCGAGGTGCTCGATGAGGTCGAGCCCCTCGCCGCGCGCCGCCGCGCTCGCCTCGGGATGGCCTGGATGTGACTTGAGGAGATGATCGATAGCGGCGCCGGCGGCCGACTGGCCGCCCTCGTTGAGCCAGTAGTCCGGCACCATCCCCGAGTAATAAGGACCCCACACGCCGGGTACGAAGCACGGCTCCTTCGTCGTCGCCATGATGCAGGCCGACGTTCCCATGATGTAGGCAAGGCGGTCGCAGACATCCGTCACACCACCCGATCCGTCGCGGCCGCCGATCGCGCCGATGCCGCCGGCATGGGCGTCGATCAACGACGCGCCGACCGGCGTTCCCGGTGACAGACCCAGCTCGGCCGCGGCAACGCTCGTAAGGCCTTCGCCGAGACGTGTGCCAGGCGCGACGATCTCAGTTCCGATACGGGCGTAGTTCTCGGCGACGAAGTCCGAAAGGCCAATGCGCTGGAAGAAGGGCGCGCTCCAGCCGCCGCCATCGTGTGCGAGGTAGTTCCATTTGCAGGTGACGGTGCAGGTCGAGCGCTGGGGCGAACCTGTCGCGCGCCAAGTCAGGTAATCGGCCAGATCGAAAAAGTGACCGGCGGCATCGAAGCTCGCGCGCAGGTGACGCTTCAGCCACAAGAGCTTCGGCATCTCCATCTCGGGCGAGATCGAGCCGCCAACGTAGCGCAGCACGGCATCCCCGGTCTCGTTGATCAGCCGCGCCTCGGCCGTGGCGCGATGATCCATCCAGACGATGACGTTGCGCTGCGGATCACCGGAGGCGCTGACGGTGACCGGCCCGCCCCGGGAATCGAGCACCACCAGGGAACAGGTGGCGTCGAAGCCGATGCCGCCGACGCTGTCGGGCGCGATGCCGGCTTCCGCCATCGCTGCCCGCACCGATCTAACGCAGGCATCCCAGATGTCCTGGGAGGACTGCTCGACGATATCGCCCGCCTCGTACCAGATCCGGATCGGATGCTTCGCGGTAGCCAGAAGGGTGCCGGCCTCGTCAAACACCCCTGCCCGCGTGCTCGTGGTCCCCACGTCGACGCCGATATAGGCTTGCGGCATTGTCGCTCCCGGTCGCCTTCCGCCAGTTTTGACGCAAGCCTACCAGCAAGTGTAGCCGCCATCCACCAGCACGATGCTGCCGGTCATCAGGCTCGCGGCTTCGGAGGCGAGGAACAGCACGACCGAGGCGATCTCCTCGACCTGCCCCATCCGCGCCATCGGGGTTCCACCGATCCAGGCATCGTACATTTTGGCGTTGCTCTTCACGAAGGCATTGAGCGGCGTCTCGATATAGGTCGGCGCCACCGCGTTGACGCGGATGCCGCGCGCCCCCCATTCGGCGGCCAGCGACTTGGTCAGGTGATGCACCCCGGCCTTGGAGGCGTTGTAGAAGCACTGCTCCTGCGGCTTGTTGACGATGAAGCCGGACATCGAGCCAACATTGACGATGGCGCCGCTCTTGGTCTTCAGCATGTGCTTGCCGAACTCGCGGCAGCACCAGAATGTGCCGTTGAGATTGACGTCAATGACGTTGAGCCAATGCTCGTCGGTGACGGTCTCGGCCGGCGTCTCGCTGCGGGCAATGCCTGCGTTGTTGACGAGGATGTCGACCTTGCCATGACGTGCGACGAGATCGTTCGCAACCTCGGCCACGCGCTTGGTGTCGGTGACGTCCATGATCGCGGTCTCGATGTCGTAGCCCTTTGCCTTCAGGCTGGCTTTCGCGTCATTAGCGACCTTGCTGTCGCGGTCGCCGATGATGACCTCGGCACCGGCCTCCGCCAGCGCCTCTGCGCAACCAAGGCCAATGCCCTGCCCGCCGCCGGTGATGAACGCGGTCTTGCCGCTCAGCTTGAATTTTTCCAGGTACATGGTCGCTTTTCCGTTTTCTTGCCGTTTCTTGTCAGCCTCGAAGCGCGTTGCCGCTCGCGTCGAAGCGGTGAATGCGCGCGGGATCCGGCACCAGCGACACGCGATCGCCGGCATGCAGGCTCAATTCACCGATGTAGCGCGCCGTCAGCATCCCGAGCGCACCGGCATCGACATAGAGAAAGGTGTCGCTGCCGAGATGCTCGGCGACCGCGATCGTTCCCTGCCAGCCGCCCGCGCCGTCGCGCTCGATCTTGAGATGCTCCGGACGCACGCCGATCGTGGCCGCGCCCTTCTGAAGTGCCGGCTCGCCGGTGACGAAGTTCATCTTGGGCGAGCCGATGAAGCCGGCGACGAAGAGATTGTTGGGCCGCTCGTAGAGTTCCAGCGGCGAGCCGTATTGCTCGATCTTGCCGCCGTTGAGCACGACGATCTTGTCGGCCATGGTCATGGCCTCGACCTGGTCGTGGGTGACGTAGATCGCGGTGGTGCCGAGCTGCTTCTGGAGCCGCGTCACCTCGATGCGCATCTGCACGCGGAGCGCGGCGTCGAGGTTGGACAGCGGCTCGTCGAACAGGAACGCCTTGGGCTCGCGGACGATCGCGCGCCCGATCGCGACGCGCTGGCGCTGGCCGCCGGAGAGCTCGCGCGGCTTGCGGTCGAGATAGGGCGAGAGGTTCAGCGTCGCGGCCGCAGCCTCGACCTTGCGGTTGATCTCGTCACGGGCCAGCCCCGCCATCTTCAGACCGAAGCCGATATTGCCGCGCACGCTCATATGCGGATAGAGCGCGTAGGACTGGAACACCATCGACAGCCCGCGCTTGGCGGGCGGCACGGCGACGACGTTCTTGCCGTCGATCAGGATCCTTCCATCCGTCACGTCTTCGAGCCCGGCGATCAGCCGTAGCAGCGTGGTCTTGCCGCAGCCGGAGGGTCCCACGAACACCACGAAGGAGCCGTCGGCGATGTCGAGGTCGGCACCCTTGATGATGTGCACGGGGCCGAAGGATTTTTGTACGCCCTGAAGTGTGATCTGACCCATGATCCGGCAGCCCCTCTACTTCACCGCGCCAAAGGTGAGCCCGCGCACGAGCTGCTTTTGACTGAACCAACCGAGGACGAGAATGGGCGCGATCGCCAGCGTCGAGGCTGCCGACAGCTTTGCCCAGAACAGCCCTTCCGGGCTCGAATAGGACGCGATGAACACCGTGAGCGGCGCGGCATTCGAGGTCGACAGATTGAGCGTCCAGAACGCCTCGTTCCAGGCGAGGATCAGGTTGAGCAGCAGCGTCGACGCAAGGCCCGGGATCGCCATCGGCGTCAGAACATAGACGAGCTCGCGGCCGATCGTGGCGCCGTCCATGCGCGCGGCTTCCAGGATGTCGCGCGGGATCTCCTTGAAATAGGTGAAGAGCATCCAGATGACGATCGGCAAGTTTCCGAGGCACAGGATGATGACGAGACCGATGCGCGAATCGAGCAGGCCAAAGGTCTTGTAGATGAGGTAGATCGGAACGAGCACGCCGACCGGCGGCATCATCTTGGTCGAGAGCATCCAGAGCAGGATGTCCTTGGTGCGCTTGGTCGGCGAGAACGCCATCGACCAGGCCGCCGGGATCGCGATCAGGAGCGCAATCAGCGTCGAGCCGCCGGCGATGATGATCGAGTTCAGCGCGTGATGGAGGTAGTCGCTGCGCTCCTGCACCGTCGCGTAGTTCTCGAGGGTCCAGTGGAAAAACAGGAACGACGGCGGAATGGCAAAGGCCTCGAGTTCGGTCTTGAAGCTTGCCAACACCATCCAGAGTATCGGGAAGAAGATCAGGAAGCCGCACAGCCACGCTGCGATCGTCGATACCGCCACCCGCCTTGTCGTCGCCATCCGCGCCATGATGTCAGGCCTCCAGATTACGGCCGACGATGCGGACGAGGAAGAAAGCCACGATGTTGGCGATGACCACGGCAACCAACCCGCCCGCCGACGCGCTGCCGACATCAAACTGGATCAGCGCCTGCGAATAGATCAGGAAGGCGATGTTGGTGGTCTGCAGGCCCGGGCCGCCGCCGGTGGTGACGTAAATCTCCGCAAAGACCGTGAGCAGGAAGATCGTCTCGATCAGGATCACGACCGTGATCGGACGCGCCAGGTGCGGCAGCGTGATGTAGATGAAGGTCGAGAGCGGACTGGCGCCGTCCATTTCCGCCGCCTCCTTCTGCTCCTCGTCGAGCGACTGCAGCGCGGTGAGCAGGATCAGGGTTGCGAATGGCAGCCATTGCCAGGCCACGATCAGAATCACGGCGAACAGCGGCACGTCGTTGAACCAATCGATCGGCGTCAGTCCGAACAGCGAGGCGAGCCAGGCGAATAGCCCGGAGACCGGATGCATCAACAGGTTCTTCCAGACCAGCGCGCTTACGGTCGGCATCACGAAGAACGGCGCGATCACCATCAGCCGCACGAAGTTGCGGCCGATCACGGGCTGGTCGAGCAGCAGCGCCAGGGGAATGCCGAGCAGGATCGTCAGCGCCAGCACGGAGCCGACCAGCACCAGCGTGTTCCGGAGCGAGGCGAGGAAGGCTGGATCGGTCAGGAAGTAGCGGAAGTTCTCCAGCCCGACGAACTCTTCCGAGCCGGGATCGAGCAGGCTGTAATGCAGGGTCGAGAAATAGATCGTCAGCGCGAGCGGGACGATCATCCATATGAACAACAGCCCGACGGCCGGGGTCAGAAGCGACCGCGCAAGAAACTGCGTCTGCCGGGTTGCCATCTCTGGCTTCTCCGCTGCGGAAAGGAGGCGGCCATCCATTCGGGGCTGGCTGGTGGATGGCCGCCAGTTTGAGCTCAGGAGGGAGAGCTCGGGTTCACTTGATGTAGCCGGCGCGCTTCATCTCGCGCTCGGTCGAGGATTGCGCGGCCGAGAGCGCCGCATCGACGGAGGTCGATCCCGCGAGCGCAGCCGAGAACTGCTGGCCGACCTGCGTGCCGATGCCCTGGAATTCGGGGATCGCCGCGTATTGCACGCCGACGTAAGGCACAGGCTTCACCGTCGGCTTGTTCGGATCGGCCGCGTCGATCGAGGCCAGCGTCAGCTTCGCGAACGGCGCAACCTTCAGGTAGTCAGGATTCTGGTAGAGCGAGGTCCGTGTGCCCGGCGGCACGTTGGCCCAGCCCTCCTTCGACGCCACGAGCTTGGTGTAGTCCTTGCTTGTCGCCCAGGCGATGAACTTCTCCGCCGCTTCCGTCTTCTTGGAGCCGGCGGGGATCGCAAGGTTCCAGGCCCACAGCCAGTTGGCGTTCTTGCCGAGCCCGGTGTTGGGCGCGAGCGCGAATCCGACCTTGTCGGCGACCCTGGAGTCCTTCGGATTGGTAACGAAGGACGCCGCGACCGTGGCGTCGATCCACATCGCACACTTGCCGGCGTTGAACAGCGCCAGGTTCTCATTGAAACCGTTCGAGCTCGCCCCGGGAGGGCCCGCTTCTTTCATGAGGTTCACATAGGTCGTGAGCGTCGTCTTCCATTCCGGCGTGTTGAACTGCGGCTGCCACTTCTCATCGAACCAGCGCGCGCCGTAGGAATTGGCCATGGCCGAGAGGAACGCCATGTTCTCGCCCCAGCCGGCCTTGCCGCGGAGGCAGATGCCATAGACGCCGGCACTCTTATCGGTGAGCTTCTTGGCCGCGTCGATGACGAAATCCCAGGTCGGCTTTTCCGGCATCTTGAGGCCGGCCTTCTCGAACAGGTCGGTGCGATACATCACCATCGAGCTCTCGCCGTAGAACGGCGCGGCATAGAGCTTGCCATCCACGGAGACGGCGTCCTTGATCTTCGGCAGGAGGTCGGCAACGTCGTAGTCCGCGCCGAGATTGGCGAGCGGCACCAGCCAGCCCTTCTTGGCCCAGATCGGCACCTCATAGGTGCCGATGGTCAAGACGTCGAACTGGCCGCCCTTGGTGGCAATGTCGGTGGTGACGCGCTGCCGCAGCACGTTCTCTTCCAGCGTCACCCATTTCACGGTGATATCGGGGTTCTTCCTGGTGAATTCGCTCGTCAGTCCCTGCATGCGGATCATGTCGCCATTGTTGACGGTGGCGATCGTCAGGGTCGTTTCGGCCATCGCGGGGACGACTAGCAGGACAGTCGCGCCGCAGACGGCGCCGAGGATCTTATTCACGGTGACCTCCCTTAAGCTCGCGCTTTTGAGCATATGCCCACGCGTTGGGCGTATGTTCAACCCAGCGCAGAGGCGTTGTCAAGCAGGCGCGCGCGCCATCCCGCAACTTCTGAGTGCTGCGGTGCGGGAGTAAGAGGGAGGCGTGCGGCGCAGAAAACAATGGCAGTCGTTCGGAACGAGTGCCGCGGCTTGCGCCACCTCTCCCGCTTGCGGGAGAGGTCGTATCGCATCGCAGATGCGGTACGGGTGAGGGCTTTCTCCTCTTGGGGGTCTTGTCAGTGGAGAGACCCTCTCCCCACCCCTCTCCCGCAAGCGGGCGAGGGAGCGCAGTCCCGCTGCCGCGCCAGCTTACCGCTCCAAGACCGCCCGGGCGGTCGCCTCGTCCGTGATCAAGCCGTTGATCAGGCGCCCGTTCAGCGCAGCCGCGATCGCCGGCACCTTTGCTGCACCGACCGCGGCGCCGATCGTCGTGGTCTTGGCCGGCACTTCCGGCGGAATGCTGGTGAGGCGCTTGTTGGTACCGGCCTTCAGCAGGCGGCCCTTGGCGTCATAGGCCCAGCCGGTGATTTCACCGATGGCGCCCTGCCGCATCATCTCGAACAGTTCGTCGCGGGTGACGAAGCCGTCGACATGGACCTGCGCCTTCTGGTCCATCTGGCCGATGCCGACGAGGCGCAGATCGGCCTTGGCCGCAACCGCCTTCACCTTCGCAATCGGCTCGATGCGCACCATCTTGTTGCGCTCCTCCTCGGACGACATCAGGAACGGCAGCGGCATCGGATAGTGACGCGCACCGGTGCGGTCCGCGAGCCGGCCGACGGTATCGTAGAAGCTCGCCGAGCCGTCAGCCGAGATGTTGCCGACCAGCGAGACGATCTGATGGTTGGGCCGGTCGATCGTCGTGACGCGCTCGACCGCGGCGCGCACCGCCCGCCCGGTGCCGAGCGCGACAATCACGGGCGTCTCGGAACGGAGCGTCGAGTCGAGCAAATTGGCGCAGCGTTCGGCAATGCCGGCGGTGGCCTGCGGTGCAGCTGGATCGGCCGGTACCACCTCGCAATAGCCGAGATCAAACCGCTCCTTCAGGCGCGCCGCCAATTCCATGCAGGCGGCAATGGGATGTTCGAGCCGGAAGGTGATCAGCCGCTCGGCAAGGCACAGCGAGACCAGCCGCTGCGCCGAGGCCCGCGACACCTGGAGCATTTTTGCGATCTCGTCCTGGGTGTGGCCGGCAATGAAATAGAGCCAGCCAGCCCGCGCGGCGTCATCGAGCCTCGATTTTTCGTTCTCGGCGGCCATGGCAGGCGTCACGCCTCCTTCCAGAAATCGCTCATATGCGCGAAGACCCGATCGGCCCCGGCGGCGGACAATATAGCGAGGCCGTCGCGCGCGCGATAATGGCTGCCGCCGGCAAATCCCCAGACGGTCATGCCGGCGGCCTTCGCGGCCAGCACGCCGCTGACGCTGTCCTCGATCACCAGGGTGCGCGCAGGTTGCACGCCCATCTTGCTGGCCGCATAGAGAAAAAGATCAGGAGCCGGCTTGCCGTGCTTGACCATTTGCGCAGTGTAGATCCGGCCGTCGAAAAGCCCGCGGAGGCCGGTGACGTCGAGGGAGAGTGACACGCGATCGATGTCGCTGGACGAAGCCACGCAGAACGGCGCTCGCAATTCAGACATGACGCCGGCGATGCCGGGGATCGGCTGGAGCGAGCCCCCGAAGGTCTCGAGGACGTGCGACTTCAAGCGCGGCAGAAAGCCGTCCGGTACGGCCTGTCCGAGATCACGATAGTGCTGCTCGATCGCCTTCGTGCTGCGTCCGAGGAAGAGTTCGAGCGCCTGCTCCGCGCTGAGCACGATGCCGAATTCCGCCAAGACCTCGGACAGGCAGCGGCAACTCAAAAGCTCGCTGTCGACGAGCACACCGTCGCAGTCGAAGATGATCAGATCGGGTTTTGACCGGCCCTGGTCCATCCGGACATTCGATCATATACCCATGCTATGAGCAATAGTTCACGTAGAAATATGTCGCGGCGGCTCTGCCCGCGCTAATGAGCCACCTGCCGATAGATCGCCGGCAGAGCCGCGGGCAACCGGCGAATATTGCCGACGATCGCGTAGCCACTGCGCCCGAACAGCGTCGGAAAGTAGGATTGCGCCGCCGCATCGACCGTCACGCCAAAGACCGCGATGCCGAGCCGACGCGCCTCCTGCACGGATTTCCGCGTGTCTTCGACCGCAAAGCGCCCTTCGTAATGGTCGACATCGTTCGGCTTGCCGTCGGTAAGAACCAGCAGCAGCTTTTTGCGCTGCGGCTGGCGCGCGAGCTCGGCCGAGGCGTGACGCACCGCCACACCGATCCGTGTGTAGTAGCCCGGCTTGAGCGCGCCGATGCGGCGCTCCACCACCCCGCTCATCGGCTCACCGAACGCCTTGACGGTCTCGAGCCGCACCCAGGAGCGCCGGCGCGAGGTGAAGGTCAGGATGCTGTGGTGATCGCCGCAGGCCGAGAGCCCATGGGCAAGCACCAGCAGCGCCTCCTTCTCGACGTCGAGCACCCGATAGCCGTCGACCCAGGCATCGGTCGAGAGCGAGACGTCGACGAGCAGGGTTACAGCAAGATCATGGCCTTGCAGCCGCATTGCGAGGTGGACGCGATCGAGACCGCCGCCACTGCCGCCGGCACGGAGATCGCACCGCGCGCGCACGAGCGCGTCGAGGTCAAGGTCGTGCCCGTCAGCCTGGGCGCGCATCAATTCGTGACGCGGCCGCAAGGCCTCGAAACGGCGGCGCACCTGGCGGATGTGCCGGCGCGCGGTTTCGTCCGGCGTCCAGCTCTCGCCGGTCTCGGAGGCTGCGGCGGCGAGTACCCGGCAATGATCGGGCAGATAGGAGCTGCTGCGATAATCCCACTCGGGATAGGTCACGTCCGCGTTCAATCGCGATGCGTCGAGGGCTTCCGGCGGCAGGTCGAGATCGAATTTGAGCCGGCTCGCGGGTTTGCCGCTGCGGCGGCTGAGCGTGATCTCCTCGAGATCGTCGGCGGCCTTCTGCGCGTCCTCATCTTCGCTGTCGTCCGAAGGACGGTCGACATTGACCATCTCGGCCATTGCGAGGATCTTTTCGAAGCGGTTGAGCACGAAGGGATCTCGGCGATTGGTACCGTCTTCGCGCTCTCGCACGGCGAAACGCTTGCGGTCGTCCGACGGTGCGGGCGCCGCGGTGGGCGCGCACTCGTCGTCCCCCTTATGTGCGGGCGAGAGCTCGCGTGTCCAGCAATCGCCCCAGAGCGGGCACGGCAGGACCGAACGATAACCGGGCGGCGCCTTGTCCGGCAGCGACCCGGTCCCCATCATCGCCGGCCACAGCTCACCCGCAGGCGGCGTATCGGCGCCGAGCAGAGAGAGCACGATCTGCTCCATGCCCTGCTCGATGCGCGGCAATGGGCGGTTCGGCCGCGCCATGGCCGTGGCCGCCGCCAGCCGTGCGTAGTCTTCGGCGAGGCCGGGGCATTCCGTCAGCACGAGGACCGCGATCTCGCTGGCCCGCCGCAGCATCAGGAGATCGCGCCGCAGCGGATCGATCTCCTCGATCGCCTCGGCAGGCGCGAATGCGAACCACGCGGCGAGCCACCGGTACAACGACGCATTGAGCTCCCGATCAGCAAAGATCGCGATGCTGTCGGGCAGGAAGATGGTCGCGGCATCGCGCCCCGGCTGCTCGAGGCGCTCATCGCCGAGACCGATACGCTGCCGCCATCCAAGCCGATGTCCCGCCCGGCGGGCGCCGGCGCTCGCGATCTGAACGCCCGCCTCGCCTCCGAGCGCGCGGAACATGATCGCGATCCGGCTGCGAACCTCCGTGAGCGACACCGCGTGTTCGGCGTGGACGGGATAGCTTGCCGTGCCGCCGACCAGACGATGCCAGGCACGGCCGACAGTTTCTTCAAGCTCGAGGAAATCGAGCATCAAGACCTCCTCCGGAGATGACGGCCCGCGTCACGTCGAGTAGCGCGGCCTTGACGTCGGCGTCATCGGTTAACGGCTCGATCATGCCGGCGAGCACGGCATCGGCAATCGACGCACCGGCAGCAATCAGCGTGGCGCAATAGACGACGAGACGGGTCGAGACGCCCTCCTCCAGATCGTGGCCCTTCAGCGCCCGTAGACGCCCCGCCAACAGAACCAGCGGCCGCACATAGTCGGGCGCGAGCCCGCTTTCGGCCGCGACCACCGCAATCTCCTGCTCGGGCGGCAGGAAGCCGAACTCGATGGCGACGAAGCGCTGCCGCGTGGACGGCTTCAGAGCCTTGAGCAGTGTCTGGTAACCGGGATTGTAGGAGACCACGAGCATGAAGTTCTTCGGCGCGACGAGCTCCTCGCCGGTGCGCTCCAGCGGCAGAATGCGGCGGTCGTCGGTGAGTGGATGCAGCACCACCGTGACGTCCTTACGCGCCTCCACCACTTCGTCGAGATAGCAAATGCCGCCCTCGCGCACGGCACGTGTCAGCGGACCGTCGGTCCACACGGTGTCGCCGCCCCTGAGCAGATAACGGCCGGTAAGATCCGCTGCGGTGAGATCGTCGTGGCAGGCCACGGTGTGGAGCGGCAATCCCAGCCGGGCCGCCATGTGCGCCACAAAGCGCGTCTTGCCGCAGCCGGTCGGCCCCTTCAGCAGAACCGGGAGTTGATGCCGCCAGGCGTGCTCGAACAGCGCGCATTCGTTGCCGCTCGCGACATAGGCCGGTAGCTCGGGCGCGGGCGACGCCAAGGCGTGAAGTGCTGGTTTCATGGACCTTCTCCGAAATCACTTTGAAAAAGGCGGCCGCGACGTTCCGCGGCCGCCTTCGCGTTCATTCAGCCGGTTGCAACGCGCCTGGGATCGTCGCCGGCTTCTCCTTGCCCGGAACCAGCACGGCCCAGACGAACATCAGTGCAGAGATCGCGACGAACACGCCCGAGCCGAGACGGACCCAGTAGAACATCGCGAGCTGGTCCTGCACGTCCATGTAGCTCTGGCCGAGCACGCGCTGGAGATGGACCTGGACCACGCCTGCGAAGGTCAGCGCGAAGGTCATCACCATCATGGCCGTGCACATGATCCAGAAGCTCGTCATGCTCAGCCACTGGTTATAGGGCGCACGTCCCTTGAGCTGCGGTATCGCGTAAGCCATCACCGACAGGTTCAGCATCACATAGGCGCCGAAGAAGGCGAGATGGCCGTGCGCGGCAGTGACCTGCGTGCCGTGGGTGTAATAGTTCACCGAGGACAGCGTGTGCAGGAAGCCCCAGACGCCAGCTCCCAGGAATGCCATCACCGAGCAGCCAACCGACCACAGCAGAGCGGCACGGTTCGGATGCTTGCGGCCGGCCTTCCAGGTCATCTGCACCGTGAAGATCACCATGGTGAAGAAGGGGGCGACTTCGAGCGTAGAGAACAGCGAGCCGATCCACTGCCAGTAGCCGGGCGCGCCGATCCAGTAGAAGTGATGGCCGGTGCCGAGAATCCCTGAGAACAGGGCAAGGCCGATGATGACATAGAGCCACTTCTCCACGACCTCGCGGTCGATACCGTTGAGCTTGATCATCAGGTAGGCGAGCACAGAGGCCATGATCAGCTCCCAGACGCCCTCGACCCAGAGGTGGACGACATACCACCAGTACATCTTGTCGACGGCGAGGTTCGCCGGATTGTAGAAGGCGAACAGGAAGAAGATCGCGACAGCCCACAGGCCAAACAGCAGGATGTTGGTCACCGTGGTCTTGCGGCCCTTGAGCGCCGTCATCGTCACGTTGAACAGGAACATCAGGCAGACGACGACGATGCCGACCTTGATGATGAAGGGCTGTTCGAGGAACTCCCGGCCCTCGTGGTAGTGGAAGAGATAGCCGACCACGGCCACGCCCGCCGCGCCGAAGAACATCCAGAACTGGATTTTTGCGAGAAGCGGGCTGTACAGCTCGGTCTCGGTCTCTTCCGGAAGCAGGAAGTAGGTCGCGCCCATGAAGCCGATCAGCGACCACACGATCAGCGCGTTGGTATGGATCATCCTGACGATGTTGAACGGCAGCAGCACCGACAGCGTGTTGGGCAGGACATAGATGGTCCCGGCAAGCAGGCCGAAGACGACCTGGGCCAGGAACAGGGTCAGCGCGCCGTAGAAATACAGCATCGCGACTTTCTGAGTTTGGTACTTCATCTCGGGTTCTCTCTGTCTTGAAAGAGGCAAGGTCTTGAAAGAGACAGTGCTCAGCCGGCCTTGTTCGGCGGCCACTCCTGGCGCTTGATCTTGCTGGTCCATTGCAGGAAGTCGGCGAGATCGTTGAGCTCCTGGTCGGTGAGGTTGAACTGCGGCATCTGCCGCCGGCCTTCCGCGCCTGAAGGTTGCGACTGCATCCAGGCCTTCAGCGTCTCACGCGCTCCGGCCGGGTCCTCGTTGCCGCCCCAGCGGTCCCAGACGTTGCCGACTTCAGGCGCGAAATAGGCGCCCTCGCCGAGCAAGGTGTGGCAGTTGATGCAGGAGTTCCTCTCCCAGACATGCTTGCCGCGCGCGACCGACGCTGTCAGCGTCGTCGCGTCCGTCGAGGTCGTTGCCATGTAGTAATGGCTGTGCGCCGTCAGCCCTATGAAGATGGCGAAGAAAAAGGCCGAGCCGCCGTAGAAGACGTTTCGCGCGGCCGACTTGGTCAGGCGTTCAGCCATTGCCAATCCTTTCGTTTGATTCCCGTCGAGAATTGCGATGCTGCGATTTATTGCCGATTGGTCCGCCCCACTCTTTGTCAGGGCGCAATGAGCGCATCAGATCAGGGCGGTGACGGCGGAGGCGAGCCAGGCAAACAGCGCTACGATGACGATCCATGCGCTCACTAGCCCGCGCCAGAGCGAAGACGCGGCCCGAAGGTCCATGAAGTCGAGCGCAATCCGGCGTCCCTTGATGGCAGCGAGAGCCAGCAGCAGGGCGTTGCCGAGCAGCGGTCGCGGCATGAGCGGTGGCAACAGGATGGTCGCGAGCGCGAGGCCGATCAGTGCGAGCCAGGTGATGTCGAGGCGGTCCGGCATCGTCACCGCACCAGATACAGAATCGGGAACATCACGATCCAGACCAGATCGACCATGTGCCAGAACGCGGTTCCCGTCTCGACGCCGGTCGCCTCTGCGCGGCGACAGACGAAGGCGAGAATCACAATGCCGAGGCAGACATGCAGGAGATGGAAGCCGGTCAAAAGGAAGTAGAGCGTGAAGAACGGACTGGTTTCGAGCCCGATGCCGCGTCCGATCTCCTCGCCGTATTCGATCAGCTTGAACGCTACGAACAGGCCGCCGAGCGCCATCGCGGCGACGAGCCAACGTCGCGACGTCGGCTTCTCATTGGCCCGCGCAGCCTTCGTAGCGCGCGCCGCGACCCAGCCGCTGGTCACCAGCACGACGGTATTCAATCCAGCGAGATGCGAGTCGAGCTCCACCTGCCCCGCCGCGAACACCGCGGGATGGATCGCGCGGGCAACCGTGAAGGCACCGAGAAACAACCCGAAGGCAGCGAGCTCGCTGAAGATCAGCACCCAGATCATGGGATCGCCGGGGAGCTCTTCCAAGATTCCCCAGCCGGTTCCCTGTTGTTCGCAATCGGCTGCCGACATCTGCTTTCCGGATCAGGACACCGGCCAGCCTTAGCTCACCCGCCTCGATCCGAGTTTGTCGAGGGACAAACAGGGCGGCCGGCGGTGAGTTTGTTTGCGCCGACGCAACGTCCGGCCGGACGCATCGCGGTACGAACCACCTCAACCCTGGTTCCACGGAGCGGCGAGCAATGACATGAGCGAAGCACAGCTAGGGCTGATCACCGCGACCCCCATCATTATCCTGTTCGCCATCGCGCTCCGGCGAATGGGCGTGCTGTCGACGGTGGCAACCGTGTCGGCGGTGAGCCTCTCCGTCGCGATCGCAACGGTGCTGTTCACGACGCAGTAATCCGCACAGCGCGGGTAAGGATGCGATCAGCTATCGCTGGTCCGCCGATCGGGCGCCATCCTTGGCAGGATGAGCTGAAACCTCGTGCCCGCGCCGGGCTTGCTCTCGAGTCGGAGCTGTCCGCCCAATCGATCGACGACGATGCTGTGGACGATATGCAGACCGAGGCCGCTCGCGCCGTCATGCCGGCGCGTGGTGAAGAATGGGTCGAAGGCCCGCCGCTCCACGTCCGGAGCCATGCCGCAGCCGTCGTCGGCAAACAAAAGCTCGACCTGCTCATCGTCGACCGCGCGGAGCGAGACGTTGATATTCCCGGTCTCGCCGCCGGAGAACGCATGTGTCATCGAGTTGACGGCAAGATTGGTGAGCACCTGACCGAAAGGCCCGGGATAACTGTCCATGGCAAGATCAGGTTCGCTGCGGAGATTGAGCGCGATATCGCGCGTTCGCAATTGCCGTTCGAACTGCGAGAGAACCTGGCCTGTCAGCTCGCCTGCGTCGAAGCTTCGCCGATGTGACTCGGCCTGATCGGCCGCCACCTGCTTGAAGGACTGCACCCGTTCGGCGGCGCGGCCGAGATTTGTGACAAGCTGTGCCGACGCATCCCTGACCAGCTCCAGAAATCCTGTCAGTGTCGAACGCTTGAGATTACCCCGCGAAATTTCAGCCGCGAACTGCTCGGCCTTGCGCTGCAGCGTCGAGGCGACCGTCAGGCTACTGCCGAGCGGCGTATTGATCTCGTGCGCGACACCGGCAACCATGCGCCCCAGCGCAGCCAGCTTTTCCGCCTCGACCAGGGTGGCCTGGATATCGCGCAAATGGCGAAGCGCAGTCTCGGCGGCATCCTTGGCGCTGCGGATTTCCCGCTCGGCGCGCTTGCGCTCGGTGATCTCTTCCGCCGCCACGTTGACCGCGACAATCTCACCATTCGGCATTCGCAGTGGATGCCAATAGGTGACCCACGAGCGCTCCTCGAGCTGATCGGCCCGCTGCCCCGCTACCTCGATGCCGATCACCGGTTCTCCCGTCTCGACGATCGAGCGCACAATTTGCTCGACGGAATCCGCCAGTGCAGGCACGCAGTCTCTGACGGTACGTCCGAGGTGGCCCTCGACGGATATGCCGCAGATTTCGGTCAGGCGCTGGTTGATCAGCAGATATCGGCAGTCCAGTGACAGACAGGCCAGCCCGATCGGGGCGGTATCGTAGATCAGTTGCAACGCCGGCAATGTCGAGACCAGCATCACTTCCGAAGCCGGCGATGACCTCACTATACTCGTCACTCGAGTTCCCCGTGATCGGTTGCGTCAGCTGCATGACGTTAGCATGGAATTGGCTATCGGTTGATCTAGATCAACAATACACGTCGCCCCGCGGTTGTCTCAGGCTGAGACACATCCCGAGGCCTCAAGGGAACCAATAGCCCGCACGGAACGCAGCGGAATGCGGGACAGCGATCCCGGATTGCGCGGAGCCTGTCATCGGACGGCGTTTCGCGCCGACCCGTTGGCTCAATCCGCGCTACGCAGCATCACCGCCGCTGATTATACACGTCGATGCAGACGGCCCCGAGCAGCACCAGACCTTTGATGACCTGCTGGTAGTCGATGCCGATGCCGAGGATGGACATACCGTTGTTCATCACCCCCATGATCATGGCGCCGACCACGGCGCCGCCGACGCGCCCGACCCCGCCATAGGCCGAGGCCCCGCCGATGAAGCAGGCGGCGATGACGTCGAGCTCGAAGCCGAGGCCCGCCTTCGGGGTTGCGGTGTTGAGGCGCGCGGCGAAGACGAGGCCGGCGAGCGCGGCCAGCACGCCCATGTTGACGAAGGTGAGGAAGGTCAGCCGCTCCGTCTTGATGCCCGACAGTTTTGCCGCCTTCGCATTACCGCCGACCGCATAGATCTGGCGGCCGATCACTGTGCGGCGGGTCACGAAACCATAGAGTGCGATTAAGGCACTCATGATCACGAGCACGTTCGGCAGGCCGCGATAGGTCGCGATCAGATAGGTGAAGTAGAGCACCGCGCAGGCCAGTACGACACTCTTGCCGAGAAAGAACGCATAGGGCTCGACCTCGATGCCGTGCGACTGCTCGCGCGCGCGGCTTTTGGCGCTGGCATAGACCAGCCCCAGCGCCAGCAACGCGCCGATCAGCATCGATGTCGGATGCAGCGTGCCGGCTTCGGGCAGCAACTCCGGAATGAAGCCGGACGACAATTTCTGGAAGGTCGGCGGGAACGGCCCGAGCGACTGGCCCTGCAACACCGCGAGCGCAAGACCCTTGAACACCAGCATGCCGGCCAGCGTCACGATGAAGGACCGGATCTTGAAATAGGCGACCCAGTAGCCCTGCGCCGCGCCGATGGCTGCGCCAACCGCGAGGCAAGCGATGAAGGCGAGCGTATAGTCGACCTTGTAGGTCACCATGAGCAAGGCGGCCACGGCACCGACGAAGCCCGCGACCGAACCGACCGACAAGTCGATATGACCGGTCACGATCACCAGCAGCATGCCCAGCGCCATGATGACGATGTAGCTGTTCTGGAGCACCAGATTGGTGAGATTGAGCGGCTGGAGCAGCGTTCCACCGGTCATGACCTGGAAGAACAACATGATCGCGATCAGCGACAGGAGCATGCCGTAATTGCGCAGATTGTTCTTGATGAAGCTGCCGTGCCGGCGCTCCTCGGGCAGCGAAACCGTCTTGTCGGTCATGGCTGCAATCCTCCCATCTCCGCGGCCTCGGGCGCGCCGCTGCCAAAGTTTCTATCGTTGCGCATGATGGCGCGCATGATCTTTTCCTGTGTCGCTTCAGCGCCCGGGAATTCGCCGACGAAGGCGCCATCGTTCATGACGCAGATGCGATCGCAGATGCCGAGCAGTTCGGGCATCTCCGAGGAGATCACCACCACGCCGCGGCCGGCCTCCGCGAGCTCGTTGATGATACAGTAAATCTCGTACTTGGCTCCGACATCGATGCCCCGTGTCGGCTCGTCCAGGATCAGCACCTTGGGATCGGTCATCAGCCATTTCGACAGCACCACCTTCTGCTGGTTGCCGCCGGAGAGCTGGCCGGTCTCCTGATAAACGTCGGAGCAGCGGATGCGCATGCGGTTGCGGTAGTCGCTGGCGATCTTCAGCTCGGCGATATCGTCGATCACTCGCCCCGGCGCGACCTGGTCCAGGCTTGCGAGCGTGATGTTCTTGCGGACGTCGTCGGCGAGGATCAACCCGAGCTGCTTGCGATCCTCGGTGACATACGCCAGGCCGGCATCGATCGCGGCCGCGACGCTTGGCAGCACGATTTCCCTGCCCTCGAGCCGGATCTGGCCGCTGATGCTGGTGCCCCAGGAGCGGCCGAACAGGCTCATGGCGAATTCGGTGCGGCCGGCGCCCATCAAGCCCGCGATGCCGACGACCTCGCCGCGCTTCACGCTGAAATCGACATTCTTGATCACCTGCCGCTCGGGATGGATCGGATGATAGATCGACCAGTTCGCGACTTCGAGGACGGGCTCACCGATCTTCGCGCTGCGCTCGGGAAAGCGATGGGCGAGATCGCGGTTGACCATGCTGCGGATGATGCGGTCTTCCTGGATCGGCTCGGCATGGCAGTCGATGCTGTCGACGGTGCGCCCGTCGCGCAGCACCGTGATGTGGTCGGCGACGCGGGCGACCTCGTTGAGCTTGTGCGAGATCAGGATCGAGCCGATGCCCTGCTCGCGGAACGCCATGAGGCGCTCGAGCAGAGCGGCGCTGTCGGCCTCGTTGAGGCTGGCGGTCGGCTCGTCCAGGATCAGCATCCGCACCCGCTTTGACAGTGCCTTGGCGATCTCAACGAGCTGCTGCTTGCCGACGCCGAGATCGGTGATCAACGTGTCCGGTGATTCCTTCAGGCCCACCTGCGCGAGGAGTTCGCGCGTGCGCCGGTAGACCTCGTCGCGATCGATCACGCCGAGTTTTGACGGCGGATGCGACAGGAATATGTTTTCCGCAATCGACATCAGTGGAATCAGCGCCAGTTCCTGGTGGATGATGATGATGCCGAGCGCCTCGGAATCGTTGATGTCGCGAAAACGCCGCTCCTCGCCTTCGAAGACGATGGTGCCCTCGTAGCTACCATACGGATAGACGCCACTCAGCACCTTCATCAGCGTGGACTTGCCGGCGCCATTCTCGCCGACCAGAGCGTGGATCTGCCCTGACTCGACCGACAAGTTCACGTCACGCAGCGCCTGAACGCCTGCAAAGCTCTTGCTGACGTTGCGCATCTCCAGCATCGCGGTCATTGCGTCTTGTCCCGTATCGCAGAGAAATTGTCCGGCAGGCGCCGCCCGCCTGCCGGACCGGCCGCCTCACCTCACTGGAATTGCGACTTCTTGTAGTAGCCACTGTCGACCAGGACCTTCTCCCAATTGTCCTTGTAGACCACGACCGGCTTGAGCAGGTAGGACGGCACGGTCTTCACGCCATTCTCATAGGTCTTGGTGTCGTTGACCGAGACCTGCTTGCCGGCAAGCGCCGCGTCGACCATGTCTGCGGTCACCTTGGCGAGGTCGCGAGTGTCCTTGAAGATGGTCGAGTATTGATCGCCGCGCAGCATCGCCTTGATCGAGGGCACCTCGGCGTCCTGGCCCGAGATGATGGGCATCGGCTGGTCGGCGCTGCCATAGCCGACGCCCTTCAGCGAGGAGATGATGCCGATCGACAGGCCGTCATAGGGCGACAACACGGCGTTGACCTTCTTGTTGCCGTAGTAGGCACTGAGCAGGTTGTCCATGCGCGCCTGCGCGGTGGCGCCGTCCCAGCGGAGCGTCGCGACCTTGTCCATGCCCATCTGGCCCGAGGCGACAACGAGCTTGCCGCTGTCGATATGGGGCTTCAGCACGCTCATGGCGCCGTTGTAGAAGAAGTAGGCGTTGTTGTCGTCGGGCGAGCCACCGAATAGCTCGATGTTGAAGGGACCCTTGCCCTCCTTCAAGCCGAGGCCCTGCACGATCGACTCCGCCTGGAGCACGCCGACCTGGAAATTGTCGAAGGTCGCGTAATAGTCGACGTTCGGCGTGCCGCGGATCAGGCGGTCATAGGCGATCACGGTGATGCCCTTGGCCTTTGCCTGCTTCAGCACGTCGGAGAGCGTGGTGCCGTCAATCGCGGCAATGACCAGCGCCTTGGCGCCCTTGGTCACCATGTTCTCGACCTGCGAAAGCTGGTTCGGAATGTCGTCCTCGGCATATTGCAGGTCGGTGTTGTAGCCACGCTCCTTCAGCACCTTGACCATGTTGTTGCCGTCGTCGATCCAGCGCGCGGAGGATTTCGTCGGCATGGCAATGCCGACGGTCGGCTTGTCCTGGGCGGACGCAGTCACGCCTGCGGCTATCGTCGCAGCGCCGGCCAGCGCCAGCGCGAGGAATGTCGTCTTCAGTTTCAGCATGTTTCACTCCCTTGGGTGTCAGACTGTTTTTCGTGTCGTCGAGAACATTGGTCCGAGAACGTTGGTCTTGGGCTACTCCGGGCCCTCTATGCGAGCTTGACGTCGGGCTCCGCGCGACCGCGCGCGGATGCCTCCAATAGAAAAGTGCAGCCGGCTTGCGGATCGGCGACGCGCGCCGCCGCGTCCATATCCTGCCAGGCCGAGGTCACGACGAGACGCGACAGATCGGGGCCGACGAAAGCCGGGCAACTCGCCTGCCTTGCCGGCACGCTCAGTGAGCGCAGGCCCTCGCCTTGCGGAGAGTAGACATCGATACGGCCCGCGCCCCAGCAGGCGTTCCAGATCTGCCCGTCGGCGTCGCACACCGAGCCGTCGAGGCCGCCGATGCCGGTATGGCGCAGCAGCACCTCCGGCTCGCCGCGCGGCAATCCGGTCGCGGGATTGAGCGGCACCGCGTAGAGCACGGCGCGCGCGGTGTCGGCGAAGTAGCCAATGGCGCCATCCGGCGAGAAGCAGATCGAGTTGGGAATGCTGATGCCGGGAAACAGCGTCGAGATCTTGCCGCGATGGAACGCATAGATCGACCCTGCCCCGCGCTCGGCCTTGCGGCCCATGGTGCCGATCCAGAACGTGCCCGATTGATGCACGCGGGCATCGTTCGAGCGGGTCGTGGGATTGTCGGCTTCGAGCGGACAGAGCAGCGTCATCGCGCCATCAGCGAGCGTGCGGATGTAAAGCCCATCCTCGGCGGCGATCAACTGGCGGTCGGCATCGATGCGCCCGAGCGCACTCGCCATCCGCCCCAGCGCGTGGACGCGGATGCTCCCACTGCCGAGCTGCGCCTCGAACAGCCGCCCCTCGCGGATGTCAAACCACCAGGCTGTGTCGGTGGTCGCATCATAGGTCGGGCCTTCGCCGAGGTGGCAAGGCTCCGCGGAGAGAACGGAGGTCGGCACCTGTTCCATCATGCCGACCTCACCGCAAAGCGATAGACCGTGTGATGGCGATAGACCTCACCGGGCGCAAGGCGGGGGCTCGGGAAATCCGGCCGGTTCGGCGAGTTCGGCCAGATATGCGGCTCCAGGCAAATGGCATCCGACTGCCGGTACAGCTTGCCGCCCTTCCCCGAAATCGTGCCGTCGAGGTAGTTGCCGGAATAGACCTGAAGGCCGGGCTGATCGGTGAAGAGCTCCATGATCCGCCCCGAGCGCCGCGCCTCCAGCCGCGCCGCGAGAGCAAGCCTGCCGTCGCGGGCGAGGCAGTAGGTGTGGTCGTAGCCTTTGCCGTTGCGCAATTGCTGATCGTTCTCGCGGATGCGCACACCGACGGCATGGGCCTCGCGGAAGTCGAACGGCGTCCCAGCCACGGCGCGTGGCGCCTCGGGCAGCGGAATCGCAGTGGGATCGATGGCGAGGAAATGATCTGCGGCGACCATCAGGCGGTGGTCGAGAATGGGCGTGCCTGACGTCGCACCTTCTAGATTGAAGAAGCTGTGATTGGTCAGGTTGACGATGGTCGGCCGATCGGTCCGCGCTTCCATGCTGAGCGACAGCTCGGACGGGCCGGTGATGCGATAGGTCAGGCGCACATCGAGCCGGCCGGGATAATTCTCTTCGCCGTGCGGACTGACATAGGTCAGCGTCACCGCGGGCTCGGCGCCATCGTCGATCGCCGCAATCTCCCAGAGCTTGCGGTCAAAACCGTCGAGGCCGCCATGCAGCGCGTTTGGGCCGTTATTGACGGGAAGCTGCACCGCTTCGCCGTCGAGCGAAAACTGTCCCTTGGCGATGCGGTTGGCGTAACGGCCGACAGTGGCGCCGAAGAATTTTCGCTCGGCGAGATAGCCGGCGAACGCGTCATGACCAAGAACGACGTCGTCGTAGCCTCCCTTCGCGTCCGGCGTGATCAATGCTTGCAGCACCGCGCCATGGGTGACGATGCGCGCCTCGAACCCGCCCTCCCCGCGCAGCAGGATGCGCTCGACGTTGCGGCCATCCGGCAGCGTTCCGAAGACGTCCTTCTCTATTTTTGAGCCGGCCATGTTCAGTCCACAAAGGGTTCGACCAGAGTGCGTTTGCCGAGCAGGAAGGCGTCGGCGACGAGACGAAGCGGCGCCAGGTCGACGTCGCTCGCGCCTGTTACGGCGAGCTTGGTGAAGCGCCGGTACAGTTCGCGATATTCCTGATCGGGCGCGTCAGCAGCCGCTTTTCCGTCGATCGTCATACGCCTGCCGCCGCCGGATAAATTCATCCGGCCTTGATCGGTTTCCACAACGATATCCCAGCTCTGCGGCCCGGTCTGGCGGAAGTCGAACTCTGCGGTGATCGGCAGGCCGTCGACATCAGCCAGCGTGAGGTTCGCGGCAATCGGCGCCTGGCAGTTTGCGGGAAAGGCAAGCTCGGCCGTAGTGACGAACACCGGCTTCGGCAGGATGCGGGTCAGGATCGAGAGCGCGTTGATACCAGGGTCAAACACACCGAGCCCGCCCGGCTCCCAGATCCAGGCCTGCCCGGGATGCCAGACACGAACATCCTCTTTCCAGTTGATGTGCACGGATTTGATCCGGCGCGTCGCGAGCCATTCGCGTGCCGGCTCGACCGCCGGTGCGCAGCGCGAATGCCAGGTCGCAAACAGCGTGCGTTTGGCGGCGGCCGCCATCGCGATCAAGGGATCGAGCTCGGCAAGACCGACGCCGGGCGGCTTCTCCAGCATGACGTGCTTGCCGGCGGCCAGCGCGGTCGCAGCAAGCGCGCGCCGAGCCTGCGGCGGCGTGCAGAGCGACACCGCATCGATCTGCGGCCCCTTCTCCAGCAAGTCCTCGATGCTGGCAAAGTGCGGCAGGCCCGGCAGCGAACCGTGATGGCTGGCCACGGCCGCGAGTGTCGCACCGGGCATCTCGGCGATCGCGCCGACATGCTTGTCGCGGGCGATCTTGCCAAGACCGACGATGGCGATGCGAAGTTCGGTCACGCTCGCTCTCCGGATTCGGCGGATCGCAGCGCCTCGCCATGCGCGGGGGCAATCACCGTGCCCTCATGGCGGCTCATGCCGTTGTGAATCACGTAGACCATCGCCTCCGCCGCCGTCTCGGCATCGCCGGCGGCGATGGCATCGACGATCTTCTGGTGCCAGAGCAGCACGGTGTCGCGATCTTCGGACTCAACCGGGGCGCTGAGCAAGAAGGACGCGCGCAACGCGGCCTCGATGACATGTCCGATCGAACGCATGAACAGATTACCGGAGGCACGCGCGACCGCCACGTGCAGTGCGAGGTCGGCATCGGCAAAGCCTGCCGAGTCGGAGGCTTCACGCCGCATGCGTTCCATGCTGCGGCGAAGCTCGGCGACATCCTCTTCCGAGCGCTGCGCAGCCGCCAGAACGGCCGCGCGCGGCTCTACCGCGAGACGAATTTCGGCGAGGTCGTCGAGGAAGCGCTTGTCGATGCCGGCGTCCAGATGCCAGGCCAGTACGTCGGCGTCGAACATGTTCCAGGCGGTGCGCTCGCGCACGACTGTGCCGACCCGCGCCTTGGTGGTGAGCAGGCCCTTGGCGACCAGGGTCTTCACGCTCTCCCGGAGCACCGGCCGCGACACGCCAAACATCGCCGTGAGTTCGGCATCACCCGGCAGCCGCGACCCTTCCGCATAGCGGCCAGCGATAATGTCGACGCCGATCGATCGGGCGACTTCTGCGTGATTGGAATGCGCTCGTTTTGTCGGAATGACCACGATGCGCGAGGTCATGAGGCGGCTCTCCCAAATGACGCGAGAGCCACATTTTGGTAGCATGGCACCTACGCGCGCCCCGTTCGGGACGATTGGGCGCACTATTTCACGGAACAGAGAATCTGACTAGTCATATTATTTGACTATTTGTAATGATGCGCGTGCCGGCGAGCTGCGCGGATCGATGACACGCCCAACGCGATTTTGTTCCGTAGATGCAACGCGAAGACGAAGGAAATGATGAGGCTCGGCTGGGGTAGATCGAGTGGCCGCCCCGGCGAAGGTACGCTCCCTCGCCCCGTTCTTACGGGGAGAGGGTTGGGGTGAGGGGCTCTCTCCGCGAAAACAGTGAGAGTGGGACTCGCGGAAGCTCCCCTCACCCGAATTTACGCTTCGCGCAAATTCGACCTCTCCCCGCAAGCGGGGCGAGGTAAAGCAGAAGCTAGATGAGCTTCCGCTGCGCAAGGTTCCTCATCAGCGCGCCGATGCCAAACGTCCAGGGCTCGCACTCGTCGCTCGTCCGCATGCGGTTGATGAGCTTGCCGAGCTGGGGGGCAGCGATCGTGACGATGTCGTCGCGCTTGTGGGTGAATCCCTGCCCCGGCGCCTCGCGATCCTTGACCGGTGCGAACATGGTGCCGAGAAACAGCACGAAGCCATCGGGATATTGATGCACCTTCCCGATCGTCTGCTCGACCAGGTCGGTCGGGTCGCGGCTGATCTTGCTGATGGAGGAATGACCGTCGAGGACGAAACCATCCGTGCCCTTCACGTTCAGGCTGATGTCGAGCTTGCGCGCGTCGTCGAGCGAGAAGCTGTCGTCGAACAGGCGCAGCAGCGGCCCGATCGAGCAGGAAGCGTTGTTATCCTTGGCCTTCGACAAGAGCAGTGCCGAACGTCCCTCGAAGTCCCGCAGGTTCACGTCGTTGCCGAGCGCGCCGCCGACGATCTTGCCGCGGCTCGACACGAACAGCACGAGTTCGGGCTCCGGGTTGTTCCACGTGGACTTCGGATGCAGGCCGGCATCCATGCCGGTGCCGACCGAGGACAATGTCGGCGCCTTGGTGAAGACCTCGGCGTCGGGGCCGATGCCGACTTCGAGATACTGGCTCCAGGCGTTCTGGTCGATCAGCACCTGCTTCAGCCGCATCGCCTGGTCCGAGCCCGGCTTGAGCTTCGACAGATCGTCGCCGATCAGCCGCGTCACTTCCTTGCGGATTGCTTCGGCTGAGGCCGGATTGCCCTTCGCGCGCTCCTCGATCACGCGTTCCAGCATCGAGATCGCGAAGGTGACGCCGGCGGCCTTCAGGGTCTGGAGATCGACCGGCGCGAGCAGCCACGGTTTTTGGCGGTCGCGGTGGTCCGGCGGCGTGTTGGCGACGATCGCTTCGAGATCGCCGATGCGTTCGCCTTTGGTCGCGGCAACCGCCTTGGCCGGATTGCCCTCTTCGCAGAGCGCACTGATGGTCGGAAACGTTGCAGTGACGTCGAAGACACCGTCGCCGCGCACGGCGACCACGGCCGGACCGTTCGCCTGCGGCAGCCAGACGCGGCCGGCCAGCGTTCCCCGCGTGCCGTCCTCGGGGAGAAGGTCCTTTGCAGTCAATGTCGTCATGGCCGCGTCCTCGCTCTTTCTCGGATCGGCCGCTTTCACAACGGCCGATCACATTGGCGAAGACCAATAAACGTCTGGCGGGGGAAGTCCAGAGCGGGCGCGCGCCGCAATTTACGCGCGTTGCGCGCGATCACTCACTTAAACCAGTGCACGAGCGCAATGCTGATCCCGAGCAGCAACAGCAGCGACAGCGTCACGGCGGCCGTCACCCTGCCCCCGACATTGGCGAGCACGCGCACGTCGACGCCAAGACCCAGCGCCGCCATCGACACCACCGTGAGAAAGCTCGTGATCTTCGTCACCGGCCCGACCACCGTGCCTGGCACGATCTCGAGCGAGCGCAGAGTGGCCAGCGCCAGGAAGCCGAGGATGAACCAGGGAACGAGACGGAAGAAACCGACATTGGTCTTCTTTGCGCCGCTCTGCCAGCGCGAGGCGACCAGAGAGAGGCCGACGACCACCGGTCCCAGCATCAGCACGCGCATCAATTTCACGAGCGTTCCGATCTGCGTGCTGATGAGCCCGGCCGGAACCGTCGCCGCAAGCACCTGCGGCACCGCATAGACAGTGAGGCCCGCGAGAATGCCGTATTGCGTCGCCGACAATTGCAGGAGCGGAATCAGGAGCGGCAGGCCTAGCACCATCATCACGCCGAGGATCGCGGTGAAGGAGATCGAGGACGCGATCTCGTCGCTGTTGGCGCCGATGATCGGAGCCACGGCGGCGATCGCGGAGTTGCCGCAGATGGAGTTGCCGCAGGCAATCAGGATCGACAGGCGCGTCGACAGGCCGAGCATCCGGCTGAGGCCAAAGGAGACGCAGAGCGCGATCACGACAACCGCGGCAATCGATGCCAGCAGCGCGATGCCCGAGGCCGCGATCGCCGCAAAGCTGATGGAGGCCCCGAGCAGCATGACCGCGACTTCGAGCAGTTGCTTGGCACTGAAGGCGATGCCGGCCTGCCAGCGCGGCGCGGGTTTCCAGAAGCTGCGCAGGGCCATCCCGAGCAGGATCGCCATGACCAGCGCCTCGACATAGGGATGCTCGAAAACGCCCAGTTCCGCCCGCTCGAGCAGGGCCGAGACACCGGCGACGGCGACGCAGAGGAGGATACCCGGAATGAGCGCCGCAATGCGACTCGCAGCGGTGGTCGGCTTGGCGTCGGCCGGGCTGGATGCTTGATTCTGCGACACAAATCTCTCCCAGAGGAGAAGAATTTATACGCAGCGACTTCCAATTGGGAAATAAGTTTTCGACATATCTGGGCCGAGGGAAACTCTATCCTCGACCGGGAATAATCAGCGTCAGAAGATCAGGCTCTTGGCGAGTGAAGCTACTCGGCTGAAGCCGTCATAGACGCCCGGCTCAAAGAAGGTGGCGCGAGCAAGCACGATCGCAGCCACCAGCGACCAGAACAATCCAGTCCCGGCGCGCAGCAGCAACTTTGACGCGCGCGACCGCGGCTGGGTGTCCGTTGCGGACACCAGTTGCTCGCCGAAGGGCTCAAATCCGGTACGTTCCATGGCAGCCGATCCATCAATTTCTGACGGAAATGTCGTCGTTTCGGCCCAAAACGGCAATGGAAGCGATTGGCTTTTTTGCCGCGCGGAGGGGAATCTCCTTCCGCTTGATGGTCCCAGGGCAATAGTTTTCTTCTTCCGCCCTATTTGGACACCGGAGCCCTTGGCTACAGTGCCAGGTAGCGGCGTCGGATGGCGTCGTTGGCCTTGAGCTCATCGATGCCGGAGGCATAGACGATCTGCCCCTTGTCGATGACCGTGGCGTGGCTCGCAAGCCCCAGGCAGAAATGCATGTTCTGCTCCGCGATCAGCACGGTCGAACCGAGTTGGCGGAGCTGCCGCAGCAGCTCGCCGATCCGCTGCACGATGATCGGCGCGAGCCCCTCGCTCGGTTCATCAAGCAGCAGGAGCGCCGGATTGCCCATCAGCGTGCGCGCGATCGCGAGCATCTGTTGCTCGCCACCTGACAGACGCCCGGCGATGCGATGGCGCAGCGGCTCCAGCAGCGGGAAGACTTCGTAGATGCGCTTGATCGGCCATTCGTCCTGGCCTTCCGGCCCGCGCTTCTTCCCGATGACGAGATTGTCCTCGACCGTGTGCTCCGGAAAGATCTGGCGATCCTCCGGCACGAAGCCGAGACCGGCGCGGGCGATATGGTGCGGCTTCTGGCCCGAGATCATCACCCCGCGCAGGCTCACTTGGCCCCGTCGCGGCGGCGCCAGCCCCATGATCGCTTTCATAGTCGTCGATTTGCCGGCGCCGTTGCGTCCCAACAGCGCCATGGTCTCACCCTGCCGCACCGAGAGGCCGACGCCGAACAGGATCTGGCTCGTGCCGTAATAGACGTCGAGATCGGCGACTTCGATGACAACAGCGCTCATGCGGCGGCTCCCGCATGTTCAGTGCCGAGATAGGCGTCGATCACCGCACTATTGTTGCGGATTTCGTCGGGCGTGCCGGTTGCCAGGATGCGGCCATAGCAGAGCACGACGATCCTCGGGGCGATCTTGAACACGATGTCCATATCGTGCTCGATGAAGACCACGGTGATCTTCTGCGTCTCCCAGAGCTCGCGCACCTTGTCGATCATGCGCCAGCGCTCCTCCGGACCCATGCCCGCCGTCGGCTCATCCAGCAGCAAGACCTTCGGCTCAAGCACCAGCGCCAAGGCGATGTCGAGCAGCTTCTGGTCGCCATGCGACAGCGTCGCCGCGGTGCGGTTGCGCTTTCCCGCGAGCCCCAGCAGCTCCATCACGTGCTCGGCGCGGTCGCGCGTCTCGGGCAAGGGAAAGCGCTTGTGCAGCACCGCTGATGAGCGCTGGTCGGCACTGACAGCGGCGAGCATGGTCTCCTGCACCGTGAGCGATTTGAAGATGCTCGCCACCTGGAAGGCGCGGCCGATGCCGTGACGCACGATCTCCGGCGGCGATCGACCGGCAAGATCGACACCATCGAGCAGCACCTGGCCGGAATCCGGCTTGAGCGCGCCGGTGATCAGGTTGAAGAACGTGCTCTTGCCAGCGCCATTCGGGCCTATGACCGCAGTGAGCGAGCCGTCGGGGAAGTCGAGCGTGACGTCGTTGGTCGCCTTCACGCCGCCGAAGGATTTTGCGAGGTTGCGGATCTCGAGCATGGCTAGCGCCCCTCGCCTGCGTCGCGCCGGTGCGCGAACCATTCCGCGACGAAATCCAGCAGGCCTTTGCGCAGGCCCAGCGCGAACAACAGGATGACCACGCCGAGCACGATGCCGTGATACTCCGTGAACCGCGTAACGGTGTCGTTGAGCAGCAACAGCAGCACGGTGCCGACCATCGGCCCCAGGAAGGTCGAGACGCCGCCGAGCATGTTGATGAAGATGCCCTCACCCGAGATCGTCCAATAGGCGAATTCCGGATACGCGCCGGAGACGAACAGCGCCATCACCATGCCGCCCATCGAGGCGAACAGCGCCGCGAGCACGAACACGGTGAGCTTGGCGCGCCAGACGTCGATGCCGAGGAAGCTCGCGCGCGCGGCATTGTCGCGGATCATGCGCAGAGTGTAGCCGAACGGCGATTGCGCGATCTGGCGCATCGCGAGCAGGCCGAGGATCAGCAGCGCGCAGCTCGCGACATAGAGATGGACGTGGTTCGCAAGGTCGATTCCGAGGAACACCGGGCGCGGGATGCCGCCGCGCAGGCCCTGGTCGCCGCCGGTGAAGGAGGCCCAGGACAGGATGGTCGAGTGGATCAGCATCTGGAATGCCAGCGTGACGAAGGCGAAATAGATCTCCTTCAGCCGCACGCAGATCGCACCGATCGCGGCGGCGATCAGCGCCGTGCTCGCCAGCGTCGCGATGAAGGCGACCGGGATCGGCACGCCGACCCGCTGCATGATCAGACCGAAACTATAGGCGCCAAGGCCGAAGAACATGCCGTGCCCGAACGAGGTCAGGCCGGTGTAGCCGACCAGCAGGTTGAGCGAGGTCGCGAACAGGCCATAGGCCGAGCAGCGGATGACGAAATCGAGCAGCGCCTTGCTGCCTGACAACAGCGGCAGGCACGCCAGAACGGCGAAGGCGATCAGCGCGATCAGCACGTCGCGGTAGCGTTGAAGCGCCGCTCCGCTGCGCGCTGGCGCCAACCTCTCGGCACGCCCAGCCTCAAGCTCGGTCATGCCGCCTCCTTGCCGAACAGGCCGGTGGGCTTGGACACCAGCACGATCACCATGAACAGATACATCAGGCCTTCGGTAAACAAGGGAAAGCCCAGCGATCCGAAGGACCGGATCAGCCCGAGCAGCAGCGCGCCGATCAGCGCACCGAGGATCGAGCCCATGCCGCCGATCACAGTGACGATGAAGGATTCGATCAGCACCGAAAATCCCATGCCGGGGGTCAGCGAGCGCACGGGCGCCGCAAGTGCGCCGGCAAGTCCCGCCAGCATGCCACCAAGCGCGAACACGCCGCCATAGATCAGTCCGGTGTTGATGCCGAGCGCCGAGACCATGCCGGGATTATGCGCGGCGGCGCGGACCACCTTGCCGAGGCGGCTGCGCGAGAGCCCTATGCCGAGCACGATGGCCGCGACAAGTGCGACGCCGATCAGCAGCAGATAGTACGGCGGCACCACGCCGCCGGCGATGAACAGCGGCATCACCTGGAACGCCGACGGCATGCCCATCGACTTGAATTCAGGCCCCCAGATGATGCGCACGACATCGTCGAAGATCAGCACGAAGGCATAGCAGACGAGGAGCTGCATCAGCACGTCCGCGCCATAGACGCGGCTCATGAAGACGCGCTCGAAGATCAATCCGAGAATCGCGGTGCCGGCCGCACCCGCCAGCATCGCAAGCGCGAAGCTTCCGGTGAGCTGATAGGCCGTCATCGCGAAATAGGCGCCGAACATGTAGAACGCGCCGTGGCTGAAATTGACGATCTTGAGCACGCCGAAGATCAGCGTCAGCCCGACCGCAACCAGGAACAGGAGCATGCCGATGATGAGGCCGCTGGTGGTTTGCGTCACCAGGCAGGCGGAGCTGGAGAGGCAGCCGGCAAGCGCGTCGAGATCCACGGAAACACTTTCATTGTCTTGCGCCTGATGCGGCGCGGAAAACGAAACGAAGACGGCGGAGACGGTCACCCATCTCCGCCGCATCTCGGATCAGGTGTAGCCCTTGCTCTTCTTCCACTCGGCTTCGAGCTCGAAGATGGTCTTCCAATCGCCGGCCTTGACTTCCGGCACGTAGGGCTCCTGCGGGATCGTGGTGCCCCAGCCGATCGCGTAGCCGACGAGCGTATGATCGTCGGCGCGCATCGTCACGGTGCCGTCGGCGCCGAACGGGCACTTGATGGTGAGGCCCTTGAGCACTTCCGCGATCTTCTTGCCGTCGGTCGAATTTGCCTTCTTCGCGGCTTTGCTAAGGAACATCACGGCGGTCGCATTCTGCCACGACCAGTTGGTCGGATATTCGTTGTACTTGGCCCTGTAGGCATCGCCCCAGGCAGCGTTCTCCGGCGTGGTCGGGAAGGTCTTGATGTAGCGGTTACCGGAGTGGATGCCCTTCGGCAGGTTCTTCACCACCGTGAGCGCGGTGTAGTCGGCCATGTTGACCGCGAACACCTCCATCTGGCCGAACAGCGCGTAGATGTTGGCCTGGTCGATATACGAGGTGAGATCGCCGCCCCACAGGCAGGAGTACAGCGCCTGCGGCTTAGCCTGCAGGATCTTCGTCACCACTTCGGTGTAGTCGGGCTGAAACAGCTTTGGCCAGGACTCACTGATGACCTCGACGTCGGGCGCGAAGCGCTTCAGGTAGAGCGTGAACTCGCCGGTAGTGTCGCGGCCATAGGCATAGTCCGGCGAGCAGGTCGCCCACTTCTTCAGGCCCTTGGCTTTCGCGATCGAGGCGGCGTAGCTGCCGCCGACGATCGAGTCGTGGATGCCCTGGCGCACGCAGCGGAACGCATTCGGAATGTGCTGCTTGGGATCGGCAGTGAGCGAGGACGCTTCCGAGCAGGTGTGGACGCAGAGCACGCCGAGATCGCGCGCCACTTCATGCACCGCGAACGATCCGGACGACGCCTCGCCGTCGATCAACCATTCGCAGCCATCGGTGTTGACGAGTTCGCGCGCGACGCGAGCGGCTTCCTGCGGCTGGCCCTTGGAATCGCGGATCACCATCTCGATCTGCCGGCCGGCAAGGCCACCGGCAGCGTTGACCTTGTCTACCTCGAGCATCACCGCGTTGCGCGACGACGTTCCGAGCTGCGCGACGCGCCCGGACAGAATCGTCGGCATGCCGATCTTGATGGTCTTGGCTTGCGCACGCGCCACCCACGGCGCGGCAACACTCATCGCACCGGCGCCCATCAGCGCCAGTGTTGAACGGCGGCTGATGCCCGGCGTGCGGGTTCTCGTCATTTTCCCCTCCCTCTGTCGGGTCGGCGTTTCCTGTCCCAGTCGGAGATCGTCTCGTCTCCGTGTTCCCGAGGATTTCAGAGGTAGGGGGGTGACGTCAAGCCAAAGATGAATTACGAGTCAGAATTCATCAGGGAAGGGAACGAGGCCGATAATCGGCCCAAAATCCGCGCAATGATCAATCTGTCGAGCTTCATCGCCTTTCACGCCCGGCGCACGCCGGACCGGCCTGCGCTGAAATATCGCGACGAGGAGATCTGCTATGCGGCTTTCGATGCGCGCATCAGGCAAACGGCCGGCTGGCTCGCCGCGCTAGGTATCGACGCCGGCGATGTCGTGGCTGTGCTGATGAAGAACAGCACGGCCTTTCTCGAACTCGTCTTCGCGACCAGCCATCTCGGCGCGGTGTTTTTGCCCATCAACTTCCGCCTCTCGCGTGACGAGGTCGGCTACATCGCCGGCGATGCCGGTGCGCGACTGTTGATCGTCGATGAAGAGCTCGCCGCGAATGCAGCGGGCGCTAAGATCGTGGTGCTGAACGAGGCCGCGCAGCAGAGCGTTACGCGCCTCGCAGACGATGCGCAGCCCGCGCCGATGCACATCCGCCAGCCGTCCGACCTGATGCGACTGATGTACACCTCGGGCACGACCGACCGCCCCAAGGGCGTGATGCTCACTTACGATAATTTCTACTGGAAGTCGGCCGATCAGACGGTCGCGCTGGGCATCGACGCCGACACGCGGCTGCTCGTCGTCGGCCCACTCTATCATGTCGGCGCGCTCGACCTGCCCGGCATCGCGGTGCTCTGGCATGGTGGCTTCATCCACATCGAGCGCAACTTCGAACCCGAGACTGCGCTTACGGCGATCGCCGAGGACAAGCTGAACGCGGCCTGGTTTGCGCCCGTCATGACCACGGCGATGCTCACCTGCCCGACGCGCGACCGCTACGACGTATCCAGCCTGAAATGGGCGATCGGCGGCGGCGAGAAGACGCCCGAGGCTCGCATCCGCTCATTCTCCGAATTCTTCCGCAATGCGCGATACATCGACGCCTATGGCCTCACCGAAACGGTCGGAGGCGACACCTTCATGGAGGCCGGGCGCGAAATCGAGAAGATCGGCTCGACAGGGCGAGCCATCGCGCATGTCGAAATCGAAATCCGCGACGAAAACGGCGGGACACTGCCGCCAAGCGTCGATGGAGAGATCTGCCTGCGCGGGCCGAAGATTACGCGCGGCTATTGGAAGGACCCGGAGAAGACAGCATCCGCATTTTTCGGCGACTGGTTCCGCAGCGGCGACGTCGGCTATCTCGATGACGAGGGCTTCCTGTACCTGACCGACCGCAAGAAGGACATGATCATCTCGGGAGGCGAGAACATTGCCTCTTCCGAAGTCGAGCGCGTCATCTACGATCTGCCCGAGGTTCGCGAGGTCGCGGTGATTGGCCTGCATGACGCCCGCTGGGGCGAGCGGCCGGTCGCCGTTGTCGTCCTGGCCGAGGGTGCGAACCTCGAACTCCCCACCCTCACCGAGCACTGCCGCGCGCGCCTTGCGAGCTTCAAGGTTCCGAAAGAGCTCGTCATCCGCGACAGCCTCCCTCGTAACCCAAGCGGCAAAATCCTCAAGCGCGTGCTGCGTGCCGAGCTGGAGACTTCTGAATGACGCAAGCGAACGCGAGCGCCAAGGTGACCAAGCTCAACCGCGTCGAGCGCAACGCCTGGACCAAGCAGAAGATATTCGAGGCGGCTACAAGGATCGTCGGCAAGCACGGTTATGCCGAAGCCTCGGTCGCCCGTATCACCGAAGAAGCCGGGGTCGCGCAAGGCACTTTCTACAATCACTTTGAGAACCGCCAGGAGCTGCTCGAACAGCTCTTGCCGAAGATCGGCATCGACATGGTCGAATTCATCCGCGCCCGTACCGGCACGGCGGATGCGGCACGGCAGGAGATCGAGCGCTTCGCCGCCTTCTTCGACTTCATCCGCGAGGTCCCGGAATTCTTGCGCATCCTCAACGAAGCTGAGTTTTTTGCACCGATCGGCTACCAGAAGCATCTGGACAACATCTCGACTGCCTACGTCCGCATCCTGCGCCGCGCGCGGCTTGCAGGCGCGATCGAGGATTACAGCGACGAGGAATTCGAGGCGATCGTGCACATGCTGATGGGCTCGCGCAGCTATCTCAGCCGCCGCTATTCCTATTCGGCCGCCGGCGTCACCGCCGTGCCCGACCACGTCATATCTGCCTATCGCAAGCTGATGACGCGCGGCCTCTTCAAAATCTCCGAAGATCAGGAAACGCCATGAACATCGAGTCTCCACGCAAGCCGCTCGACCTCGCCTCGGCGATTGCGGAAGCCGACATCCGCTGCCTCCTGATGGTGCTGGTCCACATGACGGGTGACGAGCGCTGGCTCGAGCCGCCCTATCTTCCCAAGCGCGACATCCGCCTCATTCCCGATCCAGAGGCCGGAGTGCCCCAGGAGATTCAGGACGAAATTCGCGCCGCGGTAGTCAAGCTCTTCGCCAATGGTACGCCAAAACCTGTCGTCACCGATCCCGGCGAAGAGCTGTTGCTGAGGATGATGCGTGCCTGCCTCGGCGAGAACGTCGCACCGGAATATGCCCCCCTGATGCGCGAGGAGATGGGCTTTGTGCCGCGTGAGGCACGCTGGACGACCCGCCCCTCGGACGGCAAGCTCGCGGAGCAACACATTCTGATCGTCGGCGCGGGCGTCTGTGCCATCGCACTCGGCGTCGCGCTCGGCCATCTCGGCATCCCCTACACCATCGTCGAGAAGAACGACGAACTCGGCGGCACATGGTGGATCAACCGCTATCCCGGCTGCGGCGTCGATACGCCGAACCACTCCTATTCCTATTCCTTCGGCTCCCACAACGAATGGACACGCTATTTTTGCCAGCGCGAGGAGCTGCTGGGCTATCTGCTGAAGGTCGCGGACGAATACGGCATCCGCAAGCATCTGCGCGTCAACACCGAGCTGACATCGTCGCGCTGGGACGAAGGCAGGCGGCGCTGGATCTCCACGCTCAAGACGGAGAACGGCGAGGAGACCTTCGAATCCACAGCGCTGGTCTCGGCCATCGGCCAGCTCAACGATCCCTCCCGCGCGCACTTCAAGGGTGAAGAGGACTTCAAGGGGACGATCCTGCATTCAGCGCTATGGTCCGAAGATATCGATCTCGACGGCAAGCATGTCGCCGTGATCGGCACCGGCGCGACATCGATGCAGCTCGTCCCGTCGATCGCGGGCCGCGTCGCCTCGGTCACGGTCTATCAGCGCAGCGCGCAGTGGGCGCGGCCCGTGAAAGGCTATTCCGACCCGATCACGGAGGGCGCGCGCTGGCTGCTTGCACATCTGCCGTTCTATGTGCAGTGGTACCGCTTCAACATGTTCTGGCGCTACGGCGATGGCCTTCTGCCCTTTCTGCGCAAGGACCCGGCCTGGCCCCATCCTGAGCGCGCCGTCAACAAGGGCAACGACCGGCACCGCCAGGAACTGACTGACTTCATCCTGTCCGAATTGCAGGACCGCCCTGACCTGATCGAGAAATGCGTGCCGACCTACCCGCCCTATGGCAAGCGCATCCTGCTCGACAACAACTGGTTCAAAACGCTGACGCGACCAAATGTCGAGCTCGTCACCGACACGATCGACCATTTTGACCGCGAGGGCATCGTCACCGCGGACGGCAAGCACCGCCCCGCGGACATCATCGTCGTCGCGACCGGCTTCAAGGTGACGGAGATGGCGGCGCGCCTCAACATCAGCGGCCGCGACGGCAAGAGCTTGCGTGAGGCCTGGAGCAACGACAACCCGACCGCGTTCCTTGGTCTCACCGTGCCGGGCTTTCCAAATTTCTTCTGCATGCTCGGACCCAACTCGGGTCCCGCTCATGGCGGCAGCGTCATCTTCCAGTCGGAATGCCAGAGCCGCTACATCTCCGCCTGTCTCGCCGACATGATCGAGCAGGGCATCGCCGCCATCGACGTTCGCCAGGACATTCTCGATGACTACGTCCGGAAGGTCGATGCCGAGCATGAGGCCATGATCTGGACCCATCCCGGCATGAGCACCTACTACCGCAACGCGAGCGGCCGCGTATTTTCCGCAATGCCCTGGCGCTTCGTGGACTATTGGCGCATGACACACGATCCGGATCTGCGGCAGTACAGGCTGACGAAGGCGTGACTCCCTTATCGACGCGGAGTTGACGTCGCGTTAGGGTGCACCTCTCACCACATCGTCATTGCGAGCGAAGCAAAGCAATCCAGCATCTTTCCGCGGTGACAGTCTGGATTGGATTGCTTCGCTTCGCTCGCAATGACGGAGCTTGCGGCAGGCAGCGCCGCACGTCCGAAAGGGAGCTCGCCATGTCCAAGCCGCTTGTTCGCGTCTACACCGACTACAAGAGCCCCTACGCGTTCGTGGCGAACAAGCGCCTGTTCGAACTCGAGGTGAGACATGACGTCGAGCTCGAATGGCTTCCCTACACGCTGCGCATCGCTGAATTCATGGGCACGGTTGAGGAACGTACACCGCATTTCTGGCGCAAGGTGCGCTACGCCTATATGGACGCGCGTCGCTATGCCAATGCGCAAGGGCTCGTCATGAAAGGACCAAGGCGGATCTACGACGCCTTCTATGCCAGCGTGGGAATGCTGTTCGCGCAGGCACACGGCTTCTTCCGCCCGTACCATGACACGGTGTTCCGGAAATTCTGGAGCCATGAACTGGAGATCGACGACCTTGCCGCGATCACGGACGTCATCACGTCGTGCGGCGGAGCGGCCAGCCAGTTCGAAGCCTATGTCAGCGGCCCTGCCCGCGCCGAACACGACCGCATCATCGACGAGGCCGAGACGCTCGGCGTATTCGGCGTGCCGACCATGGTGTTCAACGGCGAGCTGTTCTGGGGCGGCGACCGCATCGACATGCTGATCGAGCGCATCGAGAAGCCTGAGACGGTCGAGGCCGCGCTCGGCAGCCGCCACCGCAAGCCGGCGTAGGCGGCGCCTCTACGCCGCGAGCCCGCTCCCTACCGGCGCGAATTCCAGCCCGAGGCTTTCCGCCACCGCCTTGTTGGTAATGCGGCCGCGATGCACGTTCAGTCCGTTGCGCAAATGCGGGTTTTCCAGGACCGCAGCAAAGCCCTTGTCGGCGAGCATCAGGCCAAACGGCAGCGTCGCATTGTTCAGGGCCTGACTCGATGTCACCGGCACTGCGCCCGGCATGTTGGCGACGCAATAATGTACGACGCCGTCGACTTCGTAGGTCGGATCCGTATGTGTTGTCGGATGCGAGGTCTCGAAGCAACCGCCCTGGTCGATCGCGACGTCGACCAGAACCGCGCCTCGCCGCATTGATTTCAGCATCGCCCGCGTGACGAGCTTCGGCGCGCTGGCGCCTGGCACCAGCACTGCGCCGATCACGACGTCCGCATTGAACACCTCCTCCTCGACAGACTCGATCGTCGAGAAGCGGGTACGCACCCGTCCAATAAAGAGATCATCCAGTTCGCGCAGCCGGGTTATAGAGCGGTCGATCACGGTGACCTCCGCGCCAAGGCCGGCGGCCATGCGCGCGGCCTGCGTTCCCACCACGCCACCGCCGAGCACGACGACGCGTGCCGGCTGTACGCCGGGCACACCGCCCAACAGCAACCCGCGGCCGCCAGCCGATCGCTTGAGCGCGGCGCCGGCGGCCTCAATAGCGAGGCGGCCGGCGACTTCGCTCATCGGCGCGAGCAGGGGGAGGTGGCCGGCCGCGTCGGTGACGGTTTCATAGGCGATCGCCGTGCACCCCGAGGCGAGCAAACCCCTGGCCTGTTCAGGATCCGGCGCGAGATGGAGATAAGTAAATAGGATCTGGCCTTCGCGGAGCTGAGCCCATTCGCTTCGCTGTGGCTCTTTCACCTTCACGATCATGTCGGACTTGGCGAAGATATCACGCGCGCTCTCGGCAATCGTGGCCCCTGCCCGCTGATACACCTCGTCGGACGCGCCGATACCGCTGCCGGCGCCGGTCTCGACCGTTACGTCGTGCCCGGCCGTGACATATTCGCGGATGGCGCCCGGGGTGAGCCCGACGCGATATTCCTCTACCTTGATTTCCCTGGGAACACCGACGCGCATCTTTAGCTCCCTTCCGGCATCCTGATTCATTGCATCATCGTAGCGACGCGGGCGGTTTGGTTTCGTACAAATATCCGCTAGTTTTGGTTACCCGGCGCCGGTTTCCGGCGCGGAAGCGCCCTTTCACGCTGGAAACAAAACCTTGGCCCTTGACCGGAAAGATCTTGCCATCCTTGCGGAACTCACGACCAATGCGCGGGCCAGCCACACCGAGCTCGCCAACAAGGTCGGCCTGTCCAGCACCGCCTTGGCGCGGCGGCAAAAGGCGCTGGAAGACGACGGCTACATCGAGGCCTACCAGGCCTCTCTCGACCTCACGCAGTTCGGCCTCACCACCACGGTCCTGGTCCGCATTGCGCTGGAGAGCCAGAGCGACGAGGCGCTCAAGGCCTTCGAGGCGGAGGTGGTGAAATGCCCGTCCGTCGTTCGCTGCTTCCTGATGTCGGGCACCGACGACTACATTCTGATCGTGCTGGCTCGCGACATCCGGGATTTCGAGCGCATCCATCGCACCGAACTGTCGCGCCTGCCGCGCGTGGCGCGCGTGCAATCCAGCTTCGCGCTGCGCGAAATCGTCAACCGCACGGTGCCGACGGTGGTGTTCGGCTCGCTGAAAAACTAGCGGTTCCCCTCCCCCTCGAAAAGGGCGAGGGAGGCGATCTGCGCCGCCGTCATAGAACTGTCATCGAATGTGCGGAGACGTGTCGGTCTCGCACATTCGGGACACGCCATGGACTATTTCAAGCGCTTCAACTTCCTGTTCGCCGCACCTGTGTTCGACGCAGACGACCTCGAGGGCGTCCGCTTCAACCAGATCATCGAGGAGATCCAGCGCTCCGGCTTCGAGGTGGTCCGGGCCCGCAAGCTGGAAGACGCCGAGATCGCGGTGCAGACCGATGCCGCGATCGGCTGCATGGTGGTGGACTGGGGCAAGAAGGGCCTGGAGGGCAAGACCTCGGCGCTGATCAACCTGATGCGCCGCCGGGGCCTCGACTTCCCCATCATCCTCCTGATTCGCCGCAAGCGCTTCGAGGACCTCCCCGTCGAGGTGCTCGACTTCATCGACGGCTACGTCTTCCTCTCCGAGGAGACCCCACCCTTCATCGCCAAGAATCTGATCAGCCGCCTCAAGCAATATGCCGAGACGTTGAAGACGCCGTTCTTCGGCGCGCTGGTCGATTATGCCGAGGAAGGCAACCAGCTCTGGACCTGCCCAGGTCACAATGGCGGCTCGTTCTACAGCCGCAGCCCGATCGGCCGGGTCTTCGTCGAGCATCTCGGCGAGTCCGTATTCCGCGACGACCTCGACAATTCCGTGCTCGATCTCGGCGACCTCCTCACCCATGAAGGCCCGGCGCTGAAGGCGCAGAAGGAGGCGGCTCAGATCTTTGGCGCCGAAAAGACCTATTTCGTGCTGAACGGCACCTCGACCTCGAACAAGGTCGCGCTGGGCGCCCTCGTCACCGACGGCGACCTCGTGCTGTTCGACCGCAACAACCACAAGGCGGCCCATCACGGCGCGCTGATGATCAATGGCGGCATCCCGATCTACGTGCCGACCATCCGCAACGCCTGGGGCCTGATCGGCCCGATGCGCTGGGATGCGCTCGACGAGAAGGCCTTGCGCGAGGCGATCCGCAGCCATCCTCTGGTCACGAACAAGGATGCCTGGCGCAAGGAGCGCCCCTTCCGTGTGGCGGTCGTCGAGCAGTGCACCTATGACGGCTCGATCCACAGCGCCGAGATGATTTTGAAGCGCATCGGTCATCTCTGCGAATACATCCTGTTCGACGAGGCCTGGGCCGGCTTCATGAAGTTCCACCCGCTCTATGCCGGCCGGTTCGCCATGGGACTGGCGAACCTTCCTCCCGAGGCGCCCGGCATCATCGCGACGCAGTCGACCCACAAGCAGCTTGCGAGCTTTTCGCAGGCCTCGCAAATCCACATCAAGGACCGTCATATCCGCGGCCAGAAGCGGCGCGTCGAGCACCGCCGCTTCAACGAGAGTTTCATGCAGCACGCTTCCACGTCGCCGTTCTATCCGCTGTTCGCCTCGCTCGACGTCGGCGCACAGATGATGAAGGGGCGTTCCGGCGAAGTGCTGTGGGATGACACGATTCGGCTCGGCATCGAGCTGCGCAAGAAAATCCGCGCGATGCGCAGGGAGTTCGAGGAGAAGGAGCAGAATCCGGACCGGCGCTGGTTCTTCGAACCCTTCGTTCCCGATCGCGTCGCAATTCCCGATGTCAGCCGCCCTGGCGCCTCGCACAACGTCGCCTGGGAAACGCTGTCCACCGACGAGCTCGCCACCAATCCCGCGCTGTGGCAGCTCTCGCCCGACACCGCTTGGCATGGCTTCCCCGGCCTTACCGAAGGCTTTGCCATGACCGACCCGAACAAGTTGACGCTGCTCACGCCCGGCTTTGACCGCGCCACCGGCGCCTATGCCGTGCACGGCATCCCGGCTCCGGTCGTCGCGCAATATCTGCGTGAGAACCGCATCGTGCCCGAGAAGAACGACCTCAACTCCCTGCTCTTCCTCCTCACTCCCGGCGTCGAGGCGAGCAAGGCCGGCACGCTGATCTCCGGCCTCGTCGCGTTCAAGAAGCTGCACGACGACAACGCACTTCTGGCGGACGTCATTCCCGAATTCTACCAGCGGCGGCAGGCGCGCTATGCCGGCATGCGGCTGCGCGACCTCTGCGGCGAGATGCACCGATTCTTTCGCGCGGCCGATGTCAGCGCGCTCCAGGCGCGGCAGTTCATGCCCGAGCACATGCCGGAGATCGCGATATCGCCCCGCGACGCCGCGCGCTACCTGTTCCGCAACGATGTCGACTATTTGCCGATCGAGGCGATTGCGGGCCGCATCGCAACCACGCCCTTCGTGGTCTATCCGCCCGGCATTGCGACCATCGTGCCCGGCGAGCGGCTGACGGAGCGGGCAAAACCCATGGTGGATTATCTCAAGATGTTCGAGACCTGCTTCAACACGTTTCCGGGCTTCGATGTGGAAATCCAGGGCGTCTACAAGGAGATCGATGCGAATGGACGCATCGGGCTCTACACTTACGTCGTTGCCGAGTAGGTGCTGATGAACGAAACAGCAGTTGCGCGTCCAGATGACGAGCCGGTCCTGGTCCGCCCGTCACGCGAGAGCGATGTCGAGGCGATGCTGGCGATCTACCGCCATCACGTCCGCAATGGCGTGCCGCGCGACGTCGAGGGAACCGGAGCGCCCGAACCGGACGATATGCGCGACCGGCGCAAGAACCTGAAGCAGACCCGCCTGCCCCATCTCGTCGCGACCTTTCGTGGCGAGGTCGTCGGCTATGCCTATGCGGTGCTGTTCCGCAAGCGCCCGGCCTACCGTTACACGGCCAAGCATTCGATCTACGTCCACCACGAGCATCTCAGCCGCGGGGTCGGCCGGCTCCTGCTCGGGGAATTGATCGATGCTTGTGCCGCAGCCGGCTTCCGCCAGATGATCGGCTATATCGATGCCGACAACGCGCCCTCGCTGGCGCTGCACGAGAAGTTCGGCTTCGCGCGCGCCGGCTTGCTATGCGGTGTCGCCTACCGCCACGGCCGCTGGTCCGACACCATCATGGTGCAGCGCTCGCTCGGCGCGGGGACGACGGCGCCCCCGCCTGTCGCGGCGCCGGGCCGATAAGACTCACGAAGGAAAGTCGGCCGGCTTCACGTGGATACGGTCTGCATGCAGCGACCAGTGGTGCAACGCCTGGTCCGCGCAGAATTTGGCCTTCGCCCGCTCAGTGGCTTCGTTCTCGTCGGCTGCATCGATCTCGAGCGTGCCCTGGCAAACCTCACTCTGCCGGCCGTACTCACCGAGCACGTCCTTCATGAACCTGACGACATAGATAGACATGGGACCTCCTGCGCCCCCGGCCTCAGCACTCTAGTCCCATTTAGGCCAGACAGGGGCAGGAGATTTTGACGCGGATCAAGGTCGAGAAGGCAACGGCGACAATCCATTGCGGAACCGACCGCCCGGGGCTAAGCGGGAACGCCGGCCGCCCCCCAAGAGGAATTTGCCTTGCAGTTTGTCTCCGATACCGAAGTCACGAAAGTTCTGACGTTTCCGATCCTCATTGCGGCCCTGGAAGCAGCGCATCGCCGGCCGAAGATGGAGGTTCTGGACGCTTTCCTCGGGGACGAAAAGGGGCAATATGTTATCCGCAGTGCCGTCGATCCCGGGCGGTACATGGCGAGCAAGATGTTCACCAGCTTTCCGGCCAACCTCGCGGAAGGCAAGATGCCGGCGGTGCAGGCCGTATGCGTGCTGTTCGACGGCACCAACGGACGCCCGCTCGCAGCAATTGACGGGACCGAGATCACACATTGGCGCACCGCCGCCGACTCCGCATTGGGCACGAAATTACTGGCCCCGCCCAATCCCGAGACGCTCCTTTGCGTCGGCGCAGGAGAGATGTCCGAATGGCTGATCCGGGCGCATCGCACTGTCCGGCCGTCGCTGCAACGTGTGCTGATCTGGAACCGGAGCCCGGAACGCGCCGCGGATCTCGCTCAGCGTTTGGCGAAGGACGATGTCAAGGCCGAGACCATCGCCGATCTCGACGCCGCGACGCGCGAGGCCGACGTCATCACCACCTGCACCCGCGCGCATCAACCGCTGATCAAGGGCCGCAACTTGCGGCCGGGCACGCATCTGGACCTCGTCGGCGGCTACACCCCGCAAACCCGCGAGGCTGACGACGACGCGGCAAAACTGTCGCGTGTCTTCGTGGACCGGCGGGAATCCGCTTTCCACGGCGTCGGCGACATCCTGCAACCCATCGCGAGCGGCGCGATCAGCGAGGCCGACGTCCTCGGCGACCTCTACGACCTCGCCGGTGGCCGCGCCCAAGGGCGCACCTCACCGTCCGACATCACGTTCTTCAAGAACGCGGGCGGCGGCCATCTCGACCTCATGACTTGCGAGGCCGTGTTCCAGCAACTCGGTGCAAAGCTGAGGTAGACGCCCTACCCCGGCGTATCACCGGTGGAGGCAGACAAGCGAAGGCTGGCGAGACAGGGACGACATCAGCCGTCACGTCTGATGTCGAGAAGCGACTCTGTCATTTCCGAGTAGGCTTGAATGACCTTCGCATTGGCAATGAAGCTGGACTTTGCGATCTCCAGCTGAACGAATTCACCGACGAGATCGACATTCGGCGCTGCGACCAGGCCGTCCTGGTTTGCAAATGGAGCGCTTGGGTCGAATAGCGCGGTAAAGCTCGGAGAGACTGTCGACACGCTCGCAACCGTACCGCCCGGCGTCGAGCCGCTCGATTGGGAGACCTGATCGACGCGCAACGGCACATAGGCCGCGGGAAACGTCGGAGCAATGCTCGGGCTGCCCGCACCGGCCGACGTGCCCGATCCGCCTGACGCCGGTAGCGGGCCGGTGGTGTTAACGTTGGCGATATTGCTCGCGGCCACGCTCACGCGCAAACTCGCCGCGGAAAGTCCGGATGTCGCAATCGAAAGTATGCTCATGAACCCTAATCTACAGGACAAGTCATACGCGTTCATTCACGCCATCGGTAAAATCCGCCGCTTTCTGTATTCATCCTCGTAACCAACGATCGGAGCGCGATCAGACTTCGAGCGCCCCCTAGCCCGGCGTCACGCCAAAGGCCTGCTTGAAGCGCTCGACGTAGCGCGGCCAGACTTCGGGATTGATGATGCGCGGCGGGCGCTTGCCGTCGAGGGTCTCCAGTACCTGCTCGGCGGCGATGCGGCCCATGTTCTGGCGCGCCTCGATCGTAACGCCTGCCGTGTGCGGGCTTGCCAGGACGTTGTCGAACTGGAGCAGCGGATGCTCCGGCGGCGGCGGCTCCTTGGACCAGACGTCGAGGCCGGCACCGGCAATGCGCTTGTCGCGCAGAGCCTGGAGCAGCGCGTCCTCATCGTGGATGAAGCCACGCGCGGTGGTGATGAAATAGGCGTGCGGCTGCATCAACGCGAACTCGCGGGTGCTGATCATGTTGCGGCTGCGCTTGTCGAGCGGACAGGAGATCGAGACAAAATCGGCGCGGCGCAGGAGTTCGTCGAGTTCGACCTTCTCCCCGCCCCGCTCGGCCATCACCTCGGCCGTGAGGTACGGATCGTAGGCCAGCACCTTCATGCCAAGCAGGCCCTTGCAAAGTGCCGCGATGCGGCGGCCGACATTGCCGAGCCCGATGATGCCGACGGTCTTGTGCTCGACCTCGTTGCCGACGAGTTCGTTGCGGTTGACGTCGCGCTCACGGCGCAAGCGCCGGTCGGACTGGATGATGCGCTTGGACAGGGTCAGCATCATCGCGAGCGCATGCTCCGCGACGGAATGGGCGTTGCCGCCGGACTGATTGACGACCAGGACACCCGCATCGGTGCAGGCTTCGACGTCGACGGGATCAAAGCCTGCGCCATTGCTGGAGACGAGCAGCAAATTCGGCGTGCGCTTCAGGAAGGCGGCATCGACATGGAAATGCGGCGCGAGCTCATCGCGGGCCGCACCGATCTGGTAGACATGGGCCGCGCTCAGGATCGGCGCATAGAAATCCTCAGGACTTTCGTTTTCGATGCGATCGAGCCGGACGTCAGGCCGCGCCTTCAGAATGTCGATATAGATCGGATTGGCCAGATATTTGACGTAGAAGACGCGCTTGCTGTTGACCGACATCAGGACCCTTCCGGCTCTCTCGAGGGAGATCCGCAAGGTCTGCGCGACGCGCCCCCTTCCATGCATCCCCCCAGTTTTCTCGTTATCGTCGCTTATGACATGGCGGTGCCGGCCACGGCAGGCCATCTGGCGCAGATCACGGTGCCGGCCGGGACATGTTGACAATCCCGCCCGCCGCGTCAAGTTCGGCAGACCGTCGCGACGGCCAGAACAATGGTCAAGACCAAGAAGCATGCGCGGCGCAAGGGAGAACGCAATGGCGATTGCGGAGCAGCATAATTCGACCCAGGCGGCGCAGGCCTCCAGCGACAAGAGCTGGCACGGCATCGTCCTGCAAACCCTGAAGCGGAACGAGATCAGCCTCATCCCTTACGTGCCCGATCGGGTGCTGACGCCGCTGATCAAGAACCTTCACACCGATCCGTTCTTCACCACCTTTGCGACCGCCCGCGAGGAGGAAGCCGTCGGCATCGTCTCGGGCGCCTGGATGGGCGGACGGCGCGGCGCGGTGCTGATGCAGACCTCCGGCTTTGCCACGCTCGCCAACGTGCTGGCCTCGCTCGCGGTGCCCTACCAGATCCCGCTGATCATGTTCGTATCCGAGCGCGGCACGCTCGGCGAGTTCAACTACGGCCAGTCGCTGGTGTGCCGCACCATGCGCCCGGTGCTGGATTCGCTGGCGCTCGAGCATCACACCATCACCCGGCTCGACGAGCTCGAATTCATCGCCGACCGCTCGATCAAGCAAGCCGTCACGACGCAGGCGCCGGTGGCGCTGATCCTCAACCCGCTGCTCACCGGCGGCAAGGTTTTCGACAAGTGAGGCCGGCCATGAACACTGGCAACACCAAGATCATGAACCGCTTCGATGTCACCTCGCGCCTGATCGCCAGGCTCAAGCACGAGGAAGCGGTGATCGGCGGCATCGGCAACACCAATTTCGACCTCTGGGCCGCCGGCCATCGCCCGCAGAATTTCTACATGCTCGGCAGCATGGGCCTCGCCTTCCCGATCGCGCTGGGCGTTGCCCTGGCGCAGCCTGATCGCCGCGTCTTCGCGCTCGAGGGCGACGGGTCGCTGTTGATGCAGCTCGGAGCGCTCTCGACGATCGCGACGTTGAAACCGAAGAACCTGATCATGATCGTGATGGACAACGGCATCTATCAAATCACCGGCGCGCAGCCGACGCCGGCGGCACACGTCGCCGACATCGTCGCCATCGCTGCCGGTTCGGGGCTCGCCAACAGCGCCTGGGCCGCGGACGAGGAGGATTTCGAGCGGCTGGTCGACGAGGCCATGTCCGCCTCGGAGCCGAGCCTGATCGCCGTCCGCATCGACGACAAGCCCGGCGTCGGCACCACCCGCAGGGATCCCGTGCAGATCCGGGAGCGCTTCATGCATGGCCTGGGCGTGCGTGAGCCACTTTAACATTTTGTCATTAACTACACGGCGATCTGATCCCAGCGCGGCAATAGGCTGTCGCGAATCCGTGCTAACGGCACCGGATGTCCATTTTTGTCCGCTTTTTTGCCTGGCTGCTCGCAGCCGCCGTCACCTTCGCAACCCTCGGCCCCCCCGGCCTGCGGCCGCATTCCGACCTCGGCCAGGACGGTGAGCACGCCCTCGCCTTCATCCTGGTGGGGCTGGCTTTCGGTCTCGCCTACCGGGATCGCCGCTGGGCCGTCGCCGCCGCCGCGGTGGTCCTGATCGGCGTGCTTGAGCTGATGCAGTTTTGGGCACCTGGGCGACATGCGCGGCTGGAGGATTTTGTGGTTGATGCCGGAACGGCCTGTATCGGCTTTGCGCTCGCCGCTGCCGCCGATTGGGTCATGACCCGCTTTCGCGCAAACTCGGCCGTGACGAGCTAAGGCCCCGCGGAATGGAAATCCGCAGGGCCCGGTTCTTCAAAGCCTGTGCTCTGATCAATCAGTCGATGATCTTGACGACGCGGCGCGTGCGCGGTTCGACGATCACGCGGCGATCGTTCACGACCGCGTAGCGATACTCGGTGTAGTTCGGCACGGGGCGCAACACCACGGTCGGGGGCAGCGGCTCGCCGACCACGACGCGTTCGTGGATGACGACAGAGTCATCGCGCGGGATTCCGCCCAGCACCGCATTCGGAATTTCGAGGCCCGCGCCGACGGCCGCACCGACGGTGCCGCCGACCATCGCACCAATCGGGCCGCCAATGTCGCCACCTGCGCGCGCGCCGTTGGCCGCGCCCTCGGCGGTCGTCGACTGCGCAAAGGCTGCGCTCGACGCCAGCAGCGACGCGGCAGTCAACGTAATCGCAAGACGGGTCTTCATGTCCTCGGTCTCCAGTGTTTGTTCTGCGCCTTCAACCACGGGGTCAGGTCATTGTTCCGGTTCCCACGCGAAAGACGCGCCATCACCCCGGGAGACTGTTACTGCGTAACACTTCACGCAGCGGCGATCTCGTGTCCCGCCATCAATTCCAGCGCGCGCACCATCGCCGAGTGATCCCAGGCCTTGCCGCCATGCGCGGTGCAGGCGGAGAATAATTGCTGAGCCACCGCCGTGCTCGGCAGCGACAGGCCCAGCGAACGGGCGCCTTCGAGCGCGAGGTTGAGGTCCTTCTGATGCAGCTCGATGCGGAAGCCCGGATCGAAATTGCGCTTCACCATGCGCTCGCCATGCACTTCGAGAATCCGCGACGAAGCGAATCCACCCATCAGGGCCTGCCGCACCAGCGCCGGGTCTGCACCGGCTTTCGACGCGAACAGCAGCGCTTCGCTCACCGCCCCGATCGTCAGCGCAACGATGATCTGGTTGGCGACCTTCGTCGTCTGCCCGTCGCCATTGGCGCCGACGCGGGTGACGTTCTTGGCCATCTTTTCGAACACACCTTTCATGGTGTTGAAGGCGCGCTCCGGCCCGCCGACCATGATGTTGAGGCTCGCCGCCTTGGCTCCGACCTCGCCGCCCGACACCGGCGCATCGAGATAGTCCGCGCCGAGCGCCTCGATCTTCTTTGCGAACTCTTTCGTCGCCAGCGGCGAGATCGAGCTCATGTCGACGACAATCTTGCCTTTTGAGATGCCAGCGGCAACGCCGTCCTTGCCGAACAGCACGGCCTCGACATGCGGCGTATCCGGCACCATGATGATGACGGCATCCGCCTCCTCCGCCACGTCCTTGCCCGACTTGCGGGCAACGCCGCCGGCCGCGATCAGCTCCGGCGCGACCGGTGCGACGTCATGCAGGAGAACGCGATGGCCCGCGGCAAGAAGATGGCCGGCCATCGGCCGTCCCATGGTGCCAAGTCCAATGAAGCCGATATCGATCATGTCCAGATGTCCTCAGGTCTCGAAGGTCTGCGCTGCGTGCCAGGACAGGCCTTCCAGCGTCGTGGTGCGCGGCTTGTATTCGCATCCGATCCAGCCGGGATAGCCGATGGCGTCGAGGTGGCGGAACAGAAAGGGATAGTTGATCTCGCCGGTGCCGGGCTCGTGACGGCCGGGATTGTCGGCGAGCTGGATATGGGCAATGCGATCCAGATATTCCTGCATGGTGCGCGCGAGATCGCCCTCCATGATCTGCATGTGATAGATGTCGTACTGGATGAACAAATTGCTCGAGCGGACGTCGGATATGAGCTGCACCGCCTGTTCGGTTCCGTTGAGATGGAAGCCGGGAATATCGAGCGTGTTGATCGGCTCGACCAGGAGCTTGATGTTCTCCCGCGCCAGGGTCGCGGCCGCAAAGCGCAGGTTACTTACCAGGGTCTCGTTGAGCTCGCGCGGATCGGCATCGACAGGTGCGATGCCGACGAGGCAGTTGAGCTGCTCGCAATCGAGGGCCTTGGCATAGTCGATGGCGCGGAACACGCCGTCGCGGAATTCGGCCGTGCGGTCGGGAAGGATCGCGATGCCGCGCTCGCCCGCCGCCCAGTTTCCGGCCGGCAGATTGTGCAGCACCTGCGTCAGCCCGTGCGCCTCGAGCTGCTCGCGCAGCAGCGTCTTGTCGAAATCGTAGGGAAAGAGATATTCGACCCCGCTGAAGCCGGCCGCCTTCGCCGCGGCGAAGCGCTCGGGAAACGGCATCTCATTGAAGAGCATGGTGAGGTTGGCAGCGAATTTCAGCATGATGCTGTCCTCTCTATTCCGCCGGCTGCAGCACGCCAGGGCG
>JAEYRD010000171.1 GCA_023435725.1 Pseudomonadota bacterium | reverse complement strand
AGAAACGCACGATCGACGACGCCTGCGACCACATCGGGCATCTCGTCAGAAGCATTATGTCAGCAGAATGCAGCAACTACTTCGCTAATGCCGGATACGTTTCAATCAAAAAATGAAACGCTCTAGTCGGACGGCTCCGAAGACGGGCGTTCCTACGGGCAGACGCGCAACCCAATTGATCAGCCGCCCGAGGAGGCTGTTCTGTATGGCTTGTTCTGTACGGCTGACGTGCCACCTATTCTGTCAGGCCCGAGGAGGCTCGTTCCTACTAACGGAGGTACAACCTAGTCGAGGTGCTGGAGCGCCCACCCAGAATGGCGCAGAGAGAGAGACTGATGCGCCTTGGGTGTCCGGGGGCTTTCCCTCGGTCCAGCCAACGAACGCACCAGTGACTCTCAAATCCAATCCTAAGGTCCCTCAGGGGTTGGCGTAGAACAGTGCGAGCTGCCACGCCGGGAACGCGGCCGGCCCTCCGTTTGAGGCAGGGCGATAGGCGGTGTCGTCGCTCCGACACCGCTCGGTCATGTTGCGCTCATCCTCACGAAACGTGGCCTGTTGATCGGCCAGCGTTACTGGCTCCTCCATCTTGTATCACCAGTCACGGACAGTCATCAGGCGCGAGGGGTCAATTCCGACCCGCCCAAGGGTGGTGGAGACATGGTTCGGCGGTGTCTTGAAGATGTCGGCCATGGTAGCCCCTGTGCTTCATCGTGACAAATAGATGCCACTTGTAGATCGTCTACGAATGGCAGGGGGCAGTTACCTCGCGTAGGATCGCAGGGCGCTGGTGCGTTGTCAAACTATGTCCGCTAAACAGTCCAAGAGCGGTACGAGAATGAATTGTCGCGGATGTCCGAGGCTGGCAAAAAGGGCGACAGTTGGAGGACGTGAGGTGCTGACGACGCGCGGTGAGGCCACGCCTCACCTACAATGCTGACGCGAGTGGCCGGGGCGAATTCAGAAATTGATTCAAAAAAGGCGCTTGCCGCGGCCGAGCTGAGAATGTGCGCGTCATCGATTTTCTAGAGGCTCTCAGGGAAGACGTAGTTTTGCCAGCTGCGCATGCGCAGAAGAATCTTCCGCAGCAACGAAAGCTCGTGAAAATGCTCGGTGTAGATGGCGGCTTCGGCTGCCGAACCGAGCGGCACCTGATACCCGGAGATGTCATCGACGAGGTCAAGCTTGACCAGAGCCCGGCCGCCGGGCACTTCCGCACCCCCGACATTCAGTAGCGTGCCGGTGGTTTGAAGCTGGCCAGCAGCAATCGCATCAATCACGAGGTTGACCTTGGCCTTGAAGACGCGACCCGGGATGGCTTTGAACAGAACTTCGGCCTCGTCGCCGGCACTAACGCGCTGCAGGGCGTTCTGCTGGAACGCCGCTACCAAAGCCCGATCACCTTGGCTGTCGTTGACGAAAATCATGGCTGGACGGAAGGGCGCCGGAACCACGTACACACCCGGCCGCAGAGCCAGCTCAGTGACAAAGCCGCCCGTAGGGGCTCGAACAGTGGTCTGGTCTAGATCGTATTGAGCATCGGCAAGCTCATTGCGTAGACGCACAATGACCGAGTGTTCACCGTCAACTGTCGCACCATACGCTTGCCGGGCGCGATCTTCTGCAGCCGCAGTCTCGGCCGTCGCCTGTTTTGACGCATCGAGGTTGCGCGTTGCGGTGTCGAGTGTGGCCTGCGCGACAACGTTTTTCTGGAATAGCGTCGCCTGACGGTCATAGTTTTCCTGCGCAAGCTGCAGTTGGGCCTTCGCCTTTGCGGTCGCCGCCGAGGCTTGATCGACGGACGCCTTGAGCTGGGCGACATTGGATTCCGCATCCGCCAGCCCCGCCCGCTTTTGCTGAACGATATATTCGTAAGGCTTGGGATCGATCTTGAATAGAGCTTCTCCGGCTTCGATGTGCTGGTTGGTACGGCCCACGACCGGCACTTCGATCACTCGGCCTCGAACGGAAGGTAATATCGGCGTGACGGTGAAATAAATGCGCGCGTTGGTGGAAAACGGTTGGTTGTAGGCCATAGTTATGAACAGCAGCGCAAGCCCGACGATGCCACCGAGAGCCGCGGTCGTAAGCGTCCATTGATTGACTGGGATTCTGAAAATCTTGAAGATGGCAACGCAGATCGCCACGTAGGTCAAGGTGAGCAAGAGTTCCATCAGTGACCTCCGAATCCGGGCCTTGCGATCGCGCCAGCTACCGCTGAGCAGCGCGACTTTCAGAATCAGAAGATGTAATTTCCGCCGTAGGAGCGTTCTCCTTGGCAGCCGAAACCAAGGACGCTGGTGCATCGATAGGGGGCCCGCGCTGCTCTTTGCTCGATTGACCTGCTTGACCTGCAATCGAGAGCTTTGCCTCGACCTCCGCCATTCGATGTCGAAGTTCTTCCAGCTCAGCCACGGCTTCCTTCGGCGAGGCCGGCTCGCCCGGCTTTTGGCCGAAACCCCAGCCTCGATCCGGCCGATACATCATCGCCCAGATCCAGAGAAACGGCCACAGCAGGTGTAGCATGAACAGGCTGATCCAGCCGGCGGCGTGGATCGCGTCCTGATGCGGGTGATTGCGCGCGTGCGCGATCCGAGCCGGAATGTCGTGGATCGCGATGATCCCGTAGACCAGCACGATCACCACGAAAAACAACAGGCCCAGTGCGAAGTAATTCAGGAATGGATCTTCCATGCGCGTTCTCACATTTGGGCGGTTCGACTGCTCGGCCCCTCGATCCAGGCGTCGCTGCCCTGATCAACCTGCGCACTCTCGCAGACTTGTCCCGCGGTCCCCGGCGTGTTTGATCTAGATCAACGGTCGCGAGCGCCGACGCGGCGTTGGCGGTATGCCTTGCGGAGGCCAACAGGCTGACATCGCAAGCTCTGCAGAAGCCTGCGTGAACGCGCCTTTCCCGGATCACGCTTCACGCGCCCTTGACGGCGGCGATCTTTCCATTTCGCACTGCGGCCTCGAGGGCAGCATGGTCACGCTCCGCCTGGTCGGCATAAGCGAGCGCGAATTTTCCCATTGCGGTATCGAACGCATCGTTGGCGGAGCCGAGATACCCGCTGATCGTCGCAGATATCTCGCTGGCCTTGGCATGCGCGCGAGCAAGCACCCAGCCGCATGCCTGGGCATAGGCATCCAGCATGGCGGCGTTGAACGTCTCGACCAGCGGCTTGATCTTGGCATCGTGTAACTGCCGGACGTAGAACTGTCGCCCGTTGGAGCCGGTGACCCAGCCGAGGAAAATGTCCGAAGCCGGCTGCATCAGACGCTGTCCCGTCACGACGCGCTGCCCGTGATGGCCGTATATGCTTCTTCCGGCATAAGGCTCGAGCACGGAACTCACCGCTTCCTTGAACTGCAAGAACAGGGGGTGGTTGCCCTCGGACATCATTAGGGCGATCCAGCATCTCCGGCCCACGCTGCCGACGCCAACCACCTTGATGGCGACATCGACGAGCCGATAGCGATCCAGCAGCGTGCGCCGATCGTCGGCCAGCGATTGTCGGTAAGCTTGAAGAAGCTGCGCGAGTGTCGCTTCTGCTTCGGGAGCACCGATCACCCTCGGATGAAAGATCAGTGGCGGTTGATCCGTGATGCGGATTTGCCCGGCGACGGTCCCTGCGAGCTTGGGAAAATCAAACTCCGAACCACTTCGGCCCGCTGCCTTCTCGATCCGCTTGTTGACGCTCTTCTGCAAGTCCTTCGGC
>JAEYRD010000126.1 GCA_023435725.1 Pseudomonadota bacterium | reverse complement strand
GGCCGGACGGGTCCGCGGCGGGGCGGCCGGCTGGGATGCGGGCGGACCGCCCTCGGCGGCACGGGCAGTAGCCCGGCGGAACGCATCGCCGCTGCCGCTGCGGGCTCCGCCACCAGGGCGCGAGGCCTCGCGGGCACGTTGGGCAGCCTCCGATTCGACCTTGCGGACAGCCTCTTCCAGCGACAGCCGTTCGCGGGTGATCTCGGATTCGGAGAGTGGCGGCTGCACGCTGCGCAGCTGCGCGATCAGCGCCGTGCGCGCCCGCTCATAGAGCGCGCGACGGCTTTCGCCGGGAGCATTGGGGTCCAGGGCGGCAATAGCGCGGGCGATCAGCGGATAGTAATCAGCCATTTCTACTCAACTATACGCGCGTCCTGGTAAGAGATCGTTAAGCCTCAAACGGATTTTGCACCAGGATAGTATCCTCGCGTTCGGGGCTGGTGGAAAGCAGCGCGACCGGGCACCCCACCAATTCCTCGATCCGGCGGACATATTTGATGGCCTGGGCCGGCAGGTCGGCCCAGGACCGTGCATTGGCGGTCGGCTCCTTCCAGCCCTCGATGGTCTCGTAGATCGGCTCGACCCGGGCCTGAGCCCCCTCGCCGGCCGGAAAATGGTCGATCTCCTTGCCGTCGAGCTTGTAGCCGGTGCAGACCTCGATCGAATCGAAGCCGTCGAGAATGTCGAGCTTGGTCAGCGCCAGGCCGTTGATGCCGCAGGTCCGGACCGCCTGGCGGACCAGCACGGCGTCGAACCAGCCGCAGCGGCGCGGACGGCCGGTATTGGTGCCGAACTCGCGGCCGCGCTCGCCGATCTTGCGGCCGATGTCGTTGTCCTGCTCGGTCGGGAACGGGCCCTGGCCGACGCGGGTCGTATAGGCCTTGCACAGGCCTAGCACATAGCCGACCGCGCCGGGTCCGAGGCCGGCGCCGGTCGCGGCCTGCGCCGCCACCGTGTTGGACGAGGTGACGTAAGGATAGGTGCCGTGATCGACGTCGAGCAGCGCGCCCTGCGCACCCTCGAACAGCATGCGCTTGCCTTCGCGGCGCTTGATATCGAGCAGCCGCCACACCGTCTCGGCATAGGGCAGCAGTTCCGGGGCCAGTGCGCTCAGTTCCTTCAGGATCTGCTTGCCGTCGAACTCCGGCAGGCCGAGGCCGCGGCGTAACGCGTTGTGGTGAGCAAGGAGCCGGTCGATCTTGTGCGGGAGCGTGTCGAGGTCGGCGAGGTCCATCAGGCGGATGGCGCGGCGGCCGACCTTGTCCTCATAGGCCGGGCCGATGCCGCGGCGGGTGGTGCCGATCGCAGTCGCCGCGCTGGCGGATTCGCGATGCGCGTCGAGCTCACGGTGCAGCGGCAGGATCAGGGTGACGTTCTCGGCGATGCGCAGATTATCCGGCGAGACCGCGACGCCCTGCGCCCGCAGCTTGGTGACCTCGTCGAGGAAGGCGGCGGGGTCGAACACCACGCCGTTGCCGATCACCGACAGCTTCTGGTCGCGCAGCACGCCGGACGGCAGCAGCGCGAGCTTGTAGGTCTTGCCGTTGATGACCAGCGTATGGCCGGCGTTATGGCCGCCCTGGAAGCGAACGACGATGTCCGCCTGCTCCGACAACCAGTCGACGATCTTGCCCTTCCCTTCGTCGCCCCACTGGGCGCCGACGACGACAACGTTGGCCATTCGCGGGTAATCCCTATTCAATCTGTCCCTAAGAGGCATGATCCTCGCGGAAAACCGGTGCCCACTTTTCCGGGATCATGCCTGCGCCCAGCCTAATCGGCGGCCCGAAGCCGCTCGCATGCGAGGCAGTCAACCGGATAAAGGAAGCAGCCTCTCTAGGCAAGCAAGAACGGGGCTTTTTCGGGGCCCGGGGGCCGGCTCAAGCCTTTGATATCCCCTTAAAATCTTGCAACCTTCGCAGTCCGCAAGCGGCCGGATTGACACGTATCAACCGTTCCGCCCCGCGATTGCGCCAAGGGATGGTTGTCACCTTCGCAGCTTACCTTCCGCCGGCGAGCCGGCCCTCATTTCGGACACACCGTGACCAAGCCACTGAACAGCCAGGCGATCCATTTCTGGCGTACGTCGAGCGAAGCACTCTGCGCGCAGCTCGGCTGCTCCTTGCAGGGCCTGACCGCAACCGAGGCGGCCAAACGCCTCGACCATTTCGGCCCGAACAGCGACGCGCCACCGCGCATCGAGGGCGCTGCGCGCGCGATCCTGCGCCGGCTGCTCGAGCCGCTGTCGCTGATCCTGCTGGTGGCCGGCTTCATCTCGATGCTGACCGGCGACACGATCGGCGGGCTCATCATTGTCCTGATTCTCGTGCTCTCGATCGGTCTCGACACCATCCAGGAGGGCCATGCGGTCCGAGCCGCGGAGATCCTCCGTCGCTCGGTGGCGCTCAAGGCCGAAGTCAGGCGCGACGGCGCCTTCCGCGAGGTCGACGTCGATCAGGTCGTGCCCGGCGACATCCTCCGCGTCCGTTCCGGCGACATCATTCCCGCGGATGCGCTGATCCTGGAGAGCACGGCCTTCACCGCGGGCGAAGCCGCACTCACCGGCGAACCCTATCCGGTGCCGAAACGCGCCGACGCCGCCACCGACCCGGACGACACCTCGAATGCGCTGTTCCGCGGCGCGGTGGCGCAAACCGGCGAGGCGATCGCGCTCGTCGTCAGGACCGGCCGGGACACCGTATTCGGAGCCGCTGCCTCCGCGCTTGGCGAAGCGCAGGCGCCCTCCCCCTTCGAGCGCGACCTGCGCGAGTTCGGCCTCGTGATCGCGCGCGCCACGCTGGCGCTGGTGCTGGTCGTGCTCACCGTCCGTGTCGTGTTCGGCCGCCCGGTGCTGGACTCGCTGCTGTTCGCGGTCGCGCTCGCCGTCGGGCTGACGCCGGAACTGCTGCCGATGATCACCACGGTGACGTTGTCGCACGGCGCGCTGCGCATGGCGGGCCGCAAGGTGATCGTGAAGCGGCTTGCCGCGATCCACGATCTCGGCGCCATGACCGTGCTGTGCACGGACAAGACGGGTACGCTGACGTCGGCCGAGATCACGCTCGCCAGGAGCCTCGATGCCACCGGCAGGGACGACGTCCGGGCCGCACAACTCGGCGCCATCGCGGCATCGCTCGGCGGCGATCGCGGCTCGCTCGATGCCGCCCTCGTTGCGGGCCGGCCGGACGCCGCCCAAGGCTGGACGCTGGCCGGGCGGCAGGCGTTCGACTTCTCGCGCCGGCTGGGATCCGTGCTCGCAACCGGCCCTCAAGGCACGCTGCTGATCGTCAAGGGCGCGCCGGAATCCGTGCTCGAATTGTGCACGATGGAGGAGAGCGCGCGCGCCGCGGCGATGGCGCGCGTGCACGCGCTCGCCAGCGAAGGCCTGCGCACCGTGGCCATTGCCTCGCGGGTGTGGCGCGGACCGCTGCGCGAGGTCGAGACGGATGACGAGACCGATCTCGTCTTCGAGGGTTTTTGCGCCTTTGCCGATCCGCCGAAACCGACGGCCGCGGCGGCAATTGCGCGGCTCGCCGCAAGCGGCGTGGGACTCAAAATCCTCTCGGGCGACGATCCCGTGGTGGTGAAGCGGCTCGCGGGCCTGGTCGGGCTGAACCCCGAGCGCGTGCTGTCGGGCGCCGACATTGCCGAGCTCAGCGATGAGGCGCTCGCCGTGCAGGTGCGCTCCACCGATGCGTTCGGACGGCTCGCGCCGGACCAGAAGTCGCGCATCGTGAAGGCGCTTCAAGCGGGCGGCGAGGTGGTCGGCTTCCTCGGCGACGGCATCAATGACGCACCGGCATTGAAAGTGGCCGATGTCGGGCTGTCGGTCGACGGCGCGACCGGCGTGGCGCAAGCCGCCGCCGACATGATCCTGCTGGCCTCTGACCTCGAAGTCGTCGCCGACGGGGTCGAGGAAGGCCGGCGCACCTTCGCGAACATCCTCAAATACGTCCGCATGGGCGCGAGCTCGAACTTCGGCAACATGCTGTCGATGGCGGCCGCCTCGATCGCGCTGCCGTTCCTGCCGATGCTGCCGACGCAGATCCTGCTCAACAATTTGCTCTACGATCTCTCCGAGCTCGGCATCCCCTTCGACCGCGTCTCGGCCCGGGTGACGGCGCAGCCGCAGGTGTGGAGCATGTCGCGGCTGGCGCGCTTTGCCGCGATCATGGGACCGCTGTCGTCGGTGTTCGACTTTCTGACCTTCGGCGCGCTGTTGTACCTGTTCAAGGCCTCGCCGGATGAATTCCGCACCGCCTGGTTCGTCGAGTCGATGGCCACGCAGATCCTCGTGATCTTCATCATCCGCACCAACGGACGGCCCTGGCGCAATTGGCCCGATCCCGTGCTCGCGGCCTCCTCGCTGATCGCGCTGCTCGTCGCGATGGTCCTGCCGTTCACACCGCTCGGGACCTGGTTCGGCTTCGTCGCCCCACCGCCGATCATGATGGCCGGCATCGGGCTTCTCGTCGTCGTCTATCTCGCCTGCGCCGAGCTGCTGAAGCCGCTTGCGATCCGAGCGGGGCGCAAGGGTTGAGGTTCCGCCGTATCGCCGCGCATGGACGCGATGCGCCTCGCCCCATTGATATCGGGCACATTTCCGTGTCTTTGGACAGGCCGGGCGATCAGCCGGCCCGGATCTCACCGGGCCGGGCCTCGGCGCACTCGACGCGGGGCCATAACAATCACAATGTCCGCCACCGGCCAGACCACGGGCGACGAATCATCCGGCCATAGCTGGATCGCCGACCAGCCTTATGTGCTGCTCAGCATCACCGCGCTGTGCTGGGCCGGCAATGCCATTGTCGGGCGGCTGGCCGCCGGCCACATTCCGCCGGTCACGCTCTCATTCCTGCGCTGGACCTTCGCCTTCCTGCTGGTGCTGCCGTTCGCCTGGAAACATCTCGCACAGGACTGGCCCGCGATCCGCGGCAAGCTCGGCCTGATGATCCTGCTCTCCGTCACCGGCATCGGCGCTTTCAATACGCTGCAATATTGGGCGCTGGAACATACGCAGGCGCTCAACACTCTCCTGCTGCAGTCGGCCGCGCCGCTGGTCGTGGCGCTGTGGTCGCTGGTCATCCTCGGTATCAGACTCACGGCGGCGCAGGCGTTCGGCGTGCTGCTGTCGATGTGCGGCGTGCTGACGATCCTGCTGCATGGCGATTTCACCACGCTGTCGAACATCGAATTCAACAAGGGTGACCTCATCTTCATTGTCGCACTTGTCATCTTCGCGCTTTATTCGGTGCTGACGCTGAAGCGCCCGCCGATGCACGGCCTCTCGTTCCTCGCCTTCACGTTCGGCGCCGGCGCTGCCTGCCTCATCCCGCTGGAGATCTGGGAGCTGTCCGCGCGTCCCGTGATGAAGCTCGACGGGCCCAACCTGCTCACCCTGTTCTACGTCGCCGTCTTCCCGTCGACGCTCGCCTATCTCTGCTTCAATCGCGGCGTGCGCCTGATCGGCGCCAACCGCGCCGCGCCGTTCTTCCACGTCGTGCCGGTGTTCGGCTCGATCATGGCGATGGCGTTTCTGGGCGAACACCCACAGGCGTTCCACTTCATCGGCTTCGCGCTGGTGCTGTCGGGTGTGTTCGTGGCGTCAAGGAAGCAGGCGACTTGAACGGGCATTCGTTCGCGCGCGCACGGCCGCCTTGGGGAGCTGGCTTGGGAGCAATGGCGTCGCGCAGACGCGTTAGATCGAGCCGTCGTCCTTCACGACCGGCTGCTTCTTCGCGACGGGGGGCGTCTGCTCAGGCTGCTTCTGCGCGGGCGGCGTGGCGTCGTAGGGCTGCGTCGCTGTTTTCGGCGCACCATACGGCTGCGTCGGCCTGGACACCTGCGGCGCGCCGTAGGGCTGCGTGGCTGGCTTGCCGAACGTAGCGATGCACCGGAGCATCACCAGCGAGATCGCGCCACTGCCGCCGAGATTGACCGCCCACGGGGCTTCGTTGCCGTTCTGGAAGCGCATGGACATGCGTCTGGCCGCCGCGAAACGTTTGATGAACGGGATCGCGTCGTCTGGCCTGATCCTCCACTCGACAAGGCTCGCCGTTTCCTTCCCGGAATAGCCCGTGGCCTCGACCTGGTAGGTCGGCTCACCATCGACGTCGATGACGATCGGTACCTTGACGCCGTCCGGCAAATTCCAGCTCGTCTTGAAAATCTGCACCAGCAGCCCGGGCTGTCCGACGATGAACTTGATATGCATCGCAGCCTGGCCGTGCGACATCGTGCCGTGAGATTCCATGCCGCAGATTTGGTTCTTTTCCGCGTAGTACGCCTTCCAGTACCCGGAGACTTTCAGGTCCACCGCGTTGGCTTGCCCGCCCAAGGCCAGCAGCCCAGCCATCGCTGCTGTCAATTTCCCCAGCCTCATCTGCCTCTCACCGTGAACGCGCTGTTTGGCCGCTGGTAAGTCCGAGGCCTCCCCTCTACGAAGCTACGTCGCGTCAACTCTTTCGTCAACGCGCGCCCCTCATGCGATCAGGCCGTCGAACCTGCTCGGCCTTTGCGGCGGTGCCGTATAGGAAAGGCCCAGACGCGCGATCGGCGACAGGCCGAAATGCGCGCCGACAGAGCGCGCACTACTTCGCCTTGAACTTGCTGTACGCCTCGCTCGTCGCGATGATCACATGCTCGGCGCAGCCGTTGACGCGATGCGGATCGGCCTGCGTCTCGTAGGCCTCCGACGTCATCATGTCGAGGAAGGCCGCGACCGTAGGATAGTAGACCAGCGCCACGAAATCCCAGTCGTTGCCGTCGTGCGGGCCGAGCGCGACCGCCTTGGCTTCGCCGGTCCAGAGCAGCGTGCCGCCGCGTGCCCTGATCATGGGCACAGTGATCGCGCTGTAACGGAGATAAGCGTCCCAGCCGGAGCCGTCGCCGTCGCGCGAGCGCGCGTGGAAGCGCATCAGGTTCAGCATCACCACCGGCGCGCTCGGATCGAGCTGCTCCAAGCCCTCGATGTTCAACATATTAACCGCCAATAGCGCCTCCTCGGGTCATGCCTGCATTGTAGCATTGCGGCGGCGTGACTTGTGTCACGACAGGAATCCGGCGCAAGGTCGAACGTGACGCCATGACGATTGCCTCGCCCGCGCCACCAGCCTCGAATCCGGCCAGTTGGCTCAATAACCAGCCCTATCTCCTGTTGAGCCTGAGCTCGCTGTTCTGGGCAGGCAACATCGTGCTCGCGCGCCATGTCGGCGCGCATGTGCCGCCGCTGACGGTGACCACGATCCGCTGGTTCGGCGTGTTCCTGATCCTGCTGCCGTTCTCGTGGCCGCACCTGAAGCGCGACTGGCCGGCGCTGCGCAAGAGCCTGCCGCTGATGCTGTTCCTGTCGCTGGTCGGCTTTGCCTTCAACAACGCGATCTCGTACTGGGCTTTGCAATACACCGAGGCGCTGAACGCGCTGCTGATCCAGTCGGCCGGACCGCTGTTCGTGGCGCTGTGGTCGCTGGTGCTGTTCGGCGTCCGCCTGACGGGCGCGCAGCTCGCCGGCATCGCGATCTCGCTCGCGGGCGTGCTGGTCATCATCCTGCACGGCGATTTCGCGGCGCTCGCGAGCATCAGCTTCAACAGGGGCGACATCATGTTCGCCTCCTCGCTGGTGGCGTTCGGAATCTACTCCGCGTTCATTCCGCGCCGGCCGAAGGTTCATCAGCTCTCCTTTCTCTCCTTCACCACCTGCTGCGGCGCGATGATGCTGCTGCCCACGGCGATCTGGGAGGCCCGGAGCGGCAGCGTACTGCAATTCGACACGGTGACGCTGGCGACGCTCGGCTACATCCTGGTCTTTCCCTCGACGCTGGCCTATCTCTTCTTCAATCGCGGCGTAGCGCTGATCGGGCCGAACCGGGCCGCGCCGTTCTTCCACCTGGTGCCGGTGTTCGGCTCGGCGATGGCGATTCTGCTGCTCGGCGAAAAGCTCCGACCGTTTCATCTGATCGGTTACGCGCTGGTGCTCGCCGGCGTCGTGATTGCTTCCCGGCAAGGCTCGACGGCAAGATAATTCCGCAGAGCGGATGCGGACGCCGTCCGCGGCCATCTTCCGATTCCAGTTTGAACAAGGTAGGTTCCCCGCCAACGAAAAGGAGGGAACGTCCCAACATGCTGTCAGCGTTGATTCGAAACCTGCGCACTATCGGCACTGCCGCGCTCTGTCTCGCCGCCGCGTCCACCGCGCAAGCCGACACCTATCCCAGCCGCAACATCACGCTGGTGCTGCCGTTTGCGGCCGGCAGCGGCACCGACACCACGACGCGGCTGATCTCCCAGCATCTGTCCCAGGCGCTCGGCGTCGGCATCGTGATCGAGAACAAGGCGGGCGCCAACGGCATGATCGCCGCGACCTATGTCGCGCGCGCCGCGCCCGACGGCTACACACTGCTGGTGACGACGAACACCACGCATTCGGCCAATCCCTATCTGCTCAAGAGCCTGACCTACGATCCGGTCAAGGATTTCACCCCGGTCGCGCGCACCGGCGACCTGCCCTTCATGCTGGTCATTCATCCCGAAGTCCCGGCCAAGACCGTCGGCGAGCTCGTCGCCTATGGCAAGGCCAATCCGGGCAAGCTGAGCTACGCCTCGGGCTCGTCCTCGGCGATCGTGTCGGGCGCGACCTTTGCGCACAATGCCGGGCTCGATCTCCTGCACGTGCCCTACAAGAGCTCGCCGCCGGCGCTCAACGACGTCATGGGCGGCCGCGTCTCGATGATGTTCGTGGACATCCTGACCGGCCTGCCGCACGTCAACGGCAACGCGCTGCGCGCGCTCGCAGTCACCACCAAGGAGCGCTCGCCGCTGGTGCCGAACCTGCCCTCGATGCAGGAGGCCGGCGTGCCGGACTTCGACATCTCGTCGTGGCAGGGCTATTTCGGGCCAGCCGGCATGCCGAAGGAGATCGTGACGCGGCTCAACGCCGAGATCAGGAAGATCGTCGAGAAGCCGGAGATCAAGGCCCAGCTCGCCACGCTCGGCATGGACGCCTTCTCCGGCACGCCGGAAGAGCTCGGCACGTTCGTGAACGAGCAGCTGGTGCTGTGGGAGAAGCTGATCAAGAACGCCGGGATCGAGAAGCAGTAGGAGCGCTCGCGAGAGCTGCGTACTCCGCACTCTCCGTCATGGCCGGGCTTGTCCCGGCCATCCACGCATATCCGCGCATGCGGTACCCAAGAACGTGGATGCCCGGGACAAGCCCGGGCATGACGTCGCAGTGGATAGCAGCGCTCGTGCGCCGGCTTAAGCCGCACGCACCTTGGCGAGGAAGCCGTCGACCGCGCTGCGCAGCGCGCCGGACTGGTTGTCCAGCTCGCGGGCGTTGGTGAGCACGTCGGTGGCCGCGCTGCCGGTCGCTTCCGCGGCCGAGGTGACGCTGCCGATATGGGCGTTGATCTCGCTCGAGCCGGCGGCGACCGACTGGATGTTGCGGGCGATCTCGCGGGTGGCCTCGCCCTGCTGCTCGATCGAGGCGGAGATGCCGGCGGTGATCTCGCTCATCTCGGCGATGGTCTGGGTGATGCCGGAGATAGCCGTGACCGCGTCGCTGGTCGAGGTCTGCATCGCCGCCACCTGGGCGGAGATTTCCTCGGTCACCTTCGCGGTCTGGTTGGCGAGCGCCTTGACCTCGGAGGCAACGACCGCGAAACCGCGGCCGGATTCACCGGCGCGCGCAGCTTCAATGGTGGCGTTGAGCGCCAGCAGGTTGGTTTGCGCCGCGATCGAATGGATCAGCTTGACCACCTCGCCGATCTTCTCGGCGCCGGAGGAGAGCACCTGAACGGTGGCGTTGGTGCGCTCGGCATCGCTCACGGCCTTGCTCGCGACCTCGGTCGAGCGCGTGACCTGGCGGGAGATCTCCGCGACCGAGCTCGACAGCTCTTCGGCGGCGGCGGCAACCGTGCCGACATTGCCGGAGGCCTTTTGCGAGGCGGCACCGACCGTCGCCGCACGCGACGAGGCGTCGCTCGCGGTTGCCGTCATGGACTGCGCCGTGCTCTGCATGCCGGCCGCGGCCGAGGAGACCGAGCGGACGATGCCGTTGACGCTGCGTTCGAAGTCGTTGGCGATGCCCTCCATCGCGCTGCGACGTTCCGCCGCGGCGCGCTCCTTGGCTTCCGCATCGGTCTTCTCGAGGTCACGGATACGAACCGCGTTGTCCTTGAAGATCTGGACGGTCGAAGCCATCGCGCCGACCTCGTCGCCGCGGCCGACGCCGGGGATGTCGCCCTCGAGCTTGCCGTCGGCGAGATCCTTCATGCGGGCGCCGAGCAGCGCGAGCGGACGGCTGATGCTGCGGCCGAGCATCCAGGCGACGCTGCCGGCGACAATGACGATGCCGAGCATGGCAAGGCCGAGGAGCCAGTAGACCGGTCCCATCTTGGCGTCGATATCGTCGAGATAAGCACCCGTGCCGAGATACATGTCGAAACCGGGGACGGCCACGGCGTAGCCGATCTTGCGGATCAGCCCTTCCTGGCCGGGCTTCGCATATTCATAATACAGCAGGATCGAGCCGTTGGCCTTCGCACCGTCCATCAGTTCGACGGACAGCTTGCGGCCGTTGGTCAGGACATCCATGCGGTTGGTGCCGATCTGCTTCGGATCGGGCGCGAGCTGGGTGATGCCGTCATAGGACGTGCCGAACAGATAGCCCGCACCGTTGTCGTAGGTCATCGAATTGCCGTAGCGGCGAAGATCGGCCAGGGCGGCGTCCTTCGTCATCTCGCCGGCATCGACGCGCTTCTTCAGGGCGAGCGCATAGTTGCGGCCCATGTCGACGATCGATTTGGCCTGATCGATGCGCGCATTCACCATCTCGCGCTTCATGAGATAGCCGGCGAGAACACCGGAGATGCACAGGCCGAACAAGGTGACGCCGACAAGGATGCCAAGCTTGGGGGCGATCTTCAGATTGCTCAACTTCACGGGATGGCTCCGGAGAAAAAAGGGATACGGGCACGCGAGTGAATCGATTCAAATTGAATCAACTTTTAGTGCGCGACCTCTTATCAACCTGTTACGGAAGACTCCGTAGTAGCCCGGATCGCAGGCAGAAAACCGGCCGGAAGCATCGCATCCGGCAACCGGTAATTGTACGCAATCGCATCGATTTCGCGTAAAAGACGCAAAGGCCCACCCATAAGGGCTGGGTCACAACAAGAACCGACAGACCAAATCGGGAGCAGGGAATGCCGAAATACAGGGTGGTGACGCCGAAGGGCGCAAGCTTCACGGTCGCGGGCAGCGACTACTCCTATGAGCGCGAGGCGCTCGATCCGATCGACGCCGAGATCGTCGAGGCGCCCGCCGACGAGGCCGGGTTCATCGCCGCCGCAAAGTCCGCCGACGCCATCTATGCCAAGGGCATCCCGATCACCAGGTCGATCATCGACGCGCTGGAGAACTGCAAGGTGATCACGCTCGGCTCGGTCGGCGTGGACAGCGTCGACGTGAAGGCTGCGACCGCCCGCGGCATTCCCGTCACCAACATCCCCGACACCTTCATCGAGGAGGTCGCCGACCACGCCATGATGCTGCTGCTCGCCGGCTTCCGCCGGCTGGTCGAACAGGACAAGATGGTGCGCAGCGGACGCTGGGCGGAGGGCCGGCCGGCACTGTCGAAGATTCCGCGGCTGATGGGCCAGACGCTCGGCTTCATCTCGTTTGGTCGCGTCGCGCGCGCGGTTGCGAAGCGCGCCGCGCCGTTCGGCCTGCGCATGATGGCCTACGATCCCTTCATTCAGGAAACCCTGATGTACGACCACGGCGTCATCCCGGCGACGCTGAACGAGGTGCTGTCGCAATCGGACTTCGTCTCGATGCACGCGCCGGCCCGGCCTGAGGTGCATCACATGCTCACCGAGAAGCACTTCCGGCAGATGAAGAAGGGCTCGGTCTTCATCAACACGGGCCGCGGCGCCACGGTGGACGAGGAGAGCCTGATCAAGGCGCTGCAGGAAGGCTGGATCGCCCATGCCGCCCTCGACGTGCTGGAGAAGGAACCGCCCTCGCACAACAATCCCATCCTCGGCATGGAAAACGTGACCCTGACCGCCCATGTCGCCTCGGCCTCGGCACGGTTCGACGAGGCGCGCAAGCGCCGCGTGGGCTACGAATTGTCACTGGTGCTTCAGGGCATGTGGCCGGTAAGCTGTGTCAATCCGTCGGTGCTGCAGAACACCGCGCTCCGCCGCTGGCAGCCTGTCAGCATGGATCGCGGCCCGAACAGCTAGGCGGTCGGCGCGAAAAACGCGCCGGAAACCGGAACGGCCCTTCACCGGCGATCAACGCCGGGAAGGGAAACATCATAGGGAGGAACTGATGAGGAACGACATCACACGTCGTGATGCCTTGGCGCTGGGCCTGTCCGCTGCAACGTTCGCGGCCACCGGTGCTGCGGCGCAAACACCGCAATCCAACATCAAGGCCGCCGACGTGGCGGCACCCAAGCGCGACATCGAGAAGGGCGCGAGCCTGCGCATGCTGCGGCCGGTACGCTTCGTCCAGGCCGACGAAGACGTGTTCCGCGCCAATGCGGCCAAGTTCACCAAGGAGACCGGCGTCGAGGTCAAGGTCGATTTCGTCGGCTGGGAGGACATCAACCAGCAGACCGCGGTCACAGCCAATTCCGGCGCCGGCCCCGACATCATCATCGGCTTCTCCGATGCTCCGCACATCTATATCGACAAGCTGATCGAGCTCACCGACGTCGCCGACTATGTCGGCAAGCGTTATGGCGGCTGGCTGCCGCTCGCACAGCGCTACGGCAAGAAGAACAAGAGCGACACCTGGATCGGATTGCCGTTCGGCGCCACCGCCGGTCCCCTGATCTACCGCAAGTCGATCCTGCAATCGGTCGGCTTCGACAAGGTGCCGGAAGACCATGCCGGTATCCTCGACCTGTGTCAGAAGCTCCAAAAGGCCGGCAAGCCGGCGGGCTTCGCGCTTGGCAACGCCAAGGGCGACGGCAACGGCTTCGCGAGTTGGGCGCTCTGGTCGCACAACGCAGCCCTGCTCGATGAAGAGGGCAACGTCACCATCAACAGCAAGGAGACGATCGCTGCGCTGAACTGGGTCAAGCAGCTCTACCCGACCTTCATCCCCGGCACGACGTCGTGGAATGACGTCAGCAACAACCGCGCCTATGCCTCGCAGGAGATCGGGCTGACCGCCAACGGCGTCTCGCTCTACTTCTCGCTGAAGAACGATCCGGCAACCAAGGCGATCGCCGACGACAGCGAGCATCAGTTGCTGCCGAAGGGAGTGGCCAAGGTCTCGCCGATGGCGGGCCTGACGCTGAACGCCATGGTGTTCAAGCACAGCCAGTACCCCAACGCCGCAAAGGCTTTCCTGCAATATATGCTGGAAAAGGACCAGTACGAGCCGTGGCTCAACGCCAACTCGGGCTACTGGTCGCAGCCGCTGGCCGCCTATGCCGAGGCCGCCGTGTGGTCGCAGGATCCCAAGGTGAAGCTGTTCAAGGACACCATGAACAGCACCTACTATGACGGCTATGCGGGCCCGATCTCGACGGCGACCGGTGCCGTGAGCGCCGATTACGTGCTGATTCAGATGTTCGCGTCCGTCGCCACTGGTGCTGCCACGCCGGAAGCCGCGGCCGCAGAAGCCGAACAGCGCTGCAAGCGGTACTTCCGACGACAAAGGTAGCGGCCGGCAATAGAGGGATCGTCATTGCGAGCGAAGCGAAGCAATCCAGTCTGTCCCCGCGGTTACAGTCGGGATTGCTTCGTCGCTTCGCTCCTCGCAATGACGGCGTGGTGACTTTCACAGACAGGACAACGCCCTGATGTCCGTGACGACACTCTCTTCTCTCGCCCTGGCGCAGCGGCAGCCCTCCTGGCTGGTACGCCTGTTCGACTACAAGCCGTTCCTGATCGTGATGTGCCTTGCACCCGCGATCGGGCTGCTCGCGGTGTTCCTGACCTATCCGCTCGGCCTCGGCATCTGGCTCGCCTTCACCGACACCACGATCGGCAGAAAGGGCGTGTTCGTGGGCCTGGAGAATTTCCAGTACCTGCTCACCGACCCCCTGTGGTGGAACGCGGTGTTCTACAGCGTGGTCTATACGGGACTCGCGACTTTCGGGAAGTTCGCGCTCGGCTTCTGGCTCGCGCTGCTGCTCAACAACCATTTTCCGTTCAAGAGCCTGCTGCGCGCGATCGTGCTGCTGCCCTGGATCGTGCCGACGGTGCTCTCGGCGCTGGCGTTCTGGTGGATCTACGATCCGCAATTCTCGATCATCTCCTATCTGCTGGTCGACGTGCTGCACTGGCGCACCACCAATATCGACTTCCTCGGCTCGCCCTGGCCGGCGCGCTTCTCGCTGATCGCCGCCAACATCTGGCGCGGCATTCCGTTCGTCGCGATATCGCTGCTGGCCGGCCTGCAGACCATATCGCCCTCTCTCTACGAGGCCGCGATGCTCGACGGCGCCAGCGCCTGGCAGCGCTTTCGCTACATCACCTTCCCGATGATGATGCCGATCCTCGCCATCGTCATGACCTTCTCGATCATCTTCACCTTCACCGACTTCCAGCTGGTCTACGCCATCACCCGTGGCGGCCCCGGGAACTCGACCCATTTGCTGGCAACGCTGGCGTTCCAGCGCGGCATCGCCGGTGGCGAGCTCGGTGAAGGTGCCGCGATCGCGGTGTCCATGATCCCGTTCCTGGTGTTCGCGACGGTGTTCTCCTATTTCGGCCTGGCGCGCCGCAAATGGCAGCAGGGAGAGAGCAATGACTGATAGCGTCGTCCAACCTGCCGCCATCGCGAAGGCGGCGCCCGACACCATGGCCTGGGATTCCGGGCTGCGGCGGCTGATGATGATCTACCTGCCGCTCGCCTGTTTCGTGATCATCCTGCTGTTTCCGTTCTACTGGATGGCGATCACCTCGTTCAAGCCGAACGCGGAGCTGATGAATTTCAAGGAGCATAATCCGTTCTGGATCACCTCGCCGACGCTGGCGCATATCAAGCACCTGCTGTTCGACACCGCCTATCCGCGCTGGCTGTGGACGACGATGCTTGTGGCGATCGGTTCGACGACGCTGTCGCTGATCGCGAGCACGCTGGCGGCCTATGCGATCGAACGCCTGCGCTTCCGCGGCAGTCCCTATGTCGGCCTCGGCATTTACCTTGCCTATCTCGTTCCGCCCTCGATCCTGTTCATTCCGCTCGCCACCGTCGTGGTGCAGTTCGGCCTGTTCGACAGTCCGATGGCGCTGATCCTGGTTTATCCGACCTTCCTGGTGCCGTTCTGCACCTGGCTGCTGATCGGCTATTTCAAGTCGATCCCCTACGAGCTCGAGGAATGCGCGCTGGTCGACGGCGCGACGCGACTGCAGATCCTGCGGCGGATCACGCTGCCGCTCGCAGTGCCCGGCCTGATCTCGGCGGGCATCTTCTCCTTCACACTGTCCTGGAACGAGTTCATCTATGCGCTCGCCTTCATCCAGAGCGGCGCCAACAAGACCGTACCGGTCGCGATCCTGACCGAGCTCGTCACCGGCGACGTCTATCAGTGGGGCGCGCTGATGGCGGGATCACTGCTTGGCTCGCTGCCGGTTGCGATCTTCTACTCGCTGTTCGTGGATTATTACGTGTCTTCGCTGACCGGGGCGGTCAAGGAGTAACCGGCTACTGCGCGCGATCGCAGCCGATCGTGCAATCCTGATAGACCGCGTGCGTCTTTAGTCCCACCCTAGCATGCTAGCGGCGGGTCGATCGTCGGCGCCGCAACAATCTCCCGGAAAGAGAGGATTGCATGGGACCGCCAAAACCTCTCTCGTTGTCCCGACGCGGTTTTTGCCTGTGTTGCGTCGGCGGCACATTCGCTGCCGCGACCGGTTGGCTTACCCCCCGGCAGGCGTTCGCAGAGGCGCGCGGCCTCGTCAGCCTGATCAAGGACAGCGCCGCAACGTCTCCCATCACGACCCACAAGCTGCGCAACAATGTCAGCATTCTCGAGGGATCCGGAGGCAACATTGCCGTCCTCACGGGACCTGACGGCAAGCTTCTGGTCGATGCCGGAATCGGCGTCTCCCGCCCCCGGCTGAGCCAGGCGCTTGCCGAGCTCGGCAGCGAGCCGGTCGCGCATCTGATCAATACGCACTGGCACTTCGACCATTCCGACGGCAATGAATGGCTGCATGCGGCGGGCGCGAAGATCATTGCCCACGAGAACACCCGCAAGCATCTATCCGTTGTTCAGCGCGTCGAGGACTGGGACTACAATTTCCTCGCCTTGCCTGCTGGCGCCGTCCCGGCCCAGGTCTTTGCCAAAGAGCATCATCTCAAGGTCAACGGCGCGTCGATTGCCATGAGGTACTATGGGCCCGCACATACCGACGGCGACATTTCGGTCATGTTCACCGAGGCCAACGTCCTGCATGCGGGCGATACCTACTGGAACGGCATTTATCCGTTCATCGACTATTCGACCGGCGGCGGCATCAACGGCATGATTGCGGCCTCCGACGCCAATCTGGCCGTAGCCAAAAGCGACACCATCGTCATCCCCGGTCACGGCAAGCCTGTCAGCAACAGGGCCGAGCTGCAAGAATTCCGCGACATGCTGGTTGCGATCCGGGACAATGTCGGCAATCTCAAGAAACAGGGAAAGACCCGTGACGAAACGATAGCTGCAAAGCCCACGGCCGCGTTCGACGCGAAGTGGGGGCAGTTCGTCATCGATCCCGGGTTCTTCACCAGGCTGGTCTACGAAGGCGTGTAAGGCTGCTGCGGCGTTTGGCCCGGTTTCACAAAACTGCAATACGCAAACAGCATAAGGCGTGCGTCCGCTAACAGGAGACGCACATGCGCGCGACTTTTCTTGCCTCCGTCGCAACGATCATTCTCGCCGCGAGCACAGCGCTCGCGCAGAACGAAGGCGAATTCCCGGCCAAGCTCGCCGGCCACGTGATGATGCCGGCCGCCACCTTCATCGACGCGCCCGCCGACGCGCCCGCCGATCTCAAGACCTCGGGCAAGTACACCACCGGCAAGCGCGTCGACGCGCTCGGCACCGTGATGGGCAAGTCCTATGAGCGCCCGACCGGGCTCTCGCTGCCGTTCAAGGGCCAGCCTCTGCAGGGCCATTCCGGTATCAAGACCATGCCCGACGGCACCTTCTGGGTCATCACCGACAACGGCATGGGCGCGCGCGCCAATTCGCCGGACTCGATGCTGTACCTGAACCGCTACAAGATGGACTGGGCCAGCGGCAAGATCGAGCGGCAGGAGACCATCTTCCTGCACGACCCCGACAGACGCGTGCCGTTCCGCATCGTGCACGAGGACACGCAGAAGCGCTACCTCACCGGCGCCGACTTCGACACCGAAGGCTTCCAGATCATCGGCGACAATTTCTGGATCGGCGACGAGTTCGGACCCTATATCCTGAAGGCCGACAAGACCGGAAAGATTCTCGGCGTGTTCGACACGCTTGCCGACGGCAAGCCGGTGCGCTCGCCTGATCATTGGGCGGTGGCGACCCCGGGCGCCCCGGGCGCGACCTATACCAACGTCAACCTCCGCCGCTCCAAGGGCTATGAGGGCTTTGCGTCGTCTAGGGATGGCAAGTTCCTCTACGGCCTGCTCGAGGGTCCGCTGTGGGATGCCGACAAGAAGGACTGGGAGAAGGTCGACGGCAAGGAAGCCTCCCGCATCCTCGAATTCGACGTCGCCGCGGAGAAGTTTACCGGCCGCTATTGGCAGTATGTGTTCGAGCAGAACGGCAACGCCATCGGCGACTTCAACATGATCGACCCGACCAGCGGCCTGATCATCGAACGCGACAACGGCGAAGGCACCGCCGACAAGGCCTGCCCGCAAGGCACCCGCGGCGAGAACTGCTTCCCCGATCTCGCCAAGTTCAAGCGCGTCTACAAGATCGAGCTCTCCGACGCCAATGTCGGCAAGCCTGTGCGCAAGATCGGCTATATCGACCTGATGAAGATCCAGGATCCCGACAAGAAGGCGCGCAAACCGCTCAATGACGGCGTCTATACCTTCCCGTTCTTCACCATCGAGAACGTCGATCGCGTCGATGACACCCACATCATCGTCGGCAACGACAACAACCTGCCGTTCTCGTCCAGCCGCGATCCCAACAAGGCCGACGACGACGAGTTCATGCTGCTCGAAGTCGCCGACTTCCTGAAGGCGAAATAAGGCCCCGGCTGTCTCCTCTCCCTCTCCCCGTTCTTACGGGGAGAGGGTCGGGGTGAGGGGCTCTATCCAAGAACACGGTGAGAGTGCGACCCGCGGAGAGTCCCCCTCACCCGGCGCTTCGCGCCGACCTCTCCCCGCAAGCGGGGCGAGGTGAGGGACCGCCCTACCTCACCGTAAATTCCACCGGAATCGAAAAGCTCATCGAGCCGTTCTTGATTTCATCCGGGATCGGCGGAAACGGCGAGGCCTGGCGGATCATCGACATGGCCTGGGCGTCGAAGGCTGCGACGCCGGACGAGCCGCCAAGACGGTTGGATATCACCTGCCCGCTGCGACTAACGGTGAAGCCGAGCCTCGCGACGCCACGCTGCCCCCCGCCACCTGACGGATATTGGTGGAAGCGCATCAGATGCGCGCGGACGCGCTGATTGTAGGACGCGATTGCCGAGGCCACTGCGCCTGCGCTCATGGCCGATGCCATCGGCGCCTCGCGCTCGGCGCGCGGCGGTGCGCTGGTGCGCGGCGCGGGCAGCGCCTCAGACGGCTTTTTCGCCTCGCGGCGAACCACCTTCGGCTTTGCCGGCGCGGGCTTTTCGACCGGCACGATCTTCGCCGGTTCGGGCGTGGCCGGTGTCGGCTCGAGCTTCTGCTCCGGCGGCGCCACCACGTCCGGCTTCTCCTGCGGCGGCGTCGGCGCGATGGTCTCCTCGACCGTCTGCTGCTGCACCGGCTCAGGCGGTGAGGCGTCGGCCTCCTGCATCAGCGGCCCCGGCGCGACGTCGTCCTGCGCCGACTGCGGAGCCGACGTGACCGGTGCCATGTCGATCATGATCGCCGGCAGGCTGACGCCCTGTTCCGGCTGCGACCTGATCCAGCTCATCGCAAGCAGCGCGGCAGCGACATGCAACGCCACGATCACCGCCGCCGCGACGGCCCAGCGCGCGGCTTCGCGCTCGTCGAGCGGTTCATGCAGGGCGAAGGCTCTCGTGGCCATCAGCTGCGTCCGTCGAGGCCGACGAGAGCGACCTTGAGATAGCCGGCATTGCGCAACGTGTTCATCACCTCCATGAGGTCGCCGTAGGAGACCGCCTTGTCGGCGCGCAGATAAATGCGCTCGTCCTTGCGGCCCCTGGTGGCGGCATCGAGTGATGTGCTGAGCGCATCACGGCCGACGACGTCTTCGCCGACCGCAATCGAAAGATCCGGTTTCACGGTGACGAAGATCGGCTTGTCCGGCCGCGGCTGCGGCTCGGCCGCGGTCGCCGGCAGCTCGACGCCGATGTCGACGGTGGCGAGCGGCGCGGCCACCATGAAGATGATCAGGAGCACCAGCATCACGTCGATGAACGGCGTGACGTTGATCTCATGGGTCACGTCGAGCTCATCAGGGCCACCGCGCGACCTCAGCGGCGATGACGAACGTGCGCCGAGTTTCGCGGCCATGGCCTACTCCGCCGCCCGCGCCAGGCGGAACTCACGGTGATCGCGCTGGCGGCTTACCAGCAGCATGAGTTGCGCGGAGGCATCGCCAAGCAGCGCGCGGTAATTGGCGATGCCGCGAACGAGATGATTGTAGATCACGACCGCGGGGATCGCGGCGACAAGGCCAAGCGCCGTGGCAAGCAGCGCCTCCGCGATACCGGGCGCGACCACGGCGAGGCTGGTGGTGTGGCTCTCGGAGATGCCGATGAAGGAATTCATGATGCCCCAGACCGTGCCGAACAGGCCGACGAACGGCGCGATGGCGCCGATGGTCGCGAGCACGCCGGTGCCGCGCGCGATCTGCCGCGACATCGCCGCCTCGACCCGCTCCAGCCGCAGCGCGACGCGCTCCTGAAGGCCGTCATCGAGGACACCGCCGGACAGCTCCGCCTCCTTGACGCAGGACTGGATGAGCTGGGCCACAGCGTCATGCGAGTCGCCGGCCCGTGCTGCGGCCTCGGCCAGCCTCATATTGCCCTCGAGCGCGCGGGTCCGGCTCAGGGCGAGCGCACCCTGGCGGTGCAGCTCGATGGTCTTGGCCAGCCACACCGTCCACGTCACCAGCGAGGCGCAGGCGAGCCCGATCATCACCGCCTTCACGACGATGTCGGCATTGAGGAACATGCCCCAGGGCGACAAATTGCGCGGCAGCAGCGCCTCGTCGATCGCGAAGGCCGGTGCCGGCACCAGCGCAAGCGCGATTGTTGCGATCATGTGCCGAAGCCCAAAATTGCTCTGCATCTTGATCTCCCGACAGATAGAGCTACGCCGCGGGCTCTGCCGCCATTCGGCCGGCAAGCTGCCGAAACCTTTCGAGCTGGTCTCCCCGTAGCGCCCGGGTTTCGTCGCGGCCAACGAAGACCTTGAACATGATGCCGCCATCTGTGTTGACGAAAGCGACGAAGGCCGAATTCTTGCCCCTGAAGGGACGCTCGACAAAGGCAACAGCCGCGCAGCGCTCGTGGCGGAGATGGCCGTGCAATCCCTTCGGTTGCATTAGGTTGAAATAGCCGCGGCCGATCTCGCCCGCGGGGATCGCACCCGTAAACTCGAAGATCGCATCGTCCGTGTGAACGATCAGGGTGACCTCGCCCCACTCGGCGATGTCCTGCATGGCGGCGGCGAAATGCCCGCCGCCGCGGATGCGCACCATTGATGACGGCAGCGCCTCGATCACCGCGCGCGGGGTGACCTTGCGCTCGCGCGCAACGTCTTCGATCACCGCGCCGGGATTGTCGGCCATATACGCCCTGAGATCGACGAGATCGGTGCTCAGCATGTCCGGCTCCTTTTCTGCGCCGCCGCCTCAGGCCGCCTCGGCCTTGCGCTCGCTCTGGATCACTTCAAAGCCCTCGAACTTGGGATGACCGAGATAGAGACTCTCGCCGGTCCTGTTGTCGGCGCGGGCATGAGCACGACGGAATTCCTCGGAGCGAGTCCAGGCCTCGAACGCAGCCTTGTCGACCCAGCTGGTGTGCGACGAATAGAGCGTGTGGTCCTCGGCCTCCGGGCCCTTCAAGAGATGAAACTCGACGAACCCCGGCATGCTGCCGAGATAGGATTCGCGGGTGGCCCAGACGGTTTCGAACGCGGTCTCCGCGCCCTTCTTCACCTGGAAGCGATTCATAGCGATGAACATTCGACTTTTCTCCTGTCAGTCGTGCTTATCGGCAAAGCGCCGATCGGATATTTCAGAACGGACCGAAGCCACGTTGGGACATCAGCGTGGCTCTGGAGGTCAACTCCGCGTCCCCTATGGGATCGCCGGCCTACTCCCTAGGTGCCGCCAAAGTGGTATTTCAGGCCTCCCTTGATTACGAGCCCGGCACCGGCGCTCGCCCACTTCACGTCGTTTTGCGTATCGCCCGAGCTGCCGACCGGAATGGCGTAGGGCCGGTAGTACTGGTTGAGAAGGTTTTCGACCGAGAAGTTGAGCGTGAGATCCCGCGTCGGCTGATACTGGGCATAGAAATTGACGAGATCGTAGGACGTTGCCGGCGTATAGGTCGGCGGAATGTCGTAATTTGCGATCGCCGACGTCCACATCACCGAGAGCGTCAGCGTCCTGTCGAGCAACCGCACGCCGGCCGTCGTCGTGATCTTCTGCGGCGGGACGCTGTACAGACCAAATCCCGTCTGCAGGTTCTTGCCGTTCTGGTAGGTGCCGGAGAGGCCGAAGAACCAGAGGTTCGCATCATACATCGCCTCGGCCTCGACGCCCTGGATGCGGGCTTCCGCGACATTCTGATACTGCAGGAACGGCAGCACCGTGATGCTGGGTGCCGGCGGCGGGCCGGTCGGCACCACAAGCGGGTTTCCATAAGCAACCTGATCGATGAAGTCGGTGATGTCGTTGCGGAACACGTTGATCTTGCCGCGCAGCGTATCACCCGCCGTGAACAAATCGTTCTTCTTGATGTTGAAGCCGATTTCCTTGTTCTTGCCGACCTCGGGCCGCAGATTGGGATTGGGCACGAAGCAGAAGGTCGAATCAGCGCCGGCTCCAGGCGTGCCCGACGGACAGCGGAAGAACGAGTCGTTCACCGTCGCGCCGGAATGCGGCCCGCTGACCAGCGTCTCCGTGATCGACGGAGCCCGATAGCCTTCGGCGTAGCTGACATAGGGCGTCACGACCGCCGTGGGAACGAGCCCGACGGTGATCTTCGGCGACAGGCGATCGCCGCTGGACGACGAGGACGCCGAGGAGAGCTGATAGTTGTCGTAGCGGAGCGCGCCGATCACCTCGAGCATCGAGGTGTAGTTCGCCTTCCATTGCACGAACCCGCCGGACACTGTGCGCTGGCCGCCGGGCGTCGTCACTTCCGACGTGCCGGTCCTGTCCTGCGACGACACCTTGTCCTGGAAGGCATCCAGTCCGTAAGTCACCGCGTGACGCCAGCTGCCCGTCTCGAACCGCGTCGTGTTGTACACGTCGACGCCGATCGTATCGAGCAGGTACCCGCGGTTGCCGCCGATACAGCCGGATACGGCGTTCCCGGGTACGCCGCCGCAATAGACCGACGGCGTAACGCTGGTATGAGCGGTCTTGATCTGATCGTTCTCGGTGCGATTCCAATAGACCTTCGCGTCCCAATCGAACCACTGGTCATCCGGCTGCGAATATTTCCAGCCGAGCGTCGTGGTGTAGTTCTTGACGTTGGACGCATAGACCGACGTGCCGTTCAGATTGTTGGTGCCGTTCGCGTTGGTCGAATTGGGATCACCGGCGCGCCGCGGCGGCTGGCCGACGCTGTAGATGTCCTCCTGGAAGATGGTGCCGAGCTTGACCTCATGACCGTCCGCGGGCCGCACCGTCAGCTTGGCGATACCGCTGGTGAGCCGGTTGCCGGTGTTGGCAACCTCGAAGCCGGTGCCGTCCTTGTAGTTCTCCTGCGTCGAATAGGTGCCACCCGCGAACACGTCCACGTTCGGATTAACGCGAACGCCGCCGAAGGCCGAGCCGAGCGCGCGTCCATAGTTGCTGCCGAGGATGGTCTTGACGTCGACGCCCCAGCGTTCGCCCGCGCGGACGACGTCCTCGATATCCTTGGTGCGGAACGATGCCACACCGCCGATCGCACCCGAACCGTAGATATTGGCGGTCGGGCCACGAACGATGTCGATGCCGCTGATCAGCTCGGGGTTGAGAAAGAACGAGCCGTTGGCGAAGTGACCCGTGCGCTGATAATTCTGCCGCGCGCCGTCGACAACGACGGCGACGCGGCCGAAATCCTGGAGGCCGCGGATATTGATCGAGGTCGACGGCTCGTCACCGCGGTTCTGAACCCACACACCCGGTACATCATAGATGAGACCGCCGATTGTGCTCGCCTGGCGCGCCTCGATCTGCGCGGAGGTCACGACGCTGACCGGCGCGAGCGCATCGACGGCACGCTCCTCGGTCTTCGAGGCTGCAACCGTAATCGTGTCGAGCGTCTGCACCGCCGCGGTGCCGGCCACTTGGGCACGCGCATTCATGCCTTCAGGCGTTGCCTGCTGCGCGGCCTGCGGCTTGGCCTGCTTGCGCTTGGCCTGCTTCGGCCGCTCCGACGACGCACTTTCGGCCTGCGGCTGAGCGGCCTGCGCGAGACTGCCCTCCGTCACCAATGCCGCAATTGAAACCACCGACGCGCCCACAATCAGGGCGCGCGAATACCTAGCCCCGTCAGCCATATCAGCCCCAGCCTGCACTTCACTTTAGTTTTTGGAGTCTTTTGGCTGGCGTGCGTTCGCAACGCGAACGACTGGCTGGCTGGTCTCTCAAGTCACGGGCACATCGCCCGCTGCCATGATGGGTTACGTGGCAATACGCTGACGGTCAATGACATCAAGTTGCAATTTATATCGATTGTAAATTGCAGCCGTTGGAATGCGCCGCGCCCCGATTATACAAACAGCATCATCTGGAAATTTCGAGAGCGCATCGCACCCACAATGTCAGCAACGTCCGGAGACAACGGCGGTGGTGCGGCAGGGCCGGCCCAAAGCCCTGCAACAACGAGAACTTTGACGATACGCGGCAGCCGGATCGACAGCCGCGAGCTCTTTGCGCACGAACGCGAGATCATCATCGCGCATGGCGCGGACGCTTATCGCCTCCGCCTGACCTCGCAGAACAAGCTCATCCTGACGAAGTAACCCGCAATGACATCTTGTCGCACCCTCGCACAGCTCCTGCTCTCCGGCACGATCGCGCTTGCGTCGACCGCGCACGCCGCCGGCATCACCGTGCATGACGCTCGCAATCGCGATGTCGCCGTCACCGACTTCGCGCGCACGATCTCGATCGGCGGTGCCATCACCGAGATCCTCTATGCGCTCGGGCTCGAGAGCCGGCTGGTCGGCGTCGACACGACGAGCCTTTATCCGGCCGCTGCACTGCACGACAAACCGAATGTCGGCTACATGCGCCAGATTTCAGCCGAGGGCGTTCTCGGCCTCAACCCCACGCTGATCCTGGCCATCGAGGGTTCAGGCCCGCGCGAGACAATGGACATCCTGGAGACGGCGAAGGTGCCGCTGGTGCTGGTGCCCGAGACCTTCTCCGAGGACGGCCTGATCGAGAAGATCAGGCTGGTCGGCCACGCCATGGGCGTCGATGCGCGCGCCGAATGCCTCAGCACCGCGGTCGGCGCCGACCTCGCCCAGCTTCGCGCACTGCGCGCCAAGGTGACGAAGCAGGTGCGCGTGATGTTCGTGATGTCGCTGCAGAACGGGCGCGCCATGGTCGCCGGCCACAACACCGCGGCCGATGAGATCATCCAGCTCGCGGGCGCCGCCAATGCCGTCGACGACTATGACGGCTACAAGATCATCGGCGACGAGGGGATCGTCGCGGCCAGGCCCGACGTCGTGCTGTCGATCGAGCGCGGCAAGGATTCGCTGCAGGCCGACGCGATCTATGCCCATCCCGGCTTTGCCTTGACGCCGGTCGGGGCCAACAAGAGCTTTATCACCATGGACGGGCTCTACCTGCTCGGCTTCGGACCGCGGACGGCCGCGGCGGCGCGCGATCTGTCGGTCAAGCTCTATCCGGCATTGGCCGACGGCGGCGCATTCACGTCGGCCCTGTCAGCGGCGAATTGCCGGCAATGAGCGCGGCGATCGAGACCGAGACGCGAGGTTCGCATCGACACGCCAGGGCGAGACGGCGATCCGCATCGTTCGCAATTCCCCTTCTGCTGGCGGTGCTCGCGACCACCGCAGTCGTCGCCCTGACCGTCGGCGCGGCGGGAATTCCCCTTTCCCGGCTTCCTGCCGCGCTCGGCTTCGTCGGCAACGCCACCGCCGATGCCGTGACGGCCCGCGACCAGCTCGTGCTGTGGTCGATCCGCATTCCCCGGATCGCGGCAACCGCGATGGTCGGCGGCCTGCTCGCGGCGGCCGGCGCGATCATGCAGGGACTGTTTCGCAATCCCCTCGCCGATCCCGCGCTCGTCGGCGTCTCCAGCGGCGGCGCGCTCGCGGCCGCAAGCGCGATCGTCTTCACCGATTCGCGCTTCGGCGAGACACTGCGTTTCCTCCAGACCGAGCTCCTGCCGCTCGCGGCCTTCGCGGGCTCGCTTGCAACGACCGCCATCCTTTACGGCATCTCCAGCCGCTCGGGACGAACCTCGATCGCGATCTTCCTGCTCGCCGGCGTCGCCATCACCGCGATCACCAATGCCGGCATCGGGCTTCTGGTGTTCATCGCCGACGACCGCCAGCTCCGCGACATTACATTCTGGCTGCTCGGCTCGATGAGCGGCGCGACCTGGACCAAGGCCGCCGTGCTCGCACCGATCCTCGTCGCCGGGCTCGCCGCCTGCGCCTACATTGCGCGTGGCCTCGACCTGCTCGTACTCGGGGAGGCCGATGCCTTTCACGGCGGCGTCGACGTCGAGCGACTCAAGCGGATCTCGATCGTCATGGTCTCGGCCATGACCGGTGTCGCGGTGTCGATCAGCGGCGTCATCGGCTTCGTCGGCATCGTGGTGCCGCATCTCCTGCGCCTCGTCATCGGGCCAGCGCATCGCCTGCTGCTGCCAGCCTCGGTGCTGCTCGGCGCGATCCTGATGGTCGGGGCCGATACGCTGGCACGCACCATCGTGGCGCCGGCGGAGATGCCGATCGGCATCTTGACTGCGGCGGTCGGCGCGCCGGTCTTTCTGGGCATCCTGCTGCGGCAGCGCGGGCTCGCCTCGCTATGAGCGCCGTGATCGAGGCGCGATCCCTCAGCAAGCGCGCCGGCCGCGCGACGCTGCTCGATGGGGTCGACGTTCGCGTCGGCGCTGGCGAGATGGTCGCCATCATCGGTCCGAACGGCGCCGGCAAATCGACGCTGCTGCGGCTGCTCTCCGGCGATCTCCGCCCGAGCGAAGGTGAGGTGCGCCTGAAGCAGCGCGACATCCACAGCTTCTCGCCGCGCGAGCTCGCCGCGCGCCGCGCGATGCTGTCCCAGCACATCAACGTCACCTTCCCCTTCACGGTCGAGGAGATCGTGATGATGGGCGCAGGCGATCGCAGCCCACGCGAGACCGACGGACTCGTCGATGCCGCGCTGGACGAGGTTGGCCTTAGCCATTTTCGCGAACGGCAATTGCCGACGCTCTCAGGAGGCGAGCAGCAGCGCGCCCATTTCGCCCGCGTGCTGGTGCAGCTTGCCTGCGGCGAGAGCGAGCACGGCCCCGGACTTCTGCTGCTGGACGAGCCGACATCGAGCCTCGATCTGCGCCACCAGATCGACCTGGTCGAGGCCGCGCGGCGCCGCGCGACCGATGGCACGGCCGTGATCGCAATCCTGCACGACCTCAACCTCGCGATCCGTTTCGCCGACCGGCTGATCGTGTTGAACGGAGGCCGGCTCGCCGCCGACGGCCCACGCGCCGACGTTGTCACGCGCGAGACCATCCGCGACATCTTCGAGATCGACGCCGTCGTCCACCGGACCGACGACGGCGTTCCCTATGTGATGCCGCAATCGATGCGGGCGGCGCCGCCTGCCGGATTGCCGCCGCGGTGAAGATGGGCTCCCTCGCCCCGTTCTTACGGGGAGAGCGTTGGGGTGAGGGGAGCCTCAGCGGGGACGGTGAGAGCCGAATCGCGGAGAGACCCCCTCACCCGGAATCCGCGCCTTCAGCGCGCATTCCGACCTCTCCCCGCAAGCGGGGCGAGGTAAGAAAGGAGGCACGGCGCTTCGGTTCAAACCAAGCGCATTACCCCGCCGGCACGATCACCATGCTCTTGTCCTTCGGCCAGCGGATGCGCCAGGCGAAGTTGATGTCCTTGACCTCGCCGGGCTTGGCGTCGAACGACCATTCCAGCACGCCACGCCGGTCTCGGATGTTGTTCGCGGTCGGCGGCGTGCTCGACGGCAGCATCTCGACCACGATGTCCTCGTTCTCGCTGACCGGCAGCTGATCCTCGATCGCGACCTTGATCGGGAAGTCGTGACCGTTGCGGATCGTGGTCTTGAACGCGCGCTCATCGGTCTTCGACGTCGTGACCAGGAGGCCCGCCGAGCCCTCGTTGCGCTTGAGCACCGCGCGCTCGATCTTGATCTTGTCATCGGCACCGAAGCCGAGGCGAACGGTCTCGTCCTTGGCCGAGGCCGAAATTTTGCCGCGGCCGACAAAGACGCCGTCGCGATAGATCGCGACCTTGCCCGGCAACAGCGTCGCATCATCGGTCTGCTTGAAGCTGGCTTCGAGGAAGGCAGTCGGATCCATCACCGGTGCGGCACGAACCGCGAGATCGGCGGGCACGCTCATGGACGCGATGCGCAGGCTCTTGGCGCCCTCGGCAGCGCCGAGGCTGACGCGGCCGGGAATCCTGAACGTGGCCTGGAAGTCGCCGATCTCGGCGACCGCCTGCTGCTCATCGGCACGCTCGCGCGGCTCGGCCGCCTCCGTGACCTTGGCCATCGCCGGCGACTGCACCTGGCGCATCATCGGGGCGGGGCGCACCAGATCCGAGGCCGCGCCGAGCGCCATCGGCTTTGGCACTTGCGGATATTGCGCGACCAACGAATTCAGCTCCGGAGCGCTGCCGCCGCGGCCGATGCGGACCGTGGAGACACCGAGCGTGACGTTGGACCAGTCCTCGCCGGTCGATTGCGTAACTTCGGCACGGCGGACCAGCTCGAGCTGCGGCTTGCGGTCCCTGGCGCCGGTGTCGAGCCGGGCGTCATAGAGCGGCACCCAACGCGCATTGCGCACGGCATAGGTCACCCGCAGCGTCGCCTTGGTCGAGGCTGCCGAGGCGACATCGATCCGCACCTCGAGCTTGCTCGGCGGCTTGGCGGAGCGCTCGGCTTCGAGCTGCTCGATCTGGCGATCGATCTCGCGCTGTTTTCGCGTGGCGTCGCGGATCGCGGTGTCGGCGGTCGCGATCTCCTCGGCCACTGCGGCAAAGGCCGCGCGCCATTCGGTGATCGGACGCGCCTCGCCCTTGTCGCCGAGACCGGCGGGAGAAGCTTCGGCAAAGTGCTGCGCGAATTTGCGCCGCGCGTTGGCCGCCTCGATCGCGCCTTGCAGATCGGCGCGCTGGTCTTTGAGCGCTTCGATGCGCTTGTCGAGCTCGGGCAGGTTGACGGGCGGCGCCGCGCGCGGCGGCCGCGCGTCGATCGTGCCGATGGTGAGCTTGGCTCCCGCCTCGCCTTCAACGCGCAAGGAGGATGGGTCGAGTGAGAGCGGAAAGTCCCTGGCGACCAGCGTGCTGTCGCCGGCAGCGAGGTCCAGCGCGATCACTCGGGTGACGGTGGCGCCGTCAGGGTAAACTGTGACGGTGTCGATGGCCGAATTGGCGTCCACGTCGGCGGCCCATGACGGCAACGCCGCCGCCGCACTGGCCAGCATAACCAGGCTTGTCGTTGCCAAACATTTTGCGGTGATGCGCATAAAGTCCCTCCTTCCGGTATCGTCGCGCCGCCAGCCGGACGCGCGAAAAATGCCTCGCCATCGTGTTGAGACGCGGCAGGGAAGGAACCGGTTCGATTGGGGTTTCCGTGGGGCAGCGCGGCGGCGGCACCATGGCCGCGGAACGCAACGTCGTCCCGCGACAGCAGCCACTCTTCAGATTTGCGCGGCCGACCCCTGCCCGAAGATGCGGCGGAGCAGATCGGTCACGTTGCGAGCGCCGGCCTTCCTCAGGATGCCGGCGCGATAGCCCTCGACCGTCCGCGCGCTCAGATGCATGCGCCGGGCGATCTCCTTGTTGGTGAGGCCGGCCGCGAGGTGCTCGAGCACGTCGCCTTCGCGTGCGGTCAGGGGTTCGCAGCCTGGCAGCCAGCGCTGCCGGCACGAACCGGGCCGCGCGGACTCGTCGATGGCGGCATCGATCCGGCCAACGATGTCGTGGGTACGGAACGGCTTCTCAATGAAATCGGCTGCGCCGCTCTTGATCGCATCGACGGCCATGGCGATGCTGCCGTTCGCAGACGTCACAAGGACCGGCGCCATGCAGTTTTCCTCACGCAGGCGCTTGAGCACGTCGAGCCCGGAGCGATCCGTCGGCATCTCCAGAAGCACGCAGGCCGGCATCCGCGCCTTTGCTTCCGACAACAACGATGCGCCATCTGCGAAGCAAATCACGTCATAGGCACTCTGCTGGAGCACCGTCGAAAGTTGTTCGCGGGAGGCGGCGTCGGTGTCGATAACGAATACCTCACCCTTGGAAAGCGTGTTCCCCGGCATAATCCCGATCCAGCAATGTATGCTCAAATGATCCGAGACGGCCGCGGAACCCACCGCTCTGCTGCGCCGTCATGAGCACGGCATTCGCGCCGGTGCTTCGGTCTCCCCCTTATGTATGTTGCACCGGGTTCCCGGATTTGACGGATGGGGACAGAAGCTTTACATTTCGGGACATCTGCGGGAATGGCAGGCAGCACGGTTCGCATGACCGACTTCATTCGCAGTGCAGGCTTGAGCTATTATCCGGAGGTCGCCCGATCGGTCGGGCTCGACCCCAAACAGATGATGCGCAAGGTCAGGCTGCCATTGGCCTGCCTCGACGAGCCCGATACGCCCATTGCCGTCACGAGCCTGCGTCGCCTGCTCGAATTGTCGGCAGAGTCTTCGGGTGCCGAAGATTTTGGCCTGCGCCTCGCCGAGCGCGGCGGACTGACCAATTTTGGCGCGGTCGGCCTGATCGTGCGCGAACAGGCGACCGTCGGCGAGGCGATCGAAGCTTTCTCACGCTTCATCCATATCCATCACGACGGCATGCGGCTGGACGTCGCCCGCAACAAACAGACCGTAACCATCACGGTGCATCTGCGCGGCAGTCAGCCGACCGCGCCACGCCAGTCGATCGACATGGTGCTCGGCAGCATCCACCGCATCATACAGTCGCTGTTCGGCAGCGATTGGCGGCCGCTGGAGGTTCACCTGCACTATCCTCCGCCGCACGACCGCAAGCGCTATCGCGCGTTCTTCGGCTGCCGCGTGACCTTCAATGCCGATGAGGACGCGATCCTTTTGTCGGCGCACGACATGGAGCGCCGGATTCCGACCGCCCATCCGCTGATCGCGAGCTATTTGCGCAAGCGGATCGAGGCGATCGAGACGCGGCCGTCAAGCTGGGAGGAGAAGGTCGACGAGGTCGTCCGCATCCTGCTCGCAAGCGGCGACTGCACGATCGAGCGCGTGGCCGAGCACTTCGCCTGCACCCGCCGCACCATCCACCGCCATCTGGCCAAGGCCGGGACCAGCTTCTCGGCCATTCTCGATGCGCAACGCGCTGATCTCGTGGTCCAGTTGATCAACGATTCCTCCCGGCCGCTCGCCGATATCGCCAAGCAGCTCGGATTCTCCGCGCAAAGCGCGATGGCCCGTTGGTTCCGCGGCCGCTTCGGCTGCACCATCACCGAATGGCGCCGCGGCGTGCGGCCCGAGGCCAGAGCGGCCAAGGTGCCTTCGGCGACCGCGGCTTAGGGTTAGCGTGCCGCGGCGGGCACACCCATGATGGCCAATGCGCGCCGGCGGCTACCGGCGAGCAGCGGTCCGAACGCGATGGCAAAGCCAAGGAAAGCGACGACCCAGCCGCAGGCCGCAATGTGCAGCAGCGCATCACTATGCGCAGGCAGCACGACCGCGGCAACCCGCGCCAGCGCGGCGACGATGATCGCGACGTAGATGCCCTGGGTCGCGGGCGAGGCGGTCAGCGCCTGTCCGGTATGACCGAGGCTCGCACGCGTCATCACCGCCAGCGTCATGGTCCCGGCCGCGCCCGCCATCCAGGCATGAATGCCCGCGCTCGGCGGCAGCGCGCCGAAGACGGCCGCGGCATGCAGCAGGAAGCCGAGCGGCACGAAGGCGTAGCCGACATGCAGAATCAGGAGCAACCGCTCGCGCGAGGTACGATCGCCGGCCCAGCGCGCAAGCCGCGCAAGGTGCAGGATACCGGCAAGCGCCATCACCACGCCGGTGATCGTGCTCAGCGGCGCCGCGATCCATGAGATGAGCGCGATCGCGGTGCATCCGATCACCGCGCCGTCAAAGCGCCCGAACGGCACCGGCAGGCGGCCGGGATTGAACTTGACCAGCCAGTTGCGGGTGAAGCTCGGGATGATGCGGCCGCCGATCAGCGTGATCAGCAGCACGACCACGCCGATGCCGACGCGGATGCTGACATCGGCCGCGCCTTCGAAATGCGCTTCGAGATGAAAGGTGACGTTGCCGGCGAGCAGTACGAGCACCAGAACGACCACGGGCAGGTTGCGCCAATTGCTGCCCGCGATAATCTCGCGCGCCGCGGCGGCGACGATCAGGGCCAGGAAGGCGGCATCAACGACAAGCGCGAACGCCCACCCGATCTCCGCAGACATCGTCACGGCCACGCGTCCGGCCAGCCAGACCACCACCAGCGCTCCCAGCGAGGTGCCCTGGATCGGAAGCCGCCCGGTCCAGTTCGGGATCGCCGTGAACAGGAACCCCGTGATCACCGCCGGCAGGAAGCCATAGAGCATTTCGTGGACATGCCAGTCGCGCGGCGCGAACGCGGAACTCACCGACAATTCGCCATAGAACATCGGCAACCAAGCCAGAATCGACAACCCCGCCTGGATCGCAGCCAGGAGGAAAAAGGGTCGAAAGCTGTTCGCAAACAGCGGCCAGCCCTGAAAGTTCCGGGATCGGGCGCCAGCCATGGGCAACTCCTATGAATTCGGACCGTTTCCTGGAAAAATACTGCTGCCCGGCCGTCCCGTTTTGCTCTATCGCAAATTGCCGGACGATTGCAGGTGCCATCACACTCCCGAGCGCCAAGGAGGCAGAATGGCCAAGGTCGACACATCGCTGGTTGCGCATTTGCCGCTGTTTGGGGGTGTCAAGCCGGAGGACCTCGACGAGATCCTGCGCGAGGCCCGCTCGGCGCGCTATCCCAAGAACAGCACCATTTTCGAGCAGGGCGCGGATGCGCAATCCTTCTTCCTGCTGCTGCACGGCCACGTCCGCGCGGCCAAGACCACGCCGACCGGCGAGCAGATCGTGGTGCGATATGTCGCCCCCGGCGAGACGTTCGGACTCGCGATGGCGATCGGAGCCGCGCATTATCCGGCGACTGCGATGGCGGTCGATGACAGCGTCGTGCTGATCTGGCCGACCTCGGCCTGGCCGCGGCTGATCGAGCGGTTTCCGGCCCTTGCCGCCAACACACTCCAGACCGTCGGCACGCGGCTGCAGGAGAGCCACACCCGTATCCTCGAAATATCGACCCAGCAGGTCGAGCAGCGCGTCGCGCATGCGTTGCTGCGGCTCGCCAAACAGTCCGGCAAGAAGCTCGATCATGGCATCGAGATCGACTTCCCGATCAGCCGCCAGGACATCGCCCAGATGACCGGAACCACGCTGCACACCGTCAGCCGCATCCTCAGCGGCTGGGAACAGCAGGGCCTCGTCGAGAGCGGTCGCCAGCGCATCATTTTGCGCGATCCGCACAGGATCGTCGTGCTGGCAGAGCGGACCGCAGACGGCGGCCCGGCGTGATGTCGGCTCCGGCGCGTTACTTCCGTCCGTGAGAATAGGGGTGAGGGGCGCTTCCGCTTACGGCGAAAGCTCGCCCTCACCCGGGACTCCGCGCGCGCCCGCACGGACTCCAACCCGCCTCACGCCGGCACGCATTCGCACAGCGCGCCGAGGAATTTATCGCGGTCGATGCCATGCTCGCGGCAGGCGTCTTCCACCGTGTGGAAGGTTGCGATCGGACAGCCGACGCAGGCCATCCTGAAGGCGAGGAACACGCGGATCGTGTGCGGCGCCGTACGCATGATGTCATCGACCAGGTCGTCGAATTGGAAAGGCATGGGCAACTCCCTTCCGAGATGACGATAGCGGGGCGGACGGGAGTCTCTTTGTTGAAGCGCAAGCTACGATCGAAGTTGTCATTCCGGGGCGCGCCTTTTGGCGCGAGCCCGGAATCCATTTCTCCACGTCACGCGCTGCATGATGGATTCCGGGCTCGCGCTGCGCGCGCCCCGGAATTACGGCGAGTTGAACTACACCGCCCGGCTGTGCAACTGCTTCGCCGTATCGAGATGCGCATCAAAGGCGGCGGCGACGCTGCGGACCAGGAAGCGCGAGTCGTTCGCGACCGCGAGGCGGTCGCCGTCCAGCTTCACGACACCGTCCGAGATCAGTGGCTTCAGGCGCAACGCCGACTTCAGCATCGCCTCCGCCTTTGCGCCATGGCGCGCGCAGATGTCACCGAGATCGGCGCTGAACTCGCACATGATGCGCTCGATGATGTCGGCGCGCAGGCGGTCGTCGTCGGTGAGGCCATAACCCTTCGCGATGGCAAGACGGCCGGCGGCGACGCTTTGCGAATAGGGCGCGATCTGCACCTCGTTCTGGACATAGCCTTGCGGCAGACGGCCGATGGCGCTTGCGCCGAAGCCGAGCAGGACCTCGCCTCTGTCGGTGGTATAGCCCTGGAAATTACGGCGCAATGTCCGATCCTCGAAGGCCACGGCCATGGCATCGTCGGGACGCGCGAAATGGTCGAGCCCGATCTGCACGTAGCCGGCCTCTTTCAGAGCATTGGCGATCGCGCAGGCCTGGTCGTGACGCGCAAGGCCGTCGGGCAGATGGTTTTCGTCGATCATGCGCTGGTGCTTCTTGAACGTCGGCACATGCGCATAGCCGAACACCGAGAAGCGGGCCGGCGCGAGCTCGAGCGAACGCCGCACGGTATCGAGGCACGAAGCGACGGTCTGGTGCGGCAGCCCGTAGATCAGGTCGAAATTGATCCCCTTGATGTCGGCGCGCTGGAGCATATCGACCACGGAAGCCGTCTGTTCGAAGCTCTGCACGCGATTGATCGCGCGCTGCACGACGGGATCGAAACTCTGCACCCCGAGGCTCGCACGGTTGACGCCGGAGAGCCGCATGGCCTCGACCATGTCGGCGGTCAATGTTCGCGGATCGATCTCGACCGCGATCTCGGCCGACGGCAGCACGAAGAATGCGTGGCGCATCGCTGCCATCAACTCGGCAAACGCTTCCGGCGCCATGATCGTCGGCGTGCCGCCGCCGAAATGGATGTGCTCCACCTTGATGCGGCGGCCGATGGTTTCGGCGACCTGCGCGATCTCGCTCCGCAGCGTCCGCTGATAGGCTGCAATCAGCCCGTCGCGGCGGACGATCTGGGTATGGCAACCGCAATACCAGCACATCTCGCGGCAAAACGGCACGTGCAGATAAAGTGACGCGCTGGCCCCCGAGGGAAGCTCGGCCAGCCATCGGGCGTAAGTGTCGGCACCGATCGCCGGCGAGAAGTGCGGCGCGGTCGGATAGCTCGTGTAGCGCGGCAGACGTTCTTCGCCATAGCTCGCTGCGAGATCAGTCCTCATGTCCTACCCATTCGTAAATCGACGCCGCGCGGGGCCGCGGCAAATCCCGGATGGCATTAGATTACCCGTTTTCCGACCGGCGACCTTTGCGCTTGCTCAAAGTCTGAGCGCCGGATTGGGCCCATAGTGACGTTCAATGATCGCCCTTGGAGATAGGCCATGGCGTCGTTCGTGCTCGATCTCGTTCTCTGGCTTACCGGCGTTCGCGGCCATATCCCGCGTTTTGACGATTTTCGTCCCGTCCCTGCCGCGCCCATCGCCGGCGCCGGTTATATCGTGCGCGTCCTGGCGATCATGGCTACCGTCTTTGCCGCACTCTCGCTTGCGGTCTGGGGCACGGTCTGGATTGCGATCCAGCTGCTCTAACTCGACGCATCCATGCATCTGCAACCTAACGCCGCTGAACATGCGAACGATTTGCCGCTGTCGCCAATGACGTCGCGCGACGTGCGGTCACATCATTCGCATTGTCGAATCTATCTTCGGCAAATCTCTTAAGGATCTTACCGGAGGCGAATCCGGCAAAAGCTTGTCGCAGCGCAAACACTCTTGCCGAGATCAGCGCACACTGCATCCGTCATCAAAACGCTTTCACATGAAGGATGCTTCCGATGTTCACCCGCAGAGCCGCATTGATCAGCGCCGCCGCGACCGCCCTGATGCTGGCGACACCCGTTTTCGCTGCCAACGATCTCAAGCTGCCGCGGCAGAAGGTCGAGCTGGTTGCCCCGCCCTTCGTGCACGCGCATGAGCAGGCCACGACGCAGGGCCCCAAGATCATGGAGTTCACGCTCACCGTTCAAGAGAAGAAGGTCGTCATCGACGACAAGGGCACCACCTTCCAGGCCATGACCTTCAACGGCTCGATGCCAGGCCCGCTGATGGTCGTGCATGAAGGCGACTATGTCGAATTGACGCTGGTCAATCCCGCGACCAACACCATGCCGCACAACATCGACTTCCATTCCGCGACCGGCGCGCTCGGCGGCGCCGAACTCACGCTGGTCAATCCCGGCGAGCAGGTCGTGCTGCGCTGGAAGGCAACGCGGACCGGCGTGTTCGTCTATCACTGCGCGCCGGGCGGCCCGATGATCCCCTGGCATGTCGTCTCCGGCATGAACGGCGCCGTGATGGTGCTGCCGCGCGACGGCCTCAACGACGGCAAGGGTCACGCTCTGAAATACGACAAGGTCTACTATGTCGGCGAGCAGGACATGTATGTGCCGCGCGACGAGAAGGGCAATTTCAAGTCCTATGACTCGCCGGGCGAAGCCTTCACCGAGACCGAGGAGGTGATGAAGAAGCTGATCCCCACCCACGTCGTGTTCAATGGCAAGGTCGGCGCGCTCACCGGCAAGAACGCGTTGACGGCCAAGGTCGGCGAGAACGTGCTGATCGTACATTCGCAGGCCAATCGCGACAGCCGTCCGCATCTGATCGGCGGCCATGGCGACTATGTCTGGGAGACCGGCAAGTTCTCCAACGCACCTGAGACGGGACTTGAGACCTGGTTCATCCGCGGCGGCTCGGCGGGAGCTGCGATGTACAAGTTCCTGCAGCCCGGCATCTACGCCTATGTCACGCACAACCTGATCGAGGCCGCGGATCTCGGCGCCACCGCGCACTTCAAGGTCGAAGGCAAGTGGAACGACGACCTGATGACCCAGGTCAAAGCGCCTGCGGAGGTACCGGCTCCCAACACCAACTAGACGCGACAAGGGGCCGGCCACCACCGGCCCCTTCTTCTTTCTGAGGAATGACCATGTTGATCGCATTCAAACTGAAACTGGCATTGGCCTGTGCTGCGGGGCTCGCAGGACCGATTGCCGTAGCACCGCTGGTCTCGGACATGGCGGTCCACGGCACGGCGACCGACCCGGCCATCGTCAAGATCGCGCCGGGCGATCTGTCCTATCGCGAGGCCGGCGACTTCACGCGTGCCGGGCGGCAGGCCGAAGTGCCGCTGCGCGCGATGCGATTCAACCGGCCGCTCCACATCATGCGTGAGCAGGTCTCCTCCGCCGACTACCAGCTTTGCGTAGAGGACGGTGCCTGCCGCGCGCTCGATCGCGGCGTCGCGGTCGCGCTCGATCGCCCCGTCGTGCAGGTCAACTGGCACGATGCGGAAGCCTATGCAGGCTGGCTGTCACGCAAGACTGGTCACCACTACCGCCTGCCGAGCGACGCGGAATGGGCCTTTGCGGCCGGCTCCAGATTCAGGGACGACGGCGCGTCGGTGGACGCGGACGATCCTGCAAAGCGATGGATCAGCCGCTACGAGCGTGAATCCGAACGCGACCTCTCCGACACGACGGCCTATCCGTTCGGCAAGTTCGGCCCGAACGAGCACGGCGTTTCCGATCTCGCCGGCAATGTCTGGGAATGGACCTCGACCTGCTTCGTACGTTCACGCGTCGACGAAGCCGGCAATGCCGGCCGTCCGACGGTGAATTGCGGCGTGCGCGTCGCCGAAGGCGCACATCGTGCCTATGTCACCGACTTCATCCGCGACGCCCGCGCCGGCGGCTGTGCGCAGGGCGTGCCGCCCGCCAATCTCGGATTCCGCCTGGTGCGCGAGGAGCCATCATGGGTCGCAAGCGTGTCGGCACGCTGGGGAAAGGTGTGGGCGGCAAGGTCGTAGCCACACACTCCGTCATTGCGAGCGTAGCGAAACAATCCAGAATCTTTCCGCGGAGACAACCTGGATTGCTTCGTCGCACCAGCGCAAAATTGCTTCGCAATTTTGTCGCGGGCTCCTCGCAATGACGGTGGAGATATCTCGTTATCCCAAGATGAAGTGATCAAACAAAAAATGGCCGGGACAACGCCCGGCCATTCCTGTTCATTCGCGAAGTTTACCTTACGTGTTCTTCAGCGCGACGCGGAATTCGGCCTCGGTCTTGGCCTTGACCTCGTCGAGCGTGACGCCGTCGGCGAGCTCGATCAGGGCCATGCCGCCGTCGCCGTGCTTGTCGATGGTGAAGACGGCGATATCGGTGACGACCATGTCGACCACGCGCTCGCCGGTCAGCGGCAGGTTGCACTTCTTCAGGAGCTTGGAGCCGTCCTTGGCGGAATGCTCCATCACCACGACGACGCGCTTGACGCCGGCGACGAGATCCATCGCGCCGCCCATGCCCTTGACCATCTTGCCCGGGATCATCCAGTTGGCGAGATCGCCGTTCTGGGCCACCTGCATGGCGCCGAGGATCGACAGGTCCATGTGGCCGCCGCGGATCATGCCGAAGGAATCGGCACTCGAGAAATACGAGGTCGACGGCAGCTCGCTCACGGTCTGCTTGCCGGCGTTGATGAGGTCGGGATCTTCCTCGCCCTCATAGGGGAACGGTCCCATGCCGAGCATGCCGTTCTCGCTCTGCAGGCTGACATCGACCCCGTCCGGGATGTAGTTCGAGACCAGCGTCGGGATGCCGATGCCGAGATTGACGTAGTAGCCGTCACGCAATTCCTTCGCGGCGCGCGCGGCCATCTGTTCACGGGTCCAGGCCATCTTAATCTCCTGATCTCAAGCTGCCGTGCGCGGGCGGGTGTTGCGGAATTCGATGCGCTTCTTGGCCGTGCCGACCTCGACGATGCGCTTCACGAAAATGCCAGGCGTGTGGATGTGGTCGGGATTGAGCTCGCCGGCCGGAACCAGATGCTCGACCTCGGCCACCGTGACCTTGGCGGCGGTCGCCATCATCGGGTTAAAGTTGCGCGCGGTCTTGCGGTAGATGAGGTTGCCGGCGGTGTCGCCCTTCCAGGCGTGCACGATGGCGAGGTCGGCGAACAGGCCGCGCTCCATCAGGTACTTCTCGCCGTCGAACTCCTTTACTTCCTTGCCTTCGGCGATCAGCGTGCCGACGCCGGTCTTGGTGTAGAAGGCCGGGATGCCGGCGCCGCCGGCACGAATGCGCTCGGCCAGGGTGCCCTGCGGATTGAATTCGAGTTCCAGTTCGCCCGCGAGGTATTGCTGCGCGAACAGCTTGTTCTCGCCGACATAGGACGAGATCATCTTCTTGATCTGCCGCGTCTCGAGCAGGCGGCTCAGCCCGATACCGTCGACGCCGGCGTTGT
>JAEYRD010000209.1 GCA_023435725.1 Pseudomonadota bacterium | reverse complement strand
ACCCCAACCCTCTCCCCGCAAGCGGGGAGAGGGGGAATTGAACGCGGTTCGTCCCTAACCATGTCCCAAACCGATCTTGAAATCGTCGTCGACGATCCGACCGCTCCCGAGGACGACTCGCCCGCCGTCGTCAGCTCCGGCACGATCGAGATCGTCGTCTGCCTGCTGCTGTTCGCACTTGCGGTCACCCTCGGCTACGACAACTGGCGCACCGGCGCGTCCTGGGATGCGACCGGGCCTGAACCTGGCTATTTCCCGTTCTATCTCTCCGTCATTCTCGGCGGCGGCAGCCTCTACGGCCTGGTCGCGGCGCTCGTCACGCATCGCGAGGCGGCTGAGACCTTCGTCACCCGCGCGCAGGCGCGCCGCGTGATGGCGGTGTTCGTGCCGACGCTGCTGTTCTGCCTGGTGACGCAGTTCCTCGGCCTCTATGTCGCGAGCTTCCTCCTGATCGCAGGCTTCATGCGCCTCGTCGGCAGGATCGCGCTGTGGAAGTCGCTGCTCACCGCCTTCCTGTTCACGGCGATCATGTTCGTTACCTTCGACATCGCCTTCGACGTCATCATGCCGAAGGGGCCGCTGGAAGCGGCCTTCGGCTACTAGGCGGGCCCACGATGGAAGCTTTTGGTCTCTTGCTTCACGGCTTCGCCGTCCTGCTGACGTGGAAGACACTCGTGCTGATGATGGTCGGGCTGGTGCTCGGCATCTTCGTCGGCGTGCTGCCCGGGCTCGGCGGCCCCAACGGCGTGGCGATCCTGTTGCCGCTCACTTTCACGATGGATCCGACCTCGGCGATCGTGATGCTGTCCTGCATCTACTGGGGCGCGCTGTTCGGCGGTGCGATCACCTCGATCCTGTTCAATATTCCTGGCGAGGCCTGGTCGGTCGCGACCACCTTCGACGGCTATCCGATGGCGCAGCAGGGCAGGGCGGCGGAGGCGCTGACCGCGGCGTTCACGTCCTCCTTCATCGGCTCGCTGGTCGCGGTGCTGCTGATCACCTTCCTCGCGCCGATGATCTCGTCCTTCGCATTGAAGTTCGGCCCGCCCGAGTTCTTCGCGGTCTATCTCCTGACGTTCTGCTCCTTCGTCGGCCTTGGCCGCGAGGCCAAGCACAAGACCGTCATCTCGATGTCGCTGGGACTGCTGCTCGCCGGCGTCGGCATGGATACCGTATCGGGCCAGCTGCGCATGACCTTCGGCTCGGCCGAGTTGCTCCGCGGCATCAACTTCCTCGTCGCCGTCATCGGCCTGTTCGGCATCAGCGAGATCCTGCTGACGATGGAGGAGCGGCTGGCGCTGCGCGGCCATGCAGCGAGCATTTCGCTGCGCGTCGTGCTGGGCGTCTGGAAGGACCTGCCGAAGTATTGGGTGACGCTGTTGCGCTCCTCCTTCATCGGCTGCTGGCTCGGCATCACCCCGGGCGGCGCGATCGCGGCGTCCTTCATGGGCTACAACCTCGCCAAGCGCTTCGCCAACGATCCCGAGAGCTTTGGCAAGGGCCGCATCGAGGGCGTGTTCGCGCCGGAGACGGCGGCGCACGCCTCCGGCACCTCGGCGTTGCTGCCGATGCTGGCGCTCGGCATTCCAGGCTCGGGCACCGCGGCAATCCTGCTCGGCGGCCTGATGGTGTGGGGGCTCAATCCGGGCCCGCTGCTGTTCGTCGAACACAAGGATTTCGTCTGGGGCCTGATCGCCTCGATGTATCTCGGCAACGTCGTCGGCCTCGTGCTGGTGCTGACGACGGTGCCGATCTTTGCGTCGATCCTGCGTGTGCCGTTCGCCGCGGTGGCGCCGATGATCGTGGTGTCCTGCGCGATCGGCGCCTATGCCATCCAGAACGCGATGTTCGACGTCTGGCTGATGCTCGGCTTCGGTGTCGTCGGCTATGTGTTCAAGAAGATCAGCATTCCGCTGGCGCCGTTCACCCTGGCGCTCGTGCTCGGCAATCGCGCCGAGGATGCCTTCCGCCTGTCGATGATCGGCGCTAGTGGCGACCTCAAGGTGTTCTGGTCGAACGGCTTGGTCGGCTCGATCACGACGTTGGCGATCGTGCTGCTGTTTTGGCCCGTCATCGACGGTTTGCTCGCCCGCATCGGATGGACGCAGCGGGCCAGGCCAGCGACGCGCTAGACCAAACGGCCTGGCTCGCCGCCCATGGTGACTGCTTTGGCCATTCGCATCTGGTAGTCGCAAGCGCGCAAGAGCCGGGGCTCGATCAGCCGCAGAAATCGCTGGCGGCGGGCAATCCGCGCGGAGCTATCTTCTGGTAACAATTCGATGCAGATGATCCCGCCGGAAACGCCGACGACAGCGTTCCGTGTCCGGTACAATCCGAAGGACAATACCGATATGAACGACCAGACAACGCCTCATGGTTCGCGCAGCACCCTCCTTGCCATTGAAGATACCGAGTTTCTGCTTCGCGATGAGATGCGGTCGATCCGCTTCGCCCTGGAATATGCCAAGGCCGATCTCGCCCTGCGGGATTGGGGAATTCGTTCGACCATCATCGTCTTCGGCAGTGCGCGTGTGCCGTCGCCGGAGCAGGCCGCGGTGACGCGTGAAGCGGCGCACACCGACGCCGAAAAGGTGAGGGCGGAAAAGTTACAGCAGCAATCGGAATTTTACCGGATCGCGCGGGAATTTGGTCGTATCGCTTCCGAGCGCGGCGGTGCTTTCGCTCCAAAGAACAGATGGCGCGACAATGTCATCGCGACCGGCGGAGGCCCCGGTATCATGGAGGCGGCCAACCGGGGCGCGTCGGACGCCGGTGCACCAACGATTGGCTTCAACATTACCCTGCCGCACGAACAGGTGCCCAACCCCTATATTACGCCGGAGCTCAGCTTTCGCTTTCACTACTTCGCAATGCGCAAGATGCATCTGGCCATGCGCGCAAACGCCCTGGCCATTTTCCCTGGCGGATTCGGGACCCTGGACGAGATGTTCGAGCTACTGACATTGCAGCAGACCCAGAAGGCACCGCCGGCACCGATCGTGCTCTTCGGAGAAAGCTACTGGCGCAGGATCATCAACTTCGAGGCTCTTGTGGAGGAGGGGATGATCTCCGCATCCGATCTCGGCCTCGTCGAATTTGCCGAGACCGCAGAAGACGGGTGGGCTTCCTTGAAGCGCCGCGGCTTACGAGCCACAGCGTGAGCGCGGCTCTCTAGAAAGCAGCAGAGCCCGGCTTTGAGCCGGGCTCTTCGTTGGAGATGCTGAGCGAAGTGCTCACACCACCTTGGCGCTCGTGAGCCCGGCAATTTCGTCGGTGCCGAAGCCGAACTCCTTCAGTACCTCGTCGGTCTGCTCGCCGAATTCCGGCGGTCGCGCCACCTGCGCGCATTGCTCCGGTGCAAGTTCTGGAAGTCCGACCCTCGCGGCGGCCCGCCCGGCTGCTCCCCTAGGCCATCGCGACCGACGAGCCAGCGAATAGCCAGACAACGAATTGTGGTAATATGGCACTATAACCTCTGCGGGTGGGTTTGCCGCTCGGGAAACATCGTATAGAAGCGACAGCACGGCCACTTGCGGTTGTCGCCGGAGACAGTGGATGAAGGTGGTTATCCTTGCGGGCGGTCTGGGCACGCGCATTGCCGAAGAGACGACGACCCGTCCAAAGCCCATGGTCGAAATCGGCGGAAAGCCGATCCTCTGGCACATCATGAAGATCTACAGCCGCCATGGCTTCCATGATTTCGTGATCTGCCTTGGCTACAAGGGCTATTTGATCAAGGAGTATTTTGCCAACTACTTCCTGCACATGTCCGACGTCACGTTCCACCTCGCCGAAAACCGGATGGAGGTGCACCGCGAGACGGCTGAGCCGTGGCGGGTGACCCTTGTCGATACCGGCGAAGAGACACAGACGGGCGGCCGGCTCAAACGCGTCCTTGGTTACGTCGCCGACGAGCCGTTCTTTGCCCTGACTTACGGCGATGGCGTCGCCGATATCGATCTTCAGGCCGAAATCGCCTTCCACAAGGAACATGGCTGCAAGGCGACCGTTTCGGTGGTGCGACCGGCGCGAAGGTTCGGCGCTGTGACAGTCGAAGGCGACAGGGTGGTCAATTTCGAAGAGAAGCCGCACAATGATGGCGGCTGGATCAATGGCGGGTTTTTCCTGCTGTCGCCCTCCGTCGGTGATCTGATTACGGGCGACCAGACCGTGTGGGAACGCGAGCCGATGGAGCAGCTTGCCCGCACCGACCAGCTCCGTGCCTTCGTGCATCGCGGCTTCTGGCATCCGATGGATACGTTGCGCGATCGCAACTATCTCGAGGACGAATGGGCCAATAACCGCGCCAAGTGGAGAATCTGGTGACGGATCCGGCATTCTGGCGCGGCAAGAAGGTTTTTCTGACCGGGCACACGGGCTTCAAGGGCGCGTGGGCATCGCTGCTGCTGCGACGCTTCGACGCCGACGTCTACGGCTACGCCTTGCCGCCGACCCATCCATCGTCGGTGTTCGTGGCTGCGCGAGTCGCGGACGACATCAAGCAATGCCTTGCCGACATCCGTGATCTCGGTAGGCTGCGCACGGCGCTGTCGGAAGCGCAGCCGGACGTGATCATTCACATGGCCGCACAGGCGCTGGTACGGCCGTCCTACGCCGAACCGGTCGAGACCTTCGCGACCAATGTGATGGGGACAGTGCATGTGCTTGAGGCGGCGCGACATCTGCCGTCTGTGAAGGCCGTGCTGATCGTCACCAGCGACAAGTGTTATGAGAACGACGGCGGACACACCGCCTTCAGCGAAGGCGATCGTCTGGGCGGCAATGATCCCTACAGCAATAGCAAGGCCTGTGCGGAACTCGTGACGCACTCCTATCGGCGAAGCTTCTTTGCCGAGAACGGTGCGGCGCGCATCGCGAGTGCGCGGGCCGGAAACGTGTTCGGCGGCGGCGACTGGGCGCGTGACCGACTGGTGCCGGACGCAATGCAGGCGTTCCTGGACCGTCAGCCGCTGCGCATTCGCAATCCCAATTCGGTGCGGCCGTGGCAGCATGCGCTCGATCCCATCCTGGGCTATTTCACCCTCGTCGAGAAGTTGGTTGCCGACGCCCGCTTCGCCGATGGCTGGAACTTCGGTCCAAACGCCGAAAGCGAGCAGCCGGTGCGGAACATCGTAGACCAGCTGCAGGCAATGTGGGGCGATGGCGCCGGCTGGACCAGCGACGATGGTCCGCATCCGCACGAAGCCGCCTTTCTGAGGCTTGACTGCGAACGTGCCCGCTCGCAATTGAATTGGACGTCGCGTCTCGACCTCGTGCAGGGGCTGGGTCTCACCGTCGACTGGTACAAGGCGCTTCAGCGGGGCCAGGATTTGCGCCAAATCTCGCTCCAACAACTCGAGCTCGTCCTGGATGTCGCCGTTCCGAACGGCGCATCGCGGTCATCCGAACCACCTCGCGGCGAGGTTGCCGCAGTCAACGCGAAGTCACTCACATGAAATCGGCGCCAGCACCCGCACGCGCGGGTCAACGAAGCCCGGAAGAGATCAGGGCCTCGATCATGGAACTGGTGGAGGAATACTCCGCCATCGCGCATGCATCAAAACCGTTCGTCGCCGGGCAGTCGCCGGTGCCTGTATCGGGCCGGGTGTTCGATTCGAGCGACGTCAAATCGCTGGTCGATTCGGCGCTGGACTTCTGGCTGACCACAGGTCGCTTCAACGAGGAGTTCCAGGAGAAGCTGGCCAACCGCGTCGGAGCCCGCTACGCCATGACGGTCAATTCGGGGTCCTCGGCCAATCTCGTCGCCTTCTCGGCGCTGACGTCGCCCTTGTTGCGCGACCGGCAAGTTCCGCCAGGAAGCGAAGTGATCACCGCCGCCACCGGATTTCCGACGACCGTCAATCCCGCGATCACGCAGGGCATGGTGCCGGTGTTCGTCGATGTCGACATCCCGACTTACAACATCATTCCCGAACTCGTCGAAGAGGCGATCACGCCGAACACGCGCGCGATCATGGTGGCGCACACGCTTGGCAATCCCTTCGATGTCGGCAAGATCGCCGATATCGCCAAGCGGCACAAACTCTGGCTGATCGAGGATTGCTGCGACGCGCTTGGTGCGACGTTCGCAGGTCGCCATGTCGGCACGTTCGGCGACATCGGCACGCTCAGCTTCTATCCGGCCCACCACATCACGATGGGCGAGGGCGGTGCGGTCTTCACCAGCCATCCGGCACTGCGGCGGGCGATGGAAACGTTCCGCGACTGGGGACGCGACTGCTATTGCGAGCCCGGCAAGGACAACACCTGCCAGCGTCGGTTCGACTGGCAGCTCGGTGAGCTGCCCCATGGCTACGACCACAAGTACATCTACAGCCATCTCGGCTTCAACCTGAAGATCACCGACATGCAGGCGGCGGTCGGCGTGTCCCAGCTCGACCATCTCGAAGGCTTCATCGCCGCCCGGCGAAAGAACTTCGATCTGCTGAAGAGTGGATTGAAGCCCCTCGAAGAGTTCTTCATTTTGCCGGAGCCCACGCCGAACAGTGAGCCGTCCTGGTTCGGGTTCGTGCTGACTGTTCGTGAGGGGGCGCCGTTCAAGCGTGATGCGATCGTACGGCACCTGAACGAACGCGGGATCGGCACGCGTCTGTTGTTCGGCGGCAATCTGGTGCGGCAGCCCTATATGATCGGCCGCAATTTCCGCGTCCACGGGGCGCTCGCCAACAGCGACACGATCATGAATCAGACCTTCTGGATCGGCGTCTATCCTGGGCTTGGCGACGAGCACATCAGTTACGTCGTCGAGGAGATCCGTGACTTCTGTACCGCCCTGGTCCGCGGCGTCTAGCGCGGGAATGACACGATGAACGGTGCGCAATACATCGCGGAGTTTTTGTCCCGGGTCGGAAGCGATCGGGTTTTCCTTCTGACCGGCGGTGCCTGCGCATTCATGATCGATGCGGTCGCGCAACATCAGGGGCTTCACTACACCTGCTTCCAGCACGAGCAGGGGGCGGCGATGGCTGCCGATGCACTGTGGCGCGTCAATCGCAAGGTCGGCGTGACCATGGCGACGTCAGGGCCAGGGGCAACAAACCTCATCACCGGCATCGCCACCTCCTATTTTGATTCCATCCCGTCCCTGCACATCACCGGTCAGGTGAACCAGCGCGAGAGCAGCGCATTCCACGGAGCAAATGTGCGGCAGGCCGGGTTTCAGGAAACCAAGATCGTAGAGATGGTCCGGCCGATCACCAAATACGCCGTGATGGTCAAGAGCGCGGCCGAGCTGCGCGAAGAGCTGGCCCAAGCCTATTCGATCGCGACCTCCGGCCGCATGGGGCCGGTCCTGATCGACATTCCCATGGACATCCAGCAGGCGGAGGTCGGTGACGACGTGTTGCTTCCGTCCAGGCAGCCTTCGTCGGCCGCGGAACCGGCAAAGGTGCTGTCGGACCTCAAGCGGTCGTTCGCCGAGGCCAGGCGTCCCGTGGTGCTCTGGGGAGCGGGCGTGGGACTTGCAGGCATCGAGCAGGACGTTGCGGAATGGCTGCGGCAGAGCGGCCTGCCGTTTGTCGCGAGCTGGGCCGGCCTGAGTTACTTCGATCACGATCACCCGGGTTTCGTCGGGCAGATTGGTGTCTACGGAAACCGCGGCTCGAATTTCGTCTTGCAGAACGCCGATCTCGTGCTGGTGCTCGGCAGCCGGCTGGATAATCGCCAGCGCTCCGGCAACACCAAACAATTCGCGACGGGCGCCACCGTCCATGTCGTCGATATCGACGAGGAGGAGCTGGCCAAGTATAGCAACGATGGCTACCGCGTCAGCCATCTGGATTTCGCCGAGCTGCCGGACGTGCTGCGTGGACTGGATGTCCAGCCCCCGGACCCGGAGTGGAGCGGCTACGTCGCCGAGATGAAGCGGCGCTACTACCACAAGGAAGTCAGCACTTCGGCCGCACGATTGAACTCGCTGTCACCCTACGACGTCATCCGCCGGGTCAACGAGATCATCGCGGAGGACGCCGTCGTCATCGGCGACACCGGCGCGGCGGTCTGCTGGCTGTACCAGGCGTTCAAGGTGAAACGGCACACGCTGTTCAATCCCGGCGGCAACTCGCCGATGGGCTATGCGTTGCCGGCTGCGATCGGCGCCAAGATCGACCGTCCGGACCGACAGGTCATTTCCTACAATGGCGACGGCGGCTTTCATCTCAACATCCAGGAGCTGCAGACCGTTCGCCACAACAATCTCGATCTCGCGATCATTGTGATGAACAATGGGTCCTACGGGATCATCAAGCAGTTCCAGGACAGCTACATGCACAGCCGCTACAGCGCTTCGCGCGACGGCCTGAGCCTTCCGGATTTCGGAGCGCTGGCGGCGGCATACGGCCTGCGTTACGCGCGCATCGAACGCCTGGAGCAGATCGAGCCGGGGTTGTTCACGGGGGGGCCGATCGTCATCGACGTAGTCCTAAGCGAGCATACGCTGATCGAGCCGAAGCTCGAGATGGGGCGCCCGATCAACGACCAGTTTCCCTATCTCGGCGAGAGCGAATACGCTGACGGCAATCGCTTCGTAGACTACCCCAGACCAGCTGCGCTGCGGACCACGTAGGATGGACCCGGCAACAGGTCACATCAGAGCATTGGCGGGATCGCGATGCGTATATTCGTGACGGGCGCCACGGGCTTTCTGGGGTCTTACGTCGCGGAAGACCTGGTCGCGCAAGGACATGATGTTGCGGTGCTGCTGCGATCGGGCACCAGGCCGTGGCGTCTCGCCGCGATCCTGGATCGCCTCAACGTCATCGAGGGCACGCTGGATGCTCCGGCCGCGCTCGGCAGGGAACTCCGCTCGCTTGCGCCGGATGCCATCGTGCACATGGCCTGGCGCGGGGTGAGCAACAGCGAACGAAACAGCAAGGATCAGGCGCGCAACATCGTCGACGCGGTGGAGTTGGTTGACCTCGCGGCAGACGCCGGCGCAACGATCTTCGTCGGCGCGGGGTCGCAGGCCGAGTACGGTCCTTACGATCGTGCAATCACCGAGAGTGATGCGCCGCGCCCGACGACGCTCTACGGCATCGCCAAGCTCGCGAGCGGGCTGATGGTCGAGCGCCGCTGCGCCGCGCGTGAGCTGCGCTTCGCCTGGCTGCGGATATTCTCGACCTACGGGCCGAAGGACGGCGAGTCCTGGCTGATTCCGAGCCTGATCCGGACTCTGCGCGCCAACGGGCGGATGGCCCTGACGGGCTGCGAGCAGCGCTGGGGCTTCCTCCATGCCCGCGATGCAGCTGCCGCCGTGCGCCTGGTGCTCGCAAGCTCGGCGGCGCAAGGCACCTACAATCTCGGCAGCCCCGATGCGCCGCAGCTCCGCGACACCGTGAGGCGGCTGCGCGACCTGATCGGTGCCGGCGAGCTCGGCCTTGGCGAAGTGCCGTATCGGCCGGATCAGGTCATGGTGCTCGCGGCGGACGTGACGCGGCTGGAAGCTCTGGGCTGGCGTCCCGCGATCGGGCTCGATCAGGGATTGCGCGAAACGCTCGCCTGGCACGAAGCGGCGGAGCAGGGCACGACGTAAATCCTGACGCACGATGAGACTGGGATGAATCGTCATCGCGCCTTAGGTCATTGTTTGAGCATGATCTCCGCTTCACACTTTTCCGGATCATGCTCAAGGGTTGGGCGGCCCGTCGAAATTGACGCGCTCGCGCTCAAACACGACGGGCTTTTCGCGGACCTGGCCGTAGATCGCCAGAACGTATTCGCCGATCATTCCCATGAAGAAGAGCTGCACGCCGCCGAAGAAGAACATCGCAACGATGAGGGTCAATATGCCGGGCTCGGCAAGGCGCTGATAGAGGACCAGACCGAGCAGCAGATTGATGACGGCGTAGGCGATGCTCACGAAGGACAGCGCGAAGCCGGCATACAGGCCGAACCGCAGCGGCGCCGACGTGAAGGAGACCAGGCCATTGATACCCTGGTCGATGAGGGCCGCCGCGCGATTTTTCGACAGTCCCTTCTTGCGCGCGCGCCAGGTGTAGGGCACGCCGACGGCGCGGCCGCCGCATTCGAAGGTCATCATCCGCATGAACGGATATCCGTCGCGCACCTGCCGCATCCGTTCGACCACGTTGCGGTCGGCGAGCTGGAAGTCGCCGACCCCCGGCGGCACCTTGACTTCGGAGAAGCGCGTCAGCACGCGGTAATAGGCCCCGCGGATGCTGCGCATGAGGCGCCCTTCCTCGCGCACCGCGCGAATGCCATAGACGATCTCGTTGCCCGCTTCCCATAGCTTGACGAAGTCGGGGATCAGCTCCGGCGGATCCTGGAGGTCGGCCGGCATGAAGAGGAGCACGGCATCGCCGCGTGAGGCCATCACGCCGTTGAAGGTGTTGCGAAGCGGTCCGAAGTTGCGCGCATTGACGATGATTCGCACCGACTTGTCGGTGGCAGCGATGTCCCGCAGGATCTCCACGGTGCGGTCTTCGGAAGCGTTGTCGCAGAAGATATGCTCTCGCTGGTACTCCTGCAGCTTCTCGTCGAACACCCTGCGAACCGCCTCATGGCAGTCTCGGATGTTGAGCTCTTCGTTGAAGCATGGGGTCACGACACTGATTGTCTTCACGGCCAACTTCTCGCCAAAATGATTTCAGGTTTCTCGTCGTGCGATGGGAATGTCCACCCGTCCTACTCGGATCGGAGCGGTGGGCGTCATGAACGAAGCCACCCGTTCCGCTTCGCGGGGCGGTACTTCATCGGTTTCGCGCAAACAGCACTTCGGAGCTGTTCTCGGCAACCAGTGACCAGCCTGATGCGGGTGAGAGCAGGTCGTTCACGTAGGCTTCGACCTGAGGGGTCGCAGCATAACGCAGGTCCCTCACGAATTTCCTCTCCTTAAACGAAGTTCCCGGCTCCTTCCAGATGTAGTTGCCGGTTGCTCCGCGGGTGAGGACGATGAGTTCGGGGGCTTCATTCCCGAGCAGCTCCTTCGTCTGGAGGGTCGTATAGGTCACGTTCGCCATGACCGGCGGCAGATAGGTGTAGGAGTCGGCCAGAACCTTGGTCGCGCCGGGATATTTGAGCGAGATGGAATTGCCGAACACGATCGATTCCGCTTCCAGCTTTGTTGTTTCAGTCGCCATTTTCCGAAGGTCGGATCCGGCCTGCGCAGAGGCGCATGCCATCAGGAGCGTTGCGAATGCTGCCGTGATCCACGCCGGCGGAACAAATTTCTTGGTCAGGACCAGTAGCGCCTTGAGCCATGTTGCCGTGCTCAGCAAGAGGAGGAACGGAACGATGTGATAGGTGAAGCGAGGTTCGCGATCGTTGATGGAAATCGCCAGGTGTGCGGAGGCAACGAAGACATAGAGAGCGAGCACGAAACTGGTCCGCGTCTCTGCGGAAAGGCTGGCTGCACGCCAGCCGATGTCGCGCAAACGGACCAGTAGAAACAGACAGGCCAGGAACCATCCGCTAAACAGGTAGATCAGTCCGAGACCGAATTGCTGCTTGAGGGGAATGAGCCAGAGCGCCGGATCCGCGGGCTCGACGATGCCATGTCCCGTGCTGCTGTATTTGATCTGCCAGATGAAGGCCTCATAGAACATGCTGAAATCCCTGACCGCATAGGGATTTGTGATGACGAAGACGGCCGCGAAGACGGCGATCATCGCCAGCCCTTGGCCGAAGAGTCTCGCCAGGAGCAGAAGCGAGATCGGATGGCTTGCCAGCGTGGTCAGGGCGAGAGGAAGAAAGCTGAACGGCAGGATCGCGGCGCCGACATACTTTGTACTGAAGGCAAGTCCAGCCCAGAATGCCGACAACAGTGCAAATCCGAAGCTTGGCCGGATGAGAGACGTGCCGAGGCCAAGCACGACGAAGAGGGTTTGCAACGTGTCAGGGTGCATCGTGCGGGAAAGGATCATGAAATCCGGCATGGTCACCAGACCAAGGCCAACGCCCGCCGCGACGATCCTCGGCAATCCGAGATGCTCGCTCAACCCCCACAGCGCGAGGCCGGAGAGAACGCCGGCAACGATGGAGATGAAGCGGAGAACGAAGCCGATGAGCTGAGTGTTGATGGTCCAGCCAAACCGCTCGAAGAGCGATATCCAATAATAGCCGACGGTGTCGTAGAGATTGCCGTAGCTGAAGAACATGTCTGGATCGAGCGTGCTCTGTTCGAGACTTACCCTCAGCTTCATCACGTATCTTGCTTCATCCAGCCCGAAGGCCTGCACCATGCTGATATTGTCGAGGCCGTAGATGGAGGCGAAGATATTCGCCGTGAAGACGACAGCGAGCAGGGCGAGGCCGTAACCTGTGACGATCCTGTTGATCGCGTTGAGCATGGAGTCTTTCTGCATCTGGAGAACGGATTCTGCGTCAGCCAACGATTATCGCACCGCCAGTTTCCGCATCTGCCGCAACGCGTAGTCCTCAGGCGTCGTGAGCCAGCCGACGTATCCGAAGCCTCGGCGCAGGGGGCGTCCCCTCCAGGAGTAGTCGAGCTGGATGTCGCCAATGGCGAAATGGCGCCAGGAGGGAGAGAAGTCGGTGGCGTCGGGATCAATGCCGCAGGTCTCCACCGTTTCGCGCTCGTCGTTGTGCCGAACCCGCTGACACCAGCCTCTGTCGCCCGTCTTTCGAAACTCGATCGCGTATCTGTCGCCGCATTTGAAATCGCGCGACGTGGTGGGACAGTCAGGAACAAACAGAATGGGCAAGCCCCCCAAAGCCCGTTCACGCCATTCGTTGACCATGAACTTCCGATAGGGTCCAAGGACAAGTGCTGCACCCGCGCCTACCACCAGAGCGCCCGCGATCATCTTGCGCATACGACCGTTGACCCGCGCGGCTCCTTTCGGAAACAGGCCGTTGAAATCTCCCTGATTTTGCGGCATTGCCCCGGCTTTCCAAGCGCTCCAAAAGGCCATCCGAGCGCAGAATTGCGATTTTGGCAAATTGGCGTTTTCCATCATGGGAATCAACTGCTGATTGAACGAAATCGGTCGAGCACATGCTCCGGTCATCTTGTGGATGTCGGCCTGGGCGTGTCTCATTCTGCGCGGTGGCGAGGAGGGACGCGGGCTTGACGAGTGCGCAACGCGATGCTGGCCAAGGCGACGCATTCGACGGAGATTGGAGGCGGAGGTCGCATCGACGCTTGATGCAAGGCTGGTCGGCGAACCCGGTTCAGACCTTTCTTGCTCTGGCCCAGCAGCTTCTCCTGGTCCCGATCTTCCTGCACCTTTGGACAGGCGAGATGCTTGCGGCCTGGCTCGCCATCGATGCAGCGTGGAGCCTCGCCGTCGTCGCGGACTGCAGCGGGACTCTATTGCTCATCAAGAGGGCCCCGCTCAGGGAGCGCCGCTCGCGCGGCGCTTTGTCTACACAACTTTAGCTTCTCTTAGCACCGTGATCTCCCGCTCCGAGAAGCCAAATTCGGCCAGCACCTCGTCGGTCTGCTCGCCGAATTCCGGCGGTCGCGCCACCATCTTGCTCGGCGTGCGCGACAGCGTCACGGGCTGGCCGACCAGGCGGATCTGACGGTCTTCGTCGTTCGGCACGTCCTGTGCGATGCCGAGATGCTTGACTTGGGCGTCCTCGAACATCTGGTCGATGGCATAGATCGGCCCGCAAGGCACGCCGGCCTCGTTGAGTTCACAGACCCAGGTCTCGGTCGACTTCGTCACGGTGCGCTTCTCGATCTCGGCGTTGAGCGCGTCGCGGTTCTTGGAACGGGAAGGTGCGGTCGCATAATCCGGATGGCTGTACAGCTCAGGCGCGCCGATCGCCTGCGCGCATCGCTCCCAGATCCGCCCGCCGGTCGTGGCGATGTTGATGTAGCCGTCCGAGGTCTTGAACACGCCGGTCGGAATGCTGGTCGGATGGTTGTTGCCGGCCTGCTTGGCGACCTCCTTCTCCATCAGCCAGCGCGCGGCCTGGAAGTCGAGCATGAAGATCTGCGCCTGGAGCAGCGAGGTCTGCACCCACTGGCCTTTGCCGGAGACTTCGCGCTCGAGCAGCGCGGTGAGGATGCCCATGGCGCAGAACAGGCCCGCGGTGAGGTCGGCGACGGGAATGCCGACCCGCATCGGGCCTTCGCCCGGCGCGCCGGTGATCGACATCAGCCCGCCCATACCTTGCGCGATCTGATCGAAGCCCGGCCGCTTGTGATAGGGGCCGTCCTGGCCGAAGCCGGAGATGCTGCCATAGACGATGCGCGGATTGATCTCGCGCAGGCTCTCATAGTCGATGCCGAGCTTCTTCTTCACGTCGGGCCGGAAATTCTCGACCACGACGTCGGCCCTGGCGGCGAGGCGCTTGAATACCGCGAGCCCGCGCTCATCCTTCAGGTTCAGCGTCATCGCGCGCTTGTTGCGGTGCAAATTCTGGAAGTCCGACCCCCGCCGCGGCCCGCCGGGCTGCTCGCCCCCGGCATCCTCGGTCAGCGCGTCGATCTTGACGACATTGGCGCCCCAGTCCGCGAGCTGCCGCACGCAGGTGGGGCCAGACCGGACACGGGTCAAATCGAGCACGGTGAAGCGCGACAGGGCTTCCGAGGCATGCGGGAAGGGCATCTTGATAGGCTCCGGGGCAGATTGGGGGCCTACCATAGTGCCGAAAGATCATGCGGCAAGCCTGGGCCGGCGCGGATGCCGCCTGCCGAAATGCGGTGCCTGCCGGGGGTCTGGCCTGACTCGGCTTGCTGCGCTGTGTGAAAGGGGACTAGCGCGACAGCTGCTTCAGCTCGGCACGTGCCTGCTCGGCCAGCGGGTCATCGCCGTGGCGCGCAATGAAGAGCTCGAACGCCTCCCGCGTTCCCTTCCGGCGGGCGGCTTCGTACTCCTCCGTCACCGCGACGGAAGGATCGCGGGCCATTGGCATGGAGGGGGCGCGTCCTGCCTTGCCGCTTTCCTTGCCGCCGTCGTCCGCATTGGCTTTCCCGACCATGACAAGCTGTTCTCCGATGGGCAGATGATCCGGCCCTGCGAGCACCGCCACGAGACCGATCAGACCGGCTGAAAATAGGCCTGGTTTCATGACTTCCTTTACAAACTTACCCGCAGGCAGGAGCCTGCTCCCGCCCCGCCCGTATGATTACGGAATTTGATGGCTAACACGGCCTTATGGAAGGGGGACGTGTGCGCTGCCAAGTTTAACGAAACGTATAACTCCCGAGCTAGAATCACGCACCTGCGCCGCGAATCGCGCGATGCGTTGCTCCGGAGAGTCCATTGGCTACCTCTGTTTACGTCAGTGCCACCAACAACGCCGACATCGACGGCCTGCTGTCCGGCTCCAAATGGACCGGCACGATCACGTACAGCTTTCCGGACGCGTCCAGCGACTACTCCTATCCCTACGGCGGCGGCGGCAGCGAGCCGACCACGTCGGGCTTCGCCTCGGCGCCAAGCCAGATGCAGGCGGCGATCAACTACGCGATCGGATTGATCCGCAGCTACACCAACGCTGACATTCAGTACGCGGGCACCAACGGCGCCGACATCATGATCGCGCAGTCGCCAGCGGCCAATCCGACCTCGTACGCCTACTATCCCGGCAACTATGCGGCCGGCGGCGACATCTGGTTCGGGACCTATTACGACTACACGCAGGCGAAGCTCGGGAATTACTATTTCACGACCGCGCTGCACGAACTCGGCCACGCAATCGGCCTCAAGCACAGCCAGGAGACCGGCGGCCCCGCCGACGTCGCGGTGCCGAGTGCGCATGACGACAGCGAATACACCGTCATGAGCTATCGCAGCTATGTCGGCGCGTCGACGACGACTGGCTACACCAATGAGGCCTACGGATATCCGCAGACCTACATGGCCAACGATATCCTCGCGCTGCAGGCGATGTACGGCGCAAACTATACCACCCAGAGCGGCAACACGGTCTACACCTGGAGCCCGACCAGTGGGCAGGAGTTCATCAACGGTGTTGGCCAGCCTGCGCCGGGCGGTGGCGTCGGTGGTTCGGCCAACCGCATCTACGAGACGATCTGGGACGGCGGCGGCGTCGATACCTACGACCTGTCGAACTACGCGACGAATCTGAGCATCAATCTCAATCCCGGCGCGTCGTCGGTATTCTCCGCCGTGCAACTGGCCTATCTCGGCGACGGCCACTCCGCCTCGGGCAACGTCTACAACGCCTATCTCTACAATGGCGATGCGCGCTCCTACATCGACAATGCCATCGGTGGGTCCGGCAACGACACGATCGTGGGCAACGCCATTGCCAACGTACTGACCGGCGGCGCCGGCAACGATACGATCACCGGTGGGGGCGGCAACGACACCATCATCGGCGGCGCCGGTATCGATACGGTGGTGTATTCGGGCAATAGGGCTAACTACCTCATCACCTACGACATGCACACGGCGACGTGGACCGTCGCCGATCAGCGCAGCGGATCGCCCGATGGCACCGATACAGTTGCGACCGTGGAAAACTTCAAATTCGCCGACGGCGTCATCGACAGTGTAGCAGCCGGGCAGCCCGTGCTGCCCGATTTGACGGCGTCGTTCGATGGTGTGAGCAGCACGACGATCGCGGCTGGCGGCAGTACGACCGTCGACTTCTGGATGGTGAATTTTGGCAAGGCTGCCGCCGCCGGATCGACCTCCGGGCTC